>NZ_JBWKQJ010000004.1:0-696064 GCF_059418705.1 Duganella sp. GW821-FHT07F09 | reverse complement strand
AATCTCTGTTTATTTGCTACTTTCGTAGCACCGTGATTTCTCACGGGTCGCTCACTCAAAATACTGACAGGCCACTATTTTCATAGCGCCTATTTCATTACTTCTTGTGAACATTTGATATTTTAAGTATCGCGGAACCGAAGCTCCGCGTGCACTTTCATCAAACGTCCACACTTATCGACTGTTAATTTTTAAAGAACTTTGTTCGGTACTGCTTGCACGCTTGACAAATCGTTTTGTTCGTCAGCGCAGAAGAAAGAGTATGAGGCGTTTCGCTTATTTCGTCAACCCCTCAAACCACATCTTCTTTCGCTCGCTTCACTCTGCAACACCTTGTTTTGTGTGCGTCGTTTTGCGAGGAGGCGAACTATAGCAAAGCGCCCACAGGCTTGGCAAGACCTATTTTCTGTCCCCTCCCCGCGCCGTCCACTCCCTATTTCTTGCAGACTGTCGCATGGCCATGGCGTATCACCGCCATCACCGTTACAGTTGCACCGTCACAAAACTCGTTACACTTGCCTCGTACTCAAGAGTGAAAGCCTTACATGTTTCCTATGCCTAAAACGCAAGACACCCTGAAAACGGCCGCCGCTTGGCTGCATCACGGCTTCGACGCGACCGCCACCTGGGTGACCCAGTTGTCGTGGTGGAAGTTTCTGGTGTTCGCCGTATTGATGCTGATCGCCGGCTCGATTCTTCAGGACGAACTGTTTTCGTCGAGCCCGGTTCAAGAAGAACTGGTCCGCAGCGACAAGAAACGCAAAGGCGCCGACACCAATATCGTGATCGACGACAGCGGCATTCGCTTTAACATGCGCGGCAAGCGTAATAAGGATGCGGAGAAGGCCGAAAGCAGTGTGGACGAGAACGGCGCTCCCCGCGCCGAACCGGCCGAGCCGGCCCCGCCGACCGAACCGGCGGCGCCCGAAGCGCCCGCCGAGCCGGCCGAACCTGCGGCACCCCACGACAAAAGCGGCAAGGGCGACAAAACCATCACTCCGGCCGTCCCCGCCCTGCCCACCCTGCCTGGCGAAGAGGTCCACATCGATCTGCCGCCGCAAATCGGCGAAGAATTATCCAACGCCATCGAAGAGGCGGTCGACGACGCGGCCGAGCAGAAAGTGGCCCGCTACCACGGCCAGGCCTCGACCTGGTTCCGCAGCTTCGTCACCTTGCTGGTGCTGGCCCTGTTCGGCACCAAGGCGCTCATGGGCGGCAAAAAACGCGCCGAGGCGGAAACGCTGACCGCCAACGCCGCCGTCGAACGCGAATCCATGCAGCGCCAGCTCAGCGAAGCGAAGATGCAAATGATGCAGGCGCAAGTCGAACCGCACTTTTTGTTCAACACGCTGGCCTCGGTCGAGCACCTGATCGAAACGGACCCGCCGCGCGCCTCGGCCATGCAGCGCAGCCTGATCAAATACCTGCGCGCGGTGCTGCCGCAAATGCGCGACAACGCGCTGATCACCAACCTCGGCCGCGAAGCCGACATGGTCGTGGCCTATCTGAACCTGCTCAAAATGCGCATGGAAGAACGGTTGACGGTCGACTTCGACATCCCCGACGGCCTGCGCAGCGCCGCGTTCCCGCCGATGATGCTGCAATCGATGGTGGAAAACGCCATCAAGCACGGCCTCGAAGCCAAGCCCCAGGGCGGCACGCTGAAGGTACGCGCCGATGTCGCCCACAACAAATTGCGCGTCATCGTCAGCGACGACGGCCTCGGCTTTGGCGCGGTGCCCAGCGACGGCACCGGGCTGGGCCTGATGACCATCCGCGAGCGCCTGAAACTACTGCACGGCGATCAGGGCCAGTTGCTGATCGCGGCCAACAGCCCGAGCGGCGTCATCGCCACGATCGAGGTGCCGTATCAGCTGGCCAATAAAGAACCCAAACACGAGCCGAAATAAGAGCGATTGATTATTGCGCGGATTCGTTGAATAATTGACCAAATAATCACTCACACTTAATAACCTAAAACCACCCATGCCTACAGCAATCATTGCCGATGACGAACGTTTGATGCGCGATCAATTGCGCATGCGCCTGGGCCAAGTCTGGCCCGAATTGGACATTATCGGCGAAGCCAAGAACGGCGACGAGGCGATCGAACTGGTCGACCAGCTCAAGCCGGACTTCACCTTCCTCGATATCCGCATGCCGGGCAAGACCGGCATGGAAGCGGCCACCGTGATCGGCAACAAAAGCCATATCGTCTTCGTGACGGCCTACGATGCCTACGCGGTCGAGGCGTTCGAACGCGGCGCCGTCGATTACGTCCTCAAACCGCCGGAGCCGGAGCGTTTGCAGATCACCGTCGACCGCCTCAAGACCCGCCTGAGCAAGCCCGCGGCGGACGTCAACGCCAGCGTGACGGCAATGCTGTCGCAACTGGCGGAGAAAATCACCGCGCCGAAACCGGCGTATTTACAATGGATTCAGGCCAGCATCGGCCAGGACCTGCGCATGATTCCGGTCGAGGAAATCCTGTTCTTCCGCTCCGACGAAAAATACACCTGCGTGCAGACCGAGCGCTACGAGGCGCTGATCCGCAAGCCGGTGCGCGACCTGGCGGAGGAACTCGATCCGGCGCTGTTCTGGCAAATCCACCGCGCCACGCTGGTCAACGTCAACGCCATCGAAGGCGTTACACGCGACATCCGCGGCCGCCATCTTGTCATGATCAAGGGTAAATCGGACAAGCTGGAAGTGAGCCGCAGTTTCCTGCATTTGTTCAAGCAGATGTAAGGACCGATCAAGGAAGATAGCGCCCGCCCGGCGCAGGATTGAGACATATCAAAAGGGCGAAATCAGGCTGCCATACTGTTTGTGTTGCAGCCGCCCCTCTTCCGGCTGAGGGATGCCGCATGAAAATGCCCGGCCAAGCCAGATCGTTATTCAAGCTGCCCGTCATCAGTGTCGGCGCAGCCTTGTTCGCCCGCCTGTCGTGGCGCATGGGCTGGTTGTGCTCCAGCGCCACCTCCGCCGCGCACAAGCGCAGCCGGGGCATCATCCAGCATGCCAGCGATGCCATCATCATCACCGACGAGCATCAGCACATCCTGCAAGCCAATCCGTCGGCCGCCGCCATGTTCGGCACCACCGTGCAATCGATGGAGGGCGTGCCGCTACAGCAATTCATTCCGCGCGACCAGCGCCATACCGGCGGCACCTCGTCCACCCACTACTTCGGTTCGACCGGCATCCGCCTGCGCATGAAGGGCCGCCGCGCCAGCGACTACGCGGTCACCGGCATGAAGGCCAACGGCCAGCACTTCCCGCTCGAGGGCTCGATCTCCTCGCTATCGGAAAACGGCCACCAGATCTACACCATCATCCTGCGCGACATCACCGAACGCAAGCAGGTGCAGGAACAGCTCGAGCAATCGTATTCGCAGTTGCGCGAGCTGTCGGCGGCCCTGCAAACGATACGGGAAGAGGAGCGCAAGCACATCGCGCGCGAACTGCACGACGATCTCGGCCAACTGCTGGCGACGTTGCGGGTCGATCTGGCGCTGCTTCAGCAGCAGTCGAGCGGCGATCCGGCCGCGCGCAAGCTGCAGGCGGGCATGGACGATCTGCTGATGTCGGCCATCACGTCGTTGCGGCGCATCGCCAGCAATCTGCGGCCGCGTGCGCTCGACGAGGGAGGTTTGTATTTTGCGCTGGAAAGTCTGCGCCAGGAATTCGTGTCGCGCTACGGCATCTCCTGCCGGTTGCACGCGAACGAAGAGGATTTGATACTCGATGACGCCTACAGCACGGCCATCTTCCGCATCGCGCAGGAAGCGCTGACCAACATCACGCGCCACGCGGAGGCGCAAAACGTCGAGCTAACCTTGCGGCGTTCGGAATCGTCGCTGCAAATTTCGATACACGACGACGGTCGCGGCATCGCCGAACATGACATGGACAAGGCATCGTCCTTCGGCCTGATCGGGATGCGCGAACGGGTCTGGGCACTGCACGGCGACATTTCCATCCTCAGCGACAGCGGCACCCGGATTATCATCCGGTTGCCGCTGCGGTCCCAGGAAAGCGCCGTCGATACCGCTTAGAACGAGTGACGCACGCCAACGTTGAAGGCTTTGTCGCCCGTACCGGCTTCGTTGTTGTTACCGACGGTGTAGCCGGCGCCGTTCTTGTTCTTGATCTTGGCGTAGGCGATGTAAGCACCGGTACGCTTCGACAACGCGTGCAGGTAACCCACGGCCCACTGATCGGCATCCTGATTGAAGCGGGTCTTGTCGTTCTTGCGGATCGCCGAGGCCATGATGGTGCCGCTGCCGACCGGCACTTGCACGCCGACCAGAATGTCGTTGCTATCCAGGCTGGCGCGCGGGGCGACGGCGTAGCCGTAAGCGTTGGCCACCGGCAGCGCGGCGCTGTTCAGACCCTTGTCAACGCCGTAGGCGAAGTAAGCCTTGACGACTTTGAAGTCGTAGTTGGCGGCGAACAGCGTGTTGCGGCCCGAGTCACGGTTCGCGGCCGGGGTGGTGCCGACGGCGACGGTGTCGTTGTTACGGTTGTTGTAGACCAGACGCGCGTTCAGCGGGCCTTGACCGTAGTTCAGGCCCAGGCCGAATTGACGGCCGGCTTCGCTGCTGCCGGCCTGCTCGCCCAGCGCGTACAGCGCTTCGGCGCTGAAGCCCGAGAACACAGGGGTGGCGTAGACCACGGCGTTGCTGACGCGGGTGTTGGCGCCGGCGGTCGGAAACAAGTTCTTGATCGAACCGGCATAGCCGGCGCCGAACGGGTCGGCCACTTGGCTCATGGCGTTGTACAGCATCGTGTACTGGCGACCCAGGGTCAGGGTGCCGGCTTCCTTGCTGCGCAGACCGACGAATGCCTGGCGATTGAACAGCGCGCTGTTGGTGTTGTCCAGGGTGCCGTCATCGACTTTCAGGCCGGTCTCGATCTGGAAGATGGCCGACAGGCCATTGCCCAGATCTTCGGTGCCGCGGAAACCCAAACGGGACTGGCTGCCGATACCGCTGGTGACTTTGGTCACGCTGCCGGCCGCGCCGCCGCGCTCGCTGACGATACCGGCATCGACGATACCGTAGATCGTTACGTTCGATTGAGCTTGCGCCTGCGCTGCGAAACCGCCGATGATCATTGCTGCCAGAGTAAGTTTTTTCACTTGATGTTCTCTACTGAAGGTTGAAAGAAAGCTGCACGGGGCGAATCATGCCTATCAATTACTTCAACAATGTGACAACACCAATTTGTTGTAAATCAACATCAGTAGTGAAAAAAAAGGTAACGCGGCAACACCGCGTGCAGACCAAACTTACTTCAGCTTGCAGCTCAACAGGTAGTAGTACTGCAGCCGTTCGATGCGGATCTGCTTGGCCGACGCCGCGAAGCGCTTGCGCAGGGTGCTGTCGGTCAGGTAGTTGTGCATCACCTCGTAGCGCTGGCCGTCGTCGGCCGTCAGGATCTGGAAGGTGTTGCCTTCCAGGTCGGTGCGCGCGAACACCATCGTGTCGCCGTCGACATAGGACTCGTCGAGCAGCACCAGCATCACGTCCTTGCCCAGCTTGGCGCGCAGGGTCTTCAGGTATTTTTCCTGGTCCTCGCGCTTGACGTGGGTCCACAGCCCGGCGGCGAACACGGCGGTGTACTTGCCCTCCAGGTCATCGGGCAGGTTGAACGCGTCCATCACGCCGAAGGTCACGACGTCCTCGTCCAGGCCGCGCGTCTCGGCCAGCGCGATCATTTCCGGCAGCAGATCCGTGGCGTGCACGGACTCGGCCACCTCGGCGATCAAATCGGTCCAATAGGCGGTGCCGCAGGCCAGCTCCAGCACCTTGTGGCCCTGGAACAGCTCGGCGACCATTTCCTGCAGGTCGTCCAGGTCGTCGAAGCGCTCTTCGCGCGCGTAGACCTGGTCGTAGTTGTCGGCATTGACGGCATAGAATTGTGCCAACTGATTGGTAATCATGGTAGTGCTTTCTAGTTACAGTTCGTAGTGCTCTTTTTCACCGCTCATGGCCTGCTCGATCAACTTGCGGTTGAGCGTGGGGGCCAGCAGTTCAATAAAGGTATATATATAGCTGCGCAGATAGGCGCCCTGCTTGACCGCCACCCGCGACACATTCATGCCGAACAGGTGGCCGACAGGGATGGCGCGCAGGTTCTTGTCGCGCTCGGCGTCATAGGCCATACCCGCTATGATACCAATCCCCATGCCCAACTCGACATAGGTCTTGATCACATCGGCGTCTATGGCCTCCAGCAACACGTCCAGCTTCAGCCCGCGCAGGGAAAACGCGTGGTCTATCTTGCTGCGGCCGGCGAAGGCGCCATCGTACGTGATGATGGGGAATGCGGCAATTTCTTCCAAGGTCACCTGCTTGGATTTGAGCAAAGGATGGTCCGGCGCCACCACCACCACATGCTCCCATTGATAACATGGCAACGTTATCAGCCCGGTAATTCCGGCGATGGATTCGGTGGCGATGGCCAGGTCGGCCTGGTCGCGTTGGACCATTTCGGCGATCTGCTGGGGATTTCCTTGCAACAAAGACAAGCGCACCTTGGGAAACTTCAGCATGAAGGCTTGCACCACCTTGGGCAACGTGTAGCGCGCCTGCGTGTGTGTGGTGGCGATGGTGAAGCTGCCGCTGTCCTGGGCCGCGTATTCCTTGCCGATGCGCTTGAGGCTGTCGATTTCCTGCATAATCAACTCCACCGACTCCAGCACCAGCCGGCCTGGCTCGGTCAAGCCCCGTATACGCTTGCCGTGACGGGTGAAGATATCGACGCCGAGCTCCTCCTCCAGCTCGATGATCGCCTTCGACACGCCGGGCTGGGAGGTAAACAGGGCCTTGGCGGCGTCGGTCAGGTTGTAGTTCTGGCGTACGGCCTCGCGCACGAAGCGCAGTTGGTGAAGGTTCATCTAGTCTTGGCCCATCTTAAAATTATTAGCGTCCATGCTTATGCCCAATCCTTATATAAGCAAATAAAGACTAAGTCGTTTGGAATAAAGACGAAGTTTATTACTATTAGCGCTAGTGTGGGGATTCTAGCAAGCTACTATCTAGGAAGAATATGTATCAATACGACCAGTACGACCATCTTATCGTGCGTGAACGCATCGCACAGTACCGCGACCAGGTACGGCGCCGCCTCTCCGATGAGCTGACCGAAGCCGAATTCGTGCCGCTGCGCCTGCAGAACGGCCTGTACATGCAACGTCACGCCTACATGCTGCGCATCGCCGTGCCATACGGTTTGTTGTCGTCCAAGCAAATGCGCATGTTCGCCCACATCGCCCGCAAGTACGACCGCGGCTATGGCCACTTCACCACCCGCCAGAACATCCAGTTTAACTGGATCGAGCTGGAACAGACTCCGGACATCCTGAGCGACCTGGCCTCGGTGGAGATGCACGCCATCCAGACCTCGGGCAACTGCATCCGCAACACCACGTCCGATCCATACGCCGGCGTCGCCGCCGACGAGATCATCGATCCGCGCCCGTACGCCGAGGTGCTGCGCCAGTGGTCGACCTTCCACCCGGAATTCATCGCCCTGCCGCGCAAGTTCAAGGTCGCCATCAACGGCGCCGTCGAAGACCGCGCCGCCATCGCCGTGCACGACATCGGCCTGACCGTGGTGCGCAACGAAGCCGGCGAGATCGGCTTCAAATTCATGGCCGGCGGCGGCATGGGCCGCACCCCGATCCTGGGCAGCGTGATCCGCGAATTCCTGCCGTGGCAGCACCTGCTGACCTACACCGAAGCCGTCATGCGCGTGTATAACCAGTACGGCCGCCGCGACAACAAGTACAAGGCCCGCATCAAGATCCTGCTGAAGGCCATCGGCGTCGAGGAATTCACCCGCCAGGTCGAAGCCGAATGGGTCGACCTCAAAGATGGTCCGGAAACCTTGACCGTCGAAGAGATGCAGCGCGTGATCGACTACTTCCAGCCGCCGGCCTACAAGCAGCTGGACGACAGCGACGTCACCGCCGCGCCCGAGGCGGCCGGCAGCAAGGCCTTCGCCAACTGGGTCAACCGCAACGTCAAGCCGCACAAGCAGCCCGGCTACGCGGCCGTGGTGCTGTCGCTGAAAAAGACCGGCGTGCCGCCGGGCGACGCCACCGCCGAACAGATCGACTTCATGGCCGACCTGTCGGACAAATACAGCTTCGGCGAACTGCGCGTCACGCACGAGCAGAACATCGTGCTGGCCGACGTCGAACAGTCGCAGTTGTTCACCTTGTGGCAGCAAGTGAAGGCCAAGGGCCTGGCGACGCCGAACATCGGCCTGTTGACCGACATGATCTGCTGCCCGGGCGGCGACTTCTGCTCGCTGGCCAACGCCAAGTCGATCCCGATCGCCGCCGCCATCGCCGAGCGCTTCGACGACATCGACTACCAGCACGACATCGGCGAGATCGAGCTGAATATCTCCGGTTGCATCAACGCCTGCGGCCACCACCACGTCGGCAGCATCGGCGTGCTCGGTGTCGACAAGGACGGCAGCGAATGGTATCAGGTGTCGATCGGCGGCTCGCAGGGCAACCACTCCGCCATCGGCAAGATCATCGGACCATCGTTCTCCGCGCTGCAAATGCCGGAAGTGATCGCCCGCCTGCTGCAGGTCTATGTGCGCGAGCGCTTCGAGGACGAATCGTTCGCCGCCTGCGCGCAGCGCCTCGGCATCGCGCCGTTCAAGGAATTTGTATACGCCACGCCGATCGCCGAGAAATCCGGTCGCCTGGTAGGAGAGGATGAATATGTCTGAAGCAGCGAAAAATTTGATCATCAAGGGCCGTGAAGTCGTCGAGGACGATTGGCAGGTGCTGCGCCTGGCCGAGCCGGTCGAAGGCGCGCCGCAAATCGACCCGGCCACCGTCGCCGTCCCCGAGGGCAAAGTGATCGTGCCGCAAAGCCTGTGGCTGGTGCAGCGCGAGCTGCTGGCCGCGCGCGCCGCCGCCGGGGAGATCGGCGTCTGGATCGCCAGCGACGAACGTCCGGAAGCGATCAAGGACGACCTGTCCAAGTTCGCCGTCATCGCCGTCGACTTCCCGAAATTCACCGACGGCCGCGGCTACTCGATCGCCTACAACCTGCGTATCCGCCTGGGCTGGACCGGTGAACTGCGGGCCATCGGCGACGTGCTGCGCGACCAGCTGTTCCAGATGCAGCGCGTCGGCTTCAACGCCTACGCCACGCGCCCGGACCGCAGCATCCACGACGCGCTCAAGGGCCTGTCCGATTTCTCGGAGACCTACCAGGCGTCGGTCGACCAGAAGCTGCCGCTGTACCGCCGCCACGCCCGCACCTCGGGTGTCGCCGCCCCGGCCGCCAACAACGACGGCGCCGGAATCTGATTGGAGTTTGAATGAGTGACCTGAGCAAGCTGATTGCCGACAGCAGCGCCACGCTGTCGCGCATCGCCAGCGATTTTTCCCCGGCGGTCTTCGCCTCCAGCCTGGCGGCCGAAGACATGGTGCTGACCGATTTGATCCTGAAATCCAAACTGGATATCGGCATCTTCTCGCTCGAAACCGGCCGTCTGCATCCCGAGACGCTGGCGATGCTCGACAAGGTGAAAGAGCATTACGACGGCTACGAGATCGCACTGTACAAGCCGCAACCCGAAGCGGTCGACGCCTACGTCGCGCAGAATGGCCTCAACGCCTTCTACGACAGCGTCGAGATGCGCCGCGAGTGCTGCCGCATCCGCAAGGTCGAGCCGCTGGGCCGCGCCCTGGCCGGCAAGAAGGCCTGGGTCACCGGCCAGCGCCGCGCGCAGTCGGCCACCCGCGCCGAGCTGCACGTGCAGGAGGACGACCCGGCGCACGGCATGACCAAGTTTAATCCGCTGGCCGATTGGTCGGAGGAAGACGTCTGGAACTACATCCGCGACAACGGCGTGCCTTACAATGCGCTGCACGACCAGGGCTATCCGTCGATCGGCTGCGCGCCATGCACCCGCGCGGTGGAACCGGGCGAGGATGTGCGCGCCGGCCGCTGGTGGTGGGAAAACCCGGACTCGAAGGAATGCGGCCTGCACATGGTCGACGGTAAGCTCATACGTATTAAATCCGTGGCAGCAGAAGAAGACTTCATGCGCACCACAAAAACAATAGGCTAGTCCAATGAACGCTTTAGTTGAAAACAACGTACACGACGTGCTCCTGAATGCGCGCCACCTCGACGCCCTCGAATCGGAAGCGATCCACATCCTGCGCGAAGTGGCGGCCGAATGCAGCAACCCCGCCCTGCTGTTCTCGGGTGGTAAGGACTCGGTGGTCTTGCTGCGTTTGGCGGAGAAGGCTTTCCGCCCCGGTAAATTCCCGTTCCCGCTGGTGCACGTCGACACCGGCCACAATTTCGCCGAGGTGATCACCTTCCGCGACAAGCGCGTGGCCGAACTGGGCGAGCGCCTGATCGTCGGCTCGGTCGAGGATTCGATCAAAAAAGGCACGGTGCGCCTGCGCAATCCGCAAACCGATTCGCGCAACGCCGCGCAAGCGGTCACCCTGCTCGAGACGATCGCCGAACATGGCTTCGACGCCTGCATCGGCGGCGCCCGCCGCGACGAGGAAAAGGCCCGCGCCAAGGAGCGCATCTTCTCCTTCCGCGACGAATTCGGCCAGTGGGACCCGAAATCGCAGCGTCCGGAATTGTGGGACCTGTATAACACCCGGGTGCACCCGGGCGAGAACATGCGCGTGTTCCCGATCTCGAATTGGACCGAGCTCGATGTGTGGCAATACATCGCCCGCGAAAAACTGGAACTGCCGCCGATCTACTTCGCCCACGAGCGCCAGGTCATCCCGCGCAACGGCCTGCTGGTGCCGCTGACCGACCTGACCCCGCCGCGCGAAGGCGAGACCGTCGAAACCCAAGTGGTGCGCTTCCGCACCGTGGGCGACATCTCCTGCACCTGCCCGGTGTCGTCGGACGCGGCGACGGTCGAGGCGATCATCGCGGAAACCGCCATCACCCAGATCACCGAACGCGGCGCCACCCGGATGGACGACCAGACCTCCGAGGCCTCGATGGAAAAACGTAAAAAAGCAGGATACTTCTGATGAACGCTAGCACCAACCAAGTAGAAACCAAGACGGAGCGCGGCCTGCTGCGCTTCATCACCGCCGGTTCCGTCGACGACGGCAAGAGCACCCTGATCGGCCGCCTGCTGTTCGACAGCAAAGGCATCTTCGCCGACCAGCTGGACGCGATGTCGCGCTCCAAGCACAAGCGCACCGTCGGCGACGCCGTCGACCTGTCGCTGCTGACCGACGGCCTGGAAGCCGAACGCGAACAAGGCATCACCATCGACGTGGCCTACCGCTACTTCGCCACGCCGAAGCGCAAGTTCATCATCGCCGACACCCCGGGCCACGAGCAGTACACGCGCAACATGGTGACGGGCGCCTCGACCGCCGATGCCGTCATCATCCTGATCGACGTGTCGAAAGTGAAGCTGCGCGAGGACGGCGGCGTGGATCTGCTGATCCAGACCAAGCGCCACTCGACCATCGCCCACCTGCTGCAGATCGAGCACGTGGTCGTCGCCGTCAACAAGATGGACCTGGTGAACTACGACCAGGCGATCTACGACCGCATCGTCAAGGCCTACGGCGAGTTCGCCGCCACGCTGGGCCTGAAGGACATCACGCCGATCCCGCTGTCGGCCCTGAGCGGCGACAACGTCGTCGACGCCAGCGAAAAACTGAGCTGGTACAAAGGCCCGACCCTGATCGAGCTGCTCGAGTCGCTGTCGGTCTACGACGAATCGCATGACGCGCCGTTCCGCTTCCCGGTGCAGCTGGTTGCGCGCCACAACGGCCACGAAGCCAACGACTTCCGCGGCTACATGGGCCGCATCGAGGCCGGCAAGGTCAGCGTCGGCGACAAGCTGGTGGTGCAGCCGTCCGGCCAGAGCGCCACCGTCAAGGACATCGTCACGCTGGAAGGCTCGCACCAGTCGGCGGTGGTCGGTCAATCGATCACGCTGCTGCTGAACGAGTACCTGGACATCTCGCGCGGCGACCTGCTGGCCAATGTCGAACAGCCGGCCACCCTGCTCAAGACCTTGAAGGCGGACGTCTGCTGGATGTCCGACGAGCCGCTGGACCAGCGCCGCAAGTACTGGATCAAGCACGGCACCAAGCAGACCTCGGCCAAGATCACCGGCATCGACTCGCTGTTGGACATCAACACCCAGCAGCGCCACGCCGCCGATGGCCTGAAGCTGAACGACATCGCCCGCATCGGACTGACCGTCCAGCAGCCGCTGGCGGCCGACGCCTATGCCGACATCCGTGCCACCGGCGCCTTTATCCTGATCGACGAAGTGACCCACCAGACCGTCGCGGCGGGTATGATTCGCCTTTCGGAATAAAACGGTAATCCACGGTATGGCAATGGCATCTCTCGGAAAAGTCTATTTGATCGGCGCCGGCCCCGGCGCCCAGGACCTCATCACCATGCGCGGCGCGCGCCTGCTGGCGCAAGCCGACGTCGTGCTGCACGACGCGCTGGTGACCCCGGAGATGCTGGAGCTGTGCCCGCAGGCCGAGAAAATCTCGGTCGGCAAACGCAGTGGCCAGCGCTCGACCGCGCAGCAGGTCATCAACCAACAGTTGGTCGAGAACGCCCAGCGCCATGCGCTGGTGGTGCGCCTCAAGGGCGGCGACCCGATGCTGTTCGGCCGCGCCGACGAGGAGCTGCGCGCGCTGGAGGAAGCCGGCATCGATGTCGAAATCGTCCCCGGCATCACCACCGCCGTCGCCGCCGCCGCCGCCAGCAAGCAACCGCTGACCAAACGCGGCGTGGCCCGCAGCGTGGCCTTTTTCACCTCGTCGACGGCGCCGGACGAAGCACACCACGACGCCATCCCCGACACCGACACCCTGGTGCAGTACATGGGCGGGCGCGAAGCCATCGCCACCGCCGAACGCCTGCTGGCGCACGGCCACCGTCCGGACACCCCGGTCGTCGTCATCGAAAACTGCAGCCGTCCGGACCAGCGCATCCGCCGCCTGACCATCGCCGCGCTGGCCCTGGGGCTGGGCGAAGCCCATGGTCCGGTGCTGGTGATGCTGGGCGACGCCATGCAAAGCCGCTCGCATCAACGCCTCGAAGCGGAGATCAGCGGCGCAATAGACCGCCAGCTCGGCGCCTGATTCCCCGAAATCCGTAATAGAATGTCCATTCATCTCATAAGAGGTAGTAATGGATAATGTTCACGAAGTTCTGGAGCGCGCCTGGGGCGCCCATTCCGCCGGCGAGTTCGACACCGCCCTGAAGGACTATATCTGGCTGTTCGACGCCACGTCCGTGCGCGACACGGAAGTGGCGCCGCTGCGGCTGTCCTATGTGCTGAGCGCCTGGGCCAAGCTGGCCGAGGAACACCTGCCGGCGCGGCAAGCGCTGGTCGCGCTGCGCCAGCGCCTCACGGATCGGCTGATGGCCGACGGCGGCGACGCCATCCTCTTCAACGACATCCGCGCCATCAACGACAAACTGGGTGACTTGCAAAACACCTGGCTGCTGTTCAAGCAGCTGCCGGCGCCGCTGGCGGCGGAATGCGCCAACTCGGCGCTGACGTCGATGATGGCCTGCGGCGACTACGCGCTGGCGCGCAGCTACCTTCCCGAGCCGGAAAAACACCTGGCGGCCTACGCGGGCGAAGTCAACGCCCACGTCGCCCAGCTCCAGCTGCTCACCGACGAAGGCATGTCCGACCTGCTGGCCACCGTCTACAACTACATGGCCGAAGTGCGTCTGCTGCTCGAACTGCTGGCCGGCTGTGGCGAAATCGACGCGGCGGAGGCAATGCGTCGCCAGGCGGTCGGCCTGATCCTGTCGCCGGAGGCGCGCGCCTGCATCGAGGCCGAATTCGCGGGCCCCGGCACGACCCTCGACGCCATGGTCGAACTACAGAATTCAACGGTAGCCTGACAGTGAAACGAATTGTGCAAATAAAAAGCATTACAACCCCGCTCCTGCTTTCCCTGCCGCTTTCCCTGCTGCCGGCCGCCGGCGCGCTGGCCGCCCCCTCGATACCGACCTACGACTTCAAGGTCGTGCGCAGCTACCCGCACGACCCGCAGGCGTTCACCCAGGGCCTGCTGTACCGCGACGGTTTTCTCTACGAGAGCACGGGCCTGAACGGCAAATCGTCGATCCGCAAGGTGAACCTGGAGACCGGCAAGGTCCTGCAAAGCAAGGACATCCCGCCGCAGTACTTCGGCGAGGGCCTGACCGCCTGGAAGGACACGCTGGTCAGCATCACCTGGCAAACGCAGACCGGCTTCGTCTTCGACCTCGCCACCTTCGACCTGCGCAACCAGTTCGCCTATCCGGGCGAGGGCTGGGGCCTGGCGCAAAACGGCAAGGAGCTGGTGTTAAGCGACGGCAGCGCGACCCTGCGCTTCCTCGATCCGAAGACCTTCCTCGAAGTGCGCCGCGTGAAGGTGACGGCCGACGGCATCGCGGTCGACCAGATCAACGAGCTGGAAGTGGTGGGCGACGAGATCTTCGCCAATATCTGGCATACCAACACGATCGCCCGCATCGATCAGAACACCGGCAAGATCGTCGGCTGGATCGATCTGGGCAAGCTGTATCCGGAGGCCGGGAAAGGTCTCAACACCGAAAACGTCTTGAACGGCATCGCCTGGGACGGCGACAAAAAACGCCTGTTCGTCACCGGCAAACTGTGGCCCAAGCTTTACGAGATCAAACTGGTCCCGAGGAAGTAGTAAGTGGAGGTGCCAGGGACGCGACGCAGTAATCCGACAGCGCGTTGAGCACCGCCGCGTTCTCGCCGGCCGCTTCGACCACGTTGATCGTGGTTTGCGGATAATCGATGCGCAATTGATCGACCATCAGCGGCAGGTCGCGCAATACATGGCCGCCCTGCCCCAAAAACACCGGCACCACCGTGATATGGGTGACGCCGCCGGCCGTCAGCGCGGCCACCTGCTCCGGCAGGCGCGGCTCCATCAACTCCAGGAACGCCAGCGATACCGGGACATCCGGCGTGCGCGCCTGCGTCAGGTCGCGCAGGCGTTCGAACGGCGCCGCCCACGACGCGGCGCGCGCGCCGTGCGCGAAAAGCACCAGTGCTTGTTTGTTCACGCTGCTACTCACGATGCTATTCATCTAATGTCGCTCCACCCACCACAAGGCGCCCAGCGCCAGCAGCAGGAAAATTAAACTCGGGGCGATCGCCGTCAGTGCGGCCGGCCAGGTGCTCAACAAACCAAGGTGCGAGAACAAGGTGTTGACCAGCAGGTAGCTAACGCCGATCATGATGCCAACGAAAATCTTGAGACTGACACCGCCGCTGCGGGTGTGCAGGTAGCCGAACGGCAGCGCCAACGCCATCAGCACGAAGATCGCCAGCGGATCGAACAGTTTTTTCCAGAACGCGATCTTGAAGCGTTCCGTCTCCTGCTTGTTCTCCTGCAAGTGGCGGGTGTACAGCGCCAGCTCGCTGGCGGACATGCGCTCCGGATCGGAGCGCGACACCGACAGGATGCGCGGTGTGATCTCGGACAGCAGCTCCTTGGTGGCGCTGGTGCGCGTCTCGATCATGCTGCTGCCCTGCTCATAGTTGTTCGCCAGATTGGCCTGGCTGCCCGGCTTGAGCAGCGCCGGATTGGTGAAGATGTTTTCCTTCACGTCCGACAGCAGCCACTTGTTCGTACCCTGGTAAGTGCCGCTCTTGGCCACCGTGATGGAACGCAGGCGGAAGTTGTTATCGAACTCGTACAGCTTGACGTCGACCAGTTTGCCGTCCGGGCGCACCTCGCGCACGTTGAAGAAGCGCGAACCGATCACTTCCCCGGTCATGCCTTCGGACTTGACGATATCCTTGGTCCACAGGCCGGAACGGAACTCGGTCGAAATCGTCGTGCCGCGTCCACTGAGTTTGATTTTTTCCGCCAGCGGCGCGGTGCGCGGCGTGATCAACTCACCGAAGATGAAGGTGATAATCACCAGCACGACACCGATCTTGGCCAGCATCCACGCCACCATTCCGGTGGTCATGCTGGAGGCGCGCATGATGGTGAACTCGGACGTCGACGCGAACTGCGCCATCGTATAGATGGTGCCGATCAGCGCCGCCAGCGGCATCACCTCGTACACATGGCCCGGCAGCTTGACCGCCACGAACAACAGCACATACTGGATCGCGTAGCCGTTCTTGCCGACGCGCGGCAGTTCGCCGGTCAGGTCCATGAACGCTTGCAGCGCCAGGAAGGCGACCAGCACGAAGGCCACCGCCTGGAAGATGGTGACCGCGAAGTAGCGTTGCAGGATCCTCATGGCGCCACCGCCTTTTTATTCGCATTGCGCGAACGCTTCATCGCCGCCAGCAACGCCAGCGGGTGATAACGGTGATTCAGATTGAGCCTCCATGCGAACAGACCGAGAACCGTCAATGCCGCCATCAGGTGCAACGGCCACCACGACAGCGCGAACGTGAACTTGCCCTGTCTGACGCTGGCCTCGACCAGCTTGACCGCGTTGGTGTACGAGAAGAAGATCAGCAGCGCGATAATCAGGTTGGCCGAACTGCCGGCGCGCGGATTGACGAATCCCAGCGGGATCGCCAGCAGCACCAGCACCAGGCAGGTCAGCGGCGAGGCGATCCGCCACAGCAGCTCGGCGCGGCCGGAATTGGTGGCATCGGTGAGCAGCGTCATGGTCGGCACGGCGTCGGTGTCGCGCTCGGAGTCGAGATCCTGCGACTGGCTGGTCACGCGCATGCTGTAGGTATCGAACTCCATGGTCTGGAAGTCGGACTGGCCCGGCATGCCCTGGTAGCGCCGGCCGTTCTTGAGCACCAGGTAGCGCTCCCCTTTCGGTCCGGTCGAAATCACGCCCTCGCGCGCGACGATGACCGCCGTGCCGTTTTTGTCGACCGTGTTGACGAACACGTTCTGCACCACCGACGTGTCGCCGGCGACGCCTTCGACGAAGAAGATGCGGTTGGCCGACGACGATTCGCGGAACTGGCCGGGCGAGACCTTTTGCAGGTCTTCGCGCTTGGCGAAGCGCTCGACGTACTCCGCGCTTTTTTCCTTGGCCCACGGCGCGGCGACGAAGCTCAGGCCCGCCGTCAGCAGCACCATCGGCAGGCCGAAGGTCAGCACCGGCGCGATCCAGCGGGTCAGGCTCAAGCCGGAGGCGAACCACACCACCATCTCGGAATCGCGATAGCTGCGCGTGACCACCATCAGCACCGAAATAAAGCTGGTGAGGATGAGGATAGTTGGCAGATAATTCACCGTTGCGAAAAGGATCAGCGCGACGACGTCGCTGGAGGCGACCTTGCCGCCGGCGGCCTTGCCGAGGATGCCGATCAAGGTCCAGGTAACGCAAACGCTGAACAGGATCGTGAAGCTGGCGAAGGCGGTGCTGGCCATTTCACGTCGTAGGGTGCGTTGAAAGATCATTCGAAAGTTATAATTCGGTAGTTAAGGGCTCGTCACAGGGCCACAAGTTAATAACAGCCCGGCCAATCAGGCCAAGGGGCTGGCAATTCGTACACGACACGGAGAATCAAATGGACTTTAGCATAAAAGCATTCGACACAAAAAACACCATCAACTCGGCCAAAACGGGCGTCGTCGCCGTGGCGGTGTTCGAGAATAAAAAGCTGTCGCAAGCTGCCAAAGCACTGGACGGTTCCGGTGACATCACGGCCGCGCTCAAGTCCGGCGACATCAGCGGCAAGGCCGGCACCACGTTGCTGCTGCGCGGCGTCAAGGGCGCCAGTGCCGAGCGCGTGCTGCTGGTCGGCCTGGGCAGCGACGACGCAGTCAGCGAGAAAAGCTTCGCCAGCGGCGTTTCCGCGGCCTTGAAGGCTTTCTCGGCCCTGGGCACGAGCGACGCTATTATCGCACTGCCGATGACCGAAGTGAAAGAGCGCGACGTCAATTGGGCGATCCGCTGCGTGGTGCAGAGCGCCCACGAAGCCGCGTTCCGCACCGACGGCCAGAAAAGCAAGAAGGACCCGGCACCGGCCGGCGTCAAGAAGATCGCCCTGGCGGTGCCGAGCAGCCCCGCCACCAAGCTGGCGCTGGCGCAGGCCGTGGCCATCGCCAATGGCATGGACCTGACCAAGGAGCTGGGCAACCTGTCGGCCAACGTCTGCACCCCGACCCACCTGGCCAACACCGCAAAAAAACTGGCCAAGGACTACAAGTTCGACGTCGAGATCCTGGACCGCAAACAGCTCGAAGCGCTGAAGATGAACAGCTTCCTGTCGGTCACCAACGGCAGCGAGCAGCCGCCGAAGTTCATCATCCTCAAGCACATGGGCGGCAAGTCAAAGGACGCTCCGGTGGTGTTGGTCGGTAAGGGCATCACCTTCGACACCGGCGGCATCTCGCTCAAGCCGGGTCCCGGCATGGACGAAATGAAGTACGACATGGGCGGCGCCGCCTCGGTGCTGGGCACCTTCCGCGCCATCGGCGAGATGGACCTGAAACTGAACGTGATCGGCGTGATCGCCAGCTGCGAGAACATGCCGTCGGGCCGCGCCACCAAGCCGGGCGACATCGTCACCTCGATGAACGGCTTGACCATCGAGATCCTCAACACCGACGCCGAAGGCCGCCTGGTGCTGTGCGACGCGCTGACCTACGCCGAGCGCTTCAACCCCGCCGCCGTGATCGACATCGCCACCTTGACGGGCGCCTGCATCGTCGCGCTGGGCCACCACAAGAGCGGCTTGTTCACGCGCGACGACGACGTCCACAACCAGCTGGCCGACGAGATCATGGCCGCCGGCAAAGCCTCGAGCGACACCGCGTGGCGCCTGCCGATCGGCGAGGAGTACAACGAGCAGCTGAAGTCGAACTTCGCGGACCTGGCCAACATCGGCACGCCGGGCGGCGCCTCGTGCACGGCGGCGGCGTTCCTGGAGAACTTCACGCGCAAGTACACCTGGGCGCACCTGGACATCGCCGGCACCGCATGGAAATCGGGCGGCGCGAAGGGCGCGACCGGCCGTCCGGTGCCGCTGCTGTCGAACTTCCTGATCGGCCGCGCCGGTTCGTAAGCGCCGCGATCCGCCGCCGGGGTCCCCGGCGGCGCTTGGCGGATTAGGCTGCGCTAATCCGCCCTACGTGGTTCAGAATTCATCAATGGCGGTGGCCAGATGCGCCGGGACCGGTGAAAACCACGGAGGCACGTAGGGCGGATTAGGCGGAACGCCGTAATCCGCCATTTATGCGCCGCAAACACAGCGTCCCTTACACCGCATACCCGCTCAATACAACGTCACCCCGGCCGCCGGCGGCGGTCCCTCATCCCTGCCCTCGGCCGGACGCATCACCACCGTCAGGATCGACGGATAATCGTAGCCCGCGCCCGTGTTGCGGTCGATGACATAGCCGACACCCGCCGTCAAGATCACATTGCCCCACAAATTGCCGTTCACCTTGGGATCGACCTTCTCGTAAGCCCAGGCCGCGCCCTCCTTCTGGCAATCGATGCGCAGCGGGGCCGCGCTCTTGCGCAGGGTCACGCGGGCCGGCGTGGTGACGAACCACTTACCGACATCGTTATACAACACGCAGCCAACGCCGCCGATCTCGCGGTGATCGAGCACGGTCTGCACCAGCACATTCTGTTGGGTCGATTCAGTGAGGGACGCGCAACCGGCGCATGCGAGCATGGCCAGCAGCGCGGTGCACGCGGCGACGGGGCGGAGAAACATGGTCTGCCTCTAAAGTAGATACAGACACAGTGTAGCAAGCCGGGCGCGAATTGATTCGCTCAATCAAGAGGCGTAAAGCGTTGCACTTTTACGCCATCGACCTCGATGAGTTGAAAAAACACGTCTTTCGGCCGCGCCCAGATGGACCCGTCGGGCGCGCGGTAAACAATCATGGTGCTCAGGTCGGACTCCAGGGTGGCCTCGCACACCAACTCGTAGAGGCCGCCCTTGTAATGCCGGAAGCGTGTCATCAGGTCAGGCGTTTTGACGCACCTGCGCCGACTTGGCCACACGTTCCTCGACATTGCCCTGTTCCTGTTCCTGCTTCTTCTTCAAGCCCTGCACCACCTTCAGGATGTCATCCATGCCGCGCTCGCCACCGAGGGTGGAGAAAGCGTCGAGCACTTCGTTCAACACCTGGTTGCGGACGGCGGCCTCGTCGGAATTGATAACCGGTGGACGTTGCAGCGCTTCCGCTGCGCGCTTTTCGGCGGCGGCCGCCTCCTTTTGCGCGGCGGTCTTGCGACCGCCCGGCGTTTTGCCATGTTCCAGCGCCGCTTGCCAGATCACCCAGCGGCGCTGCGTCTCAAAGACCAGATACTCTTCTGGCTTATCTTCACGGCGGCGAACGATATGTCCGTCGCGCTGTGCCCATGCCTCAAATGCAGTTCGCATTTTTCAATTCCTTTGTAAATGCGCTACGCGCAATTCACTGTTAAAACTACAAGTTATTTCCGAATAGTATCACTTATTGCGGCATCACAATGAATAATATACACGGCTCTTGCTATTTTGTGGTTGCTGATAGGAAACACTAGTTTTCCACTAATTTGTATCAGTATATTTCTCTTTTACCATTCTGTCTCCTACTGAAGTACAATTTTGACAACTACGAGACAAAAGTAGCAATTCTTTTTTTATTTCACACTTTTTGCAACATTTTATGCCTTACCACCACACTTGCGAAGTTCTATTTCATGTTTTTTTATAAAACACGACAAATAGACAAGCTCATCTGTTAAATCAAGTTACGGTAAGATGCGTTTCATAGGCGTATCGCCTCCACCAAACCCGCAAGGACACTGCTCCCCCGATGAAACTAGCCACATGGAATGTTAACTCACTGAACGTAAGACTGCCGCACGTTATGAATTGGCTTGCGGAAAATCCAACAGACGTGCTCTGTTTGCAAGAAACAAAATTAACGGATGACAAGTTTCCAGCTAGCATTATTGAAGCCGCAGGCTATCATGTTGTGTACAGCGGGCAAAAAACTTACAACGGCGTCGCCATTATTTCCAAGCTGCCGATCACCGACGTCGTCAAAAACAATCCACTCCTGGATGATCCACAGCAACGTATCCTCGCCGCAACCATCGACGGCATGCGCGTCGTCTGCGCCTACGTGCCGAACGGCCAGAGCGTTGGCTCCGAGAAATACGAATACAAAATGGGCTGGCTCTCGGCCTTCCACGACTGGATCAAGCAAGAGGCCGCCCTGCACCCGCAACTGGCCGTCGTCGGCGATTACAACATCGCCCCCGAGGACCGCGACGTCCACGATCCGGCCGCCTGGGAAGGCATGGTCCACGTTTCCGAGAAGGAACGCGCCGCCCTCGCCCGCCTGCTCGACATCGGCCTCACCGATTCCTACCGCCTGTTCGAACAGCCCGAAAAATCGTTCAGCTGGTGGGATTACCGGGGCCTCGGCTTCCGGCTGAACAAAGGCCTGCGCATCGACCACATCCTGCTGTCGCCGGCGCTGGTGGCACGCTGCAGCGCCTGCGTCATCGACCGCGCGCCGCGCAAGCTGGAGCAGCCGTCCGACCACGCGCCGGTGATCGCCACGCTGGACTAACCCCGCCGCCGCCCCCGCCCCGATCGCGGCCGCCTGTTCCACTAAACGGCCGTGATCGGGGGCCGCGGCAGCAGCAGCCGCGCGGTCGCATGCGGCACCGGCGGCGAGAACAGATAGCCTTGCGCGAACTGGCAGCCGTTGCGCTGCAGGAGCGCGTACTGGCCCTCCGTCTCCACCCCCTCCGCCACCACCGACAACTGCAGGCTGTCCGACAGCGCGATGATCGCCGCCACGATGGCGCGGTCCTCGGCGCTGTCCTCCAAGTCCTTGATGAAGGCGCGGTCGATCTTGATCTTCTTGACCGGGAAGCGCTTCAGGTAGGCCAGGCTGGAATAGCCGGTGCCGAAATCGTCGATCGACAGGCGGATGCCCATCGCGTTGATCTGCCCCAGGACATCCAGCGTGTGCTCGCCGTGCTGCATCAGCGCCGTCTCGGTGATCTCGAATTCCAGCAGCGACGGATCGATGCCCGTTTCGTCGAGGATGCGCCGTATCGATTCGACCAGCCCCCGATGCATGAACTGGCGCGGCGACAGGTTCACCGCCAGCGGCACCGGGACCAGGCCTTCGCGCTGCCACGTCATGCTCTGCACGCATGCCTGGCGTATCACCCATTCCCCCACCGGCACGATCAAACCGTTTTCCTCGATCAGCGGAATGAAACTGTCCGGCATCACCAGCTCCGCGTTACCGCGGCGCCAGCGCAGCAGCACCTCCATCGCATGCAAGCGGCGCGTGCCGATATCCATGATCGGCTGGAAGTGCAACGTGAATTCGTCCAGCGCCAGCGCGCTGCGCAGGCTCGATTCCAGCTCGAAGTGGCGCGCCGCCGACTGGTTCATCGCCTCTTTAAAATACTGGTAGTTGTTCCTGCCGCTCGCCTTGGCGTGATACATGGCGGCGTCGGCGTGGCGCATCAGGGTCGCCACGTCGGCGCCGTCGTTCGGATACACGCAGATGCCGATGGACGGCGTGATGTGCAGGTTGCGTCCCTCCAGCGGGAAGCCCTCGGACAGCGCCAGGATGATCTTCTCGGCCACCTGGCTGGCCTCGTCCACGCTGGCGATGCCCGGCACCAGCACCACGAACTCGTCGCCGCCCAAACGGGCCACGGTGTCGCTGGCGCGCACCGCGCGGCACAAGCGGCTCGCCACCTCCTTCAGCAACTGGTCGCCGGTCATGTGGCCCAGCGAGTCGTTGATGGTCTTGAAGCGGTCAAGGTCGATGAACATCACCGCCAACTGACGCTGCGAACGCTGCGCCGCCAGCATGGCGCGGTCCAGCCGGTCCGACAGCAACGCGCGGTTGGGCAAGCCGGTCAGGCTGTCGTGGTAGGCCATGTGATGCACGCGCGCCTCGGCCTGACGGCGCTCGACGATCTCGCCTTGCAGCAGCGCGTTGGCGCCCGCCAGTTCGGCCGTGCGTTCGAGCACGCGCACTTCCAGCTCGTCGCGCGCGCGGCTGACCGCTTCGGCCGCCTCGCGCCGCGCGGTGATGTCGTCCACCAGCCACACGGAGCGTCCGCCGGGCTGCGCCAGGTCGAACGGCCGGCCCGATAGCCGCGCCCAGAACCGGCTGCCGTCCTTGCGCACCAGTTGATACTCGGCGACGTTGACGCGGCCGGTGCGGAAATCCTGCGCCGTCGCCGCGCGCGCCTCCCGCCACGCCGACTGGTCGGCATAAAAAGCCTGCACGCTAAGGTGGTTCATTTCGCCCGGCGCGTAGCCGAACAATTCCTCCATCTTGGCATTGCAGCGCAGGTTGAGCCCCTGCTCCACCACCGAGATGCCCAACACCGCGCTGTCGAGGATGGCCTGGTTCTCCAGCAGCGCGTTGCGCAGCGCCTCCTCGGCGCGTTTTTGCTCGGTGCGGTCCTCGATCACCCAGATCGTGCCCTGGCCAGGGTCGGTCGGATTGACCACGTAGCCGATCAGCTGCGCCCACAGCCGCGTGTCGTCGGCGCGGCGCATTTCCATCTCGGTCTGGAAAGGCTTTGCCGTCGACAGAAAAGGATAGGCCTCGGCGCCCAGTCGCTCGTAGGCTTCCTGCGACGGATACAGCGCCTGCCCGGGAACCCCCAGGCCGGTGTCGCCGGGATAGCCGAACATGTCGCCGAAGCCGCGGTTGTAGCGCGTGATGACGCGGTTCTTGGTGAACAGGATGCTCATCGAGGCGTTGGTCATGATCGCCTCCACTTCCATCTGCGTCTGGCGCGTGGTGGTCACGTCCTCGATGATCCAGATGGCGCCGCCCTCGGTGTTTACTTCGTTCATCGCGTTGGCGCGCACGCGGCACCAGATCAAGGCGCCATCCTTGCGCTTGAATTCGAACGCGGGGCTCTCGTACGGCTTGCCGTTGTCGAGCTGCGCCCGCGCCTCCACGGCGAAGGCCTGATACCTTTCGTGCGACGGGAACATGTCCGACGCCGGCATGCCAACCATGTCCTCGACGGTGTAGCCGAACATCTCCGCCATGCGCCGGTTGCAGTTGCGGACGATCTGGCCTTTACTAAACAGGATGCCGATGGACGCGTTGTCCAGGATGGCCTTTTGCTCGATCAGCGCGCGGCGCAGCTTTTCCTCGTCGATGCGATGCTCGTTGATGTCTTCGACGATCCACACCGTGCCTTCGCTGGTGTGGATCGTATCGATGGCGCGGCCGAACAGGCGCGCCCAGAATGTGCTGCCGTCCTTGCGCCGCAACACCAGTTCCGTCTTGAACGGCAAGCCCTGCGCCAGCGGCGGCCCGGCCTCGCGCCCCAGTTTGAGAAAGTCCTCCTCGCTCGGATAGACGGTCACGCTGGGCGCGCCCTCCAACTCCTCGCGGCTGTAGCCCAGCATCTCGGCGCAACGGATATTACATTCGGCGATGCGGCCATCCTTGCCGAACAGGATGCCCACGGCGGCGTTCTCCAGGATGGCCTGCTGTTCCAGCAGCGTTTTACGCAACGCCCGCTGCGAGCGCTGCACGTCGCTGATATCGTGGAACACGATGGTGCCGCCATCCGTATCGGCGCCGGCCGGCAGTGGTTTGGTCCAGACTTGCACGGCGATGTATTTGCCGCTGGCGGAAACCAGGCAACTGTCCCAGCGCCGCCCCGTCTCCGCATCGTTCAGGCGCGCGGCGCTGGCGCCGCGCAGGTGCCGCGCGAACAGGGTCTCAACGGTCTGGCCGCCGGGGTCGTATTCCAGCAAGGCGGTCAAGTCCGCGTTCGCCGCAAGCACCAATCCCCCGGCGCTGTAAGCGCACGCGGGAACGCCGATCAGCGCCAAGGCGTCCGCGACGAAATCAGGATGGGATGAAACGCGATTTATGAACACCAGGAGCACCCGAAAGAAATGCCGCCTTGGTCGTTACATATCGGCAGCATTGTTGGCAGATGATAAACCACATTGGTACCATTAGCCATCCACGTGCCAATTTCGCGTTCTTAAATACGACACTGCGCCGCAGCGATACGACGACGCGCGCCCCCGTCGCGCACCGACTCGCATCATGCCAGCTTCACGCGGCGGGCACCCTCACCCAGCCCTCCATGAGCACGCGCGCGCTGCGGCTCATGACCGCCTTCGTCACGCGCCACTCGCCGTTTTGGTGTGTCGCCTGCGCGCCGACGCGCAAGGTACCCGATGGATGGCCGAAGCGCACCGCCTCCAGCGATCCGCCGCCAGCCGCCAGGTTGACCAGCGTGCCGGGAATGGCGGCGGCGGTGCCGATCGCCACGGCGGCGGTGCCCATCATCGCGTGATGCAGCTTGCCCATCGAGAGCGCGCGCACCAGCAGATCGATATCGCCGGCGCCGATCCGCTTGCCGCTGGAGGCAATGTAGGTCGCCGGCTTCGCTACAAACGCCACCTTCGGCGTGTGCTGGCGCTGCGCCGCCTCGTCGAGATGCTTGATGAGGCCCATGCGCAGCGCGCCGTGCGCGCGTATGGTCTCGAACATCGCCAGCGCCGCCACGTCGCCATTGATCGCGTCCTGGAGTTCAATGCCGGTGTAGCCGATGGCGTCCGCCTCGACGAAAATGGTCGGGATGCCGGCGTTGATCATGGTCGCCTTCAACGTGCCGATGCCCGGCACCTCCAGATCGTCGATCAGCCGGCCGGTCGGGAACATGGAGCCGCCAGCGCCCTCCTCGTCCGCCGCCGGGTCCATGAACTCCAACCGCACTTCGGCCGCCGGGAAAGTGACGCCGTCCAATTCGAAGTCGCCGGTCTCCTGCACTTCGCCGTTGTTCATCGGCACGTGGGCAATGATGGTTTTGCCTATATTGGCCTGCCACACGCGCACCACGGCAATCCCGTCTTGCGGAACGCGCGCCGGGTCCAGCAGGCCGGCGCTGATGGCGAAGGCGCCGACGGCGGCCGACAGGTTGCCGCAATTGCCGCTCCAGTCGACAAACGCCTTGTCGATGGAGACCTGGCCGAACAAATAATCAATATCGTGATCGGGCCTGTCGCTTTTCGACACGATCACCGTCTTGCTGGTGCTGGAGGTGCCGCCGCCCATGCCGTCGATCTGCTTGCCGTAGGGGTCGGGACTGCCGATCACGCGCAGCAGCAGCGCGTCGCGCGCGGCGCCCGGGGTTTGCGCCGCTTCGGGCAAATCGCCGAGCCGAAAGAAAACGCCCTTGCTGGTGCCGCCGCGCATATACACGGCGGGGATCTTGATTTGCGGCGGGTGGATGGTGTTGTTCGTCATATCTATGCCGCCTTCACGGATTCAAGGAAATCCTGGGCGAAGCGCTGCAGCACGCCGCCCGCCTCGTAGATCGACACTTCCTCCGCCGTATCCAGACGGCAGATCACCGGCACCTCCACCTGCGCGCCGCTGAGGCGATTGATCACCAGGGTCAGCGTCGAACGCGGCGTGCGCGCGCCGATCACGTCATAGGTCTCGGTGCCGTCCAGCGCCAAGGTCAAGCGGTTCACGCCGGGCATGAACTCCAGCGGCAGCACGCCCATGCCGACCAGATTGGTGCGGTGAATGCGCTCGAAGCCCTCGGCCACGATCGCCTCCACACCGGCCAGCCGCACGCCCTTGGCCGCCCAGTCGCGCGACGAGCCCTGGCCGTAGTCGGCGCCGGCGATGACGATCAGCGGCTGCTTGCGCTCCATATAGGTCTCGATGGCTTCCCACATGCGCGTGACGCGGCCTTCCGGTTCGATGCGGGCCAGCGAACCGGCCATCACCTTGCCGTCCTGCCCGCGCACCATCTCGTTCTTCAGGGTCGGATTGGCGAAGGTTGCGCGCTGCGCTGTCAGGTGGTCGCCACGGTGCGTGGCATAGGAGTTGAAGTCCTCCTCCGGCAGGCCCATTTTCGCCAGGTACTCGCCGGCCGCGCTATCGAGCATGATGGCGTTAGACGGCGACAGATGGTCGGTGGTGATGTTGTCGCCCAGCAGCGCCAGCGGACGCATGCCCTTCAGCGGACGGGCGCCGGCCAGCGCGCCTTCCCAGTATGGCGGACGGCGGATATACGTGGTCTGCGGGCGCCAGTCGTACAAAGGGCTCACTTTCAGGCCGTCGTCCTCCTCCTTGGCGAACATCGGGATGTAGACCTTGCGGAACTGCTCCGGCTTGACGCTGGCGGCGACGATGCGGTCGATCTCCTCGTCCGACGGCCAGATGTCCTTCAAGGTGACCGGCTGGCCGTTGGCGTCGTGGCCCAGCACATCCTTCTCGATATCGAAGCGGATGGTGCCGGCGATCGCGTACGCCACCACCAGCGGCGGCGACGCCAGGAAGGCCTGCTTCGCATAAGGATGGATGCGGCCGTCGAAATTGCGGTTGCCCGACAAGACGGCGGTGGCGTACAGGTCGCGCTCCACCACTTCCTTTTGTATCACCGGATCGAGCGCGCCGGACATGCCGTTGCACGATGTGCAGGCGTAGGCGACGACGCCGAACCCCAACTTCTCCAGCTCCGGCATCAGCCCCGCCTCCTCCAGGTACAAGGTGACGGTCTTGGAGCCGGGAGCAAGCGAACTTTTCACCCAAGGCTTGCGGGTCAGGCCGCGCGCGTTGGCGTTGCGCGCCAGCAGACCGGCGGCGATCATATTGCGCGGGTTGTTGGTGTTGGTGCAGCTGGTGATGGCGGCGATGATGCAGGCGCCGTCCGGCATCAGGCCCGGTTCGTTTTCCACCACGCCGCTGATGCCGCGCGCGGCCAGTTCCGACGTCGGCACGCGGCTGTGCGGATTCGACGGACCGGCGATATTGCGCACCACCGACGACAGGTCGAACGTCAACACGCGCTCGTATTCGGCGGTTTTAAGCGCGTCCGCCCACAGGCCGGTCTCCTTCGCGTACAGCTCCACCAGCTTGACCAGTTCATCATCGCGGCCGGTCAGCTTCAGGTATTTGATGGTCTGCTCGTCGATGTAGAACATCGCGGCGGTGGAGCCGTATTCCGGCGCCATGTTGGAGATGGTCGCGCGGTCGCCCAGGGTCAGGTGGGCCGCGCCCTCGCCGAAGAACTCCAGGTACGACGACACCACCTTTTGCTTGCGCAGGAATTCGGTCAGCGCCAGCACCGTGTCGGTGGCGGTGATGCCTTCCTGCGGCTTGCCGGTCAGCTCGACGCCGATGATGTCGGGCAGCCGCATCCACGATGCGCGGCCCAGCATCACGCTTTCCGCCTCCAGTCCGCCGACGCCGATGGCGATGACGCCCAGCGCATCGACCATCGGCGTGTGCGAGTCGGTGCCGACCAGCGTGTCGGGGAAGGCCACACCGTCCACGGTTTGGATCACCGGCGACATGCGCTCCAGATTGATCTGATGCAGGATGCCGTTCCCCGGCGGGATCACGTCGACGTTCTTGAACGCCTTCCTGGTCCAGTTGATGAAATCGAAGCGGTCTTCGTTGCGGCGGTCCTCGATCACGCGGTTCTTGTCGAAGGCATCTGGATCGAAGCCGCCGCATTCGACGGCCAGCGAATGGTCGACCACCAGTTGGGTCGGCACCACCGGATTGACCAGCGCCGGATCGCCGCCCTGCAAGGCGATGGCGTCGCGCAGGCCGGCCAGGTCGACCAGCGCGGTCTGGCCGAGAATGTCGTGGCACACCACGCGCGCCGGGAACCACGGGAAATCCAGGTCGCGGCGGCGTTCGATGAACTGGCCGAGCGAGGCATTCAGCGTCGCCGGATCGCAGCGGCGCACCAGGTTCTCGGCCAGCACGCGGGACGTGTAAGGCAGTTTGGCCCAGGCGCCTGGCTGGATCGCGTCGACGGCGGCGCGCGCGTCGAAGTAATCCAGCCGGGTGCCCGGCAAGGGCTTACGGAATAAGGTATTCATCATTTCCTGTCCTTGATCGGCACGAATTGCAGATCTTCCGGGCCGACGTAGTTCGCGCTCGGACGAATGATCTTGTTGTCGATGCGCTGTTCGATGATGTGCGCGGCCCAGCCGGACGTGCGCGAGATGACGAACAGCGGCGTGAACATCGCCGTCGGCACCCCCATCATGTGGTACGACACGGCCGAGAACCAGTCCAGGTTCGGGAACATCTTCTTGACGTCCCACATCACGGTCTCCAGGCGTTCGGCAATGTCGAACATTTTCATCGAACCGCCTTCGCGCGACAGCTTGCGCGCCACTTCCTTGATGACGACATTGCGCGGATCGGAGATCGTGTACACCGGATGGCCGAAGCCGATCACCACTTCCTTGTTGGCGACCCGGTTGCGGATGTCCGCTTCCGCTTCATCCGGATTCTCATAGCGCTTCTGGATCTCGAACGCGAACTCATTGGCGCCGCCGTGTTTCGGGCCGCGCAGCGCGCCGATCGCGCCGGTGACGGCCGAGTGGATGTCCGACCCCGTGCCGGCGATGACGCGCCCGGCGAAGGTCGACGCGTTGAATTCGTGTTCCGCATACAGGATCAGCGACGTGTGCATCGCCTGCACCCAGCTGTCGGACGGCTTGAAGCCGTGCAGCAAATGCAGGAAGTGGCCGCCGATGGAATCGTCGTCGGTTTCCACGTCGATGCGCTTGCCATTGTGGCTGAAGTGATACCAGTACAGCAGCATCGAACCGAAGGACGCCATCAGGCGGTCGGCGATATCGCGCGCGCCCGGCACGTTGTGGTCGTCCTTCTCCGGCAGCACGCAGCCCAGCACCGAAACGCCGGTGCGCATCACGTCCATCGGGTGCGCCGACGCCGGCAGCGCCTCCAGCGCCGACTTCAGCGCCTGCGGCAGGCCGCGCAGGGAGCGCAGCTTGGCCTTGTAGCCGCGCAGTTCCGCCTCGTTGGGCAGTTTTCCGTGCACTAGCAGATAGGCGATTTCCTCGAACTCGCAGGAGTTGGCCACGTCCAGGATGTCATAGCCACGGTAATGCAGGTCGTTGCCGGTTTTGCCGACGGAGCACAGCCCGGTGTTACCGGCGGTGACGCCCGACAGCGCGACGGATTTTTTTGGTTTGAAGGTGGTCTCGGTCATGTCTGGTCTCCTGTTATTTTTTCTGGGTCGCGTTTTGCGCCGCAAACAAGGCGTCGAGCTTTTGCTCGAAGCTGTGATAGTTAATGCGCTCATACAGCTCGGCGCGGGTCTGCATGGTATCGACGACGTTCTGCTGGGTGCCATCGCGGCGGATCGCGCCATAGACGTTTTCGGCGGCCTTGTTCATGGCGCGGAAGGCGGACAGCGGATACAGCACCAGGCCGACATCGGCGCCACGCAATTCGTCCACCGTGAACAGCGGCGTCGAACCGAATTCGGTGATGTTGGCGAGCACCGGCACCTTGACGGCGGCGGCAAACTGTTTGTACATATCGAGGCTGATCATCGCCTCCGGGAAGATCATGTCGGCGCCCGCTTCCACACAGGCGACGGCGCGTTCGATCGCCGCGTCCAGTCCCTCGACCGCCAGCGCGTCGGTCCGCGCCATGATGACGAAGTTATCGTCGGTGCGCGCGTCGACGGCGGCGCTGATGCGGTCGACCATCTCCTGCTTCGACACGATCTCCTTGCCCGGACGATGGCCGCAGCGCTTGGCGCCGACCTGGTCTTCGATATGCATCGCGGCGGCGCCGAACTTGATCATCGACTTGACGGTGCGCGCGACATTGAACGCGGACGCGCCGAAACCGGTATCCACATCGACCAGCAGCGGCAGATCGCAGACATCGGTGATGCGGCGCACGTCGGTCAGCACGTCATCCAGGTTCGAGATGCCCAGGTCCGGCAGGCCGAGCGAACCCGCCGCCACGCCGCCGCCCGACAAATAAATCGCCTTGAAACCGGCGCGTTTGGCCAGCAGGGCATGATTGGCGTTGATCGCGCCGACCACCTGCAACGGGGATTCTTCCTGAACAGCTTTGCGGAAGGCGGCGCCCGCGGAATATTGACTCATGTTGTGACCTTTCAGCATTGCATTGAAGTTGCAATGTTATTGCAAGGGGCATGCCACCCGATCCTTTCATATAAATCAAACACTTAGCTTTTTTTAATGTTTCATTTTTGTTTCACCGTGAAACGCCGAAACATATCATGCAACGATTGCGCTACAATTGGATCATGCGACATTCCATGCCCCTGCCCTTCGATCCCGACAATAAACCGGTCATCTGGACCGTCTCGGTGTCGCGCCTGTACGACCTGTTCCGCGACATCACGCTGGAATACGACAACCTCGCCACGATAGAACCGATCAACCTCGGTTTCGACGAAGCGGCGCGCCATATCCGCGAACGCATGGCCACCGAGCGCTGCGACGCCGTTATCGCCGCCGGCTCCAACGCCGCATATCTGAAAGGCCGCCTGTCGGTGCCGGTGGTGATCGCCAAGTTCAGCGGCTTCGACGTGATGCAGGCGCTGGCACGCGCGCGACGCGTATCGGACAAGATAGGGGTCATCACGTATCAGGAGCGTTTGCCGGAGCTGGCGGAATTCGCCGGCACCTTCGGCTTCGATGTCGCGCAGCGCACCTACGCCACCGAGGAAGACGCGCGGGCGCAGATCAACGACCTGAAAGCGGCCGGCATCAAGGCCATCGTCGGCGCAGGCCTGATCACCGACCTGGCCGAGGAAGCGGGACTGACCGGAGTGTTCGTCTACTCCGCCGCCTCGATCCGCCACGCCTTCGACGACGCGCTGGAAATGGCGCGCCTGACGCAGTTGGAATCGCACCGCGCGCGCACGCGCGGCGCGGTGGTGACCGACACCCTGCGCGCCAGGCATGGCCTCAACGATCTGCGCGGCGAATCGGAGGCGATGGAGACGCTGCGGCAGTCCGTCGTGCTGTATGCGAAATCGCCGGCCACGGTACTGATACAAGGCGAAACGGGCACCGGCAAGGAACTGGTGGCGCAAGCGATCCACCGCGAAAGCCCGCGCAGCCTTGGACAGAACCGGCCCTTCGTCGCCGTCAATTGCGGCGCCATCGCCGAATCGCTGCTGGAATCGGAGTTGTTCGGCCACGAGGAAGGCGCGTTCACGGGCGCGCGGCGCGGCGGCCATGCCGGATTGTTCGAAGCGGCCAATCGCGGCACGCTGTTCCTCGATGAAATCGGCGAGATGCCGCTGGCGCTGCAAACCCGCCTGCTGCGCGTGCTGGAGGAACGGGAAGTGGTGCGCGTCGGCGGCACGCGGCCGATTCCGGTCAATGTGCGCATCATCAGCGCCACCCACTGCGACCTGGAACAGCGCGTGCGCGAAGGCCGCTTCCGCGCCGACCTGTTTTACCGGTTGGCGGTGCTGCGGCTGTCGCTGCCGCCACTTCGGGCACGTACGGAAGACGTGATGACGCTGGCCGAGTGGTCCCTGAAGAACGCGCTGGCATCGCTGGGCGCGCGCCCGCATCCGAATTTGCACGCGGAGATGAACGCCTGCGCACCGCTGCTGCGGCGCTACGACTGGCCGGGCAATGTGCGCGAGCTGCGCAACCTGACGGAGCGTTTGGCCCTGTTTCTCGCCGCCGAACCGCTGCAGGCGTTGACGCCGGCGTTTGTTCTCAGCGTGGCGCCGGAATTGGAAACGCCGACGACTCATATCGAACCGGCCGCGCCGATAAAACCGGCACGCGTCGAAAGCGCTACCGAGATACTGGCCCGGTTCGGAGGACGCCGCGACGCCGCCGCCGATTATCTGGGAATCAGCCGCACCACATTGTGGCGCAGATTGCGCACCGAAGCAGACAGCGTTCAATCAAATTAAATCACGCCACTGCAAACGCGGCGCCACGGAATCACGCAGGGCAGATCAGCGCAGCGTAATCGGCCAAGCTCAGCTCCGTCGGCGACTCATGTATGGCCGATTACGGCGTTCCGCCTAATCCGCCCTACGTGGAACGGTGGAACGCGCCACTCATCATGGCCGGCGACCGTTCGTCACTTCATCGCCCCCGTTACCTCGGCGCGCCATTAGGATAGCGGTACAGGAGGAATCAACCCATGAAACGAAGCACGTTCACCCGTCTGCCCACCGCCATCACCCTCATCGCAGGCTTGCTGCTGTCGGCCACCGCCAGCGCCGCGCCCTCCGCCTTTCAGGTAAAAGTCACCGGCACCGGCGCGCCGCTTATCCTGATCCCCGGTCTGGCCTCGTCCGGCGAGGTATGGGACGGCACAGTGGCGCACTACTGCGACGGCGGCAAATACCAATGCCACGTACTGACGCTGGCCGGCTTCGCAGGCGTACCCGCCATCGAAGGGCCACTGCTGCTGGCAGTCGAACAGCAACTGAGCGACTACATCTCCACCCAAAAATTGAAGAAGCCAGTCGTCATCGGCCATAGCCTCGGCGGCTTTCTCGGCCTGAAGCTTGCTGCCGACCACCCAGACCAGGTGGGCCGCCTGATCATCGTCGACTCCCTGCCCGCCCTGGGCGCCACCCAAATGCCGAGCGCCACCAGCGCCCAGCTGAAGGAAATGGGCGAAGGCATGCGTAAACAGATGATGACGCAGGACGCCGCGACGGCCGCCGCCGGCCAACAACAAATGCTGCGCACGATGGTCACCAAACAGGAAGACATCGACCGCGTCGCGGCCTGGGGAAAGCGTTCCGACCGCGTCACCGTCATCAATGCGATGGCCGACCTGATGTCGGATGACCTGCGCCAGGATGTCAGCCGCATCAAGGCGCCCACGCTGGTGCTGGGCAGCTGGATCGCCTACAAGGACTACGGCGTCAAACCGATGTTCGAACAGACGTACAACACCCAGTACCAGCGGCTCGCCGGCGTCAAGGTGGAACTGTCGGACAACGCCCGCCACTTCATCATGTACGACGATCCGGCCTGGATGTATGATCGGATCGACCAATTCCTGAACTAAGTCCCATATGAAGAACGACCGCCCGCTGCTCGCCCGTTTCAACTGGTACTGGCTGTTGCAGCTGGTCGGCTGGAACGCCCTGCCGATCATGATGGTGTCCATGACGCCAACCAGTCCGCGCCCATTGGCCATGCTGGCGGTAGGCTACTGGGGAGCGGTGGCGGGCCTGGTGATCTCCGACATCTGGCACCGGATGCTGAAGCGGCGCATCCGCAATGGCATCCGGATCACCTGGAAAACCATCGCCGTGGCCATCCTGGTACTCGGCACCATCCATACTGGTGTTCAATACGTCGGCTTCCTGATCATCAAACCATTTGGCCCGGTGCGTGGCATCGGTTGGCTTCCCGGCGCGCTGATCTCGTGGTGGACCATCCATCTGGTGTGGAACACCTGCTATATGTCGGTACTGGCGGTGCGCCGCGCCAACCGGTTCGAAGCCGAAGCGTTGCGGCTGGAGATCAGCGCCAAGGATGCCGAACTGCGCGCCTTGCAGGCACAGGTCAATCCGCATTTTTTCTTCAACAGCATGAACAGCGTACGCGCCCTGATCTACGAAGACCAGGACGCGGCAGCGCAAATGGTCGATCAACTGGCAAGCGTGATGCGCTATGCCTTGCAGTCGGGCCAGTACGACACGGTGCCGCTGTCGGCGGAAGTCGAAGCCGTGCAAGCCTATCTGGCGATCGAGAAAATACGCTTCGAGGAACGCATGCAGGTCAGGGTCGACATCGGAGTGGGGCTCGAACAAGTGCGCATCCCGCCGATGGCACTGCAAACACTGGTGGAGAACGCGGTCAAATACGGCGTCGAGGCCAACCCCACCGGCAGCGAGATCAAGATACGCGCCTACCGCGCCGACGACGGCATGATTCGCATCGAGATCGCCAACCTGGGCGCGATACTCCCCTTCGCCAACTCGACCAAGGTCGGCCTGGTCAACACCCGCAAACGACTGGCACTGGTACTGGGTTCCGGCGCCAATCTCGATTTGACGGAACACAGCGGTTGGGTGCGGGCGACAATGACCTTGCCGGAGGCCGCGTGATGCGGGTGCTATTAATCGACGACGAGCGGCTGGCGCGCGCCGAACTGAGGCGCCTTCTGGCGGCGCACCCCGAAGTGGAGATCGTGGGAGAAGCCGTCAACGCGGCGGACGGCGTGCAGCAGATCGCCGCGCTCAAACCCGACCTGGTTTTCCTGGATGTGCAAATGCCCGGGGGCAGCGGCTTCGATATGCTGGCGGCGTTGGAAGAGCCGCCGGAGGTCATCTTCACGACCGCGTTCGACCGGTATGCGCTGCAAGCGTTCGAGGTCAACGCGCTGGATTATCTGCAAAAACCGATCCAGGCGGCGCGCATGGCGGCCGCTTTGCGGCGTTGTGCATCGAGGCTTCGGCGCACGCTGGAATACTCGGCGGCGGCGGGCGCGGTCATGCCCACGGTGGCGAAAAAACTGTTCATCAAGGACGGCGAGCGATGCTGGTTCGTCAGCCTGCAGGACGTGCGGCTGTTCGAGTCGGAGGGCAATTACACGCGCGTGTACTTCGGCCAGCACAAGCCGCTGCTGCCGCGGTCCCTGAACCAGCTCGAAGAGCGGCTCGATCCGCAGCGCTTCTTCCGCGCCAGCCGCCGCCACATCGTCAACCTCGATGACGTCGAGCAGGTGACGCCCAACGACACCGGCGGGCTGGATCTGACATTGCGCGAAGGGTTGCGGATCGAGGTTTCGCGCCGTCGCGCGGCGCAGTTCAAGCTCCTCGCCAGCCTGTAGCAACCAAAGGCCCGGCCCGGGTTCAAATGACAGAGGTCATAGACAACCTGAATATCGAATATCGGAATTTAAAATTACATTTATATCTGGGGAGCGGCTAGACTGCAGTTATCGCAAAAAGCCGTACAAAGGAGTTTATATGATCACCTACCCCGCCCCCCAGCAAGCCATCGCGGCGCCGATGGCCAAGTCCATCGACTGGAAAGCCCTGATCCGCCGCGCGTTCGAGCTGGCAGGCGCGCCATACGCCAACAGCCCATACATGCCAATGTAAGCGGTCGACGGGCATTGCGCACTCACATGCGCAATGCCAGCACCGGCACCATGCGCATCGCGAGCCAGGTATGGCGCGCGATCGCGATCAGCGCGATCGCCCAAGTCAGCGAAAGCGCCAGAAGTAACGTCCAGTAGCCGATCGGCGCATGTTCCACGTAGCCGGCCAGGTAGCGGTTGATCGCCACAGCCGCGATGGGCAGCGCCAGCACGGCGGCCGCCAGCAGCAGCACCCCCACCTCCCGCAACACCAGCAGACCGATGTCGGTGCGGCGCGCCCCGTGCAGCCTGCGCAGCACGATTTCGCGCGCCCGCCGCTGCACCGTGTTGGCAGACAAGACGTAAGTGCCGAAAGCCGCGATCACCAACGCGATGCCCGTGGCCACCGCCAGCAACCGCGCCAGGCGCGCATCCTCTTCATAATTGACGGCCAGGACGTCGGCGGCGCGGTAGGTGCGCGGAATCGCATCGGGAAAATAACTCGGCCAGAGCTCACGCGCTGCGCGTTCGATATCCGCCGGGACACCGGAAGCGCGCAAACTCAGCACCGTCCCGGCGGTCCAAAGGTCATAAGCGACCGCGTTCGGCTTCTCCCGCAATGAACGGAAACGCAGCTCCGGCGCGATGCCGACGATACGCTTCGCCGTCACGACGTTGTCAATACCGGTGAACATCACCGTCTGTCCCACCGCCTCCTCCGCGCTGGCGAAGCCAAGTTCGCGCGCGGCGACGGCGTTCAGCACCACCGGCACCCTGTCGTTCTCGGCGTCCACGCCCTCCTTGAACAGCCGCCCGACCACCGGCGCGATACCGTGCACCTCAAAGAAATTCGCGCTGACCGATTTCATCTCCATTGTCGCGGCCTGTCCGCCGGGGCGCTTGAGCGCCCGAGTCCAGAGGTAGTCGAGCCGCCCAACCGGGTCCTCGGAGATCACCACGCCAGCCACGCCGGGCAACGCCTTCAATGCCGAGAAAAACCGCCGCGCCTTCTCGCTGTCCTTGACGCGCTCCGGCATATCGACGATCACTATCTGCGCGGGATCGAAACCGGGCGACGCGTGCATCGCGTAGTCGGTCTGCCACGCCACGGCGATGGTGACGCTGGCGAAGCCCATGGCGACGGCGACCTGCAACACGGTCAGCGCGCGGCGCCATTGCATGCTGCCCATCGACTCCGTATCCGGCCGCCCTTCGAGCGCCTGTCGCGGCGGCACCCGCAGCGCGATCCAAACGGGATAGGCGGCCGTGGCCAATCCCAACAGCCCGCCGATACCGAAGGCCGCGGCGACGTTTTGCAGCGAGAACAGGCCGTCGAGCTGGCGGTTGACCAGCTGGGAAAAAACCGGCAACGCCAGCCACGCCAACAACAAGGCGAGTACGGTCGCCACCATCGTCACCAGCAGCGATTCGAGCACGAACTGCAGCGCGATGCGTGGCGCGCCGGCGCCCAGCACCTTGCGCATCGCGACTTCGCGCTGACGGCGCAGCACGCGCACCATCGCCAGGTTGACATAGTTGATCCCGGCCAGCAGCAGGATCAGTACCGCCATCAGCGCCAGGCCGGCGGTGGCGACGGGGCTGGCCCGGTCGCCGGGCAGCGCGATAAAGCTGTTCCTTACCGTATGGTCGAAGTAGGCGTCGCGCAGCGGCGACATCGACAATTCGATCGGCTTGCGCTTGCCGAGCCGTTCGCGCACCTCCGGCGGCCATTGATTCATGCTGGGCGCGACGTCCACCGCGTGCTGCAAACGGCTGACGATACCCGGCACCGGGGTACCCGGCTTCACTCGCAGCAGCATCTTGGTCATCCAGCCGCTTTCGCCGGTCAGCATCTCGTGCCGTATGACTTTTTCCACCACACCCGCGTGGACGCCGAACAGCACCTCGAACGGAATCGTCGTATTGGCCGGCGGCGCCGGCACGATGGCGCCGACCTGCATGGTCGCGCCTTCGGACAGCATGGTCCGTCCCAACGCGTTGCGCGTGCCGAACAGGCGCAGCGCCGCCGTTTCGGTGATGACAAACAGGTCGGGCCGCTCCAGGGCCTGCGCCAGATCGCCCTGCACCGCCCGCAGGCCCAGCATCGACGGAAAACCGGGCAGCACGATCAGGCCGCGCACCGTCATCAGGTTGCGGCCGACGCGCACCGTCAGCGGCGTGATTTCCGGGCGCGCCGGAATGTAGCTGGTGGCGTCGACGACGCCGGGGATCTTGAGCGCCGTCTCGCGCAGGAACATCGGCGCAAGATCGAATAGCGGCGACGATTGTTCGACATTGAAGTGATGTTTGACGACGTAGACCTGATCCGCATCGGGCAAATGCGTGTCGTACTCCATCGAGTAGCGCACGTAGCCAAGCAGCAGCAGGCAGGCGGCCAGGCCCACGCCGAGACCCAGCACGGAGGCCAGGGTGTACGCCGGCTCCTGGATCAGGGTGCGCCAACCGATGCGCAAGTCGTGTAGCTTCATTGGGTAAGTCCGTGGATGGAGGATAAGGGGATATTGCAACTACCATGCCACGGCTTTTTACCCCCTTCCACGCTCGGAACCGACGATCTTTGTTCGGAAGTGAACGGGGTCGCTGTTCATTTCCGAACACTTTGCTAGGCCGGCGACGGCGCATGCATGGCGGATTACGCTTCGCTAATCCGCCCTACGTGGATCTACTTCGACTTCACCGGAAAAGCAGGACGTGGCGGCCGCACCGGTGGATTCTTCGCCAGCTCCGCCTTGATGACCTCAATCGCCTTCTCTAGCTGCGGATCGCGCCCGGCGATGACGTCCGCCGGCGTTTGATCGACCTCGATATCCGGCGCCACGCCCTCGTTCTCCACGCCCCAGCCGCCCTCGCGGGTCCAGAAGGCCAGGTTGGGCGCGGTGATCGTGCCACCATCGAGCAGCACCGGGAAGCCAAGCACCCCAACCAATCCACCCCAGGTGCGCTTGCCGATCAGCGGCCCCATTTGGTTTTTACGGAACATCCACGGCAGCAGGTCACCGCCCGAGCCGGCCGTCTCGTCGATCAGCATCGCGCGCGGCCCCTGGATCGAGGCGGACGGCGTCTTCATGTCGGCGCCGTAACGCATGGTCCACCAGGCGATTTCCTTCTTCTGCAAAATCTCCAGGTAGTAGTCGGCCACGCTGCCACCGCCATTGAAGCGTTCATCGATGATGACGGCGTCCTTGTCGGCCTGCGGGAAGAAGTAGCGCTTGAAGTAGGTATGACCCAAACCTGCGGTGTTCGGCACGTACACATAAGCTACCTTGCCGCCGGTGGCCGCGTTGACCTTGCGGATATTCCCCTCGATCCAATCGCGGTTGCGCAGCGCGTCCTCGGTCGGCACCGGCACCACGGTGATGGTGCGCGACTTGCTGCCGTCCGCGTTCGGACCGACGGTGATATCGATCGCCTTGTTGGCGGTGTTTTCGAAGGCGCTGTAAAGATTGGTCGGCACCACCAACTGACGGCCATCGACGGCCAGCAGATACTCGCCTGCCTTGACGTTCAGGCCCGGCTCCGTCAACGGTGCGCGCAGCGCCGGATTCCAGTTCAAGCCGCCGTAGACTTTCTTGAAGCGGTAACGGCCATCGCTGATCTCGTAATCCGCGCCCAGCAATCCGCCCGGCACCGCTTTGCTGTCGGTGAAGAAGTCGCCCCCACCGCCCCGATGATGGCCCACACCCAGCTCGCTGCACAGCCACTGGATCAGGCGATTCAGATCGGCGCGGGACGACAGCTCCGGCAGGAATTGCGCGTACTTCTCGCGCATTTTGTTCCAGTTCGCGCCATGCATGCCGGGATCGTAGAAGAAGTCGCGGTTGATGCGCCACGCTTCGTTGAATATCTGCGTCCACTCGGCGCGCGGCTCGGCGCGCACTTCGATGGCCTCGACCTTGATCTTTCCCTCGCCCGGCGTCAGCGTCTTGGCGCTGGCGCTGCCCATGGCCCAGGCTTCCTTGAGGCGGTAGACGATCTTCTTGCCATCGGAAGACACCTCGAATTCATCCGCCTCGGCCAGCAGCGTTTCGGCCTTGCGGTCCTTCAGGTCGAAGCGCTGGATGGCCTTCTTGCCGTCGCTCTCGCGCAGGAAGAATATCTGGCCGTCCTGCCCCGCCTCCAGATCCGACAGCGACGCCGCCGGTATCGGCAAATCGACGATGCGCGTTTCGATGCCGTCGAAATCGATAGCCATCGGCGCGACCGGCGCCACGGTGACTTTCGGATCGTCGCGTCCCGTCTTCGGATCGATCTTCGGCGTCTCCGGCTTGGCCGGTTCCTTTTTCTCCGACACCGGTGGCGTGACCGGGGCTGCTTTTTCCTCGTCGCTTTCCTTGATCAGCGGCGACGGCAGGTCGCGCCGCAACACCGCCATCCAGACGGTGCGCGTGACGCGGTTATCCTCGTTCTGCTGCGAGAACCAGTTGTTGCTGGGCCCCGCGTTGGTGGAGGCGAAGAAGTAGAGGTACTTGCCGCTCTTGTCGAACACCGGATTGACCACGTCCGACAATCCGTCCGTCACCGGCCACGATTTTTTCTGCTCCAGCGAATAGATATAGGCGCTGCGCGTGTAGGTCATCGAATTGAGCGCGTACGCGATCCAGCGCGAATCCGGCGCCCACGCCGCGCGCAGGGTCTTGTTCACGCCGTACAGCGGCTCGGACGCGATCTTGTTGATCGCCCCGGAAGCGACATCCATCACGTACAAGGTCCACGAGTTGTCGGTGTAGGCGATTTTTTTACTGTCCGGCGACCACACCGGATTGTCGTAGAAGCCGGAACCGGTCAGCTTGAACTTGCGCGGCTCTCCCTTGCCGTCCTGCGCGCGGATATGCAGCGCGTACTCGCCCGATTCGTCGGAGAAGTAGGCCACCGAGCGGCCATCCGGCGACCAGGCGGGCGAGCGCTCGTTGGCGGCGGTGGTCTGCGTCAGGTTGCGCACATCGCCCTTGTCGGCGGGGATGGTAACGATCTCGCCACGGAATTCATACGCCACCCGCGCGCCGGACGGCGACACCGAAAAATTGCGGATGTACTTGGCGCCGTTGACCCAGCGCGGACGCGACATCCCCAGGTCGCTACTGACGCCGATGGTCAGCTTGCGCGCCTGGCCGCTGCCCAGGTCCAGCGCGTGCAGATAGCCGGCCTGCTCGTAGACGATGCCGTTGCCCGACGCCGAAGCGTTCAGCACCGGGAAGTCGGTGTGCTTCGTCAACGCGCGCACGGCCTTGGACTTCACGTCATAAGCATACAAATTGAATTCGCCGTCGCGGTCCGAGCGGAAGTAAACGGTGTCGCCGATCCACACTGGATCGACGTCGTTCGAATGCGTGGCCGGCTGCGGTATCTTGACCACCGATTTGTCGCCCCGGTTGAACAGCCACAGGATCGAGTTGGTACCGCCCCGATAGTGCTTCCATTGCAGGAAGGCCGGCGAGAACGGGTTATAGACAATGCTCTTGCCATCGGGCGACCAGGCGGCGCGCGCGGCGTTCGGAACTTCCAGCTGCGTCTCCACGCCGCCCGTCACCGGCACGGTGAACAGTTTGCGATAACGATTGTTGAAGGCCGCGCGCGGCGATGTGAACATCACCGATTTTCCATCGGGCGCGAAGCCCTGCACCACGTCGGCGCCCGGATGATACGTCAGCCGCTTCGGCACTCCGCCCTCGATCGGCAGCAGATAGACATCGGTGTTGCCGTCGACCTGCGCGCTGTAGGCGATCAACTTGCCATCCGGCGAAAACTGCGGGTTCGATTTTTCACCCGGGTCGGACGTCAGACGGCGCGGCGCGCCGCCATCCGGGTTGGCCAGCCACACGTCGCCGGCGTAGATAAACGCCAGATGGGTGGCCGACAACGCCGGTTCGGTCAGCATGCGGGTATCGCTGGTGCTGGGCAGTGCCTGCGCGGTTTGGCCAATTGTAATGACCGCACCGGCGACGGCAATCGATAACAGGCGCTTCATATGCATCAAGGTCTCCTTATTTCAACGCGGGGATCACCTGCGGTTGATATGGTTTGATCGGACTGTCCTTCAACTTCTTATCCAGCAGTTCCAACGCCACTTCCAGCTGACGGTCCTGGCCCATGAAGGTCGCATGCGGCAGATTGTCCACTTCCACGTCGGGCGTCACGCCCACGCCTTCGATCAACCAATGGCCGTCGGCGGTGTTGAACTGCCCGTTCTCGGCCACGCGCGCCATGCCGTTGTCGCTCAAGCGGTTGCTGTCGCTCAGCCAGACGCCGGCGCCGGCCGTGCGCTTGCCGACCAGCGGCGCGAGACCCAACGCCTTGACGCCTGCCGCGAAGGTCTCGCCGTCCGAATAGGTCAGTTCATCGACCAGCACCACCAGATGGCCACGGAAGGTGTTCTGCATGTTCGGCGCCGGCTGCGCGCCCGGCGCGGCCCAGAAGGCCCAGGCCTTGCGCAACAGCTTTTCGATGATCCAGCTGTCGATGTTGCCGCCGTTGTTGCGGCGCACGTCGATGATCAAACCTTCGCGGTTGACGTTGGCGTAGAAGTCGCGCGCGAACGAAGCGATGTCGCGCGGCCCCATGGCGCGCAGGTGCAGGTAGCCGATGCGTCCTTTCGATGCCCCTTCCACCTGGCGCGCGCGGCTCTGTTCCCAATCGCTGTAGCGCAGGCCGGCCTGCTTGGTCATATTCACCGGCATCACGATCACCGGACCGGTGCCGCCGGCCTTGCGTTTGATCTGCAGCAGCACCTGCCGGTCGGCCTGGTTCAGCAGCAGGTCGGCGATGTCGCGCGACTCCAGCACCGACTTGCCGTTGACGGCGGTGATGATATCGCCCTCCTTCACGTTGACGTCGGCCTGCGCCAGCGGTCCGCGCTCGGACGGCAGTTCCGGCTCGCTGCGGTAGATGTGGTCGACGCGGTAGCCTTCGGCGGTACGCGTCAGCAGCGCGCCCAGGCCGGACGGCACGCCCTCGGGAGAGGAGCGGCGGATGTCGCCGGGAGCGATCTGCGAGTGCAGCGCGCCCACCTCGCTGATCATCATGCCCAGGATGTCGTTCAACTCCGCGCGGTCGGTCACGCGCTCGACCAGCGGCGTGTATTTATCGCGCACGGCGGTCCAGTTCACGCCACGCATCTTGGCGTCGTACAGGAAGTCGCGGTGCATGCGCCAGGCGTCGTTGAACATCTGCTTCCATTCCAGGCGCGGATTGGAGGTGAAGCTCCAGTCGTCGACCTTGACCTTGGCCTTGGAGGTGTCGGTCGGCGCCTTGGCGGCCGCTTCGACGATGATCATGTCGCCCGGACCACCGCTGAAGGTGCGGTAGTAGATGTGCTTCTTGTCGGCGGCCAGGTCGAATTCGCGCACGCCGGCGGCGAAGGTTTCCGGTTGCGGGCCGTTGGAGGCGATCGCAAGCGTTTTCAGGTTCGCCTTGCCGTCGCTGGACTCCACGTCCAGGAAGTACAGGCGCTTGTCGTCCATGTTCAGGCCGCGGTAGTTACCGGGCGCCAGCGGCACTTCGTACAAACGGTCCTGCAAGCCGGCGAAGACGATCTCCGGCAGCGACTTGTCCGCCTTCTTGACCGGCAGCGCCGTTTTGGCAGTGGCTTTCTCCACCGCCTTCTCCGCCGCTTTCTCGGCCGCCTGCTCGACCGCCTTGTCGGCCGTGCCCTCGGCCACCTTCTCGCCCGGCTTGCCCAGTTCATCGTCCGGTTTGAACGGGAAGCGGTTGCCCGGCTGGAGCGCCAGCGCGTAGGCGCCGGTGCGCTTGTCGAACACCGGCCCCATATTGCGGTCGCCCCACGGCGAACCGTTCGCAAGCTGGAAGTTGCGGGCCGAGAGGAAGTACAGCCATTTTCCGTCCGGCGAAAACACCGGCGAGCGCGAGGTGTAACGGTCGCTGGTGACGAAGGCCAGCTGCTTCGACGCCAGGTTGTACAAGCCGATTTGCTCGCGCTGTTCGGTGGTCGCGGCGCGCACCAGGGCCAGGTTCTTGCTGTCGGCCGACCACAGGATTTCGTCGTGCTTGTCGACACCGGCCTTGCCCGCGTCGTCGATGACGATGTTCGATTTGGTGGCCAGGTCCAGCAGCCAGAAACGGCCCTTCTTGTCGGTGTGGCCCAGCCAGCGGCCGTCCGGCGATGGGTACAGCTGCCAGCGGTGGCTGATGCCGTCGCGGGTCAACTGCTCGCCGGGGCCGGAACCGTCGGCGGCGAACTTCCAGATCTCGTTTTCGCCGGTGGTGTCGACGATCGCGTAGACCCACTTGTCGTCGGGGCTGAACACCGCCTCGCGCGCCCGCGCGCCTTCCGGCACCGCGATCTCCACGCGGCGCTGCGCGCCGGTGCCGGCCAGGCTAACGCGCCCGCGCGCCGTCAGCACCAGGCGCTCGGACTTGGCCGACAGCTGCACATTGGTCAATTGATCCAGCGGTGAGCGGATCTGGCGCGCGCGCTGCTGGTCGAAGTCGGACACCAGGCCGATCGACAGCTGGCGCTCGGCCGACGCGGCCAGGTCGAACACGCGCAGGTCGGCGCCCAGTTGATACACGATGCGGCCGTCGCCGAGCGCCGCGTTGCGCACATCCCAGTCGGTGTGCCTGGTGAGCTGGCGAGGATCGCCGCCGTCGGGGGCCATCGACCACAGGTTGTCGGAGCCGCCACGGTCGCTGATGAAATACACGCGGCCCTGCCACCACATCGGGCGCTTGTTGTTGCCGGCGTCGCTGGCGAGCAGCGGCACGGCTTCGGCGCCGGCGCCCGCGTTCAAATCGTAGCGCCACAGCTGCGCGTGGGCGCCGCCGCGATAGTTCTTGACGTTGTCGTTGGTCAGGGCCAGGCCGTAGCGCGTGAAGTACAGCGTCTTGCCGGCGTCGTCGAGCACCGCGTCGTTGGCGTCGGCGACGGCGAACACGCGGCGCTGCAAGGTCGATGGCTGCACGGCGGCGACGATGCGGTGCGCCGACGGCCCCTTCGAATCCTGGGTGCTGACCAGCACCTCGCCCTGCGCCGTCCAGCCCAGCACCGTCACCGCGCCGTTCTCGAACGTCAGCCGCTTCGGCAGGCCGCCGGCGACCGGCATGACATAGGCTTCCTGCGCGCCCTCGTACGAGGCGGAGAAGGCGATCCATTTGCCGTCGTACGAGATGGCGGCATTGGTCTCGGCGGCGGGGTGCGTGGTCAGGCGCTGGGCCTGGCCGCCCTGGGCGCCGGTGCGCCACAAATCGCCTTCGGCGGTGAAGACGACGGCGTCGCCACGGATGGCGGGGAAGCGGTAGTAGGATTCGGCGGCGGCGGCCGCCTGCCCGGCCAACAGGCCGGCGGACATCAGTATCAGAGCAAGGGGGCGGAGGCGGAACGGGGACATGGACAGGCTTTGCAAGTTGTCGATAGGAACGACGATTCTGTCATATCTTGTCCGCTCCGAGCAAAGAAAAAGTGCCCCGGCACGGCTTCGGCGATGCGCACGCGCCCCGCCTGGCGGTACTGGTTCGCGGACGTAAAAAAACCCGCCACACTCGCGTGGGCGGGTTCGTTGCCAAGCCAGTATTTAGTCGACTTCGACGGTCTCCGGCGGCGTCGTCGGCGCGGCGTCCGGCGGTTCCGGGAACTCCAGCTTGACGACATCCTTCTCGTCCAGATCGACGGTCACGCGGCCACCGGTCACCAGACGGCCGAACAGCAGCTCGTCGGCCAGCGCCTTGCGGATCATGTCCTGGATCAGGCGCGACATCGGCCGTGCGCCCATCAGCGGATCGAAACCCTTCTTCGCGAGGAACTTGCGCAGTTTCTCGGTGAAGATCGCTTCGACCTTCTTCTCGTGCAGCTGCTCTTCCAGCTGCATCAGGAACTTGTCCACCACGCGCAGGATGATTTCCTCGTCCAGCGCGCGGAAGCTGATGGTTGCGTCGATACGGTTGCGGAACTCCGGCGTGAACATGCGCTTGATGTCGGCCATCTCGTCGCCCGCCTGCTTGGAATTCGTAAAGCCGATCGACGACTTCTGCAAGCTCTCGGCGCCCGCGTTGGTGGTCATGATGATGATCACGTTGCGGAAGTCGGCCTTGCGTCCGTTGTTGTCGGTCAACGTGCCATGGTCCATCACCTGCAGCAGGATGTTGAAAATGTCCGGATGGGCTTTTTCAATCTCATCGAGCAGCAGCACCGCGTGCGGCTTCTTGGTGATGGCTTCGGTCAGCAACCCGCCCTGGTCGAAACCGACGTAACCCGGCGGCGCGCCGATCAGGCGCGACACGGCGTGGCGCTCCATGTACTCGGACATGTCGAAACGAATCAGCTCGATGCCCAGGATGAAGGCCAGCTGCTTCGCCACCTCGGTCTTGCCGACGCCGGTGGGACCGGAGAACAGGAAGGAGCCGATCGGTTTGTCGGTCTTGCCCAGACCGGCGCGCGCCATCTTGATCGCCGACGCCAGCGCTTCGATCGCAGGATCCTGGCCGAACACCACGTTGCGCAAATCGCGGTCGATGGTCTGCAGCTTGCTGCGGTCGTCCTGGTTGACGGTCTGCGGCGGGATACGGGCGATCTTGGCGATGATGTCCTCGATCTCGGTCTTGCCGATGGTTTTCTTCTGCTTCGACTTCGGCAGGATGCGCTGCGCTGCACCGGCCTCGTCGATGACGTCGATCGCCTTGTCGGGCAGATGGCGGTCGTTGATGAAGCGCGCGGCCAGTTCGGCGGCGGTCGACAGCGCCGACGACGAATACTTGACGCCATGATGCTCTTCGAAGCGCGACTTCAGGCCGCGCAGGATCTGCACGGTCTGCTCGACGGTCGGCTCGTTGACGTCCACTTTCTGGAAGCGGCGGCTCAACGCGTGGTCCTTCTCGAACACGCCACGGAATTCCGTGTAGGTGGTCGCGCCGATGCACTTCAGCTGGCCGTTGGCCAACGCCGGCTTCAGCAGGTTCGATGCGTCCAGCGTGCCGCCCGAGGCGGAACCGGCGCCGATGATGGTGTGGATCTCGTCGATGAACAGGATGCCGTTCGGGTTGTCCTTCAATTGCTTCAAGACAGCCTTGAGGCGCTGTTCGAAGTCACCGCGATACTTGGTGCCGGCCAGCAGCGCGCCCATGTCGAGCGAGTACACGACGGCGTTTTGCAGGATCTCCGGCACGTCGCTTTGCGTGATGCGGTAGGCCAGGCCTTCGGCGATGGCGGTCTTGCCGACGCCGGCCTCGCCGACCAGCAGCGGATTGTTCTTGCGGCGGCGGCACAGGATCTGGATCACGCGGTCGACTTCGTCCTCGCGGCCGATCAGCGGATCGATCTTGCCCTCGGCGGCGGACTTGTTCAGGTTTTGGGTGAACTGGTCCAGCGGGCTTTCCTTGGTCTGGCCTTCGCCGCCCGGAGCGCCCTCTTCCACGCCTTCGGATGCCTTGGCGGCATCGGTCTGCTGGTCCTTGCGCACGCCGTGCGAAATGAAGTTGACCACGTCCAGACGCGTCACGCCCTGCTGGTGCAGGTAGTAGACCGCGTGCGAGTCCTTCTCGCCGAAGATCGCCACCAGCACGTTGGCGCCGGTCACTTCCTTCTTGCCATTGGACGCCGACTGCACGTGCATGATGGCGCGCTGGATCACGCGTTGGAAACCGAGCGTCGGCTGGGTATCGACCTCACCGGTGCCGGGCACGGTCGGCGTGTTATCGCCGATGAAATTGGTCAGGGTTTTGCGCAGATCTTCAATGTTGACGGCGCATGCGCGCAACACTTCGGCAGCCGAAGGGTTGTCCAGCAAGGCCAGCAGCAAGTGCTCCACCGTGATGAATTCGTGCCGGGCCTGTCGCGCTTCGACAAACGCCATGTGCAAACTTACTTCTAATTCCTGCGCAATCATACTTCCTCCATCACGCACTGCAGGGGATGACCTGCCTTGCGCGCATGCGTTAAAACGAACTCCACTTTGGTACAGGCTATATCTTTAGAGAACACGCCGCACACTCCTTTGCCGTAGCGATGAACACTGAGCATTATTTGCGTGGCTGTTTCACGGTCTTTGTTGAAATACTCCTGGATGATAGCGACTACAAACTCCATCGGTGTGTAGTCATCGTTGAGCAACGCCACCTGGTACAAAGGTGGCGGCTTCAGCGCTTGCCGCTCCAAAAGGGTTTCGGTGTCATGCTTGGTTGCCATACGCTTATATTCTAATGCTTTCGGGGTTGATGCAATGTGCATTTCACTATACACATTCAATTGTTTTCCATCTTACGCGTTTTCTTAACATGGCGCAGATGGCGACCCATTTGTTAAAATCAAGAGTTGCTTTTTCGCTAAGCAGATCAAAAGTAGCAAAATGCATACAAATCTGCTTGACTTTAAAAATCTGTCCGCTAACAATGCGTTATCGGCTTCGTGCAGAAATGTACATGTTGATAAGAAGTGAGGCGTGAGGAGGGGGCAAGAAGCTTCTTGCTTTTATGGCTCGTGTGATCCGTTTTAATTTTGAAAGTTCTTTTTATGGCAACAGGTACAGTTAAGTGGTTCAATGATTCCAAAGGTTTTGGCTTCATCACTCCAGATGACGGCGGCGAGGATTTGTTCGCTCACTTCTCCGCAATCAACATGAACGGTTTCAAGACCCTCAAAGAAGGTCAAAAAGTTCAATTCGAAGTCACGCAAGGCCCTAAAGGCAAGCAAGCTTCCAACATCCAAGCTGCCTAAGTTACACGGCACCAGATGTGAAAAACCCCGTCTGCGGGGTTTTTTTTCGTCCGTCGGTCGCCCCCGGCCCTGGATAGCCAAACGAAAGTGTTGTAGAAGTCCGACGTTCCCCTCTCCCCTATGACTCATCTGATAACGCTGGTGGCGGCCACCCTGATTGTCCTGGCGACGCCGATGTCCGGCTTTGGCTCGCCGTCGCTGGCGACCGAAATACAACGCACCTTGCAGCAAGAACAGCTGACCGGCGCCGTCTGGGTCGCCGTCACGCCCGAGGGCGGCGCGGCCACCGGCGCGGCCGGACTGGCCAACGCCGACAGCGGCGCGCCGATGCGCGCCGACCACCGGGTGCAGGTCGGCTCCGTCGCCAAGGTCGCGCTGGCGGCCGGGGTGCTGCGCCTGATCACCGAGGGCAAGCTCTCGCTCGACACGCCGGTCGCCACCTTGCTGCCGGCGTTATCGTTCACCAATCCGTGGCAAGACACCGATCCGATCCGCGTGCGGCACTTGCTCTCGCACACGGCCGGGTTGGAGAACTTCCGGCTGTGGCACATCTTCAGCCTGGCGGCGCGGGCCGACACACCGCTCGGCGCCGCCTTCGCCGACGCGCCGTCCGATGCGGCGCTGCTGACCGTGCAAGCGCGGCCGGGCAGCCGCTTCGCCTATTCCAACATCGGCTACGCGCTGCTGGGCATGGTCATCGAAGCGGTCGGCGGCCAGCGCTACGACCGCTACCTGGACGCGCACCTGCTGCAACCGTTGGGCATGCGCGACAGCACGTTCGGCTTCGTCACACAAACCGGGCCGGAGGCGGACCCGGGCCTGGCGATGGGCCATTTCGAACGCGGCGTCACACAGGCCGCCGTGCGCAGCTACCTGTCCCCGGCCGACCGGCTCACCACCACCGCCGCCGACATGGCGCGCTTCGCCGTTTTTCTCATGGGTGACGGCGGCATCGACGGCCGCCCCTTCATCGACCCGAGGCTGATGGCGCAGCTGGGCACGCCGAGCGGCACCGAAGCCGTGCGGGCGGGCCTGACGACCGGCCACGGCCACGCCTTGGTCGGACGCGACCGTCACGGCCAGCTCGGCTACTGCCATCCCGGCACCACGGTCGGCTTCAACGCCATGTTGTGCGTGTACCCGGCGCAGCGCAAGGCGTTCTTCGTCGCCATGAATACGGACAGCGAAACGGCGGACTACGACCGCTTCAACAAGTTGCTGAGCGACGCGCTGCATCTCCAGCCCGCCGCGCCAGCGGTGCAGCCCGGCGCTCCGGCCGCCGACATCGCCGACTGGCTCGGGATTTATGTGCCGGCGATGCATAGAGTCAGCAATCTGGCCTGGACCGACATCGTATTTAACTTCATGCGGGTGGAGCGGGAGGATGACGTTGTGCGGCTGACGCCGTTCCAGGGCAAGCCGAGCGTGCTGACGCCGACCGGCGGCCACTTGTTCACTCAGGACGGGCGCCTGGGCAACACGCACGTGATGCTGATCGGCGACGACGGCCAGCGCATCGTCAGCGACGGCATCCGCAACTATGCCAAGGCGGACATGGTGCGGTTCATCGGGCTATGGGCCAGCCTGGCGATAGGCCTGCTGGGGCTGGCCTACATTGTGACTATCGGTTGCTGGCGGCTGCTGCGCAGGCGGCTGCGGACGCGCGATCCGCTGTTCGCGCCGTTGATGGGCGTGTTCGCGCTGGCGCTGCCGGCGCCGCTGTTTTACATGCAGTCGTTCATGCGGATGGGGGAATTGACGGTGGCCAGCGGGATGCTGGCGGTGGTGACGGCGGTGTTGCCGCTGACGTTGGCGGCGGGGCTGGCGATGCAGTGGCGCGGTGGGCAACGGCACGTCGGAGATACGCTGGCGCTGATCGCCAGCCTGCAATGCATGCTGGTGCTGGCCGCGTGGGGCATGCTGCCGTTCATGCTCTGGAAGTAGCTCACGGCCACGGTATGAAACCACATCTAAAACACGTAGGGCGGATTAGCGTAGCGTAATCGGCCATGGTTGAGCCGCCGACGGCGCATCCATGGCCGATTACGGCGTTCCGCCTAATCCGCCCTACGTATCTCCGTGACAAATCACACGGCGCAAACTTAGTCCTGCATCTGCTCGATCATGACCTCGCCGAAGCCGGAGCACGATACCTGCGTCGCGCCTTCCATCAAGCGCGCGAAGTCGTACGTGACCTTCTTCGAGTCGATGGCTTTTTCCATCGACTTGATGATCAGATCGGCCGCCTCGGTCCAGCCCATGTGACGCAGCATCATCTCCGCCGACAGAATCAGCGAACCCGGATTCACATAATCCTTGCCTGCATACTTGGGCGCGGTGCCGTGCGTCGCTTCGAACATCGCCACCGAGTCCGACAGGTTGGCGCCCGGCGCGATGCCGATGCCGCCCACCTGGGCCGCCAGCGCGTCGGAGATGTAGTCGCCGTTCAGGTTCAACGTGGCGATGACGCTGTATTCCGCCGGACGCAACAAAATCTGCTGCAGGAAGGCGTCGGCGATCGAATCCTTGATCGTGATGTCGCGCCCGGTCTTCGGATTCTTGACCTTGCACCATGGGCCGCCGTCGATCAGCTCCGCGCCGAATTCCTTCAGCGCCAGCTCGTAGGCCCAGTCACGGAAGCCACCCTCGGTGTACTTCATGATGTTGCCCTTGTGGACGATAGTCACCGATGGCTTGTCGTTGTCGATCGCGTACTGGATCGCCTTGCGCACCAGGCGCTGCGTGCCTTCGATCGATACCGGCTTGATGCCCAGGCCCGACGTTTCCGGGAAGCGGATCTTGGTCACGCCCATTTCCTTGACCAGGAAGTCGAGCAATTTCTTGGCACCTTCCGAACCCTGCTGGTATTCGATACCGGCGTAGATGTCTTCCGAGTTCTCGCGGAAGATGACCATGTTGGTTTTCTCGGGCTCTTTGACCGGCGACGGCACGCCGGTGAAGTAACGCACCGGACGCAGGCAGACGTACAGGTCCAGCTGCTGGCGCAGCGCGACGTTGAGCGAGCGGATGCCGCCGCCGACCGGCGTCGTCAGCGGACCCTTGATCGATACCACGTAATCCTTCACCGCGGCCAGGGTCTCCTCCGGCAGCCACACGTCGGGGCCGTACACGGTGGTCGACTTTTCGCCGGCGAAAATTTCCATCCAGTTGATCTTGCGCTTGCCGCCGTAGGACTTGGCCACCGCCGCGTCGACCACCTTGAGCATGACCGGGGTAATGTCCGCGCCGGTGCCATCGCCCTCGATGTAGGGAACGATCGGGTTATCTGGTACATTCAGGGAAAAATCGGCGTTGACGGTGATTTTCTGGCCGTCGGCAGGTACTTTGATATGTTGGTACATCGTGTTCTCCGAAATGGACGCTCGGCAAGCGGCATACAATACAGCTACCGGGGCAAGGATTCTTTGTTTTATTGCCAAGTTAGTACAAATACCTAGGTCTTCTATAAGACATAAGACAGGCGTTTTGCATTATGCACCAGTATTTTAGTGGGCGCCACGATTTTACGACACCGGCCTTTAAGCCTACACCAATTCCATCATCACACAAGCATGCCCCTCATTCTATTTAATAAACCTTTCCAGGTGCTGTGCCAGTTCTCGCCGCAGGACGACAAGGCCACCCTGGCCGACTATTTAAAGATCCCCAACATCTACCCCGCCGGCCGTCTCGACGCCGACAGCGAGGGCTTGATGCTGCTGACCGACGACGGCAAGCTGCAGCACCAGATCGCCCATCCGGACCACAAGGAGGCCAAGGTATATCTGGTGCAGGTCGAAGGCGTGGCCGACGCCGACAGCCTGACCAAATTGCAGGCGCCGATCGATCTGGGCGATTTCGTCACCAAGCCATGCAAGGCGGTGCGGATCGCCGAGCCGGAGTGGCTGTGGCCGCGCACTCCGCCGATCCGCGAGCGCGCGGGGCAGCCGACCAGCTGGCTGGCGATTACTTTGCAGGAGGGGAAGAACCGCCAGGTCCGGCGCATGACGGCGGCGGTCGGCTTGCCGACCTTGCGGCTGGTGCGCAGCGCCATCGGCGCCATCTCGCTGGCGACCCATCCGCTGATGCCGGGCGAATCGATGCCGGTGCGGCCAGACGAGCTAAGTAACGGCTGAGCGAAACGAACGGCTGGAATGATGCAAAAGTGCTATGCTATCGAAGCGGAAGGTTGCGCCTTCCACAACCATAGTCAATAGGCAATTAAATGAATAACCACTCCGCCCTGGCCACAGGGCAAAACCAGGGCAATCTGCCTTGGCTGGACGGCTTGCGCGGGCTCGCTTCCATCTGGGTTTTGCTTTCCCACATTCAAATTCTGACCGGCCTGCGCGACATCCCGCTGTTGTCATGGGGCGAGCTCGCCGTCGACCTGTTCATGCTGCTGTCCGGTTTCTTGATGGCGCATAACTATATCGCCCGCAAGCAGACAGAACCCTGGGAATCGGCGCGCACCATCGGACAATTCTGGGTGCGCCGCTTCTTCCGCATCGCGCCGCTGTACTACGTCGTGCTGGTGGTGGCGCTGGTGGCCGGTCCGCAAATGGGTCATTTCCGCGAGGCCATCGCGCAGGTGTGGCCGTCGACGGCCACCGCGCCGGAACGCTATCTGGACCAAAGCCTGACCAACATCGTCATGCACGTGAGTTTCCTGTTCGGGTTCTCGCCGACCTATGCGTTCCGCACCGCCTTGCCGGACTGGTCGATCGGACTGGAAATGCAGTTCTACCTGTTCTTCCCGTTCATCATGATCGTCATGTCGCGCCTGTCGCCGATCATCGCCAGCGGCCTGCTGATCGGCGTGTGCCTGGCCATCCGCCTGTTCTTCCGCGATTACTTCCACTCCTTCCCGATGCCGGCCTTCCTCGCCATCAAGTTCTACGTCTTCCTGATCGGCATGTGGATCGCCCAGGCGCGCGCCGAACGCACCATGCATCTCGGCTTCCTGGCCGGCGTCGGCCTGGCGCTGATGTGGCTCTTCCTCGAACGCAACCAGGTTGCCGTGGCGCGCGTGGTCCTGGTCATCGGCATGTTCTACCTGATGAATAACGGCACCCTCCCCGGCAGCAAAGCGCTGGCCGGCGCCACCATCGGCCTGCGCAAGCTGCTGTCCAACCGTATCGCCATGTTCCTCGGCGAAACCTCGTACAGCGTCTACCTCGTGCATTTGCTCATCGTGCTGCCCGTGGGCGGCCTGCTGGCGCGCCAGGCCGCCTATGTGGCACTGCCAAGCGTGGTGCGCTTCGGCATCGTCATCGCGATCGCCCTGCCGATCAGCTATGCGATCGGATGGCTGCTGTTCAATTCGGTGGAAAAGAAGGGCATACAGATGGGCAAACAAGTACTGCTGCGTTTCAAGCCGAAGCTGGCCGCCTGAGTCTTCAGGGCTCCCCTCGCATCCGCCGGCCGGGCCCGGCGGATGTCACCGCCCCCCCCCCCCTTTACCGGTCATCAAGCAATTCAACTTTCCGCGCCACAAGCGAAAAAACCCGCGCCGACCGAAGTCAGCGCGGGTTTCTGCTTGTACTCCCGACGAGGGGAATTAAGCGGACAGTGCCTTCAGGGCAGCTGCCAGACGGCTCTTATGACGAGCTGCCTTGTTTTTGTGGATGATCTTCTTGTCGGCGATGCTGTCGATTTTCGACACGGACGATTGGAAGATTGCGGTCGCAGCAGCTTTGTCGCCGCCCTGGATCGCTTTGCGAACCGCTTTGATAGCGGTGCGCAGGGTCGAACGCTGGGACGAGTTGTGAGCGTTTTGCTTGACTGCTTGACGAGCACGTTTGCGCGCTTGTGCGGTATTTGCCATGGAATTTCCTAAATCAGGGTAAAGGTGCGTTTGCAAACATTATTGTTTGTCAAACAGGTGCGTTCAGTAGCGTCTGCCGAACCATGTGAGTCAAACTACTGCCTGCCAAACATTAGTGTCTGCGTAACAGAATTCTGTACAGCCTGCGATTATAGCGATCTTTTTCGACGGGAGCAACTATAATCATGCCCCATGAACTTGCTTAAAACTCTAGCCGCCCTGAGCAGCATGACCATGCTGTCCCGTATCACCGGATTGTTGCGCGAAATCCTCATCGCCCGGGCCTTCGGCGCCGGCGGCATGACCGATGCGTACAACGTCGCCTTCCGCATCCCCAACCTGTTGCGCCGGCTGTTCGCCGAGGGGGCGTTCTCGCAAGCGTTCGTGCCCATTTTATCCGAATACAAGAACAAGCAGACCGAGCAAGCCACCAGGAACCTGGCGGACCACGTCGGCACCACCCTGGTCTGGGCCACGGTCGTCATCAGCGGGCTGGGCATCATCGGCGCCCCGCTGCTGTTGATGCTGGTCGCCGGCGGCCTGCAACCCGACGATTTCGACGCCGCCGTGTGGATGACGCGCCTGATGTTCCCCTACATCGCCTTCATGTCGTTCGTGGCGCTGGCCGGCGGCATATTAAACACCTGGAGCCAGTTCAAGATCCCGGCCTTCACGCCGGTGCTGCTCAATATCGCCTCCATCCTGGCGTCGCTGTTCCTGCAGCAGCACCTGGAGCGGCCCATCTACGCAATGGCGATCGCGGTCTTCGTCGGCGGCCTGCTGCAGGTGGCGATCCAGATCCCGGCGCTGCTGAAGATCCGCATGCTGCCGCGCATCTCGCTCAATCCGCTGTCGGGACTGCGCGACGAGGGCGTGCGCCGCGTGCTCAAGAAAATGGGGCCGGCAGTGTTCGCCGTCGCCGCCGCGCAAATCAGCCTGCTGATCAATACCAGCATCGCCTCCAACCTGGCCGAGGGCAGCATCTCCTTCCTGACCTACGCCGACCGCCTGATGGAGTTCCCGACCGCCATGCTGGGCGTGGCCCTGGGCACCATTTTGCTGCCCAGCCTGTCCAAGGCAAACGTCGGCGGCGACACCGAGGAATACTCATCACTGCTCGATTGGGGCTTGCGGCTGACCTTTTTGCTGGCGATGCCCGCCGCCGTGGGCTTGGCCACCTTGGCCGTGCCGCTGATTTCCACCCTGTTCCAGAACGGCGCATTCACGGCGGCGGCGGCGCACGCGTCGGCCGAGCCGCTGATCGCCTACAGCGTCGGCCTGCTCGGCATCATCCTGGTCAAGATCCTCGCGCCGGCCTTCTTCGCGCGGCAGGACATCCGCACGCCGGTACGCATCGCGGTCGGCGTGCTGGTCGCCACCCAGTTGATGAACATGATTTTTGTCCCGCACCTGGCGGTGGCGGGCCTGGCGCTGTCGATCAGCCTGGGCGCCTGCCTGAACGCGGGCTTGCTGTTCACCGGCCTGCGCCGGCGTGGCATCTACACACCCAAGCCCGGCTGGCTGCTGTTTTTCTGCAAGCTGGTGGTCGCCTGCGCGCTGATGGGCGCCACGGCGTGGTACAGCGCGGCGCAGGTCGATTGGACAGGGATGGCGCATCAGACGCTGTTGCGCATCGGCGCGCTGGTTGTGGTCATCGGCGCGTCCGCGCTGGTGTATTTCGGTGCGCTGATGGCGATGGGGTTCCGGTTCCGGGATTTCAAACGCACGGCGCGTTAGTCGGAGCCGCGGACGGAGCGTGCATGGCGGATTACGCTTCGCTAATCCGCCCTACGTGTTATGACGGCTTGTTTTGGTCCTGTGGCTCCGGCTGGGCGGGCTGGGGCGGCGGTTCCGGCTCGGGTTCCGGCGCCGGTTTTTCTTCTTCCGGTGGCGGCGGGGTCGGTTCCGGCTCGGGCGGTGGTGGTGGTGGCGCGGGCGCGACCGGCGCCGGCGGAATCGGGATAACCGGGCTGCCCGGCAAAGGCGTGCCGGGTTTCACTTCCACCGCGCCGGGTTGCGCACCCTGCCCCGGTACCGGCAGCGTGCCGCCGGTCGCCGCGAAGCGCCACTCAGAGATCTTCTGCTTGCCGGCCAGCCCCTGGAAGCGCTGCGGAAAATTGCCTATCTTGACCGGCTTCGCGTCCGACAAACTGTACACCGCCAGCACGCCGACCTTGTCGCCCAGGTAGGTGATGCCCCATTCCGCCTTGCCCGTCATCGGATCGACAAACACCTTGCGCAGATGCCGCCGCACGGTCGGAAAGCGCGGGTCCTTGAGCAGCTCCTTCAATGACGGCGGCTGCGGCGGAAAACCGGCCGGCGTGGCGTTGGCATAGCTTTGCAGCGCGTCGCTGAAGGCGGCGCCGATGTCGAGCAGTTCCTGCTCCGCCCTGCTCCGCTGCAGCACCGATCCCAGTTTCAACGCCGATGCCGACACCAGCCCGATGATCGCCACCAGGATGATCAGGCTCAGATAGGTGAAGCCGCCGTCGCGGCGCTTGCGCGGCCGCCGCATCACCAGTCGGCGTAAGGCTTGCCGCTACGGTCGTTGCCGGGGGCGCCGCTCTTGATGTTGTAGACGCCGCCCTTGGCGCCGTCCTCCGGCGGAATGATGACCCACGTGGTTTCACTGTCGGTGATCGGATCGACCGGCAGCGCGCGCAGATATTTTTTCTCGACCAGCTGCTCCAGCGAGTCGGGATAGCGGCCCGTGTCGCCGTAGTACTGGTCGATCACATTGCGCACATTGCGCAGGTTATCGGCCAACACCACCTCCTTCGATTTGTCGATGCTGGGGAAGTAGCGCGGCACCGCGAGCGTCAGCATCAAGGCGACGATGCCCAGCACCACCAGCAACTCGATCAGCGTAAAACCTTTGGTCTTCATGGTCACCATTTATTGTACGGAACGCCATTCAGGCCGCTCTTCTCGCTCGTGCTGAAAACATCGTAGACATCCTCGCCCTCCCTCGGTTGGTCCGCTTCGCTGGCGTAACTGCGCTTGCCCCACGATTGCGACTCGCTCAGCGAAGTATCGGGATTGAACGGGTCGCGCGGCACGCGACGTAGAAAGTAGATCTTCGCCTGCTTGGGGTTTTGCAGATCCGGCACGCCTTCGACCAGCAGCTCCAGCGTCTTCGGATAGCCGGTCGAGGCCAGCGACTTGGTGATGCGGCCCTGGTCGTAGGCCAGCTTGTAGGCGTCGATGCCCTGGCGGATTTGATGCAGCGCCTCGCGCAGCTCCTGCTCCTGGCGGCGCTGCACCACCACCTGCGCGGTCGGTATCACCAGTACGCTGAGCAGGCCGAGGATGGTCAGCGTCACCAGCAACTCGATCAGCGTGAAACCGCGCGCGCGCATCATGCCCACCCTGGCGTCACTGCTGCGGTGACGGCGAAATCTCGACCGCCGGCTGCACCGGTTGCGGCTGCACCCCTTGCGTCGGCGGCAGCGGCGCCGGCTGGCCCGTCGACAGCGGCATTGCCTGCACCGGCGGCGGCAGGATGGCCTGCGTGGTCGCGCCTTGCGCCTCGGCCGGCGCCGGTGTCGGCACGCTGGCCGGATTGTTCTGCGCCGGCGGCGCCGCTGGCGCCGACAATGCGCCCGGCGGCGCCGGCAACTGCACCGGCGTGCGCACGGTCAGGTCCGGACGGCGGCGGAAGCTCGCCTCCGTGCCGGCCGAGAATTCGGAGGCGCTGGCCTCCGGACGCTGCACATTGCGAATCAAACGCGGCGTGATCGACAGCACGATCTCGGTCTTCTGGTTGTCGTCACGCTTGCTGCCGAACAGACGTCCGACGATCGGCAAATCGCCGGCGCCGGGCAGCTTGCTGGCGGTGCCGCGCTCCTCGTTGTTGATCAAGCCCGCCAGCACCTGGTTCTCGCCATCCTTGAGTTGCAGCATGGTGCTGGCCTGGCGCGTGCCGATCTGGTAGGCGGTGCCGCCGTTGCGGGTGGTGATGGTGTTGGTCAGGTTGCTCACCTCCAGTTGCACGCGGATCGCCACCTCGTTGTTCAGGTAGATGGTCGGTTCGACGTTCAGCGTCAGGCCCACATCGACATAGGTGACGTTGTCGCTGGCGAAACCGCCGATGCCCGACGATACCGTCGCCGTGATCACCGGCAGCTTGTCGCCGATGACGATCTTGGCCTTTTCCTTGTTGCGCACGCGGATCCGCGGATTGGCCAGCAGGTTGGAATCGGTGTCGGTCTTATTGGCGTTGATGGCGGCCGATATGCCGGTGACGCCGATGGTGTCCGAATTCAAACCCCGCAAATCGCGCACCGTGATGCCGGTGCCGCCGGCGGTCGACAGCGGCGTCAATCCCACGCTGGTCGGCCACTCGACACCGAGGTTCATCAGGGTACCGCGCTTGACCTCCAGGATCTCCACCTCCAGCATCACCTCCGCCTCCGGCGCGTCCTGCACCGCGATCAGGCGTTCGGCCAGGCGGATCGCCTCCGGGTTGTCGCGCACGATCAGCAGATTGAGTTTTTCGTCGACCACCACGTCGCGCGACTTCAGGATGGTCTTGAGGGTGTTGGCCACCAGCTTCGCCTCGGCGTTCGCCAGGAAGAAGGTCTTGACCGTCATCTCCTGGTATTCCTTCAGCTTGGCCGCCACGTTCGGGTAGATCAGGATCGTGTTGGCGTCCATGACCTGCTGCTCCAGCTGATTGGTCAGCAGCAGAAAGTAGATCGCCGATTCGACGGTGCTGTTCTTCAGCATGACGGTGGTGCGCTGGTCGGTCTTGACGTCCTTGTCGAACACGAAGTTCAGGCCGGAGCGGCGCGCGATCACCTCGAACACCTGCTTGAGCGGGGCGTCGCGGAACTCGATCGTGATGGGTTGCTTGTACGACTTCGACAGGCCCGACTCCACCACCGGCTGCGCGCTTTTCTCGGTCACCTCGAGCAGCAGCAGCCGCGCCTTCTCGTTCGACGGCGTCTCGGTCAGCAGCGCGTTCAGGCGCAGCTTGGCCAGATCGTATTCCTTCTTGTTCACGTGCTCGATGGCGGCGGCCAGCAGCTTGTCCTGGCGGCTGTCGCGCTCTATCGCGCGCAGGCCGCTGCGCGCGCGTTCGTTCATCTGGTCCATGCCGAGGACGCGGCGGAAGCCCTGCTCCGCCAGATCGGGACGGCCTTCCGCCAGCTGGCGCTCGGACTGTTCGAGCAGGCGCTGGACGGTGCGGTCGCGCGCCACCAGATAGGCGGTGCGGTACTCGGCGTTGCCCGGTTCGGCCCTGACGGCCTCCTGGTACTTGAGCAGGCCCGCCTCCACCTGGTCCTTGGCGACCAGCTGGTTGGCTTCGCGGAAGGCCATTTGCCCGGCGCAGCCGCTCACGCCGACGACGATCGCCAGCATGGCGGGCAGCGCGGCGCGGCGGCGCCATGTGTTCAGATGACTAGCCATCAGTCGAATGCTCCAATATTAATCTGTTGTACCTGATTCAAAGGCAGATAGGTCACGGTCATCAACGGCGGCGCGATCCGGTCGACGCGGTAGGCGCCCTCGATCACGGTCTTGTTGCGCACCACATAGGTCTTGTCGCCGCGCGCCAGGTAAACTTCCCACTGGCCGTCGGCGACGGCTTTGCCGAAGTAATTGAAAGGAACCGGCGGCGCCATCGGCGGCGGTGGCGGCGCGTTCGATTGCGATTGCGGCGGCGGCGGTGGCGGCGGATTCCAGTTCTGGCCCAGGAACACCCCCTCGCCCGCGCCGAAGCCGGCGTCGGCCGAGTCGCCGACCAGCGTGGCGCGCGGCACCAGCCGCAGGATCATCGCGTCCGCCGCCTTACCGTCCTTGTCGGCGCGCTCGGCCGGCGCCGGCACGGATGACACCGCGCCCGGCGCCCTGGCGGGGCGCGCGACCGGCTCGGCGATGTCCGACGACGGCGTGTTGTCGCCAAAAACCACCAGCGCGGCGGCGCCGACCAGCGCCACCCCCATCGCGATGTGATAAGGCTTCATGGTTCGCCGTCCTTGAGGTACAAGGTGAAGCGCAGGCGCGCCTCCACCGTCGCATCGGCGATGGTGTCGCGGCGGAAGCCGATTTCGTCGAGCGAGGCAAACGGCATCTCGCGCAAACCCTGCATGGCGAACTGCCAGATGGCCTGGTACGGCCCCTTGACCGGCAGGATGATCTGGTAGGTGCTCACGCGGCTGGCCTTGTCGTAGGCCGACTTGTACTCGCCCTGGCTCAGCACCAGATTGGATTTCGCGGCCAGGTCGAACAGCACCTTGACCTGCTGTTCCGCGTAGCGCTTCTCGCCCAGCACCTGATAAAAGTCGGCCAGGTTCTGGTTGGCCGATGGCGGCGGCGGCGCGGTCACCAGCGAGGACGGCGCCGGCAACGGCCGCGCCATCACCCGCGCCTGCGCCGCGCGCTGCGGCAGCAGCCACGCCCACGCCGCCACGCCGGCCACGCACAAGGCAATGGCCACGCAGGCCGGCGCGCCAAGGCGCAGCAAGGCCAGACGGGCGCGCAGCGCCAGCGCCCGCGCGTTCACGGCGTTCATGGTGCTCAACGGGTTATCCATGTGGCCTCCAACTGGAAGCGCAAGGGCCGCAACGGGTCCTGGTCGTTGATCTCGTGGCGCGTCAGCACCACGCCACTAAAGGTTTCCTGCTGTTTGAGTTCCGCCACGTAGTCCACCATATCGTCGCTGGTCTTGGTCTCGGCGGTGATCTTGAGCACCTGCTTGCGCGGGTCCGGCTCCATCGCCACCAGCGCCACATTGCGCGGCGTGGCGGCGGCCACGGCGTCCTGCAATTCTCGCCATGGCAGGTTCAATTGCATGATGGCGCCGTTGACGAAGGCAGCCTGCCCTTCGGGTATCACCACCCGCGCCACCTCCACCGGCCGCGCCGACATGGCGGCCGCGCGTTGCTGGATATGGCGCAGCTGCTGTTCGCGCTCACGCTTTTGCTCGACCAGCTTCCAGCCACCGAAGGCAGCGCCCGCGCACAACAGCAGTCCGGCGGCGCCCAGCGCCAGCAGCGCCGGATGCGTGTGGAACAGGGTGCGGCGCAGGCTGCGCGGCGCGAAGTCGATGTGCATCGCGTTGTGCCTTGCTTTCTTATGCATGCTCATGCCAGGCTCCCGCCGCGCGCCAGCAGCGCCGCCATCGACAGCCCGGCGCCGCCGGCCTGCTGCGCCTGATCGAGCGCCTCGCACGGAATCTGCGCGGCGTTGCCGTTGCCGGCGGAGCGCGTCCACGCGGCGGCGCTGGCCGGGCTGGCCGATGCCGCCCCGCACAGCTGCAGCAGTTCGGGCGGCGGCATATCGAGCAGCAGCGCCTCGCGCTTCAAGGTCTGCGCCAGCCATGCCGGATCGGCTCCGGGCGGCACCGGCAGCGCGCGGATCGCCCGCATCGCTTGCCCGCCTTTGCCCTTCCCGGCGCTGGCGTCGATCGCGGCCAGCGTCAGCAGATTGTCGTGCAGCAGGCCAAACCAGGCACCCTGCTTCATGCCGCGCCGCCAACGGTTCCAGGCGCTGACGAAATGCGGTTCGACGCCGACGATGGACAGTTTGAATTCCCGCGCCACCAGCTCCAGCACGGCCAGCAGCGCGCGCGGCATGGCGGCGGCGAAGAACGGCTCGGCCGCGTTCCAGTCGGCCGATATCCTCCAGGCCGACGGCGCCTCGCCGTACAGCGACTGGAAGCGCAGGCCGGCCGCCGCCTCCATGTCGTCCAGGCGGGTGGCGCCGGGTGGCGGCGTGACGCGCCACATGCGCGTCAATTCGTCGGCCAGCACGATGCTGGTGGGCCAGCCGCCCACGTCCTGTTCGCCCAGCAGCGCGCGCAAGGCGTTGGCGATGGCGTCGAACGGATGCGCGGCCGACGGCGCGAACGCGTGTTCCGCCAGCACGGTGAAGGGCTCTCCGCGCCAGCGGCTCACGCGCACCAGGCTGACCGCGTGGCCGGCCACGCCGATGCGCAGCGATTGTCCGATGGTTCTACGCATGCAAGGTCACCCGTTTGATTTCGGCCAGGGTGGTGCCGCCACGCTTGACCAGTTCCAGCGCGGCCTGGCGCAGGCTGCGCGTGCCGTTTTCGTAGGCCGCCTGTTTGATCTGGCGGATCGGCCGCTTGTCGACGATCAGCTCGCGAATCTCGTCGTTCAAGGTCAGGATCTCGGCGATCGAGCGGCGCCCCTTGTAGCCGGTGCCACGGCAGTCGCCGCAGCCCGGCCCCTGCATGAAGCGGTAATCATGGACATCGACGCGGCGCAGGCCGACGCTGGCCAGTTCATGGTCGTCCGGCATGTATTCCACCGCGCAGTGCGGACAGTTGATGCGCACCAGACGCTGCGCCCAGATGCCGTTCAGCGCCGAGACGAAGGCGTACGGATCGATGCCCATGTGGGTAAAGCGGCCGAACACGTCGAACACGTTATTGGCGTGCACGGTGGTGAGCACCAGGTGGCCCGTCAGCGCCGACTGCACGGCGATTTCCGCCGTCTCGCGGTCGCGGATCTCTCCCACCATGATCTTGTCCGGATCGTGGCGCAGGATCGAGCGCAGTCCCTTGGCGAAGGTCAGGCCCTTCTTCTCGTTGACGGGAATCTGCAGGATGCCCGGCAGCTGGTACTCGACCGGGTCCTCGATGGTGATGATCTTCTCGCGGCCGTTGTGGATCTCGGTCAGCGCCGCATACAGGGTGGTGGTCTTGCCCGAGCCGGTCGGCCCGGTCACCAGCAGCATGCCGTAGGCCTCCTGCGCCAGCACGCGCAAGGTCGCCAGCGACGGCGCGTCGAAGCCCAGCGCCTCCAGGGTCAGCGAGCCGTAGGCCTCGATCATGGCGCGCTTGTCGAGGATACGGATGACGGCGTCCTCGCCGTGGATGCTCGGCATGATGGAGACGCGCAGATCGATCTCGCGGCCGTTGGCCTCGACCCGGAAGCTGCCGTCCTGCGGCACGCGGCGCTCGGCGATATCGAGTTCGGCCAGCACCTTCAGGCGCGAGATGATTTGTTCGGCCACCTCGATGCCGTTGACGGCGGTGGCGTGATCGAGCACGCCGTCGACCCGGTACTTGACGGCCAGGCCGCCGGAGGTGCTCTCCAGGTGGATGTCGGAGGCGCCGGCCTTGAGCGCGTCGTACAAGGTGGAGTTCACCAGGCGGACCGCCGGACTGGCCGCCTCCGACACCGACGCGAACGACAGCACGGCGGCGGTCTTGCCGTCGCGCCGGCCTTCGCTGGCGCCGGGCAGCAGCGAGTCGGTGGCGCGCGCCGATTCCTCCTGCTTCGACAGGTAGGCCTGGATGTCTGCCTGCAGCGCCAGGCGCACCGGCAGCGGCGCGTGCGGCGTGGCGCGCGCCTGCGTGCCGAGCCAGGTTTGCAAATCGAGGTCGAACGGATCGGCGATGACGCCGACCACCACGCCGTCGAAGCCGCGCAGCAGCACGCAGTGGCGCGCCATCGCCTGCGACAGCGGCAGCAGGTCGAAGGCCGGCACGAAGGCCAGCATGTCGACCGTCTCGAGCACCGTCATGCCGAACGGCTGCGCCAGCGCCCGCACCACCAGGCGCGGCTCCATGCCGCTGAGCGCTTCGAGCTCCTCGACCAGCGTGCGTTTCGATTGCTGGCGCAGATGGCGCGCGCGCGCCACCAGCGCGGTGTCAAGCGCCGGCACGGGGGAACCCGCTCCGGTATCGACGAGGTTGGCCTGGGCCGTCATGACATGTCTCCGGCCAGATCAAAGATCGGCATGTAAAGCAGCACCACGATGGCGCCGACGATCAGGCCGATGGCGGCCATCAGCAGCGGTTCGAAGGTGCGGGTGAAGCGGTCGATCCAGCGGGTGATCTCGCCGTCGTAGAAGGCCGCCGACTGCGTCAGCATCGGCCCCATGTCGCCGGTGCGCTCGCCCACGCGCAGCATGCGCAGCGAGATCGGCGTGGTCAGCTGGTTGGCCTCGAAGGCGGTCGACAGCGGCAGGCCGGCCTCGATGGCCGCGCGCGCCGCCTGCAGGTTCTGGCGGATGCCGGCCGAGACCATGCCCTGCACCGTCTCGATGGCGTGCACGATGGTGATGCCGCCCTCGCTGAGCATGCCCAGGGTCAGGTACAGCCGCGACAATTCATAGATGCGCACGCGCTCGCCGATGCCCGGCAGCCGGCTCAGCAGGCGGACGATGCCGCCGCTGCCCATCAGGTGGCGCACCGTCAGCACCAGCGCCGCCAGCGCCGCCGCGATGCCGCCCAACATCAGCGTGGTGTGCTGGCTGGCGAACTGGCCCCAGTTGAGCATCTGCTGCGACAGCCACGGCAGGTCGCGCCCGGCGCCCTGGTAGACCTCGGCGAAGCGCGGCACCACGTAGCCGATCAAAAACAGGCTGACGCCGCCGCCGACCAGCAGCAGGATGCACGGGTAGATGGCGGCCGACACCAGCTTGCCGCGCACCAGGTCGATGCGCTGCTGGTAGTCGATGAAGCGCGACAGCGAACGCGGCAGGTCGGAGGTGCCCTCGGCCGCCTTGACGATGCCGATGTAGAGCGGCGGGAACAGTTCCGGCTGCTCGGCCAGCACGGCCGAGAAGCGCTGGCCCTCGCGCAGGCCGGCCAGCAGCCGCTCGAGCACGCCGCGCGTGGCCGGATTGGCCTCTTTTTCCAGCAGCGCCTCGAGCCCCTCGACGATGCCCAGGCCGGCCGTCAGCAGCGCCAGCAACTCCTGGCTGAACAACACCAGCGAAAGCGCCGGACGCCTGCCGGCGCGTCCGCCACCGGTCAGGCCGCCGCGCGCCGGCGCGATGGCGCTGACGAACAGTCCGCGCGCCTCGACCTGGCGGCGCGCGTCGGCCTCATCGCGGCCATCGATGAGCAGATGGGAGATGACCATATCGGCCGACAAGGTGCGGACATCGAACTGCATGACGAATGCGGCTTTCGTTGACGGTGGGGAGAGGTCGGCGGAGGGCGCGGCGCGTGGGGGGGACCCGGACGCTTACTGCGAGCTGATCTCGGCGTCCTCGCCGGTGCCGCCGGGTTGGCCGTCGCGTCCCAGCGAAGTGATCTCGAACTCGGACTTGGTGCCGGGCGCCTTGTACTGGTAGGGGTGGCCCCACGGGTCGGGCGGCACGCCCTTTTTCAGGTACGGGCCGTTCCATTTGGCGCCCGCCGTGGCCGGCGCCACCACCAGCGCGCCCAGCCCCTCCTCGGTGGTCGGGTAGCGGCCGACGTCGAGGCGGTAGGTGTCGAGCGATTTCTCGAACGCGTCGATCTGCGCCTTGGCGATGGTCACCTCGGACTTGCCCAACTGGGCGAAATATTTGGGGCCGACATAGGCCGCCAACAGACCGATGATGACGATCACCACCAGCAATTCCAACAACGTGAAGCCGCCGGCCTTGCGGGCCGCCGTCCAACCGCGATTCTTCGCCACTTCCATCCGACCAACTCCTTAATTAACCCGAGATGTTCCGCTGCTTGCCGGAGCTGCGCGGCGGGTGCCCGCCGCAGGGGCAAGACTACCATGCGCTTTGCCAGCTAGACAATCTTTTCTTCAGCCCGCCAGCCCCGCGCGCGCGGCCGGCCGCGCCGACAGCCGCGCGCGCCACAATGTTGTAAATAAATCACAGTGGGCGGGTGCCTTGCAAACCGCATGCCTGCACGCGCCGCCGCGTTTTCCAACGATCGAACGGCCGGCGGCCGAAACAATATTATTAATTCTCCCACATCTTTATTGTTGCGCTTGCTAAGCTATTTGACATCCCTGTCGTGGGCGGGCGTCCGCGCCGGCCGGGGAGCCCATCGCCATCGTGGCCTCACTTACCAAAGGTTGATTCATGAATCGTAGCTCGCACCTCCCCGCCGCGCCACACGCGGCACCGCGCACCCGGCCGACACAATTGGCCCGCGCCGTCTTGCTCGCCGGCCTGACCCTGGCCGCCCTGTCCCCGGCCCGCGCCGACACCACGCTCACCTTCGGCACCCACGCCTCGGGCGAGCTGACCGTGCAACGGGCCTTCACCATCGACGGTTTGCAGATCGCCGGCTACAGCTTCGACCCGGACGCGCAGCCGAGCGACGTGGTCGGCGCCATCGTCGACGGCACCGACGCGGTGGCCGCCTGCGGCGCCGTGCAGTGCCCGGCGAGCGACGGCAGCTACCTGACCGGCCTGAACGACGGCATCATCGAGATCACCAGCACCACGCCGGGCCAACTGCTGAGCCTCACTTCCTTCGACGCCAGCTTCCTCGGCTCGAGCAGCTTCAGCTATCCGGCCACGGCCGGCCTGCTGGTGGTGCGCGGCTTCATCGCCGGCGGCGGCTTCGACCAGGTCACCTACGCGCTGGCCGGCCCCGGCGCCAGCGGCTTCCAGTTCGGCGTGTACAACACCGCCGCCGACTTCGGCATGTCCAAGTACCTGGGCTTCGACTTCTTCGGCGCCGTGTGCGACGACAGCGGCAGCTGCTACGCCGGCAGCACCGGCCGCGGCCAGTTCGCCATCGACAACATCAGTTTCGGCACCAGCGCGGTCACTCCCGTGCCCGAACCGCAGACCTGGCTGATGCTCGGCGCCGGCCTGCTGGCCGTCGGCACCGCCGCCCGCCGCCGCCGCGCCGCCCGCGCCGCCTGAGTCCCCACCCCATTCCGAAAGAACCATCGATGAAACTACGTCCCATTTCCGCCGCCATCGCGCTGCTGCTGACGGCGCTCGTGTCGCCGGCCCACGCCGACGACACGCGCCGCCCCTACATCGTGCAACTGGCCGACCAGCCGGTGTCGTCCTACACCGGCGGCATCGCCGGCCTGGCCGCCACCAAACCGGTCGCCGGCTCCAAGCTCAACCTCACCACGGCCGCCGCCCAGGCCTACAGCGCCTACCTGGCGCAAAAGCAGCAAAGCGTCAAGGCGCTGGTGGCCAACGCGCCGCTGGTGTATGACTACAAGGTCGTGCTCAACGGCTTCTCGGCCATGCTGACCGACGACGAGGTGCGCGCGCTGCAAGCGAGCGGCAACGTCGCCGCCGTCACCGCCGACGTCGCGCGCGAGCCGCTGACCAACTACACGCCCGCCTTCCTCGGCCTGGACGGCGCGGCCGGCCTGTGGAGCCAGCTCGGCGGCAAGGCCAACGCCGGCGAGGACATCGTCATCGGCATCATCGACACCGGCATCTGGCCGGAAAACCCGTCCTACGCCGACCGCATCGACGCCAACGGCAAGCCGACGTTCGCCAACAGCGGCACCCTGGTCTACGACGCGCCGGCCAACTGGCAGGGCGGCTGCCAGGACGGCGAAGGCTTCACCGTGGCCGCCTGCAACAACAAGCTGATCGGCGCGCGCTACTTCAAGGACGGCTTCGACAGCACCGGCCGCACGCTGCACTGGACCGAGTTCGTCTCGCCGCGCGACTCGCTCGGCGGCGCCACCGGCCACGGCGGCCACGGCACCCACACCTCGACCACGGCCGGCGGCAACAACGGCGTGGCCGCCAACCTGGGCGGCGCGGGCGTCGGCGACGTCTCGGGCATGGCCCCGCGCGCGCGCATCGCCTCCTACAAGGTGTGCTGGACCTTCGTCGCCCCGGACGAGGCCACGGGCAGCAAGAACAGCTGCTGGGGCCAGGACTCGGTGGCGGCGATCGAACGGGCCGTGATCGACGGCGTGAACGTGCTCAACTTCTCGATCGGCGGCGGCGAGACCCTGGCCGATCCGGTCGACCAGGCCTTCCTGCACGCGGTCAACGCCGGCGTGTTCGTCTCCGCCTCGGCCGGCAACAGCGGCCCGGGCAACCAGGTCGCCCACATCAGCCCGTGGCTGGCCACCGTGGCCGCCTCGAGCCACGACCGGGTGTTCGGCGCCACCGCCACCTTGGGCAACGGCGCCCAGTACAAGGGTTACTCGCTCAACGCCACCGCGCTGCCATCCTCGCCGCTGGTGCGCGGCGAGGACGCGCGCGTGGCCGGCGTGGCCGTCACCGCCGGCCGCCTGTGCTACAGCACCGGCTGGAACGGCGGCGCGCCGGCGCTCGACCCGGCCAAGGTGGCCGGCAAGGTCGTCACCTGCGACCGCGGCACCAACGACCGCGTCGACAAAAGCCTGGCCGTCAAGCAGGCCGGCGGCGTGGGCATGATCCTGGTCGACAACGGCGCCGGCCTGGTGGCCGACCCGCACGTGGTGCCGACGGTGCACATCAGCGCCGCCGACGGCGCGCTGGTCAAGACCTACGCCACCAGCGCCGGCGCCACCGCCGCGATCAGCCGCTTCACCATCGGCGCCAGCACCACGCCGGCGCCGGTGATCACCGGCTTCTCCTCGCGCGGGCCGAACCGCTACGACGCCAACGTGCTCAAGCCGGACCTGACGGCGCCGGGCGCCAACGTGCTGGCCGGCGTGACGCCGGACCTGAGCGCGGCCGAGCGCGCCAATCTGGTCAGCGGCACCTTGTCGCCGGTGCCGCTGGCCTGGGCGCTGTACGACGGCACCTCGATGTCGTCGCCGCACGTGGCCGGCATCGCCGCGCTGCTCAAGCAACTGCATCCGACCTGGTCGCCGGCCGCCATCAAGTCGGCCATGATGACCACCGCCACCCCGACCTTCACCGACAACCTGCCGAGCCCGCAAACCGGCACCTTGCCGTGGGCCCAGGGCGCCGGCCACGTCAACCCGGTCGGCACGGTGCGCCGCCCGGCCGACGGCAAAGCCTACAACCCGGGCGGCGCCGCCGATCCGGGCCTGGTGTTCGACCTCGGCGCGCTCGACTACAAGAAATACCAGTGCGGCGCGGGCATCAGCGCGCAATGCGCGTCGGGCAACATCGCCGGCTACAACCTGAACCTGCCGTCCATCACCGTCGGCAACACGCTCGGCTCGACCGACGTGCTGCGCACGGTGACCAACGTCGGCGCCGGCACGGCGACCTACACCGCCAGCGCCACGTTGCCTGGCTACAGCGTGACGGTAACCCCGGCCTCGCTGACGCTGGCGCCGAACGCCAGCGCCAGCTTCACGGTCAAGCTGACCCGCACCACGGCGCCGGCCAACGTCTGGCAGTTCGGCGAACTGGTGCTCACCGACGGCAGCCACGTCGTGCGCGTGCCGGTCAGCGCCCGCGAAGGCAAGCAGGTCGTGGCGAAGGATCTGGTCAAGAGCACGCGCGCCACCAGCACCACCTTGCTGAGCGTGAACACCGGCTTCACCGGACGCCTCGGCGTGGCCGCCGGCGGCCTCAAGGAAATCAGCCGCGCCGCGCAAACGGTGCGCGCCTTCGTCGGCGCGCCGCCGGCGGACCTGGAGGCCTCGGCCGCCGCCTGCCGCGCCAACGTGGTCGGCACCGTCGTCACGCCGCTGTCCGTGCCGGCGGACGCGGTGGTGCTGTCGGTCGAACTGTTCGACCGCGACACCTCCTCGGGCAACGGCAACGACGATCTGGACCTGGTGCTGCTGGCGCCGGACGGCAGCGTCGCCGCCTCCAGCCTGAACGGCGGCTCCAACGAGTCGGTCATGCTCAACAGCCCGGCCGCCGGCGCCTACCGCGCCTGCGTGGTCGGCTACGCGCCGGCCGACAAGGTGGCCACCGACTACACGCTGTCGTCGGCGGTGGTCGGTCGCGCCGATGTCGGCGGCAACCTGCGCCTGACCACGCCGGGCAAGGTGTACGCCGGCAGCGCCGCCACCGTCACGGCCAGCTGGAGCGGCCTGGCGACGGGCAAGCGCTATCTGGGCGGGGCGCAGTTCCTCAACCCGGCCGGCGCGGTGGCCGCCACCACGGCCTTGCTGGTCGAGACCAACGATCCGCTGCCGCTGGTGCTGTCGGGTCCGCGTCCCAAGTCCGCCGTCACGAAGTAAACGCCGGTGGTAGCCGGCCGCGGCGAACGCCGCGGCCGCTCAGGCGCCGCCCCTTCACGGGGGCGGCGCCTTGTCGTTTCGGCCGCGCTTTCCCGGGGGCCGACACGCCGGCGCCAACCAGGCCAGCCGCGTGCACCTTCTTTGTGCATCCTCAACAATGTTGCGAATTATTCACACGCAAGCACAACCCCGGTTCAGCGCCGCTCCCAGCGGAAACCGAATTTACCGCGCCGGAAATGCCGCTTACCCGAATTTTCATTTATAAACTTTTTGCCAATTTATTGTCGGGGTTGCTACTATTATTGACATCTCCCGCGCAAACGGGAGCACACGCTTGTCCCGGCGCGTCAAGGGGCATCAACGCCATCGTTCGCTTCACTCACAAAAGGGTAGATCCATGAAACGCAGCTCGTTCCCCACCGATGCGCCACGCGCCGCGTCGAGCCTCCGACTGACACAATTGGTCCGTGCAACCATCCTCGCCGGCCTGACCATGGCCGTCCTGCCGTCGGCCCACGCCGACGTCACCATCGACTTCAACGGCCTGCCGCCGATCGGCCTGACCCACAACGACTCCATCGTCAGCCAGGGCTTCAATATCGCCGCCTACTCCCCCGACCCCGACGCGCAGGCGGGCGACGCCGTCGGCGCCATCATCGACGGCACCGACTCGGTCGATTCGTGCGGCTTCCTGCAGTGCCCGGCCAGCAGCAGCAACTACGCCACCTTCATCAACGACGGCTACCTCGAACTGACCAGCACCACGCCGGGCGGCGCCTTCGGCCTGAAATCGTTCGACGCCTCCTTCCTCGGCTCGAACGCCTACGACTACCCGCCGACGCCGGGCTTCCTGCGCGTGCAGGGCTTCCGCGCCGACAACAGCACCGTGTTTGAAGACTACGAGTTCTACGCCCCCGGCAGCGAGGGCTTCGAATTCGGCAGCTACAACTCGTCTTCGCTGTTCAACAACGGCAATTTCACCAGCCTGTACTTCTTCGCCTTCGTGTGCGACGACAACGGCGACTGCTCGGCGTTCAGCACCGGCCTGGGCCAATTCGCCATCGACAACATCACCACCACCTCGCTGGTGGCCGCGCCCGTGCCCGAGCCGTCGACCTGGCTGATGATGGGCGCCGGCCTGCTCGGCGTGGTCGGCGCCGCGCGCCGCCGTAAGCAAGCCCAAGCATCGACACCCGCCGTTTGAGCCATCCATCGAGGAACCACACAATGAAATTACGCCCTGTTTCCGCAGCGGTCCTGCTGCTGCTGTCCGGCCTGAGCCTGGCCGCGCACGCCGACGACACGCGTCGTCCGTACATCGTGCAACTGGCCGACAAGCCGCTGTCGTCCTACACCGGCGGCGTCGCCGGCATCGCCGCCACCAAGCCGGCCGCCGGCCAGCGGATCGACCTCAACACCAGCGCCGCCCAGGCCTATAGCGGCTATCTGATCCAGAAGCAGCAGTCGGTCAAGGCGGCCGTGGCCGCCGCGCCGATGCTGTACGACTACAAGGTGGTGCTCAACGGCTTCTCGGCCATGCTCACCGACGACGAGGTGCGCGCGCTCAAGGCCAACAGCGCGGTGGCCAACATCACCGCCGACACCCCGCGCCAGATGCTGACCAACTACACGCCCAGCTTCCTCGGCCTGGACGGCGCCAACGGCCTGTGGAACCAGCTCGGCGGCAAGGACAAGGCCGGCGAGGACGTCGTCGTCGGCATCATCGACAGCGGCATCTGGCCGGAGAACCTGTCCTACGCCGACCGGGTCGACGCCAACGGCAAGCCGACCTGGGACAACGGCGGCACCCTGGCCTACACGCCGCTGGCCGGCTGGCAGGGCGGCTGCGACAGCGGCGAAGGCTTCACCGTGGCCCAGTGCAACAACAAGCTGATCGGGGCGCGCTACTTCATCGACGGCTTCAAGGCCACCGGCCGCCAGTTGCACTGGACCGAGTTCGTCTCGCCGCGCGATTCGATCGGCGGCACCGTCGGCCACGGCGGCCACGGCACCCACACCTCGACCACGGCGGCCGGCAACAACGGCGTGACGGCCACCCTGGGCGACAACATCGCCATGGGCCAGACCTCGGGCATCGCCCCGCGCGCGCGCATCGCCTCCTACAAGATCTGCTGGACCTTCAACGACGCCAGCGATCCGACCGGCGGCAAGAACAGCTGCTGGGGCTCGGACGCGGTGGCCGCCGTCGAACAGGCCGTCACCGACGGCGTCGACGTGCTCAACTATTCGATCAGCGGCGGCACCGTCATCAACGACGCCGTCGAGCAAGCCTTCCTGCACGCGACCAACGCCGGCGTGTTCGTGGCCGCCTCGGCCGGCAACGACGGCCCCGGCAACGAGGTCAACCACGTCAGCCCGTGGCTGTCCACGATCGCCGCCGCCGTCAACAACCGCGTGTTCCAGGGCACCGTCACCCTGGGCAACAGCGCCAGCTACAAGGGCGTCTCGCTCAACAACCACGCGCTGCCCAACACCCCGCTGATCCGCTCCGAGGACGCGGTGCTGGCCGGCGCCAGCGCGACCGAGGCGCGCCTGTGCTACAGCGTCGGCGCCAACGGCGGCCCGACGCTGGACCCGGCCAAGGTGGCCGGCAAGATCGTCACCTGCGTGCGCGGCACCAACGCCCGCGTCGACAAGAGCCTGGCCGTCAAGCAGGCCGGCGGCGTCGGCATGATCATGGTCGACAACGGCGGCGGCCTGGTGGCCGAGATCCATTCGGTGCCGACGGTGCACGTGACCGCGGCCGACGGCAACGCCATCAAGGCCTACGCGGCGGCGCAGAACGCGGTCGCCGCGCTGAGCGTGTTCAGCAACGTGATCGTACCGAACGCGCCGGTCTCGGCCGGATTCTCCTCGCGCGGCCCGAACCGCTACGACGGCAACGTGCTCAAGCCGGACGTCACCGCCCCCGGCGTCGACATCCTGGCCGGCGTCACGCCCGAGCTGACCGCGACCCAGCGCGCCAACGTCATCAACGGCACCTTGACGCCGCCGCCGGCCTGGGCGCTGTACCAGGGCACGTCGATGTCGTCGCCGCACGTGGCCGGCGTGGCCGCGCTGCTGCGCCAGCAACATCCGACGTGGTCGCCGGCGGCGATCAAGTCGGCGCTGATGACCAGCGCCACGCCGACCTTCGCCGACGCCCTGACCGGGCTGCAGCAGGGCGTGCTGCCGTGGGCCCAGGGCGCCGGCCACATCAACCCGTTCGGCACCGTGCCGCATCCGGCCGACGGCCGCGCGTACAACGCCAAGGGCGCCAGCGATCCGGGCCTGGTGTACGACCTGGGCGCGCGCGACTACAAGCGCTACCAGTGCGGCGCCGGCTTCAGCGGCGAGTGCACCGAGGGCTCGATCACCGGCTACAACCTGAACCTGCCGTCGATCACCGTCAACAACGCGCTCGGCACGGTCGAGGTGACCCGCACCGTCACCAACGTCGGCGCCAGCGCCGCCACCTACAGCGGCAGCGCCAGCCTGCCCGGCTTCAACGCCGTGCTGGCGCCGACCTCCCTGACCCTGGCGCCCAACGCCAGCGCCAGCTACACGGTCAAGCTGACCCGCACCACCGCCGCGTTCAACGAATGGCAATACGGTAACGTCACCTGGACCGACGCCAACCACGTGGTGCGCGTGCCGTTGACGGCGCGCAGCGGCCGGGCCGTCTCGTCGCCGGCGCTGACGACCAGCACCCGCGCCGCCAGCACGGTGCTGCTGAGCGTGCTGACCGGCTTCAACGGCCGCATGGGCACGGCCGTCGGCGGCCTCAAAGAAGTCAACCGGGGCGCCACGCAAACCGTGCCGGCCATCCTGGAACCGCTCGACACGGCCGCCGCCGTGGCCGAAGCCTGCGTGGTCAACACGGTCGGCGTGCGCGCCATTCCGGTGACGATCCCGGCCAACACGGTGGCCGCCGCGTTCGAACTGTTCGACCGCGACACCTCGTCCAACGGCGGTGACGACCTCGACCTGGTGGTGCTCAATCCGGACGGCAGCGTGGCCGGCGCCAGCCTGCGCGGCGGCTCGACCGAATGGGTGCGCCTGAACAGCCCGGCGCCAGGCAACTACCGCGTCTGCGTGGTCGGCTACGCGCCGGCCGACGGCGTCTCGACCGACTTCAACCTGTCGTCGGCCGTGGTCACCCGCGGCGACACCGCCGGCGCGCTGAAGGCGGCCGCGCCGAGCCGGGTCTACGCCGGCAACGTGGCCACCGTCACGGCCAGCTGGAGCGGCCTGCCGACCGGCAAGCGCTACTACGGCGGGGTGCAATACCTCGACCTGAGCGGCGCCGTCGCCTCGTCGACCACGCTGCTGGTGGAGACCAACAATCCGGTGCCGCAGGCGGAAGGGGCGGCCAAGGCCAGCCGCAGGATCAGCGCTCGCTGATCGGCACGGCAGCCATCGACGCCGCACCCCGACGGGTGCGGCGTTTTTCGTTTACGCGGGGAGAATTAGGGGAGAAAGCCGAGGCCGTGTCCGAATGTCGGACCTGACCCCGGTGGTGCGGCGGGATCAGACGCGCTGGTAGACGTCCTCGAAGCGGACGATGTCGTCCTCGCCCAGGTAGCTGCCGGATTGCACCTCGATCAGGTGCAGCGGCAGTTTGCCCGGGTTTTCCAGCCGGTGGTTCATGCCGATCGGAATATAGGTCGACTGGTTTTCCGACAGCAGGGTGACGCTGTCGCCGCAGGTCACGCGCGCCGTGCCGCTGACCACGATCCAGTGTTCGGCGCGATGGTGGTGCATCTGCAGCGACAGCTTGCCGCCCGGATTGACCGTGATGCGCTTGACCTGGAAGCGCTCGCCGATGTCGATGCCCTCGTAGCAACCCCACGGACGGTACACCTTGGTGTGGTGCAAATGCTCGGTGCGCTCGGTCGTCTTCAAATGCTCGACCACCTGCTTGACCCGCTGCACCTGGTCCTTGTGCGCCACCAGCACCGCGTCGGCGGTCTCGACCACGACCACGTCGCTGACGCCGACCAGCGCCACGATGCGGCTCTCGGCGCGCACCAGCGAATTGCTCACGCCGTCCAGATAGACGTCGCCGCGCGTGGCGTTGCCTTGCGCGTCGTGCGGCAGCACGTCGCGCAGCGCCGACCACGAACCGACGTCGCTCCAGCCGATGTCGGCCGGCACCACCACCGCGTGCTGCGTGCGCTCCATGACGGCGTAGTCGATCGAATCGGACGGACTGGCCGCAAAGGCGGCCTCGTCCAGGCGGCAGAAGTCCATGTCGCGGTAGGCTTTTTGCACCGCCGTCGCGGCGGCGGCGGCGATCGCCGGCGCGAATTCCGCCAGCTCGCTTAGGTAGCGCTCGGCGCGGAACAGGAACATGCCGCTGTTCCAGTAATAGGCGCCGTCGTCGAGGAAGGACTGGGCCTTGGCCTGGTCCGGCTTTTCGACGAAGCGGTCGACTTTATACGCCGCGCCGACGGCCGGGCCGCGGTGGATGTAGCCGTAGCCGGTCTCCGGCGCGGTCGGCACCACGCCGAAGGTGGCCAGCGCGCCCTCGCCCGCCAACTGCGCGGCGCTGGCGATGGCGGCGTGGAAGGCGGCGCGGTCGGTGATCACGTGGTCGGCCGGCAGCACCAGCATCAGCGCCTCCGGATCGATGGCGCGCAGGTACTCGGCGGCGGCGGCCACCGCCGGCGCGGTGTTGCGACCGGCCGATTCGAGCATGATGCCCAGCGGCGCGACGCCGATCTCGCGCAACTGCTCGGCCACCATGAAGCGGTGCTCGTTACCGCAGACGATCAGCGGCGCCTGCAAGCCGGCCCCGCCCTTGAGGCGCAGCACGGTTTCCTGCAACATCGTGCGGTCCGATACCAGTGGCAATAATTGCTTTGGCAACACGGCACGCGACAGCGGCCACAAACGGGTGCCGGCGCCGCCGGACAGGATCACTGGGTAGAATTTCATTCGACTTCTTCCTTTTATTGGGTAAATGGACGGGTTGGCACCCTCGCGGCCCACCCGGCATGATATCGCACCGCACAAAAAACGTGCAAGCAACGCCCGGCTGTTGCCATTTTTTATTGCCCGACAAACCATAAAAGTGTTCAGTGCGCCAACCGTAACGTACTGAAATATTCTAAAATGCGTCTTTAGCGTGCGCGCCGCGCGCCCTCCCGGGCCACGGCGACGGACGACACAACTTTATTGCAACGCACAAAAGCAATCCGGCGGTCGCCGTCTCGCCCGCCCTCACTGAAGGAACCCTATGACGTTTTTGCTGGCAACGCTGTTATCCCTGATGCTGGCCGTGGTGCTGATCCCGGTGCTGCTGCTGCTGCTGCAAACGCTGCTGGCGGCCGCGCCGCTGGGCGCGCCACCGGCCGCCGCCGGCCGCCGTCCGCGCGTGGCGATCCTGGTCCCCGCCCATAACGAGGAGGCCGGCGTCGGCGCAACAATTGCCAGTTTGCAACCTCAACTGCTGGAAGGCGACCGCATCCTGGTGGTGGCCGACAATTGCAGCGACGACACCGCCGGCGCCGTGCGCCGCGCCGGCGCCGAGGCGCGCGAGCGCTTCGACACCGAACGGCGCGGCAAGGGCTACGCGCTCGACTTCGGCGTGCGCTGCCTGGAGGCCGACGCCCCCGAGGTGGTCATCATCGTCGACGCCGACTGCATCGCCGCCCCCGGCGCGATCGACCGCCTGGCGCGCGAGGCGCTGGCCAGCGGCCGCCCGGTGCAGGCGCTGTATCTGATGGAGATGCCCGCCGGCGGCGGCCTGATGAAGAAAATCGGCCAGTTCGCCTGGGTCGTCAAGAACCTGGTGCGCCCGCTCGGCTACCACCGCCTCGGCCTGCCGTGCCAGCTGATGGGCACCGGCATGGCCTTCAGCTGGCCGATGATCAGCCAGGCGGCGCTGGCCAGCGGCCACATCGTCGAAGACATGAAACTGGGCATGGACCTGGCGCTGGCCGGCAAGGCTCCGCTGTTCAGTCCGCACGCGCTGGTCACCAGCAGCTTCGCCGCCAGCGCCGAGGGCGCCGACAGCCAGCGCACCCGCTGGGAGCACGGGCACATGAGCATGATCGCCTCCGAGGCGCTGCCGCTGCTGTTGCGCGGCCTGCTGCGCGGACGCATCATGGTGGTGGCGTTGGCGCTGGACATGTGCGTGCCGCCGCTGGCGCTGCTGGCGCTGATCGCCATGGCGCTGAGCGCGGTGGCGCTGGTGTTCAGCCTGTTCACCGGCGCCGGCCTGCCGCTGCTGCTGGCCCTGATGACGATGGCCGGCTTCGGCGCGGCCGTGCTGCTGGCCTGGGCGCGCCACGGGCGCGGCATCCTCAGCGCCGGCGATCTGCTGATGGCGGTGTTTTACATCTTCAAGAAGATTCCGCTGTATTGCCGCTTTTTTATTAACCGTCAGGTCGAATGGGTGAGGTCTAAACGTGATAGCGAATGAAACAATGGTGGCCGCGCCGGCCCCGCGTACCGACTTCCAGCGCGACGTCTATTGTGTGCTGGGCCTGCCGTTCGACGCCCTGACCCTGGAGCAGGCGCGCGACCAGCTGCTGGCCGACGCCCGCGCCGGGCGGCGTAACTTCTTCTCGACGCCCAATCTGAACTTCCTCGTCACCAGCCTGCGCGACACCGCCTTCCGCGACTCGGTGCTGCGCTCGGACCTGTCGTTCGCCGACGGCATGCCGATCATCTGGATGGCGCGCGCGCTCGACATCCCGCTGCGCCACCGCGTGGCCGGCTCGACCGTGTTCGAGTTGCTGCGGGCGCAGCGCGAACAACCGCTGAAGGTGTATTTCTTCGGCGGCCCGGACGGCGTGGCGCGCCGCGCCGGCGACGTGCTCAACGCGGACGGCGGCGCGCTGCGCTGCGTCGGCGCCCACGCGCCCGGCTTCGGCAGCATCGAGGACATGAGCAGTCCGGCGCTGATGGCGCAGATCAACGCCACCGAGCCGGACTTCGTGCTGGTGGCGCTGGGCGCCAAGCGCGGCCAGGCCTGGATCGAACGCAACCTCGGCGCGCTCGACGCGCCGCTGATCAGCCACCTGGGCGCGGTGATCAACTTCGTCGCCGGCACCATCGTGCAGGCGCCGTCGCGGGTCAGCGGGCTGGGACTGGAATGGTTGTGGCGCATCAAGGAAGAGCCGGCGCTGTGGCGGCGCTACTGGCAGGACGGTCTCGCCCTGCTGGGATTGCTGGTCAAGCGGGTGCTGCCGGGTGTGCTGGCCGCGCGCCGGGCCCGCGCCGCGCGCGACCGCCAGCCGGCGCCGTCGGTCGATGTGCGCACCGAGAACGGCGTGCGCCGTGTGACATTGGGCGGGGCCTGGCATGCCGGCAATCTGGCGCCGCTGCGGCTGGCGTTGACGGCGGCCACGGCCACGCGGGCCGACATCGTGCTCGATCTGACGGCCGTTAGCGCGCTCGACAGCGCGACGGTGGCGCTGCTGATGCTGCTGTATGGGCACCAGTCGAAGATCGGCCGGGGGTACGAGCCGGTCGGGGCCGGCAAGCAATTGACGCGCGCGCTGACCTTGCATTGCGCGGAGTATTTGTTGACGCCGTTGCCGGTGGCGGTTTAAAAAAAACGTTGGCGGCTCAACGATGGCGGATTACGGCGTCCCGCCTAATCCGCCCTACGTGGATCCGTTGAAACGCACGCGTCGCGGGCCGCGCCGCGAGCACAATCTAAAACACGTAGGGCGGATTAGCGAAGCGTAATCCGCCATGCATGCGTCATCGGCGACGCATCGATGGTCGATCAGGCATCGCGCCCAATCGACCCGCACCCCACCTTACGCGGCGCGGCGGCGCGCCATCCCACCCAGCAACGCCAACCCGGCTCCCATCATCAACCACGTCTGCGCTTCCGGCACGGCGCTCACCGCGCTGACGCTGGTGCCGATCGTGTTGTTGAGCATGGTCGGCACCACGGTGCCTTCCGGCGTCCAGTTCAGCAACACCAGCGAGCCGGTCGGATCGTTCGTGCCCAGCAGCGCGTTCCGCTCCTGGTTGTACAAGGCCACCGAGAAAGCCGAGCCGAAACCGGCGCCCGGGTCGGCCGCGCCGCTGAAGGTGACATTGAAACCGATCTTGCCGCCGAAGTCGACCGCGTGGAACAGGCCGTTCAAGCCGCCCGCGTCGTTGTTGCCGAAGGTGTAGCCGCCGGCCAGCGAACCGCTGGCGTTGCCGGTCAGCTCCGCCGTGCTCGAATCGCCGAAGCCGGTGAAACCGCTCAACGACACCTGCGCCCACGGGCTCGACGGATCGCCCGGATTGAATTGCATGTCGATCCAGCCGGTGGGGGCGAACGACGACGTGTCGAGTTCGACGTGGAAGGTCGAGGCGGCCGACGCCAGGCTGGCGCAGGCGCCCAGGGCCAGGGCCAGCAGCGCGCGGCGCAGGGATGCTACGGGGAATTTGACGATCATGATGAGTTTTCCTTAGAAATTGCCGCTATAAATTTTGGCCGTGTAGCTGATGCCGGCCGCGCCGGTCTTGGTGAAGCTCAGCGGGACGGTGATGGTGGCGCCGGGCGCCAGCGAGCCGACGTTGGCGGTGATGTAGGGCGCGCCGTTGTGGCTGCCGCTGGCGTTGACCAGGGTGACGCCGGCCGCCAGGCCGCCCAGCTCGATCTGCAACGGACCGTTGATCGGGCTGGTGCCGGTGTTGGTGATGGCGTAGTTGCCGCTCCAGCGGCCGGTCAGGCGCGTGAACACCAGGCCGGAGCCGACGCCGCGCACGCCGGCGGTGACGTCGAGCGCCGGCGCCGGCAGGTTCAGGCTGACGACCACCGGGTCGTGGTCGGAGGCGCGGTACGGCGCGGCCGTGTACTTGTCCTGCGGCTTGCCGTCGAGGTTGTAGTCGACCACGGTCGGCTCGTCGGCGTTGTTGTGCCATTCGGCCGCGTCGACCACCGAGGCGTTGAGCGCGGCGCTGGCCAGCGCGTGGTCCAGGTAGCCGGCCTCGCCGTTGAAGACGTAGGAATACGGCATCGCGCCGGCGCCGCGGATGTAGCGCTCGAGCTGGTTGACATAGCCCTTGTTGATGATGGCCTGCACCGGGTCCTCGTGGCCGTAGGCGTTGAAGTCGCCGATCAGCAGCACCTTGGCGTCGCCGGCGGCGGCCACCACCTGCGGCACGAACACGTCCACCAGGCGCTGGGCCTGCTGCACGCGGGTCGCGTTCCAGCAGCTCTGGCCGTCGCCCTTGTCGCCGTCGACGTTCGACGGCGCCGGGCAGCTGCCCTTGGACTTCAGGTGGTTGACCACCAGCGAGAACTTGCCGCCGTTGGCCGCCTTGAAGGTCTGCGCCATCGGCGGCCGGTTGTTGATGGCGTCGGCGTCCGACAGCGCGTTGCCGACCAGGGTCAAGGTGGCCGGTTTGTAGATCATCGCCACGCGGATGGCGTCGGTGCCGGTGGCCGGCGGCTGCGGCACGACCGCGTAGGTCTTCAGGCCGGTGCCCGGCGAGATCGCCTCATTGAGCGCGTCGACCAGCTTAGTGACCGAGTAGTCGCCGCTGTTCTGGATCTCCATCAGGCCGTAGACGTCGGCGTCCAGCGCCTTGAGCTCGCCGACGATCTTGACGCTTTGACGGTTGAACTCGGTGATATTGTCGGCGCCACGGCAGTTCGAGCGCGCCGGCGCGCCGCCACCGATCACGCAACCCTGGCCCGTGGCGCCGGTGATGTCGGTGCCGTTGGTGAAGGTGGTGAAATAGTTCAGCACGTTGGCGCTGGCGACCTTGACGTTGCCGGCGGCCAGCACGGGCGCGGCCGGACGCGGATTGTCCTGCGAGAACACCGGCGCGACCGTCGGCTGCAGCTTGAAGCCCGCCCCGCCGCCGCCCTTGGCGCCGAAGTCGACCACGCCGGTCAGGTTGTCGACCGTGTCGCCGGCGCGCAGCGAGCCGTCCGCGCCCAGGTAGGGAATCACGCTCGGCGTGGTGAAGATACCGTCGTCGAGGATGATCTGGTTGCGCGCGTTGGCGGCGGCCAGCGCGATCGCCTCCGGCGTGCCTGCGCGGTACTTATTGGTCGGCACCTCGAGCCGGCCGGACGACAGGGTCACTTCGCCACGGTCGCCCAGGTATTGCAGTTGCGCGACGGTCAGCGGCGCCGTGAAGCGCACCAGCATGCCTTCGAGCTGGCCCAGGTTCGGATGCGGCAAGGAGATGTTGGTCGGCGTGACGGCGATGCCGCCGGCCAGCTTGACGATGGCGGTGATGGCGGTCAGCTCGGTGTAGACGCGGCCGCCGGCCACCGGCGCGTAGTCGGTGACGGTGCCGCTGACGCGCACGCGGTCGCCGATCTGCACGGTGCCGGTGTTGGCGGCGGTGGTGAAGACGAACAGGCCGTCGGAGGTCGACGGGTCGCCGTCGCCGTTCTCGTCCTGGATGAAGAAGCTGGTGCCGACCTTGGCCGTGACGACGCCCTCGGTGGTCTGGACGGTGCCGGCGTAAGGGCTGGTGTCGCCGCTGCCCTGGATTTGCGGAATCGTGTGGGTCAGGGTGGCCGGCGCGGCGACCGTGACGTTGATGGTGCAGATGGCTTGCTGGGCCTGGTCGTTGCCGAACGTGACGACCACCGGATAGCTGCCGGCCTGCACGCTGGCCGCCACGCTCAGGCTGGCGCTGGCGGTGCCGCCGGCGGCGCCGGCCGCCAGGAAGTTGACCAGGCCGATGCCGGGCACGGCGCCGGCCGTGATGGCGGCGCTGTTGACGATGCCGTCGGCGTCGGTGGCGCTCAGCTCGGCGCTGCCGTCGATGCCGAAGGCCAGCGCCAGGCTGGCCGGGCAGCTGGCGACGATGGGCGGCGCCTGCGGCACGCCGCACGGACGCAACGCGGTGGCGCTGTTGCGCGGGGCCGGCGCGCCGGTGGCGAAGTCGTTGGCGTTGTTGTCGGTGTCGGTGCAGCCGCCGGCGGCGCGCAGCGCGGCGGTGGTGTTGCTCAGCCCGGGGCCGTTGGCGCCCTCGAAGAAGCCGGCGTTATAGCCCAGCAGGTCCATCAGCGAGGCGCTAGCCGGCGCGGCGCCGCTCAGCGCGGTGCTGTTGTTGACCAGCGCGACCTTGCCGGCGCTGCCGCCCATCGCCAGCGAACCCAGCGTGTCGGGGGTCGGCAGGCTCTCGGAGCCGCCGCTGCCGGCCGATTGCTGCAGCAGGAAATACTGGCCCGGCTGCAGCGTGACGTTGCCGGTGACCTTGCTGACCGCCCAGCTGCTGCCGGCGGCGCTGGCGTACTGCACGCTCCAGCCGGTGATGTCGACCGCCGCATCGCCCCGGTTGAACAATTCAATGAAATCGTTTTTGAAGGTGGCGCCGGAATTGCCCCCGCCCCCGTAGACCTGGCTGATGACGACAGGCGACGCGGCCAGCGCGGGCGCCGACAGGACCGCCGACAGGGCGGCGGCGATCAGGGTGCGGCGGCCCGGGGTGGCCACGACGCGGGGGACGGACGGAATGCGGAGAGTTTTCATGAACGATCCAAGTGAGCATTGTTATTAAATATAGCAATTTGCATATTATGACATCGTCATGACCGCCTCATGACAGCGATATGTTTCACATGTATCAAGTGTTGCATCCGCGCAAACGCGCCCCCCCCTCCTTCCCTTCGCCGCCGGACTCAGCGCGCGTACGGGGCCGCCAGCGGATCGCCGATGAACACGCCTTGCGCCGGCCAGGCCACGCTTTTCCAGTAGGCTTCGATGGCGCTGTCGCCGCTCAGGTAGCGCTTCAGCAGCACGGTCGGATGGGGGAATTTCTGCACGTGGTTGCACGGTTCGGAGACGGTGCCGTAGCTGGCCGTGGCGCCGGCCTCGAGCCAGCGCAGACTGCTCATCTGGCCCTCCCCCAGCAGGTCGCCGCCGGTCGAGGTCAAATGGTCGGCCAGCGCGCCCGGCAGGAAACGCAAGGTGTCGAGCTTGTCGACTTTGACCATGCCGGTCTGGTAGAACATGATGTCCTGCGCGTCCTCGAGGGCGTCGGCGTTCAGCCGCTTGATCGTCAAATCGTGCGAGGCCACCTTGCCGGCCGGCGGGAACAGGCGCGAACGCACGCTGCGCAGGCTGTCGGAGGTGGTCAGGTAATAGGCGCTGGCGGCCGGGAAACGGAAATAGCGGGTGCCGCCACGGGCGATGAGCTCCTTGGCCAGCGGCACCGAGCCGGTCGGCATCAGCATGCTGATCTTCATCGCCGCCATGGCCGGTGAGACCTGGTCGGCGGCGAACCAGCCGCTGGGCTTGCCCGGACCGCAAGGGGCCGAACACTGGGCGGCATCGTAGCCGAGCGTCAGCGCCGAGGTGATGGAATTGCAGCCGACCGCGTACGGCGCGGTCCACACCATGAGCACGGCGCGGATGTCCGGGCCGAGCCGGTCGAGGATTTGCTGGCGCAGCGGGGCGAACTGCTCCGGCGCGAGCTGGCGCGGCGACTTGGGGATGCGCACGTGGACGATATTTTTTTCGGGAATGCCGCGGGCGTCGCGGTAGAGCGCGGCGACGGCGACGCTGTTGGGCTCGTCATCATTGACGACCAGCGCCAGTTGGGACGGCGCCAGCGCGGCGGCGGCCGGTCCGGCCAGAGTCAGGCCCAACGCGGCGATGGCGGCCCCGTGTGCCAGTGTCAGCTGTATATTCCAGGGCGTGGCGCGCACCTTCCCTCCTCCGCTTGCGCCGGTCGGTGTGACCGGACTTGCATCATTATAGAGGCGGAAAGGTGGCCGTAAAAATAAAAAAAGCCCCGGGGCGTAGCCGGGGCTTTTCATACCGCGCGCGCCGTTGGGCGCGGCCGCGGCGAACGCGGTGCTTAATTAGGCAGCGTTTTTAGCTTTGCGACGACGAGCCATGAAGCCCAGCAGGCCCAGGCCGCCCAGCATCATTGCATAGGTTTCGGCTTCTGGAACGGCGGTCACGGTCACGTCACCGCTGTAGGTAGCGCCGGCCAGGGCGGTACCGAACAGGTTCAGCGTGAACGACGATGCCGGGCTCGAGCTGAAGAAAGCGTAACGGCCTTTGCCGGCCGAGGTCAGTTCGCCAGGAACGCCGTTCAGGTTCGACTGTGCCGACCAGGTCAGGTTCTGGCCGCTGACGCTGACGTCAACCAGGTAGTAGCCGGCAGCCAGGCCGGTGAAGGTGATGACGTCGCTGCCACCCGACAGAATGCCGTCGCCGGCAACGGACTTGCCGTTGAAGTGGTTGTCGTCGCTGGTCGGCGGGGTGACGTAGATCTGTACGGACTGGTCGGCAGCCATGGCGTTGAACGAAGCGGCGGCCAGCAGAGCGGCGAAGATGTGTTTCAGTTTCATCAGAAAATCCTTAAGGAGGTTATAGGCCGCCGGAGCCGGCCACTTGTTTGTTCACTAGTAACTAGACAACATCATAGCATAAAGAAAGCAATTAAGTTGCTCTTTTTTTATTTTACATATTCTTATTGAAAGCCTTTTTCATAGCGTGAAATAAATGTTGCGACGCGGTATTTTTAAATACCGCAATGCGAAAACTTCATTGATCGGTTCGTGTTGGAAAGCTAGCTCATCAGCAACAAGTTCTTCAAAAACAATGACTTGGCACTTACTTGCAAATTGGCGATTAATTGCCTTTGGGTAACTCAAAAAACACAACAGCATGTTATCGGTTGACGAACATTGTGGGCTGGCGGCCACACGGCGACACAATTTTCTTGGGTAAACCGCAATATGGATGCGCCGGCGAAGCGGCAAGGATGAACCGGCCGGGCCAAAAAAAACCCGCGTCGGACGACGCGGGCGGGGGCGCTGGGACGGCGGGATCAGACGCGCTGGTAGACGTCCTCGAAGCGGACGATGTCGTCCTCGCCCAGGTAGCTGCCGGACTGCACCTCGATCAGGTGCAGCGGCAGTTTGCCCGGGTTTTCCAGCCGGTGGTTCATGCCGATCGGAATATAGGTCGACTGGTTTTCCGACAGCAGGGTGACGCTGTCGCCGCAGGTCACGCGCGCCGTGCCGCTGACCACGATCCAGTGTTCGGCGCGATGGTGGTGCATCTGCAGCGACAGCTTGCCGCCCGGATTGACCGTGATGCGCTTGACCTGGAAGCGCTCGCCGATGTCGATGCCCTCGTAGCAGCCCCACGGACGGTACACCTTGGTGTGGTGCAAATGCTCGGTGCGCTCGGTCGTCTTCAAATGCTCGACCACCTGCTTGACCCGCTGCACCTGGTCCTTGTGCGCCACCAGCACCGCGTCGGCGGTCTCGACCACGACCACGTCGCTGACGCCGACCAGCGCCACGATGCGGCTCTCGGCGCGCACCAGCGAATTGCTCACGCCGTCCAGATAGACGTCGCCGCGCGTGGCGTTGCCTTGCGCGTCGTGCGGCAGCACGTCGCGCAGCGCCGACCACGAACCGACGTCGCTCCAGCCGATGTCGGCCGGCACCACCACCGCGTGCTGCGTGCGCTCCATGACGGCGTAGTCGATCGAATCGGACGGGCTGGCCGCAAAGGCGGCCTCGTCCAGGCGGCAGAAGTCCATGTCGCGGTAGGCTTTTTGCACCGCCGTCGCGGCGGCGGCGGCGATCGCCGGCGCGAATTCCGCCAGCTCGCTTAGGTAGCGCTCGGCGCGGAACAGGAACATGCCGCTGTTCCAATAATAGGCGCCGTCGTCGAGGAAGGACTGGGCCTTGGCCTGGTCCGGCTTCTCGACGAAGCGGTCGACTTTATACGCCGCGCCGACGGCCGGGCCGCGGTGGATGTAGCCGTAGCCGGTCTCCGGCGCGGTCGGCACCACGCCGAAGGTGGCCAGCGCGCCCTCGCCCGCCAACTGCGCGGCGCTGGCGATGGCGGCGTGGAAGGCGGCGCGGTCGGTGATCACGTGGTCGGCCGGCAGCACCAGCATCAGCGCCTCCGGATCGATGGCGCGCAGGTACTCGGCGGCGGCGGCCACCGCCGGCGCGGTGTTGCGACCGGCCGATTCGAGCATGATGCCCAGCGGCGCGACGCCGATCTCGCGCAACTGCTCGGCCACCATGAAGCGGTGCTCGTTACCGCAGACGATCAGCGGCGCCTGCAAGCCGGACCCGCCCTTGAGGCGCAGCACGGTTTCCTGCAACATCGTGCGGTCCGATACCAGTGGCAATAATTGCTTTGGCAACACGGCACGCGACAGCGGCCACAAACGGGTGCCGGCGCCGCCGGACAGGATTACTGGATAAATTTTCATGCAACATCCTCTTGTTTTTCGGCATCGGCCGGGTTGCGCCGCTTGTTGCGGCGGTCGCGGGCGTTGGTCCACTCGCCATCGCCGTATTCGGACACGTGGCGCATCTCGCCGGCGCGGTCGACACTGTAATCCTTGAAGACGATCATTTCATCAAGCTTTACGTTATGTAACACCCGGGTGTATTCGAACAGCACGCTGCGCACCACGTTGGCGCCGGCGCAGATATGGCTGCCATGGCCGATCCAGGTCGGGCCGATGATGGTGCTGCCGGCTTCGATCTTGCAACCGGAGCCGATGTAGACCGGTCCCTCGATGGTGGTGCCTTCCCAGTCGATGCTGGTGTTGAGGCCGACCCAGATGCCGTCGGCCAGCTGGATGCCCGGCACGTCCATGTGGGCGACCTCGCCCATCATCACGCTCTGCGACACTTCCCAGTAGTCCTTGACGCTGCCGATGTCGATCCAGCTGAAGGTGCGGTTTTGCGAGAAGAACGGCACGCCTTTTTCCACCAGCAGCGGGAACAGCTGGGAACCGATGTCGAACACCTCGCCGGCCGGGATCAGGTCGAGGATCTCCGGTTCGAAGATATAGATGCCGGTGCTGACGAAGTTCGACAGGGCCTCTTCCTGCTTCGGCTTTTCCTGGAACTGCTTGATGCGCCCTTCCTTGTCGCTGACCACCACGCCGTAGCTCTCGACCTTGTCCCACGGCACCTCGCGGCAGATCACGCTGGCCTTGGCGCCCTTGCGGCGGTGTTCGAACAGCGCCGACTTCAAATCCAGGTTGATGACGGCGTCGCCGCACAGCACGATGGTGGTGTCGTCGAAGAAGCCGCCGAACTCCTGGATCTTCTTCATGCCGCCAGCCGAGCCCAGCGCCTCCGGGACGACCTCTCCCTTGTCATTGGTGTACCCTTCGAACGAGTAGCCGATCTGCACGCCGTACTGGTCGCCTTCGCCGAAGTACTCTTCGATCTTTTCGTGCAGATAGCTGACATTGACCATGATTTCGTTGACGCCGTATTTGGCCAGGTGTTCGATCAGGTAGGCCATGACCGGTTTGCCGAGCACCGGTATCATCGGTTTCGGTAAATCGAAGGTCAGCGGGCGCACCCGGGTCCCCTTGCCTGCAGCCAAGATCATCGCCTTCATATATGGTCCTCTATAAAATAGGTAAAAAAATGCCCGCCGGCGGGGGCCGGGGCGTCAAAAACGTGGCGCCGCACGGCCCGCACGCGGGGTTGGCCCGGGCGGCAGGGAGGATCATGACATAGCAACAACATTTTTACCAGTGAAAAATGCTGCATGTGCACATAAATCGTCCCGCCGGCCCCGTCTCTTGCGTTTCGCTACCGAAATATAGCAGACCGGCGCCCGCGCGCCCGCTCCGCTGGCGGACCGTGCGCCGCGCCGGGTTTGCGCTGGCGCAAACCCGGCGCGCTTAATACCTCGAGCATATCAAGGAGCAATCATTGGATATTCATTTAATTCGTTTTTAATACTAACCATATTTAATCCTTGATCAGTGACTTTTATAATCGACAACGACCCTGAATTATTATATTGATTATATTAACTTTAAAAAATAGCCGGTGCAATTTGCGCAAGAAACGCCATGGCGGCCGCACCGGCCATGCGCCGGACGCCCCGGCATTGAACAGAATGAAATAAAAAATGACAATCCTTGCGCCATGCGCCCCGGAGTATTTGCGCGAATACGTCAGATTCAAACGTCAAATCCAAAAGAATTCCATACGGCAAGAAATCTGTGTATAATATTTTTCAGGGATGCGGTTAATGCCCTCCACATTCATCCAATCAGGAGTTAATCATGTTCTTCGGGAAATCAACTGGCTCGTCCGGCCAACATCTTGCCAAACTGGTCGGCTGGTCGATGCTCAGCGCCAGCGCCCTCGGCTTCAACGCCAGCGCCCAGACCACCACGACCCCGGTGGCCGGCGGCTTCGAGAGCTACCAAAAGCCATTCGCGGCCACCTCGCTGTGGAATTCGCGCCCGGTCAATCCGGTGCTCGGCACGTATGAGATCCCGAAATCGAGCTACTACCCGACCGTGCAGGGCGGCGCCTGGTCGACCGGGCTGTTCCTGGCCAAGACCACCGACGGCCCGATGACCGTGACGGGCCTGAACGGCGCGGCCGGCGTCAACGATCCGGACACCCTGCTGTCGCGCCCGGTGACCCTGCCGCGCTGGCCGGCCAGCACGCTGCCGGCCACCGGCAGCGACGGCCACGCCGACATCTATGATCCGGTCACCGGCATCATCCACTCGTTCTGGCAGCTCAAGAACGTCAACGGCAAATGGCAGGCCGCGCTGTACGCCTGGTCGCCGTCCAAAGGCACCGGCTGGGGCGACCCGGCGCACTTCTACCACGGCTCGCGCGCCACCGGCGTGCCCGCCACCGCCGGCCTGATCCGCGCGCACGAAATCAAGGACGGCCAGGCCACCTACAAGCACGCGCTGGCCATGTCGCTGACCTACAACGCGCTGTCGGCCAAGACGCCGTATATCTACCCGGCCACCTCGGCCGACCGTGACGCGGTCCAGACCAATACGGGCCAGATCCCGCAGGGCGCGTTGATGATGCTGCCGGCGAGCTACGATACCTCGAAGATCGCCAATCTGGATCTGCGCAAAGTGGCCGAGACGCTCAAGACCTATGGCGCTTATGTGGTCGACCGCAACATCGGCACCCCGTTCGCGATCTATGTCGAGAACGGCGCGGCCTTCAACCTGCACGGCACCGGCTGGAACAACGCCGTGGCGGCGGAACTGGACCGTATCCGCGCCAACCTGCGCCAGGTGGTGTCGGCGCCGAATTGGGTGGACGGCAACGGCAAGGCCGTCAGCGGCAGCGTGCCGGCCAGCGTCAACGCGCTGTCGATGCGCGGTCCATGGACCCGCAGCTGGGGCACCACCACGCCGACCTTCGATTCCTGGGCCCAAGCCCTGGTGTTCCCGGCCTCGACCACGAGGACGATCGTGAGCAACGGCAACTCTAGCGGCCTGAGCAAGGTTACCTGGGGCAAGCCCGCGGTTGGCAGCACGCAGAAATTCAGCGTCATCGCCACCGGTGGCGCCCGCCTCAAGATCCAGGTCTGGTCCGGCGGCACGATGAAGTTCCAGTCGGGCGACCTGGCCAACGGCGAATCGGCACGCTTCGTCTGGCCGGAAAACGCCTGGATCATCCTGTCGGCCATGGGCGGCGTCGGCGGCCCGTCGACGGTCCGCGCCGACCTGGTTGCCGTCACCGACACGACCACGCCGGTCGCCGTCAAGAAATAAGGCCCTCCGCCTGCCGCCCGCGCACGCGGGCCCGGCGCATGCCCGACGCTTCCCGTCGGCCATGCGCCTTTTCTTTTGCGGTGCACCAAAAAAACGGCCGCCCCGGCGACAATGGATTAAAATACATCTTTTTAATCGCGGCGCCCAGGCGCCCGCCTGGCAAGAAAGCACCGACCCCATGAGCTATGACCCGGACTGGGCGGAAGACCTGCAACGCTACGCGATGCGGCGGCCCTTCTTAAAAGAACAATCGATCTGGGCCGTCTGGCTGTACCGGCGCGGCCGCCGGCTCGACCGGCGCCCCGCCGGCGCGCTGCGCAAGCTGTCGCTGGCGCTGTACTGGCTGATGTTCCGCGTCATCGAGACGGCCACCGGCGTGAGCCTGCCCAAGAGCGCGCGCATCGGCCCCGGCCTGCGGATCTGGCACTTCGGCAACATCTTCCTGCACGCCGACACCGTCATCGGCGCCAATTGCACCCTGCGCCAGGGCGTGACGATCGGCAACCGCCACCCGGACGGGCCGGTGCCCGTCATCGGCGACAACGTCGAGTTCGGCGCGTACGCGCAGGTGCTCGGCGGCGTGCGCATCGGCGACAACGCCCGCATCGGCGCGATGGCGGTGGTGCTGTGCGACGTGCCCGACGGCTGCACCGCCGTCGGCGCCCCGGCCCGCGTGATCGCCACCCCGTTGCCATCGCCGGCGGCGGCCCCGGCCGCGCGCGACGCCGCGTGAGCGCCGCCCCTTTTCCCCGTTTCACTGATAAAAAGGAAGTAACGATGAAAGTTCTGGTCACCGGCGGCGCCGGCTATATAGGCTCCCACACCTGCGTCGAGTTGCTCAACGCCGGACACGAGGTCGTCATCGTCGACGACCTGTCCAACAGCGAGGCCGCCGTGGTCGACCGCGTCGCCAAGCTGGGCGGCCGGCCGGTCGATTTCGTCGAGGCCGACATCCGCGACCGCGCCGCCATGGCGGCCGTGTTCGGTGCCCACCGTTTCGACGCCGTGATCCACTTCGCCGGCCTGAAGGCGGTCGGCGAATCGGTGGCCCAGCCGCTGCGCTACTACGACGTCAACGTCCACGGCAGCATCGTGCTGCTGCAGACGATGGCCGAGTTCGGCGTCAAGCGCCTCCTGTTCAGTTCCTCGGCCACCGTCTACGGCGACCCGGACACGGTGCCGATCACCGAGGACTCGCCGCTGCGCACCACCAATCCGTACGGCGGCTCCAAGCTGATGATCGAAAACATCCTGCGCGACCACGCGCACGCGGCGCCCGACTGGGGCATCGCGCTGCTGCGCTACTTCAATCCGGTGGGCGCCCACGAAAGCGGCCTGATCGGCGAAAACCCGCGCGGCATCCCCAACAACCTGCTGCCGTTCATCGCCCAGGTGGCCGAGGGCCGGCGCGAGCGCCTGGCCGTGTTCGGCGACGACTATCCGACCCCCGACGGCACCGGCATGCGCGACTACATCCACGTGGTCGACCTGGCGCTGGGCCACGTGCGCGCGCTGGAGAAACTGGCGGCCGCCCCGGGCGTGCTGACCTACAACCTCGGCACCGGCGCCGCCAGCAGCGTGCTCGACATGGTGCGCGCGTTCGAAAAAGCCTGCGGCAAGCCGATTCCGTACACCATCAACGCGCGCCGCCCGGGCGACATCGCCGTGTGCTACGCGGCCACCGAACTGGCCGAGCGCGAACTGGGCTGGAAGGCCGAGCGCGACGTCGACCAGATGTGCGCCGACGCCTGGCGCTGGCAGCGCAATTTCCTGAGCTGATCTCCCGGCGCCCCGCGCCACGCCAAACGAAAACGGCGGCCCGCGGGCCGCCGTTTTGTCGTTCCAAGTTCTAAGCCGCGGCATCGACACCGCGCGGCCGCCGCTCAGGCGCCGTTGGCGCGCTGGATCAGCGCGGCCAGCTTGGCCGCCTCGGTGTCGATCGAGTGGCGCGCCAGCGCCCGCACGTGGGCGCGCTCGCCCATGGCGGCGATCTCCCCGAGCGGCGTGGCCAGCGCCCGCTCCAGCGCGGCGGCCAGGTGGTCGACGTCGCCGGCCGGGATCAGCCAGCCGTCGACGCCGTCGCGCACCAGCTCCGGAATGCCTGCCACATAGGTCGTCAGCACCGGACGGCGCAAGGCCATCGCCTCCATCACCACCACCGGCAAGCCCTCGGCAAAGCTGGGCAGGGCCAGCGCGCGCGCGGCCAGGATCTCCTCGCGCACCTGCTCGCTGCTGATCCAGCCGGTGATGCGCACGGCCGCCTGTAATTGGTGGCGCGCGATCAGGGTTTCGATCTCGGCGCGCATCTCGCCGTCGCCGGCCAGCACCAGTTCGACGGGAATGCCGCGCGCGGCCAGCTGGGCCACCGCGCGCACCAGCAGCAACTGCCCCTTTTGCTCGCACAGGCGGCCGACGCACACCAGCCGCGGCGCGGCCGGCGGCGGCACGGCCGGGCCGGCGTGGAACACCGGCTCCAGGCCGCAGTGGACGATCTCGACCTTGGGCCAGTCGGTGAACGGGATCCAGCGGAACAACTGGCTGCGGCCGAAGCTGCTGATGGCCACGACAAAGGCCGAGCGGGCGATTTTTTCCTTGATGTGCAGGAACTCGGGCTTGTCGAACTCCTCCGGGCCGTGCACGGTGAAGCTGTAGGCCGGCCCGCCCAGCGCGCGCGCCAGCATCGCCACCTCGGCCGGATTGGTGCCGAAGTGCGCGTGCAGGTGGCGCGCGCCCGAGGCGCGCAGCCAGCCGAGCATGCGGCACGCCACGGCCAGGTAGATCAGGTGCAGCGGCAGCGGGCGGTCGGCGCGGCGCGCCATGCGCAACGCCAGCCCCAGCGCGCCGAAGAAGCGGCCCGGGCTTTTAAACATCACGCCCAAGGTGGCCAGCGCCACGCCGGCGACGCCGGCGCGCAACAGGTAGCTGGTCTTGTCGCGCTCGCGCAGGTCCTCGGCGTCGACCAGCGGATCGGCCCAGCCGCGCAGCGCGATGCGCTGCACCTCGAAACCCTGGCGCTCCAGCGCGAGGATCTCGCGGCGGATGAAGCTGTGGCTGACCTTGGGATACTGATTGATGAGATACGCTATTTTCATGTAGTTGGGCTAGGGCTAGTGTGCGCGGCGAGGCGCTTTAGGGCTGGGAAAGGGTGACATCGTCGGCCTTGGCGGCGGCCTTGGCGCGCCCGGCGCCCAGGCGCGCGGCCCAGCGGCGGCCGGCCGTCATGAACCATTGCTCGTAATAGCGGGTCGACAGCCACGCCAGCGCGAACAGCACCAACAGCAGCAGCGGGCGCTTGGCGTACTTGACCACGACGTCGCCCTCGCCGAGCCAGGTGTGCGCGAGCATCGGATGGATCACGTACAAGGCGTAGGAGATGCCGGCGACGAACACCAGGAAGCGCCCGTGCAGCGCCCGGCCCAGCACCGCGTCCGGGCGCACCAGCGTGGCGCCGACCAGCAGCGCGGCCAGGTAGGGGCGCAGGTAGTTGAGCCACTGGCCTTGCGGCATGCACGACCAGGTCAGCAACACCAGCAGCGGCAGTTGCGGCACGCGCGCCATCCAGCGGCGGGCGTTCGCGCCCAGCTTGCCGTGGTAGGCCAGCGCCAGGATGCAGCCGGCCAGGATTTCATCGATGCGGTAGTAGCTGACCGACGAGGCCATGACGATTTCCCACACGCGCAGCGCCGTGAAGCCCAACGCCAGCAGCGGCAACAGCAGCAGGCCGCGCGCGCGCAGCAGCCACACCAGCAGCGCCACGCCGACATAGAACTGCATCTCCATGCACAGGCTCCACAGGTGCTCGGTCATCGGCAGCAGCAGGTTGAAGCGGCCGTCGCCCGGCGGCATGTTGGCGTAGAACAGGAAGTGGCCGAGCCAGACGGCCAGCGGCGCGCCGGTCGCCAGCAGCGCGACCAGCATGTACACCCAGGCCAGCGGCAGCACCCGGCAAAAGCGCTTGACCAGGAAGCCGGCCACGTTCTGGTCCTTGAGCAGGAACGAGGTGATCAGGAAGCCCGACAGGTTGAAGAACACCACCATGCCGAGGATGCCGACGCTGTAGTTGAACATATAGTGGTGCGGGCCCAGCGGCAGCAGGTGGGCCGCCAGCACCAGCAGGATGCTGATGCCGCGCCAGCCGTCGAGCACGGCCAGGTGGGGCGGATGCGCCGGCGGCGCGGCCGCCGGCGGGGTCGGGGAAGCGGACATGATGGCCACTCAGTACAACGGCCGCAGCGGCGCGGCGCCGTGGTGGGTGGCCGCGCCGGTGGCCGGCGCGGCGGCCGGCGCGATGCGGTACAGCGCGCAGCCGGCGCCGATGGCGAACCACAGGTACCAGTTGTACGACAGGTAATAGAACATATTGTCGCTGAACGCGCACACCATCAGGTTGATCAGCACGACCACCAGGGTGTAGCTGGCCAGCTTGTCGACCTTGCGCACCTGCGCGAGCTGATGGAGCAGCGAATAGCACATCCAGGCGAACGCCAGCAGGCCGATCACCCCCAGCTCGAACAGCAGCTGCACGTACACGCTGTGCGCGCCCCAGTTGATCTTGCCGGCCAGCGGGAAGAACACGATCGAGTACTTCATGAACGATTGCAGGCCGTTGCCGATGATGAAGCTGAGCGGCGTCATCCAGGCGATCGCCGATTCCCACAGGTAGACGCGCCACGCGAACGAGTTCAGGTTGGAGTAAAGGGTCACCTGGTTGCCCTGCCCCAGGTCGGCGAGGCGGTCGCCCACGCCCGGGACCAGCAACGCCAGCGCGCCCAGCCCGCCCATGTAGAGCAGGTAGCGGCGCTCGAAGATGAGCGCGTACAGGCCGAAGGCGAGCGCGGTGGCGGTCCAGGCGCTGCGCGTCTTGGTCAGCATCAGCAGGGCCAGCAGCACGAACATGTAGACCACCATGCCCACGCGCACCCGCGTGCGCGTCTTGGCCGGCAGCGTCTTGAACAGGTAGAACGCGACGGCGACGATCACCGTCACGTAGAACGCCATCACGTTGGGATGGTTGAAGGTGCCGCGCAGGCGGAACTCGCCGCCCACGCGCAGGCCCATCGAGGCCAGCACGAACAAGCTGTAGAGCACGGGAATCAGCGACGACCACAGCATCAATTTCATGCAGAAACGGAAGTCCTGCGGGGTGCGCACGCAATAGTAGCCGCCGACGAAGACGGCGAAGTACGACAGCTCGGACAGGAACAGGCGCGCGGCCTCGCCCTTCTCCGGCGCGGTGAACAAGCCGAACATGGTCACCAGCAGGAACGGCACCCAGGCCATGTAGCCGCGGCGCGGCACCAGGGTCGGCTTCTCGAACACCAGCAGCATGGCCAGCAGGATCACCGTCGCGTTGATGACGCCGCCGACGCCGATCGCGTAGCCGCCGACCGAGAAGCGGGTCAGCTCGAGCACGTTGTCGCCGCTGGCGCGGAACAGGATGATCATCAGCAAGGTGAGCTTGCGGTCGTAGATGATGAACAAGCCTAACAGTATGGCCGCCGGCAACGCCATCAGCTTGCCCAGGCTGCCGCCCATGAGGTCGACCAGGATCGGGGTGGCCGCGCCCAGCAGCCCTGCCACGCACAACAGCGCAAAGCCCAGCAGATAGACCGGACGGAACGGGTTTTTGAGGATGTCGGGCGCTTTGAACGAGCTCAAAGCGGGCCATTTGTGCAAGACTGCCATAGTGTACCTATTTAGAGAAGGGGCGGCGCCGGCCGCGATCGCGGGCGCCGCCGGAGCGCCGATGCGCTGGTCAGGCCGGTTGCGCCGCCACGCGCATCTTGCGCTTGCCGGGGAAGCGGCGGATCAGCCAGGCGCGCACGGCGTTCCATTCGCCCGTCTCCGGCGTGTTGGCGGCGCGGAAGCGATGGAAGCGCCACAGCAGGCTGGCCTCGCCACGGGTGGCGATGGCCTTGCGGTACAACAGTTCACGGCGCAGCTCGGCCGAATCGCCCAGTCCGCGCGTGACGATATCGGCCATGCGCGCGTATTCGGCGTCGAAGTTGCCCTTGCCGTCGACGTCGAGCAGGATGCCGCCGTGGTTGCAGAACGGCGCCGGATCGAACCACGGCAACTGGTGGATGGCGCAGAACGAGCGCACCAGCGAGCGCGAGATGTCGATCGACACCGCCATCTGGTCCATGAAGCGGGTGGCGCTGACGTTGTTGCCGTGCCAGCGGTATTTGATCAGCTTTTGCGGCACGTTGGCGCACTTGCCGAGGATGGCCAGCTGGCCGAACAGGAAATAATCCTCGGCCAGCGCCGGCACCTCGATGCGCTGCGCCTCGGGCAGCACGCCGAGGAAGTCGACGCCGTAGCGGATGCCCATGGCGCGCACCGCGTCGAAGCGCAGCATCGACGTCGGGTGCGCGATCGGATTGCGGAACAGGCTGGCGGCGGCCACGCGGGCGCTGCCGATCGGCATGCTCATCTCGCCGATCGGGGCGCCGGCGCCGTCGATGACGTCGGCCTGGCCGCCAATGGCCACCACGTCGGGCATGGCGGCGAAGGCCGCCAGCGCCACTTCCAGGCGGTCGGGGTAGCAGATGTCGTCGGCGTCGTGGCGCATGACGAATTCGCAGTCGGCGATGGCCAGCCCGCAATTGAGCAGGCCCGACAGGCCGTGCGCCTCGGGGAAGCTGTGCACCTCGACGCGCGGGTCGCGCGCGTGGTAGGCCTCGGCCATTTCGCGGCTGCCGTCGGTCGAACCGTGGTCGAGCACCAGCAGGCGCCAGTCCCGCACCGTTTGCGCCAGCACGCTGTCGATGGACTCCGCCAGGAAGTCCTTGCCGTTTTTCACCGGCAGCAAAATATCAATCTTGGCCACAGTTTTACCCCTGATTAGTTAATTCGTGTTCGGTCCGCGGCGCGGTCGCGCGGCGCGCCGCCAGCGCGTCGATCCGGTCCAGCACCGGGCCCGAGGCCTCGCCGAACTTGCGCGCGAACAGCACTTCGCGTTTGTCGTTGGGGCAGTTGTTTTGCTCCGCGTCGCGGATCACCGGCCCCTCGAACTGCGGCAGATAGCTGGCGTCGATGGTCTCCGGGCTCTGCTTGCCCGGCCCCGGCACCCAATGGGTGTAGGTCAGGCTGTGGCTGATGCGCTCGCGGAAGCGCGAATTCCACAGCACCACCTGGAAGAAGAACTCGTCGGAGCAATCGACGAAGCGGCAAAAGCGGTACAGCGCCGGATGGCGGGCGTGGTAGTCGAGCACGTAGCGCACCGCCTCCGCGCTCAGGGCCCACCACTGCGAGCCGGTCACGGCCTCGCCGCCGTTCAGCACTTTTTTGTAGTCGCGCAGCGGCAAGTTTCGGTTCATCCAGTGCTGCAACGGCCAGCGCAAGCGCGCCAGCGGCTTGCCCTTGCGGATCCAGTAGTGCGTGATGCGTTCCAGCGTCTTGCCGTATTGCAGGTTGGGCAGCGCGTACGCCTCGATGAACTCGGTGCCGCGGTGGCGCTCGAGGAAGTCCTCGATATAGGACACCGGCTGCAACGGATAGCAGGCCCCGCTCAGCAGCACGAAGTACTCGGCGTCCGGGCGCGCCGCGGCGGCCGCGCGCATCAGTTCCAGGGTCGCCGTCACCAGCGACACGTCGCCCCAGCCGCAGCTGATCCGTTTGTCGGTGAACGTCACCGACGGCGAGGCCAGCGCGGCGAACGGCGCGATGTCGGCCTTGGCGTCGATGTGCACGTGGAACGAGGCGCCCGGCGCCGACAGGCGCGCGATCAGCCGGCCCAGATGGGCCGGGTTGTTGTGCGCCAGGATCAGATACGCGAGTCGCACGCCTACACCTTGACCAGCCGCACCAGGTCGCTACCGCCGGTCCACTCGTTGATGTAGGTCGAGTTCTTGCCGTAGCTGTTGTCGATCACGGTGTTCTTCTTGTCCATCAGGCACGACAGGATGTGGCCGTGCAGGCGGTCGGTGACGATGTGGTCGTGGCGCGAGAACAGCGCCACCGCCTTCGACGAGAAGCGCTGCGCCACCGGCACCCAGAACCACGGCCCCAGCAGCTTGCTGGCCGTTTCCCAGCGGCGCGCCTTGAAGCGGCCCTCGAGGCGCCAGGCGAAGTCGATCAGGCGCTTTTCGCCGCCGACCACCTCGACCCAGTCGGTGCGGGTGTCGAACGTCAAGTCCTTGAGCGACTCCGGCACGGCCGGCTTTTCGACGTCGACGCGCTCGATGCGCAGCACGCCGCGGCCGTTGCCGGTGCTGGCGATCGGATACAGCTGGTGCGCCATGTCCGGCACCAGGTAGACGTGGTCGGAGAACTGGCGGGCGATGCCCTGCGAGACCTTGTCGCGGATGAAAATGTGGACGTCGTTGTGGCGGCGGAACACGGCCGCCGAGCGGTCGCGCTTTTCATCGGTCGAGAAAAATATCGTTTGCGGCAACATCACGATGCGGTTGTTCGGGAAGCGCGTGATGATCTCCTCGCGCAGGTCGTTGATGTTGGCGTACAGGTCGCCGAAGTTGCCGCCGCCGTGGAACACCAGGATGTCGCCCGGCTTGACCCACTCCGGCTGGAAGCCCGAGGCGGTCGAGGTGGTTTTCGGCGTCAGGTTTTTTTTCTTGAAAAAGGCCAGCGTGCCCTGCATGATCAACAGATCGCCGATGTTGTCGTGCATCGGGATGTCGATATAGTGAAACTCTTTGCCTTTGAGCAGGTCGTAAATGACGTCGTGGGTTTTCTGCAAATCCAACATCATCGAACGGTGGTCTTTCATGATTAACTCCGAATGCTTGCGATTAATTATTTAGCGCGCGTGACCAGCTTGCGCACCAGTTGGAGATCTTCCTTGGTCGGCAGGAAATCGGGCATCGGCTCCTTGAGCTTGGTGACGCTGAGCACGATCGTCATCACCAGGCGCAGGCAGGCGCCGCACAGCATCAGCAACGCCAGGTAGACATAGGTGTTCTCGTGCGGCAGGAACGGGATGGCGATGAGCACCGGCACGATCGAGATGAACTGGCGCGCCAGCACCAGGCCGGGCTGGCCGGCGGCGTTGAAACGCTGCGCCAGGGTCCAGCTGGCGCCGCCGATGACGCATTCGAACAGCAAGATGGCGAACGGCACCGTCATGTCGGCGAAGGCCTTGCCGTACACCAGGGTCAGCGCCCACGGCGCCAGCGCCGCGCCGACGGCGGCGATCGCCATGAGCGGCAGGAACGTGACGCGGAAGGCGTTGCGCACGGCCTGGCTCAGCTGCTGCTCGTCGCGCCCGGCGAAGCGCGAGAACAGCGCCACCGAAATCGATTCCTGCACCGCGCCGATCAGGCGCGAGGTGGTGAAGGCCAGCGCGTAATAGCCGTATTCCTTGATGGTGCCGCGGTTGAGCAGGAACAGCTTGTCGAAATTGAGCAGGAAGATGCCCAGCAAGCCGATGCCCTGCTGGTGCAGGCCGTAGCGCAGCACGAACCACGGGCGCACCGGTTCGCGCACCTCGTCCTTGAGCTGCCAGATGCGGTGCTGGCGGGCCCACCACAGGCCGGCGCCGGTGATGGCCACGAGCACCAGCAACTGCATCACCAGGATTTGTTCGAACGTGACGACCTTGAACCACAGCAGCAGCGGCAGCATCAGCACCAGGTTGCCGAACACCTGGGCGAAGCGCAGCACGTTGAAGAAATGCAAGTTCGAATGCAACTGGGTCAGCGAGAACAGATAGGTCTGGGTGGCCATGAAGGCGGCGAAGGACAGGATCAGCCACCAGACCTGGTGCAGCTCGGCCGCGTGGCTCAGCTGCAGGCCGGCCGCCGACAGCCCGACCGCCAGCGCGCTGACGCCCAGCAACGAAAAAATGAACAGGCGCAGGTAGGGAAAACGCCGCGCCGCGCCGAAGTGGTAGACATAGCTGCTGCCCATGCCGCACTGGGCCACGGTGGCGGCCAGGGTGCAGATCAACAGCGCCGCCGACAGCAGCCCGCGCCCCTCGGGACCGAGCAGGCGGGCGTTGATCACCGACGAGATGAAACCGACCACGGTCATGCCCATGGTGGTCATCAGGGTCTTGCCGAAGGCGCGCGACAGGCCTGACACGGGGGCGTTGGCCGCCATCATGGCGCGGCCCGTGGCGCGGCGGCCACCAGCGCGTGGCCGCGCTTGTCGTTGGCCGCCACCAGCTGGCGCAGGAAGTCCTGCTGCACGGCGTACGCGGCCTTCGTCTCGCTCTGGTCGCGCACCAGGGTCGAGGCGCGCACCAGGATGCCGTCGGCGACCTTGCCGGCCAGGCCGTCGCGGAAGATTTTCATGCGCATGTCGAAGCCGCCCTGCGGGTAGGCGTCGCTGATGCGGGTCCAGTAGGTGACCGCCTCGAGCCGGTTCTGGCTGGAGGCGACCATGTGCTTGCCCGGCAAGGTGCCGGCCGGCGTCACCGACAGCTGGGTCTGATTAAGCGAGAGGACCTTGTAGCCCTGGGCCGGATAGCAGATCTCGGGCAGGTGCAGCTTGACGTCCTGGCGCTGTTCCCGGGCGTAGGCCAGGGCCAGCATCACCTGCACGCCGTCGCGGTTGACATAGGTGCGCATCAGCACGTCGTCGTACGGCTGCTCCTGGTTGCGGCCGCCGTCCTCGGCGGTCGACAGTTCGGCCTGGGCGCTGGCGTTGGGCACCTCGGTCCAGTCGCCGAAGCGGGTCGGCACGCTGGTCGCCAAGGTGGTGCCGCCGGCCACCGACTCCAGGGTCGGCGTGAGCGCGTGCGCCAGGGCGACCGTGCCGACCATGGCCACCAGCATCGCCAGCGCCGGCCGCAGCGCCACGTGGGTCAGCTTGCTCCAGGCGCCGGCGGCCACGGCCGGCAGTTGCAGGCCGGCCTGCTCGTCGTCGTCGCGCTTGGTGCGGTTGCGCACCAGCCAGCTCAGCGCGCTGTCGACGCCGATGATCAACAGCAGCGCCGACAGGAACAGCACCAGGCCGGAGAAGCCGTGCAGGAAACCCTGGCCGGCGGCGTCGCCGAGGTGGTAGGTGATCAGGGACAGGAACATGATGCGCAAGGTGTTGGCGGCGAACGAGATCGGCACGATCAGGATCGCCAGCACGACGTTGCGCACCACCGACGGGTGGCGCACCAGGTTCATGTACAGCAGGCCCAGCGCCTCGAGCGTGAACAGCGAGTTCAGGCCGGCGCAGGCGTCGGCCACCAGCAGCTGGTACTGGCCGATGGTGAGGATCACGCCGCTGCGCGCGATCGGGTAGCCGAACCAGTACAGCAGGTGTTCGGTGGCCGCCGACACGCCTATCTTCATCGGCAACGTCAGCACGTCGACGATCGAGGCCGGCAGCGGGATCATGAACAGCATGAAGAAGAAGGCGAACCACATGCGCGACCAGGTGCGCACGCCGTAGAAGGCGATCAGCACGCCGCTGAGCACGGGGATCAGCGAACCGACCTCGAGCAACAGCACGCCCTGCGAGCGGCCCAGCACGTACGACACCAGGCCCAGCGCGAACGCGGCGGCGCCGGCCAGCGGCGCCGGACGGCGCTCGAAGCGCTCCTGCGACAGCAGCTGGCGCATGCGGAAATACAGGAAGCCGAAGGCGACGGTCATGACGATCGGGCCGTGGGCGTTGCGGTCCGAGCTCCAGGCGCCGTGGAACAAATCCCAGAACGTCGGCAGGTAGATCACGCCCAGCCCGACCAGCAGGAGGATCGACGGCGCCAGCGCCGCGCGCGGCGAGCTGACAGGTTGGCTGAGCATGGTGTCCATCGCGGTCTAGGGGTTGCGGTTAGAAATTAAAACTTAGAAATTATTGAGCACGGTGCCGACGACGTGCACGCGCGCCTCGCCCAGCGCGCCGATCAGGTCGTGCACGTGGTTGACGTGGGACGCGTCCTGGCGCGTCACCACCAGCGCGGCGCCGGCGCGGCCCGCCACCATCTGCGCGTCCGAGCATTCGCTGCCGGCCGGGGTGTCGATCAGGATCACGTCGAACTGCGGCGCCAGTTCGCGCAGCAGCTTGCCCAGCGCCGGACGGCCCAGCAGCTCGGACGGGTTCGGCGGCGGCGCGCCGGCCGTCAGCACCGACAGGTCCAGCAGCGCCGGCACCCGTTGCACCGCCTCGACGCCGTTGCGGTCCGACAGCACCGACGACAGGCCGACCCGGTTCTCCAGGCCGAACAGCGCGTGCTGGCTCGGGTGGCGCATGTCGGCGTCGATCAGCAGGGTGCGTTGGCCCTGCTGCGAGAACACCACCGCCAGGTTGGCGGCCAGGAAGCTGCGGCCGTCGCCGCGCTCGGCGCCGGTGATGGCCAGCGCGCGGCGCTCGTCGCCGGTCTCGAACCAGCGCCACATCAGCTGGTTGCGCAGCGCCCGCAGCGATTCGACGCGGGCGGTGAACGGCTCATAGGCGGCCACCACCGTCTCGCTGATGGCGCTCTCGCCGCGCAGCAGGTAGGGGTAGTCGTACTGGCGCGACAGCGCGAACTCGATGTCGGCCGTGCTGAGCACGCCCAAGGCCAGCGCGGCGTCGCCGAAGCGCACGTTGTGCTCGACCTGGTGGCGCATCACCTTCTCGGCGTCGGCTACCGACAGGCGCCCCTGTTTGATCAGGATGGCGCCGATCGAGCGGTCCGGCACGGACGCCGTCGGCGGCTTCTCGCGCAACTCCGGCGCCGGGTAGGATGGGACGGTATTCGAATTCATGTGGATGCTCCGTGTAAGTCGGTGTGCCCGGTGGCGGGTCGGGTCATTGCTGCAGCTGCGCCATCGGCGCGGCCGGACGGTTGCGCAGCACGCGCTTGGGCGCGCGCGGCGTGGCGATCACGCCCAGCACCGGCAGGCCGAAGGCGTCGGCCATGTGGGACGCCGAGCGCACCCGCTGGTCGAGCAGCTCGAGCAGCAGCACGGCGCCGCCGCCGAGGATGGTGCCGATCACCAGCGACAGGGCGATGTTGAGCAGCAGGCGCGGCGAGGCCGGCGCGGTCGGCGTGTTGGCGGTCGACAGCACGGCGATGTCGGACTGCTTGGACTGGCCCTCGAGGTTGGTGGCGTTGTAGCGCTGCATGGCCGACTCGTACGAGCGGCGGGCGTTGTCGGCCTCGTTGCTGAGCACGACGAACTCGTCGCGCGCGCCGTTCATCTCCAGCACGCGCGCCTTCTGCGCGGTCAGCGCGGCGCGCAGTTCGGCCTCGCGCTGCTTGTAGATGGTGCTGGTGCCGGCCACGCCGCTCGAGGCGATGCGGATCTGGTCGTTCAGGCTCGAGCGCAGTTTGTCGACCTCGGACTTGGCCGACATGTACTGCGGGTGGTTGGGCGCGAGGCGCTGGGCGGTGTCGGCCAGCTTGGCCTCGGCCAGCGCCAGGCTCGACTTCAGACCCTGGATCAGGCTGTTGTTCAGCACGTCGGGCGAGCCCTCGGCGCCGCCGGCGGCCTGGCGCGAACGCGACTGCGCCTCCATCGACTGGTTCTGGGCCTGCACCAGTTGGCTCGACAGTTCGTTCAGGCGCGCCATCTCGACGTCGACGCGGGTGTCGGCGTTGTAGATGTTGTTGTCCTTCTGGTACTTCGACAGGCGGCTCTGGGCCACCTCGTACTGCTCGCGCAGCAGCTTGATCTGGGTGTTGATGAAGCCGGAGGCCTGCTGCGCCGGGTCGGTCTTCAGTTGCACGCTGAACTGCATATAGGCGTCGGCGAAGGCGTTGGCGACGGCGGCGACGAACTTCGGATCGGCGCCCTGGAAGTTAATCGTCAGCACGCTCGAGTCGCGCGACGGCTCGATCTCGACCTTGGCCAGCAGCAGGTTGGCCAGCCATTCCTTGATGGTGATGTCGGTGCTGCCCTTGGTGGCGTCGGCGAACTGCTGCTGCACGGCAGGACTCTCGGCCAGGCGCAGGTTGTCGACCACCTTGAGCGCGACGCTCTTGCTGCGGATGATGTCGGCCTGGGTGATGACGTAGCCGGCCATCATCTGCACGGGCAGGCTCATGCCGGTGACCGGATCGACGCCCTTGGTGTTGAGCACCAGCGCGGTGCTGGCCTTGTAGACCTTGGGCAGCATCAGGCTGATGACGACGGTGGCGGCGACCGTCACCGCCAGGATCATCAGTACGATCTTGTAGCGGGCGCGCAGCGCCAGGAGCAAATGGGTGAAATTCATGGTTGTCTTCTCAAAATGGTCGATCGATCGCAAACGCGCCGGAGGCCGGCCTCGCGGCCGGCGCTATCAGAACAGGCTCTCGCGCACGTACAGCACGTCGTCGTTCTGCACCAGGTCGTCGTACTTGGCTTCGAGGATCTGCAGCTTGCCTTCGGCGTCGCGGCGCTTGATGCGCAGGCCGCGCTCGGTGCCGCGCGGGGTCAGGCCGCCGCCGGCGGCGAGCGCCTGCAGCACCGTCATCGAGCGTTCGATGCGCAGCATGCCCGGACGCTGCACCTCGCCGTAGATGTAGAAGCGCGGGGCGCGCTCGACGTAGACGACGTCGTTGCCGCTCAGTTCGAGGTCCGTCTTCATGTTGCTCGTGCGCACCAGCTCGGCGACGTCGATGACATCCTTGGTGGTGGTGCCGTTGCGGGTGCGCAGCACGGTGACGGTGTCGCCGCCGTCGACGCTGACGCCGCCGGCCAGCGCCAGCACGTCGAGCACGCTACGGCTGCCGTCCAGCGGATAGCGGCCCGGGCGGCCCACCTGGCCCAGCACGGACACCTGCTGGCTTTGCAGCAAGGTGACGATCATGTTCACCTGCGGGTTCTTGACGAAGCCGCCCGACACCAGCAGCTGGGCGAGCTTCTTTTCGGCCGCCGCCGTCGGCAGGCCGGCCACCGCCACCTGGCCCACCAGCGGGAAGGTGATGAAGCCCGACGAGCTCACGCGCGTCTCGGTGGTCAGGTCGGGGTTGTTGTAGACCGAGATCTTGACCACGTCGCCGGTGCCGAGCAGCAGCTCGGCCGCGCCGGCCGTGCCCAGGGTCAGCGCCAGCAGCGACGCCATCATCCAAAATACGATTCGTTTCATAATATGTTCTCCGTGTGGTGCGGTGTGGATGGGCGGCCCCCGGGGGGCCGCCGCGTTATTTCAGTCCGGCCACGCCGCGGGCGTGGGCGTCTTCCTGCCCGGCCGGGGCGGCGGCTGCCGGCGCGGCCGGCGCGGCGCCCGGCGTGCCCGGCGCTGCCGGCTGGTCGGCCTTGTTGACGTACTCGATCTTGGTGGCCGCGCGCAGGCGCGCCAGTTCGGCCGCGGCGGCCTCCTTGCCGCGGGTGTTCATCAGGTACTGCTCGATCTGCGGCGTCGACGCGGCCAGTTCGACCGGCGTGTCGCGCACGTCGGTGATGGTGACCACGGTGCTGCGCTCGCCCTCGCGGATGATGAACAGCTGGCCCTTCGGCAGCGACAGCAGCTTGTCGCCCAGCGCCGGCGCCAGGTCGGCATAGCTGCGCGAAATCTGGTTGCGGGCGTACTTGACGTTGTTGCGGTCGAGCAAGGCGGACACGTCCTCGAGCGACTTGGCGGCGTCGATGTCCTTTTTGAGGGCGTCGGTCAGGTCGGCCGTCGGCAGCACCAGCTGGCGCATGTCGATCGTCTTACGCTGGGAGAACAGCGCCGGGTGCTTGTCGAAGTAGTCCTTGACCTCTTCCTTGGTCGGCTTGGCCGGCGTGCCGACCTTCTTCTGCAGGTAGGCCTGGGCCAGGATCAGCGACTTGGCGCGCTCGATCGCCTGCACCACCTTGGGATCGCGGTCGGTCTTGTCCTTCATGGCCTCGTTGATCAGCAGCTGGCGGTCGACCAGCGACGCCAGGATCTGCGGACGGGCCTGCTGTTGCTGGGCGCCCGGCACGCCCGAGCGCGCCAGTTCCTCGTTCAGCTGCAGCGCGGTGATCTCCTCGCTGCCGACCTTGACCAGCGCCTGGCCGGATTTGGTGTCGCTTTTGCCGCAGGCGGCCAAGCCGGCCACCAGCAGCAGCGCCAGCGCGCCGCCGCCAACGCGGCGCAGACCGTGGCGTCGCGCGACGCCGTCAAATTGTGTATGGTTCAAGATAGTCTTCCTCAGTCACTTGTGGCGGCGGTCGACGGCGGCGACCGGCGTGGGGGGCAAAGTATGCGTTCCCCTCAAACGATTGTCAATATTATAAAGGCTATGCATTAAATGCAACCTCCAACCCGGATTGTGGCACAAATATCGCAATGCAGCATTTCAATTCGACACCCTTCCCGTTCCGGCCCGGTCAATGCGCGTTTTCGCGCTTGGCCACCACCAGCACGGTGCGTACGATAATCCACAGATCGAGCCACAGCGACCAGTTGCGCAGGTAGTCCAGATCGTACTCGATGCGCGCCTCCATCTTGTCGAGCGTCTCGGTCTCGCCGCGCAGGCCGTTGACCTGGGCCCAGCCGGTGATGCCCGGCTTGACCTTGTGGCGCAACATATAGCCCTTGATCAGCTTGCGGTACTGCTCGTTGTGCGCGACCGCGTGCGGACGCGGCCCGACGATGCTCATGCGCCCCTGCAGCACGTTGAAGAACTGCGGCAGCTCGTCGAGCGAGCTGCGGCGCAGGAAGCCGCCCACCCGGGTGATGCGGCTGTCGCCCTTCTTGGCCTGCACCACCTTGTCGCCGTTCTCGGTCACGGTCATCGAGCGGAACTTGTAGACGATGATCTCCTCGCCGTTGAGGCCGTAGCGGCGCTGCGGGAAGATCACCGGTCCGGGCGAGGACAGCTTGACGGCCACGGCGATCACCAGCATCACCGGGATCAGCATGATCTGGATCGCCAGCGCCAGCACGATGTCGCTGCAGCGCTTGATGATGCTGTTGACGCCGGTGAACGGCGACTCGCGGATGCCGATCACCGGCATGCCGCCGACGCTGCCGAAGCGCGCCTGCATCAGGTCGAACACATAGATGTCGGGCAGGAAGTAGACCGAGGCGGTGGTGTCCTCGAGCTCGTCGAGCAGCTGGCGGATGCGCGGCTGGGCCGAGATCGGCTGGCTGATGAAGATCATCTTGATCTGGTGCTGGCGCACATAGGCGGCGATGTCGGACATCTTGCCCAGCATCGGGTGGGCCACGCCCTCGACCCGGCGCTCCGGGCCGCGGTCGTCGAAGTAGCCGTGCACGTTCATGAGCAGGTTGGGCAGGCGGCCGATGGTGGCGGCGAACTTGACGCTGACGTCGTTGGCGCCGACGATCACCACCGAGCTCAACTGCCCGCGGCGCGGGTCGGCGCCCAGCCGGTGCGCCGCCAGGTGGGCCAGCAGCATGGCCACCGGCGTGGCCACCATCCACACCAGCACCACGGTGCGGTCGTAGTGCGGCACCATGCCGCTGGCGTAGCCGATCAGGGTCAGCAGCACCACCGTCAACAGCCAGCCCAGCACCAGGTCGCGCGCCGCGGCCCAGCGCCCGCCGGTGTGCCAGCTGCGGTAGGGGTCGATGTATTTATACACCGACGAGGCGACGAAGAAGGCGATGATGGTCAGCACCAGCGAATAGCCGGTGAAGCTGGCGCCCAGCGCGACCGTGCACAGATACAACATCCCCATGATAATCAGGGGATCGACCACACGTTCGAAAAAGGTAATCAGGGGACTTTCGTTGACCGTCATGACCTTAGAACTCTACGCTGGCGTTGAAAGAGATGCCTTTGGCGCGGAAGCTCGACGTGCGCGCCGCCGCGCTGCCGTCGCGGCGGGTGGCGAAGCCGTTCAGGCTCAGCGCCACCTGGCGCGCCACCTGGTAGGTCCCGCCGACCGAGGCGGTGCGCGACTCGTCGCTCAGGCCGGTCAAGTTGGTCACCCCGCTGAGCGGCTCGAAATCGCGTTTCTCGTTTTTCAGCTGGCCGTTGAAACTGAGCTTGGACGTCGGCGTCCACTTGAAGCCGACGCTCTGGCCGGTGCTCAGCGCGCTGTTGACGACCGTGCCCTCGGCGGCGCCGAACTCGCGCCACAGCATGGCGTTGAACTGGGTTTGCGCCAGCACCGCCCAGTTGACGATCAGGCGGCCGTTGACGCCGCTGTCGTCGCGCACGGACTCGGTGTCGTGGCGCCGCTTGACCCAGCCGCCCAGGAAGATGACCTGGGTCACGCCGCTGGCGAGCCAGGTGACGTTGACCTTGATCTCGTCCTGCTTGTAGCCGTTGTCGATGACGGCGCCGGTGACCGGGTTGGTGCCCAGGTTGTCGTAGTCGCCCTTGAGCTGGCGCGCCACCAGGCCGAAGGTGCTGCCGCTGCTGGCGATGTAGTCGAAGCCGGCCTCGGCGGCCTTCTCGGTGCGGTTGTTATACGCTTGCGCGGGCGTGTCGAAGCCGAAGCGTTCGCTGGTGTAGCCCGCGTGGACCTGCCACGACGGGTGGAACAGCCAGTTGCCGTCGACGTAGCGGCGGTTGTCGGTGCGCAGGTTGCGCTGGCTGCTGCTGTTGTTGAAGTCGGCGAAAGAGGCCAGCGACTCGCTGTACTTGGCGCCCACGTGGCCGCTGAACTGATTGCCCAGGCGCCACAGCCATTCGGCGGCGGCGTCCTTGCCGGTGTAGTCGAGCGCGCTGTTCTTGTCGAACGAGACCTTGCTCGCGCTGGCCGACGCGGTCACCACCTGGCGCCCGATCGGGCGCTCCGCCCGGAAGCCGGCCACCAGGGTGGTGTAGGTGTCGGAGCCGGCCGCGTCTTTATCGCGCGTATTGTCGGCGCGCAGCAAATTGTCGTCGTAGGAGTAGCCCGCCGACACATAGGGTTGGATGGTGTCGCTGATCTGGGCGCGCGCCGAAGGGGCGAACAGGCCGCTGATAATCAGGGGCAACGCGATGAGTTTCCCGGCGCCGGGTACGCGCCTTACGCCCACAGTGCCGTCCGCGTCGACAGGGAAAACAACCAGGATGTTCTTGTATGCGATCTCAACATTTTTGCTCTTAGTCCTAGAGAGTGTACGCCTGGGCGGCGTACCGTGGGTTACCCTGTAAAGCAGCCTCGTCCGGCACGCCGGAAGCCCGGCCGTGACGGCGACCCCGAATCATATCACCGTGACAACAAGACTTCCACACATTACATTTTCGACAGCGGCGGCGGCAAGCCGACGCCGTAAAATTATATTTGAAGCAACCCCGGGTGTCTATACCGCACCGCAACATTTTTTCACTCCCGCGGGCCTTATCGCTGGCGCGCCTCGATCTCTTCCCACTTTTCCAGCGCCGCCAGCAGTTCGGCCTCGATCTGCTCGACGCGGGCGTTGACCCGCTTGGCCTCGGCCGCGTTTTTCTTGTAGAAATCCGGGTCCGACAGCTGCAGCGCCAGCGCGCTCTGCTCGTCCTCAAGCGCGGCGATCAGCTTGGGCAGCTCGTCGAGCTCGCGCTGCTCCTTGAAGCTGAGCTTTTTGGCCTTGACGGGGGGCGCGGACATGGTCGAGACCGGCTCGGCCGCCTTCACGGCGGCCGCCGGCTTGGCCTTGGGCGCGGCCGCGACCGTGTCGCGCACCCGCTCCCAGTCGCTGTAGCCGCCGACGAACTCGCGCCACTGGCCCTGCCCCTCGGCGACGATGACCTGGGTGACGACGTTGTCGAGGAAGGTGCGGTCGTGGCTGACCAGGAACACGGTGCCGGTGTATTCCTCGAGCAACTCTTCCAGCAACTCCAGCGTGTCGATGTCCAAGTCGTTGGTCGGTTCGTCCAGCACCAGGCAGTTGGCCGGCTTGGCGAACAGGCGCGCCAGCAGCAGGCGGTTGCGCTCGCCACCGGAAAGCGACTTGACCGGCGAACGCGAGCGCTCCGGCGAGAACAGGAAGTCGTTCAGGTAGCTCATTGAATGCTTGCGCTGGCCGTTGACCTCGACCCAGTCGCTGCCCGGCGAGATGGTTTCGATCAGGCTGGCCTCCTCGTTGAGCTGGGTGCGCATCTGGTCGAAGTACGCCACCTGCAGCTTGGTGCCCAGGCGCGCCGTGCCGTTGTCCGGGGACAATTCGCCCAGGATCATCTTGAGCATGGTGGTCTTGCCGGCGCCGTTGGCGCCGATCAGGCCGACCTTGTCGCCGCGCAGGATGGTGCCGGTGAAGTTGTCGACGATAACGCGGTCGCCGAAGCGCTTGCTGACGTTTTCCAGCTCGGCGACGATCTTGCCCGAGCGTTCGCTCGATCCGACCTCCAGCTTGACCTGGCCCTGCTGCTCGCGGCGCGCCGAGCGCTGCAGGCGCAGCGCCTCGAGGCGGCGCACGCGGCCCTCGTCGCGCACGCGGCGCGCCTTGACGCCCTTGCGTATCCACACCTCCTCCTGTGCCAGGAACTTGTCGAACTTGGCGTTTTCCACCTCCTCGTTCTCCAGCTGCTCGGCCTTGCGGGTTTGGTAGGTGGTGAAGTTGCCCGGGTAGGACAGCAGGCGACCACGGTCGAGTTCGATGATGCGGGTGGCGACGTTGTCGAGGAAGGAGCGGTCGTGGGTGATGAACAGCACGCTGCCCTTGAAGTCGCGCAGCAGGCCCTCGAGCCACAGGATGGAGCTGAAATCGAGGTGGTTGGTCGGTTCGTCGAGCAGCAGCACGTCCGGCGCCGACACCAGCGCGCGCGCCAGCGCCACGCGCTTCTGCATCCCGCCCGAGAGCGTCTTCATCAGCATGTCGCCGGTCAGGTTCAGCTTGTCGAGCACGGTTTCGACCTTGTTCGACAGGTTCCAGGCGTCGCCGGCGTCGAGCTTGACCTGGATGTCGTGCATGCGCTCCATGACGGCGTCGTCGTTGCCCTGGCCGAACTGGCCGGTCAGCGCGTCGTATTCCTTGAGCAGCGCCGGCAACTCGCCCATGCCGGCGGCCACGGCGTCGTGCACCGTCATCTCCGGATCGAACGCCGGCTCCTGCTCGACATAGGCGATCTGGATGTTTTGTTGCATCACCAGCAAGCCGTCGTCGAGCTTGAAGCGGCCCGAGATCACCTTCAGCAGCGACGACTTGCCGGTGCCGTTGCGGCCGATCAGGCCGACGCGCTCGCCGGCCTCCAAAGAAAATTCCGCGTGGTCGAGCAGCGCGACGTGTCCGAACGCGAGTTGCGCCGAAGAAAGAGAGATGACAGCCATAGTGAGTAGAGTGTGTTGGCGACGCGCCGCGTGGGGGCCGGTCGTCGTCGGGATGGAAGAAACGTGCATTGTACCGACAGTGGCGCTCCAGGTGCCAGAATCCTTCGCCGCCGGCGTCAAAGCCCGCCCCGCCGCCGCGCCGCTTGGGCTATAATGCGCTCGCCCGTAGCGTCCTCCCCGTAGCACAATGGATAGTGCACATGCCTCCTAAGCGTGGGATACTGGTTCGATTCCAGTCGGGGGGACCATCGGCTCCCCTGGCCGTCCCTTGCCCTCGTCCCCTGCCCTCGTTCCCTCCCGACGCCTTCCCCAACGCCCTCTTCCGGGCCGCCGTCCGGCGCCCACCCCGATGTTCTTACGCAACAATTTTTTCGATATAGAATCGACAACGCTTATGCGGCGCTGCGCCATTTTTTCCCTATGAAAATTCCACCCAGCACCCCGCATAGCCGCCAGGCACTGTAAATTTTTGCGTAAAAGAAATTCACAAACCGAATTTGATGCCCTATAATAAGTTTCATAAAAGCACAAATTGCTCACGGTCAGTTACAGCCTTCATATAAATTCGAGGACTGTACATGAGATTTAGCCCTACCCGACTGCGCGCCCTGCTCGCGTCAACCTGCATCATCGGCGCAGCGATGTCGTCGTTCCCGTTCACGGCCCAGGCCCAAAACACCTATGATTCCCCCACCGGATGGGGCAATTACAATCGGATGTTCTCGGTGGACTCCCCCTGGAACACCCGCCCGCTCAAACCCAAGCTCGGCACGTTCGAGCTGCGCAAGCCCGTCTTCAATCCCGGCTGGATTCCGGCCGTCGGCGGCGGCGCCTACTCGCTGACGGTCTTCAAGGCCACGGCCAGCGACAAGCCCATGACCGTGCACAAGGTGCCCGATCCGGACTCGGCCAAAACCCGCGACATCGTGCTGCCGCATTGGCCGGCCGGGGTGACGGCCGCCAGCGGCAGCGACGGCCACGCCGACATCGTCGACACCCAAACCGGCATCGTCCATTCGTTCTTCCAGCTCAAGTACGCGGGGGGGAAATGGACCGCCACCATGTACTCGTGGTCGCGCCTGGACGGCAGGGGCTGGGGCGACGCCGTCCACTGGAGCCAGGGCGCGCGGGCGTCGGGCGTGCCGGCCTCGGGCGGCTTGATCCGCAAGCACGAGATCGACGACGGCGCCGAACTCTATCGGCACGTGCTGGCCATGGCGCTGCCGAGCCAGTCGCTGGCCAACGGCATCGGCCAGCCGACCTATGTGTATCCGGCCACGACGGCCGACACCACGGCCTATTCCAACACCGGGGCGATCCCGCTGGGCACGCGCATCATGCTGCCCGCCTGGTTCGACCACACCACGATCGCCAATCCGGCGCTGCGCAAGATCGCCAACACCCTCAAGATCTACGGCGCCTTCGTGGTCGACCGCACCTACGACACGGCCTACAGCATCTATGTGGAAAACGGCGCCAAGTTCACGCTCATGCCCAACGGCTGGGACACCGGCGTGGTGGCCGACCTGGAGCGCATGCGCGCGGCGCTGCGCCCGGTGGTGTGGTCCGAAACCTGGGTGAACGGCGCCGGCAAGCCGCTCGCCGCGGCCGAAAAACCGGGCGTGCTGTCGATGCGCGGCGACTGGCAGGTGCAGGGCGGCGGCGTCGGACCGGGCGCCTTCGACACTTGGCAGCAAGCGTTGACCTTCCCCTATACCGAGAAGAAACTGAGCCAGATCAACTACAGCACCGGGACGAGCCACGTCAGCTGGAGCGCGCTCAAAACCGGCGACCGGATGCGCTTCACGTCGGTGGCCAGCGGCGGCGCCACGATCCGTTTGCAGGTGAAGGTCGGCAACGCGCTGTACTTCGACAGCAGTTACCTCGGCGACGGTTCGTCGGCGACCTTCGTCTGGCCGAATTCGTCGCTGGGCAAGATCACGGTGACCTTGCTGGCCGACAGCGGCGTCTACACCGCGTCCAAGGTGCGCGGCGTACTGACCAACAACTAGGGCGTGTCGGCGGCGCCGGGCCGACCGCGCCACCCGCCGACGGCACCGGTCCCGGGCGCCGTCGGCGGGCCATGCAGGCGCGAGCGCAAGCGCGCGCACGGCCGCTCGACGACGAGATACACCAGATACGCGAACAGCAAGCTGCAAGCGAACGCGGCCAGCGCGACCGCCAGCTCGTGCCGGAACCACGAGGCGCCCAGTTTGAGAAAGAAGAAGTGGCTCAGGTAAAAGGTGTAGGACAGCTTACCCATCCATACCACCGGCAGCCAGTTCAGCGGCGCGAACAGCGGCCACGCCGGATGGCGCACCGCCAGCCAGAAAATCGGCAGCAAGGCCAGGCCTTGCAGCGTGTAGCGTAGCGTTTCGCGGAAGGCGGCGTCGCGCACCAGCAGGCAAAAAATCAACAGCGACGCCCCAGCGCCCAGCGCCGCCGCCTTGACGCCGGTGCCCAGGCGCGCGCCGGCGGCGTCGAGCGCGGGGTTGCAGCACAAGCCCATCAGGCAACCGAACAGGATGCTGTCGATGCGCGTGTCGCTGGCCAGGTAGGTGCGTTCGACCGGTGCGTGCAAGCCGTACACCAGCACGCAGCGCCACAGCAGCACGGCCAACGCCAGCCCGAGCAGGATGGCGGCCACCCGCGCGCGGCGCCAGCGGCGCAGGCAGAACAGCAGCAACAGCGGAAACAACAGATAAAAGTGCTCCTCGACCGCCAGCGACCAGAAGACGCCGGTGCCGTAGACGAGCCCGGGCAGCCCGGAGACGATCATATAGTAGTTGGTGACCTGTAAACTTTGCGCCAGCACGCCGGGCCAGGTGGCCGTGTGGGGCGCCACGCCGAGCAAGCCCAGGCCGAGGATCAGCAGCAGCACCAGATACATCGGCGGCAAGATCCGGTAGGCCCTGCGCAGGTAGAACAACTTGAAGTCGATGTCGCCGGTGGCGGCATATTCCCGCCGCAGCAAGGTCGTGATCAAGTAGCCGCTGAGGAAGAAAAACACCGTCACGCCCAGCCCGCCTGGCACCACGCCGCCCCATCCTGCATGCCCGACAAAGACCACCATGGCCGCGGCGGCGCGTATGCCGTCGAGCGACGCCAGGTGAAATTTATCGGACGGCTGCATAAAGCCTTTCGACGGCATCGCCGCCCCGCCGGCGACGGGCGCTGGATGCCGAAATCTATATTCTACATAGCATGTATTTACGATCAAAATCAGTGCCGTGCGTCAACATCTCGGCGCCGACCAACCCACGCGCCAAAATATACGCTATTATTGATTCGAAATGCCAATTCAATAACAGGCATTAAAAAAAAATAAACTATTTACGGGTCCAAAACCATGAGCAAATCCAGCATCCAGACCGATATCGGCGGACTGCGGGCGCTCAGTGTCGTCATGGTAGTGCTTTACCATTTCAACCTGCGCATCCTCAGCGGCGGCTTCATCGGCGTCGATATCTTCTTTGTCATCTCCGGCTACCTGATGACCAAAATCATCCATGCGGGCATGCTGGATGGTAATTTCCAGTACGGACACTTCCTGCTCAAGCGGGCGCTGCGGATCTTCCCCGCGCTGTTCGTCATGGTGCTGGCGTTGTTGCTGGCCGGCGCCCTGCTGCTGCCGCCGCCGGACCTGGCCAGCCTCGCCAGGCAATGCCTGCGCGCCCTTCCGTTCATCTCCAACACCTACTACGCGGGCCAGCAAGGGTACTTCTCGGACGGTCTCGACGACCGCTGGCTGTTGCACACCTGGTCGTTGTCGGTGGAATGGCAGTTCTACATGCTGTATCCGGCGATCGTCTGGCTGGGCTTGAAACTGAGCCAGCTGGCCGGCGCCGGGCGCGCCGCCGGCGCGTTCCAGGCCCTCCTGCTGGCCGTGTTCGCCGGCTCGCTGGCGCTGTGCGTGACGGCCGACAGCCAGGACGCGTTCTTTTCGGTCGCCACCCGCTCGTGGCAGATGATCGCCGGCGGCCTGGTGTTCCTGGGCCGCGACCTGCGCTGGCTGCGGCCGCTGCAAGGCGCCGCGCTCAGCTATGCCGGCCTGGCCGTGATCGGCATCACCGCCTGGGTGGTGCACGTGCTGCACCTGGAAATGCGCTGGCCCGGCTACTACGCCATCATGCCGGTGGTCGGCGCCTGCATGGTGCTGGCGGCCCGCTACGAAGGCAACCTGCTGCTCAACAACCCGTTGATGCAACGGCTGGGCGCGTGGTCGTATTCCATCTACCTGTGGCACTGGCCGGTGGTGATCGCCATGACGATCACCGGCATGCTCAACGACACCCCCAAGATGGCCAAGCTGATCGGCATCCCGCTGTCGATCGCGCTGGGCTACCTGTCGTTCCGCTACATCGAACCGGCGCGCCGGCTGCGCGCCAGCGTCCCGGCGCGCGGCGCGCTCACGCTCGGCGCGGCCGGCGGCGCGCTGTGCGCCCTGTCGGCGGCCGTGCTGTTCACCGGCGGCCTGGCCATGCGCACCAGCGAACCGGCCCTGTTCGCGGCGATCGCCGCCACCAGCGAAGCCACCACCTATGAACCGGGCTGCGAAAATAGCGGCGCCGACAAAAGCCGCTTCTGCCGGATGAACGCCGACCGGCCCGGCGGCAAGATCCTGGTGATCGGCGACTCCCACGCCGGCCACCTCTATCCGTGGTTCAAGCGGCACAGCGCGCGCGACACGACCTTCTACGTCAAGTCCGGCTGTCCGATGATCCCCGGCTTCGAACGCCTGGGCAAGGACAACCATTGCCGCGAATTCACCGGGGACGCCTACCGCCTGGCCGCCTCCGGCGCCTACCAGACCGTCATCGTGTCGCAGAACTGGACCTTCTTCTCGCCCGCCGCCACCGGCATCTGCAGCGACGAGAACGGCCGCTGCGTGACGCCCAGGGACTCGGCCAATCCGGCTCTGCCGGTGCAGCGCATGCGCGCCACCCTGCAGGGCCTGCTCGACCGTCACATCACCGTGGTGGTGGTCGACGCCACGCCGCACTTCGGTTTCAACGTCCCCAAGCGGATTTCGCGCACCAAGTACTGGAGCGAGGCGATCGCCGAACGCGCGCGCTCGCACGATTTCCTCACCAACAACGCCGACTACGACCGCCTGTTCGCCGAGCTGGGCGCGCAGTCCAATTTCCGGCTGGTGTCGCTGCGCCGCCAGCTCTGCGAGGGTGCCGACTGCATGATTTTCGACCAGCGCCACCAGATGCCGGTCTTCATGGACATGGGCCACCTGAACCCGGCGTGGATCGCGGCCAACGGCCAGCAGTTCGCCGCCTATGCCGGCGCGCCTATGACCACCACCATCGCCGGCGCGGCCATGGCACCCTGACGCGGGATGCGCGCCGTCAGGGCACGATGGCCGTGACCTCGATCTCGACCCGGGCGCGGTCCTCGACCAGGCCCGCCACCTGTACCGCCGTCATCGCCGGGTAATGCGCGCCGATGACGGCGCGGTACGCCGCCCCCACCTCCTTGTAGGCGGCCACGTACTCCTTGCGGTCGATCACGTACCAGGTCATGCGCACGATGTGCTCGGGCCGCGCGTCCGCCTCGGCCAGCACGGCGACGATGTTTTCCAGCGCCTGGCGCACCTGCCCGGCGAAATCGTCGGTATGGAACACACCCTGCCCGTCCCACCCGATCATGCCGCTGACGCACACCGTGCGCCCGCTGGCGGCCACGCCGTTCGAATAGCCGCGCGGCTTGGCCCACTGCGGCGGTTGAAGTATCTCCATCATGCGTCCTTGTCGGCCTGCTCGCGCAGCAGCTCGCGCGCGATGATCAATTGCTGCACCTCGGTGGCGCCCTCGTAGATGCGCAGCGCGCGGATCTCCCGGTACAGCCGCTCGACCGGCTGCTCGCTGACCACGCCCAGGCCGCCGAACATCTGCAGCGCGGCGTCGATCACCTGCTGCGCCGTTTCGGTCGCGGTCATCTTGGCCATCGCCGCCTCCCTGGTGACTTTTCTTCCCTGGTCGCGCTGCCAGGCGGCGCGGTAGGTCAGCAAGGCGGCGGCGTCGACGCCGGTCGCCATCTGCGCCAGCTTGGCCTGCGTCAGCTGGAAGTCCGACAGCATCTGGCCGAACATCGGCCGCCGCGTGGCATGGGCCAGCGCCTCGTCCAGCGCGCGCCTTGCGAAGCCCAGCGCGGCGGCGGCGACCGAGGTGCGGAACACGTCGAGCGTGGCCATCGCCACCTTGAAGCCCTGCCCCGGTTCGCCGATCCGGTTGGCCGCCGGGATGCGGCAACCATTGAACACCAGGCGTGCCAGCGGATGCGGCGCGATCACCTGGATACGCTCGGCGATGTCGAAGCCCGGCGTGCCGGCATCGACGATGAAGGCGCTGATGCCGCGCGCGCCGGGCTGTTCGCCGGTGCGGGCGAACACCACATAGAAGTCGGCGATGCCGCCGTTGGAGATCCAGGTTTTTTCGCCGTCGAGCACATAGTCGCCGCCGTCGCGCACAGCCGCGCACTGCATGGCGGCGACGTCGGAGCCGGCCTGCGGCTCCGACAGCGCGAAGGCGGCGATGGCTTCGCCGCGCGCGACGCGCGGCAGGTAGGCCGCGCGCTGCGCCGCGTCGCCGTGCAGGCTGATGGCGCCGGCGCCCAGCCCCTGCATGGCGAAGGCGAAATCGGCCAGGCCGTTGTGGCGCGCCAGGGTCTCGCGGATCAGGCAAATGGCGCGGGTGTCGATGGCGTCGGCCTCGCCGCCGTGCGCCGTGCCGGCGACCGCGTGCCGCAGCCAGCCGTCCTCGCCCAGCCGGCGCACCAGCCGGCGGCAGGCGCCATCCACGTCGCCGTCTCCACCATGATGCCGGGCGACGTGGCGCGCGGCCCACTCGTCCAGCCGCCGCTCCAGCGCCGCGTGGCGCTCCTCGAAAAACGGCCACTCCAGATAGGTTTTGTCGGTCATGCTGTCAATCGCCTTCGAATTCGGGTTTTTGCTTCGCCACAAAGGCGTGGTAGGCGCGGTGGAAGTCGTTGGTCGCCATGCAGATGGCCTGCGCCTGCGCCTCCGCGTCGATGGCCTGGTCGACGCCCATGTTCCACTCCTGCCGCAGCATGGTCTTGGTCATCCCGTGCGCGAAGGTCGGGCCGTCGGCCAGCCCCTGCGCGAAGGCGCGGGCGGCGTCCGCCAATTCCTCCGGCGCCCGCAGGCTGTTGAAAAATCCCCAGCGCTCCGCCTCCGCGCCGGACATCGAGCGCCCGGTGTACAGCAGTTCGGCGGCGCGGCCCTGGCCGATCACGCGCGGCAGCAGCGCGCAGGCGCCCATGTCGCAACCGGCCAGGCCCACGCGGGTGAACAGGAAGGCGGTCTTGCTGCGCTGCGTGCCGATGCGGATGTCGGACGCCAGCGCCAGCATCGCGCCGGCGCCGGCGCAGATGCCGTCGATCGCCGCCACGATGGGCTGCGGGCAGGCCAGCATGGCCTTCACCAGGTCGCCGGTCATGCGGGTGAAGGCCAGCAGGCCTGGCATATCGAGTTTGGTCAGCGGGCCGATGATGTCGTGCACGTCGCCGCCGGAGCAGAAGTTGTCGCCGGCGCCGGTGATCACCACGGCCTTGATGTCGTCGGCCCGCGCCAGCTCCCGGAACAGGTCGCGCAGTTCGGCATAGGAGTCGAAGGTCAGCGGGTTTTTGCGGTCAGGCCGGTTCAGCGTCAGCGTGGCCACGCCGCCGTCGGCCTCGAAAAGAAAATGGCTGGCTTGGTAGCCGGCCAACGTGGCGCGGTTGCCCGGCAGTTGGTGGGCTTCGCCTTGAAGATATCGCATGGTCGGTTCCTATTTTTCGTCGGCGTTGCGGTCGGCGGAACGATCGGCTGAACGATCGGCGGAATACAGATGCTGCTTCATCTGCGACAGCAGGTCGATCAGCCGGCCCTTGTCGGCGCCGGACATGTCCTGCAGCAGTTCGGCGATCCAGCCCTCGTGCACCACGGCCATCTCGGTGAAGGCGCGGCGCCCGGCCGCCGTCAGCTTGACGCTGTAGGCGCGGCCGTCCTTGGGATCGGGCACCCGCACCACCAGTTTTTCCTGCTCCAGCTGGTCGGTGATGCCGGTGATGTTACCACCGGTGACCATCATCCGCTTCGACAGCTCGCCCATGCGCAGGCCCTGCGGATAGCGCTCCAGCTGCGCCATCAAGTCGAAGCGCGGCAGCGTGATGCCGAAGGTCGCGCGCAGCCGGGTGCGGATTTCGTTTTCGATCTTGACGGTGCACGACAGCATCCGCAGCCACAGTTTGAGCGACTGGTGGTGGTCCTGCGTCAGGCGGCTGGCCAGGTCCAGTACGGGCTCCCCGTCCGCCGTCTGGTCGTCGTCCGGTTTTTCTTGATCGTTGTCTGATAGGGGCATAGCGTCCTTGTACGTCACATGACTTCACCGCCGGCGACGGCGATGGACTGTCCATTCATGGCGGCCGATTCGGCCAGGCACAGCCAGGCCACGGCGTTGGCCACCTCCTCGCTTCGCACCAGCCGCTTTTGCGGATTGCCGGCGGCCAGTTCGGCGCGGGCTTCGTCCTCGCTCCGCCCGGTCTTGGCGACGATGTTGGCGACGGCGTCGCGCACGATATCGGTCTCGGTATAGCCGGGACAGACGGCGTTGACGGTCACGCCCTTGGTCGCCACCTCCAGCGCCAGCGCCCGGGTCAGGCCGACCACGCCGTGTTTGGCGGCGGTGTAGGCGGCGGTGTAGCGGTAGCCGGTCAGGCCGGCGGTCGACGCCACATTGACGATGCGGCCCCACTTCGCCTCCAGCATGGCGGGCAACGCCGCCTGGGTGCAGTGAAAGGTGCCGGTCAGGTTCACGGCCAGCATGCGTTGCCACAACGCCGCGTCGGTTTTGCCGAACGGCGCGGCGGCGGCCTGGCCGGCGTTGTTGACCAGGATATCGATGCGGCCGAAACGTTCGGCGGCGGCGGCGAAACCGGCGCGCACCGAGTCCTCGTCGGCGACGTCCAGCACCTGGGTGGCGATGTCGGCGCCCGGCGGCGACACGGCGCGCATCGACGTCTGTGCCGCAACCAGCGCCCCGGCGTCGCGGCCGGCCAGGGTCACGCGCGCGCCGCGCGACAGCAAGGCCTGCGCGCAGGCGGCGCCGATGCCGCGCGAGCCGCCGGTGACCAGCGCGTGCCTACCGGCCAAAGGGAGCGTGTCCTGTGTTCTCAATGCGTTGTTCATTCGTCCGTCCCGCGTGGTTCAACCCTGTTAGCCGAGGCCAATTGGCGCTCGCGCTCCATATTGCGCTCCATCTGTTGCTTGGCCGGCACATACTGTTTGGGCCAACCGACCGCCGTGTAACCCAGCTTCGCCGCCTCGCACAGCGTCCACGCCGGGTTGGCCAGGTGCGGCCGTCCCACCGCGCACAAATCGGCGCGTCCGGCCGCGATGATGCCGTTGGCATGGTCCGCCTCGAAGATCGAACCCACCGCGATCGCGCCGATGCCCGCCTCGTTGCGTATGCGGTCCGCGAACGGCGTCTGGAACATGCGCCCGTACACCGGTTTTTCCAGCTTGCTCACCTGCCCCGACGAACAATCGATCATATCGGCGCCGGCCGCCTTGAACAAGCGCGCGATGCGCACCGCGTCGCCCGGCGTGATGCCGCCTTCGACCCAGTCGTGGGCCGAAATGCGCACGCTCATCGGCTTGTGGCGCGGCCACGCGGCGCGCATGGCCGCGAACACGCGTAGCGGATAACGGCAGCGGTTCTCCAGGCTGCCCCCATACTCGTCGCCACGCTCGTTGGTCAGCGGCGAGATGAAGGACGACAGCAGATAGCCGTGCGCGCAGTGCAGCTCCACCCAGTCGAAGCCCGCTTCGTCCGCCGCCCGCGTGGCGCGCACGAAATCGCCTTCGATGCGGTCCATGTCGGCCAGGGTCATCGCCCGCGCGGTCTGCGAGACGCCGGCCAGGTACTGCTGCGGCGAGGCCGACACCAGCGGCCAGTTGCCCGTCTCCAGCGGCCGGTCGATGCCGTCCCACATGGCGCGGGTCGACCCCTTGGCGCCGGCGTGGCCCAACTGCACGGCGATGTGCGCGTCGCTGTTCCGATGGACGAAATCGACGATGCGCCGCCAGGCTTGCGTATGCTCCGGCGCGTACAGTCCCGGACAGGCCGGCGTGATGCGGGCGTCGGCCGATACGCACGTCATCTCGGCGAACACCATCGCCGCCCCGCCCATCGCCCGCGCGCCGAGGTGCGCCAGGTGATAGTCGCCGACGACGCCGTCGACCGCGCTGTACTGCGCCATCGGCGACACCACGATGCGGTTCTTCAGCACCAGGTTGCGCACCTTGAACGGTGTGAACATCGGCGGCACATGCCGCGCGGCGGTGCCGGCCGGCGCCGGCAAACCCGCCTGTTCGAAGGCGCGGGCCGCGAACCAGTCCTCGTAACCGGCCACATAGGCCGCGTCGCGCAGGCGCAGGTTTTCGTGCGACAGCCGCTGGCTGCGCGTCAGCATCGAGTAGGCGAATTGCGGCGCCTCCATCGCCGAGTAGCGCTCGACGTTCTCGAACCATTCCATCGAGTTGCGCGCCGCGCTTTGCAGCTTGGTGACCTCGACCGCGCGCGCCTCCTGGTAGGCCGCCAGCGCAGCTTCCGCATCGGCTTCCCGGCCGAAGCAGCGCGCCAGTTCGATCGCGTCCTCCAGCGCCAGCTTGGTGCCGGAGCCGATCGAATAGTGCGCCGAGTGGGCGGCGTCGCCCATCAGCACCACCGGCACCCGTTTGCCGCCGGCGTCGTTCCAGTGCACCCACTGGTCGCAGACGATGCGCGGGAACTTGATCCACATGTTCGCTCCCTGCAGGTGGGGCGAATTCGACATCAGGCCATGGCCGTCCAGCTGCTCGGCGAACAACTGCTCGCAGTAGGCGATGGCCCTGGCCTGGCTCATGTCCTCCAGCCCCGCCGCGCGCCACACCGACTCCGGCGTCTCGACGATGAAGGTCGACGTCTCGCCGTCATACTGGTAGATATGCGCCTGGAACCAGCCATGCGCCGTCTGCTTGAAGGCGAAAGTGAAGGCGTCGAATTTCTTGCGCGTGCCCAGCCAGACAAAGCGGCACTGGCGCGCCTCGATCCTGGGCTCGTAACTGTCCGCGTAGCGCGTGCGTATGCGGCTGTTCAGGCCATCGGAGGCGATCACCAGATCGGCGTCGTGGCGCGCGGCGAGTTCCTGGTCGTCGCGCACCTCGGTTTCGAACACCAGCGACACGCCCAGCTCCTCGCAGCGCCTCTGCAAGATGTTCAGCAGGTGCTTGCGGCCGATGCCGCAAAAACCGTGGCCGCCCGACGTCACCTTGCTGCCCTTGAAGAACACGTCGATATCGTCCCAGTGGTTGAACGACCGCAGGATGTCGCGCGCGGTCGGTTCGTCGGCGTTCATCAGGTTGCCCAGTGTCTGGTCGGAAAACACCACGCCCCAGCCGAAGGTGTCGTAGGGCCGGTTGCGCTCCACCACGGTGATATTGTGGGAGGGATTGCGCTTCTTCATCAACAGGCTGAAATACAGGCCGGCGGGGCCGCCGCCTATGCAAAGGATGTTCATGGGTTTTCCGTACGCAGTTTAAAGCGCTGCAGCTTGCCCGTCTCGGTGCGCGGCAGCGCCTTGAGGAAACGGATCGAACGTGGATATTTGTAAGGGGCGATCTGCTGCTTGACGAATTCCTGCAGCTGCGCCGCCAGTTCCGGCGACGGCGCGGCGTCCGGCTTGAGCACCACGTGCGCTTCGACGATCTGTCCGCGCTCCTCGTCGGCCCTGCCGATCACGCCGCATTCGGCGACGGCGGGATGGCGCAGCAAGGCGTCCTCCACTTCCGGGCCGGCGATGTTGTAGCCGGCCGAGATGATCATGTCGTCGGTACGCGAGCGGTAGTAGAAATAGCCGTCGGCGTCCATCTCGTAGGCGTCGCCGGTCAGGTTCCAGCCATTGAGCACGTAGTCGCGCTGGCGCGCGTCGGCCAGGTAGCGGCAGCCGGTCGGGCCTTTCACCGCCAGCCGCCCGATCACGCCCGGGCCGACGGAATTGCCCTCATGATCGAGGATGCGGGCCTGGTAGCCGGGCACCGGCTTGCCGGTGGCGCCGGCGCGCACCTGGTCCCCCGCCGCCGAGATGAAGATGTGCAGCAGTTCGGTCGCGCCTATGCCGTCTATCATTTCCAGCCCGGTGGCGCGGCGCCAGGCGTCGCGCGTCGCCGTCGGCAGCGCCTCGCCGGCCGACACGGTCGCGCGCAGGCTGGCCAGATCGTGGGCGCCAGCCACCTGCGCCATCTGCGCCATCTGCCGGTAGAACGTGGGCGCCGTGAAGCACACCGTCGCGCGGTACTTTTCTATCGCCTTGAGCAGCGTTTCCGGCGTCAGCTTCTCCAGCAGCACCGCCGCCGCGCCCACCCGCAGCGGGAACAACAGCAGGCCGCCAAGGCCGAAGGTGAAGGCCAGCGGCGGCGTGCCGATGAACACATCCTCGCGCTGCGAGCGCAGCACCGAACGCGGGAAGCAGTCGCAAACCGCCATGACGTCGCGGTGGAAATGCATCGTGCCCTTGGGGATGCCGGTGGTGCCGGACGTGAAGCTGATCAGGCACACATCGTCGGCCGCCGTGTCGACGGCCTCGAAGCTGTCCGGCTGCGCGGCCATCAACGCTTCCAGCGAACCGTCCTCGCCGCCGAACCACAAGGTCCTGTCGCGCACCGATTGCGGCAATGGCGGATCGACCGCCTCCAGCTCGGCGCGCAACGCTTCGGCGCACAGCACCGCGTCGATCTCGGACTTGCCGGCGATGGCGGCCAGCTCGCGCGCGCGCAGCAGGGGCATGGTCGGCACGGCGATGCAGCCGCACTTCATCACCGCCAGTATGCAGGCTGCCATCATCGGATTGTTGGCGCCGCGCAGCAGCACGCGGTTGCCGGCCTCGAGTCCCATCGGCCCGCGCAGCACGTGGGCGATGCGGTCGACCCGCTCGCGCAAGCCGGCGTAGGTCCAGCTTCCGTGCTCGCAGAGGATCGCGGTCCGGTCGTCCGCATCGGCGGCGCCGTTCAGCAACTCCCGCACGCAATTGAGGCGTGGCGGGTATTGCAACTCGGGCAGGTCGAAGCGCAGCTCGGGCCACAGGTCCGGCGGCGGCAAATGATCGCGCGCGAAATGATCCGTGTGCGCGCTGGCTGACGCGCCGGCTGGCGCGGCGCCGGCGGGACTGTCGATAGGTTGGTTCATGGTCGCCCTGGAGTGGCAATGTCAGAGATACTTTAAACCTAAACTATCTCGACATCAAGCCCAATATGCGCAACAAACCCGGAGCGAAATCAATACGCGGGTCACGCGGAGGTGCTCTTGCGGACCAATTCGGCCTGCCGATCGACCGTGCGTATCACATCCGTCAGCACCGCCTGAATCGCCTCGTTGGCCAAGCGGCCGGGCGCGAAGCCCTTCAGCGCGGCGGCGGCGCCGTCCAGGCCCAGGGTCACGCAGCCGGCGTGCAGCCGGTCGATCCGCGCTTGCGCCTCCTGCTGCCCGCCCCTGGCCAGCAGCGCATCGAGATCGCCGCCGGCGGCGCTAAGCTGGTTGTGGAAGCCGTGCAGATACACCAACAGCCGTTCGGCGTTGATGCCGAGGCGGCGCAGCGTCGCCGCCGGGTCCTCGGCCTGGTGTCCGGAACCGCACGCCGCCTGGTCGAGGAAGCCGGCCAGGTGAACGCGCACCTGCTCCGCCTGGAACGGCTTGACGATGTAGCCGGCGGCGCCGGCCCGGGTGGCTTCCTGCAAGGTGTCCTTGTCGGAGGCCGACGTCACCAGCACGAACGGCATGCTTTCCAACTCGGCATGGCCTTTGACGTGCTGCAGCAACTCCATGCCCGACATATTCGGCATGCGCAGGTCGCAAAAACAGATGGCGGGCCGCAAACCGTCCCGCAACTGCCGCCACGCGTCGGCGCCATCCTCCGCTTCCACGATGTCGAACTTGCCGCAGCTGTCGATCAAATGCATCAACACCATGCGCGAGACGACATCGTCGTCAACTACCAGAACTTTCATGTAACTCCCTGTGCCTTTATCTGCGACCTCGCAGCGACCTTGCGTAACTTATGACTTCAGCGGGCACTTGTGATGATCTTACATTATAAACAGGGGACAAATACCGGTGTCGCCGGTTTAGGCAAGCGTGGCAAGCGGGCGGCGGGCGGCGGATGCGGCGCGGCGGCTTACAGCGTGCTAGTCGCCCCCGCCTGTTCCAGCAATCCGCGCAGCTTCGGCATGGCCTCGACGATCCGCTGCCAGTCGCCGTGGTCGGCGCACAGTTCCAGTTCACCGCACAGCGCCTGCAGCTCCTGCTCCTCCAGATAGCCCGCGCTGCCCTTCATGCCGTGCAGCAGGCGGCTGGCGGTCTCGCCATCGCCGTCCGCCAAGGCCCGCTCCAGCTCCGCCAGGCGCAGCGGCGCGTCCTGGTTGAAGGCGTTGCGCAGGCGCGCTTTCAGATCGCCGCCGGCGCCGCTGTGCTGCGCCAGCCTGGCCGGCTCCGAGGCGGCCGGCTCGACGCCGAACATCGCGTCCAGTTCCGACGTGCCGATGGCGGGATGGCGGCGCGGCTCCATGCGCGGCAGACCCACGCCGCGCTGCAGTTGGCGCTCGATCGCGCGGCTCAACTGGAAGTGCAGCTTGTCCTCGTCGATAGGCTTGGTGAGGAAATCGTCCATGCCGGCGGCGAGATAGCGGCTGCGGTCCTCCTCGCTGGCGTTGGCGGTCAGCGCGATGATCATCAATTCCTGGTCGCGCACCGGCGCCGCCTCGGTGCCGCCGGAGCGGATCAGGCGCGTGGCGCTGGCGCCGTCCATCTCCGGCATGCGGCCGTCCATCAGGATCAAATCGTAGCGCGTCAGCGCACAGGCCTTGACGGCCAGCGCGCCGTTGGCGGCGATATCCACCTTGTGGCCCAGGTCCTCGAGCATCATGCGGATGATGATCTGGTTGGTGGGAAAATCCTCGGCGCACAACACCTTGAGCTGGTGGCTGTGCGGTTCGCGCGGCACATGCGGCACCAGCGGCGGCGGCACGCCGTTCGCCAGCGGCAGCTCGAACGAGAACACGCTGCCCCGCCCCGGCGTGCTGACGGCGCTGATGCCGCCGCCCATCAGCTCCACCAGCTGGCGGCAGATCGCCAGCCCCAGGCCGGTGCCGCCGTAGCGGCGGGTGGTGGAGGCGTCGGCCTGTTCGAACTGCTGGAACAGGCGCGGAATGGCGTCGGCCTCGATGCCGATGCCGGTGTCGGCGACGGTGAAACGGATGCGGTTGACCGCGCCCTCGTACCCTGCCGGCGCCTGCCCGTCGCCGTGCGCGCGCTCGACGCGCATCGTGACCGATCCGTGCTGGGTGAACTTGAAGGCGTTGCCGACCAGGTTGACCAGCACCTGGCGCAGCCGGGTCGGGTCGCCGACGACGAACTGCGGCAGGCCGTCGCCGAACTCCAGGCTGAAGCCGACGCTGTGCGCGGCGGCCTGTTCCTCGAACAGGCCCACCACGTTCTGCACCGCCGCCGACAGCGAGAAATCGATGTTCTCGATGGTCAGCTTGCCCGCCTCGATCTTGGAGAAGTCCAGCAGGTCGTTGATGATCGACAGCAGCGACTGCGCGTTGGCCTGGCCGCGCAGGATCTGCTCGCGCGTGCCGTCCTGCAGCCGGCCGTCGCGCAGCGCGAAGTTCAGCATGCCGATCACGCCGGCCAGCGGGGTGCGCATCTCGTGGCTCATATTGGCCAGGAACTCGGACTTCTGCCGGGTCGCGTCCTCCGCCTTCTGCTTGGCCAGGCGCAGGCGTTCGTCGTTGTCCTGCAAGGCGCGGTTGGCCAGCGCCAGCTCCTCGGTGTGCAGGCGCACCTGCCTCTCCTGCAGCAGCAGTTGATCCTGCGTCTGGCGCAGCGTCTGCAGCGCCTCCTCCAGCTGCTGGTAGGCGCGCGCGTTTTCCAGCCCGGCCACCGCGTGCGAGGCCAAGGTTTGCAGCATGTCCATGTGCACCCGCTGATAGCTGTTCCTCTCCGTGCTCTGCACGCAAATCAGGCCGACCACCTTTTCGCCGGCGAGCAGCGGCGCGTACAAGGTCGACTGCGCGGGGGCCAGTTGCACGCCATCCTCGCGCACGCACAGCATCACCGACTCCAGGCCGGAATCGTCCATGTAATCGCGGTACTCGGCCCGCATGTCGTTGATGAAGATCGGCTTGCCGTGGGTGACGCACCACACCGCCAGCTGGTTGGGCTCATCGAGCCGCCGCTGGTAAGGCAAGGTGCGCACGCCGCCCTCGATCGCGAACGGAAAATCGATCACGCCGCCGTCCTCGCGCACGAAACCGATGCCGAAAATCTGGGCGCTCATCAGATGATGCACGTGGCGGTACAAGGTCAGCATCGAGGTTTCCATGTCCAGGGTGGCGCTCAACTCCCGTCCCAGCTCGCTCAGCACCGAGATGTTGCGGTGCGCCTGCTCGACGTTTTCCTTCTGCCGCTCGACTTCCTTTTTCTGCCGCTCGGTGTCGACCCGGCGCTGTTCGGCCTCGGCGCGCTGGGCCTCGGCCTCGAGCCGGCGCAGTTCCAGCTCCTGCTTCTGCTGCTGCAACAGCAGGTTCTTATGCTCGACTTCCGCCGTGCGCGAGCCGACCAGCTGCTCGAGCCGCTGCTGCTGGCGGCGCAGGCTGCGCACGCGCGCGTGGTAGGCCGCGTAGGCGGCGCTCAGCAACAGCACCGCGATCACGCTGCGGAACCACCAGGTCTTCCAGAACGGCGGCAGGATGGTGATCTCCAGGGTGGCCGCGTTGTCGTTCCAGATGCCGTCCTTGTTGGCGGCCTTGACGCGGAACGTGTAAGTGCCCGGGTCCAGGTTGGTGTAGGTGGCGAAGCGCTTGGTGGCGTCGGTGACCACCCAGTCCTCGTCGAAGCCCTGCAACTGGTAGGCGAAGCGGTTGCGCTGGGGCGCGGCGTAGTGCAGCGCCGCGAACTCCAGCGAGAACACGGAATCGTTCTCGCTCAGGGTCAGCGCGCTGGTGTGCTCGATGGCCGTCCTCAGCACCTTCGGATGCTCGCCCTGCCCGGCCCTGACCGACTTGTTAAAGATCTGGAAATCGGTGATCGCCACCGTCGGCGCCACGCTGTTTTCGCGCACGTCCCCGGGCGAAAAAGCGGTGATGCCGTTGAAACCGCCGAAGTACAGCGTGCCGTCCGGCGTGCGCAGCGCGGAGCCGTCGAAGTAGGCGCCCTCGATGGTGCCGTCGGCGCCGCTGTAATTGCGCACCAGGCCCGAATCGATGTTCAACCGGGACAAGCCGCTGTTGGTGCTCAGCCAAAGGTTGCCGGCGTTGTCGGGCAGGATCGAGGCGATGGCGTCGTCGGCGATGCCGTCCTTGCGCAGGTAGCGCCGGAAGCGGATGCCGCCATCGGGGGCCACGTCCATCCGGTTCAGGCCCGCCGCCGTGCCGACCCAGATCGTGCCGCGCGCGTCCTCGTACAGGCAGTGCACCTCGTCGTGACTGAGGCTGAACGGATCGGCGGGGTCGCGGCGGAAGTGGCGGAAGCGCCCCGTCTTGCGGTCCAGCAAATCGAGGCCGTTGAAGGTGCCGACCCACAGCTGGCCGCGGCGGTCCTCCAGGATCGGCCGCACCACGTTGTCGGCCAGGCTGGCGCCGTCGGCCGGGTTGTGGCGGTAGGTGCGCACGTCCATGGTGCGCGGATCGAGCCGGTGCAGGCCGCCCCGGCTGGCGACCCACAGCACGCCGCTGCGGTCGGCGACGATGTTGCGCACGGTGTCGCTGCCGACGTCGGCGCTCATGAACGACACGGCCCGCATCGCGCCGGTGGCGGGATTGAGGTGATTGACGCCGGCCCGTCCGCCGATCCACAGGTTGCCGTTTTTTTCGCGCAGCAGCGCGGTCACCTGGTCGTCGCTCAGGCTATTGGGATCCCTCGGATCGTGGCGCCACACCCGGCTCTCGCCGGTGACCGGATCGTACAGGTTCAAGCCGCCGCCGCTGCCCAGCCACAGCCGCGAGCCGCCCTCGGCGACGATGGCCCGCACCTTGTTGTCGGACACGGAGTTGAGCATGTCGGACTGGCGCACGATGCGCGCGAAACCGCCGCTGCCCATGTCGACGCGGCTGACCCCATCGTTCCAGGTGCCGACCCAGAAGGTGCCGACCCGGTCGCGGAACAAGGCCGATATCTGGTTGTCCGCCACGCTGTGGCCATCGCTGAACTGGTGGCGGTACTGCGTCAGCCGGTTCTCCGCCGGCAGCCAGCGGAACAGGCCATCGGCCTGGGTGCCCACCCAGATCTGGTTTTCGACGTCCTCGTACAAGGTGGTCACGCTCACCCCGGGGTTGATGCCCTCGCGCTCGCCCAGGCGGCGGCGCTGCGGCTCGACGCCCAGCAGGCGCCATTGTTCCAGTCCGCCCATGGTGCCGATCCACAGCGTCTGCGCGCTGTCGACCTGCAGCGACAGTACGGCGTTGAAGCGGCTGTCGCCGCCGGCGTCCATCGTGTAGTGGCGAAAGTGCGCCGCGCCCGGCGCCAGCATATCGAGGCCGGTGGCGGTGGCCACCCACAGGCGCCCGGCGGCGTCGCGCGCCAGCGCGTTGACCTGGTCGTTGGCCAGGCTGCCCGGATCGGCCGCGTCGTGGTGCCAGCTGGTGAAGCGCTTGGTGGAGGGGTTGAAGTGGTGCAGGCCGTCCGCGCTGCCCACCCACAGGCCGCCCAGGCCATCGTCGACGATGGCGCGCACGTGGCGGTTGCCGTTGCCGCGCTGCCCCGGCTCCTGCGGCGCGAAGTGGGTGAAATGGCGCGTGGCCGGATCGTACAGATCCAGGCCGCCGTCGGTGCCGACCCACATCCGGCCGGTGCCGTCGACGTGCAGTACCCGCACCCAGTTGTCGACCAGGCTGTTGGGGTCGGAGACGGCGCTCTTGTAGGTGACGGTGCGGTAGCCGTCGAAGCGCGTCAGGCCGGCCTGGGTGCCGAGCCAGATGAAGCCCTGCGTGTCCTGGGCGATGGCCAGCACCGATTCCTGCGCCAGCCCGTTCTCGACGCCGAGCTGCTCGAAGCGCAAGGTGCGCGGCGGCGCGGCGGCCCATGCGGCGGCCATGCCGAGTCCCCACAGCAGCAGCAGCGGCACCAGCAAGTGTTCAAACAAGCGTCGAAATTGGCGTCTAAAACACGGCAAAACGGTCCCGCAGTCGGTAGTCAGGATTCAAAGAAAGCCAGCACGTCCTCTTTACGCGCCTGGGTGTCGCGCTGACCGAGACGGATCAACTCGCAAGTATAAGTCGATTCGAACAATAAATACGAGGCCAATGCGGCGCCGCGCGTTTCGGTCGCGCCGATTCCGGACAACATGGTGCGTATCGGCGCCGGCAAGCTGGCGATGTGGCGGCTGGCGATGTCGTCCAGCCGTTCGGAAGGCGCGATCACCAGCAGCTTGACCGGCTTGAGGGGGGTTTGCGCGAGCAGCTCCGGCGGCAGCATCGACAAGGTCTTGTTGACGCGCTCGAGGCGCTCGATGTCGACCGCCAGCGAATCGAGGAAGATCGACGACATCGCGTGGCCGGCGATCTGCGCCAGGCTGGGATAGCGCGCCGAGCTTTTTTCGGCGGCGCTGCGGGCCGGCTCGGTCAGGCGCCCCGCCCCCACCACCAGCACCTTGCTGGCGCCGAGGTGGATCGCCGGCGAGATCGGCGCCAGCTGGCGCATCGAGCCGTCGCCGCAATACTCGCGGTGCCCCCCCATGTACAGCGGCGTGGCCGGGAAGATGAACGGGATCGCCGACGACGCCAGCAGGTGCTCGACGCCGATCTGGTCCTGCAGCGCCACGCGCTGCATGCGGATCCACGGCGCGATGTCGGCGGCGGTCTGGTAAAAGGTCAGGTGGTTGCCGGCGGTGTAGGACGAGGCGGTGACGGCCAGCGCGTGCAGCAGGCCCTCGGACAGCGCCGCGTCGAGGCGCGGCAGGTCGAGCATGCGGTGCAGCAGGCCGACCAGCGGCGTGTTGTCGAGCAGCGACGCCGGCGGCGCGGCGCGCCATTTGCGCAGCAGCCAGCCGAACGACAGCAGCGACAGCCAGCGCGCGCCGGAGCGGATCACGCCCAGCGAATCGGCGCGGTAGACCTGTTCGACCGCGATATGCTGCCAGACGTCGAGCAGCTTTTGCACGCCCTCGCCGAAGTTGTCGGCGCGGCAGGCCAGCGCCGTGGCGTTGATGGCGCCTGCCGAGGTGCCGCAAATGATGTCGAAAGGATTACGCGCCGGAGGCCAGCCCGCTTCCCATAGTATCTCCGAGATCGCCTGGAGAACGCCGACCTGGTAGGCCGCGCGGGCGCCGCCCCCCGTCAGGATCAAGCCTGTTTTCTTTTGTATTCCCATACGCCAAGGTTATCAGGCTCGGCGGCGTTTGGGGAGTATACTCGCGCGGCCGTGGCCGTCGATCACGGCCGCACGGCGGCGCCGACGCGCGCGGGCGCCGGTTCGAACACCGCCGCGCCGCTGCTGAAGCCCAACAGCCGTTCCTGCCGCAGCCGGTAGGCCAGGTAGAACAGCGCCAGCGGCCCCGCCACGCCGGCCAGCATGCCTGCCGCCAGGTGCAGCGGCACGTTGCTCACTCCCAGCTTCATCAGCACCATGCGGGCGCCGGCCGTGGCGAACACGTGCGCCAGGAAGATGGGCATCGATGCCAGCCCCAGCAACTCGAACACGCGCCGCAGGCCCGGCGCCGCCTGCAAGTGGCTTAGTTGCAACACCAGCAGGATACCGAGGAAGGCCGCGCAGACCGCGCTCGGCGCCCGGTAGCCGCCCATGCGGCTGGCCACGTAGACGGCGATACCGAGCCCGAGCACGGTTGCCGCGATGCTGGCGCCGCCGGAGAGGCGCACGACGATGGATTTCAAATGCGGCGCCATGTAAATGCCGGCCACATAAAAGATCAGCATGCTGAACGGGTTGGCGAGCACCGGCAACGCCGTCACCAGGTAGATGCCGGCCGGGTAGGCCGCCACCGCGAACAGGGCCAGCCGCAGCGGGTCGGTGCTGAAAAACCGCGCCAACAGGTGGCAGACGAAGATCGCCGAGAGGAACCAGTACTGGAACACCGGCGCCCAGAGGATGGACAGCAGGGCCTCCATCGTCACCGGATTGTTGGCGCCGCCGACGGCCAGTTGCATGCCGCCCTGCAGGAACGTCCACAGGAAATACGGATAGACGATGGTCGGGATCTTGCTGCTGATGAAATTGTCGCGCGACATGCCGCGCGCCGCGTTGATTCCCGCAAGCAAGAAGAACAAGGGCATGTGGAAGGTGTAGATGACATAGTCCGAGAACACCAGCGCACTGTCGGCGGGCACCAGCCCGGCCGCCACCAGCCCGCGCAGCACGTGGCCGTACACGACCAGCAGAATGCCGATCCCGCGCGCCGCGTCCCATAATTGCTCTCTCATGTGCCTCCTGCGCCGCTAGGCAGTCTTTGGGTAATCGACGATGGTACCATAAAACAACTCTGTTGTACTAATGCTACTGTCCCAGCACGATGCCCTCGCGGCGCGGATCGGCGCCGCCGAACCATTGCGCCTTGCCGTCGACGACGCGGCGCTCGATGCCCTGCAGGCCGGAGTTCTGGTCCGCCTCGCGCACCTGGTGGCCGCGCGCCTTGAGCTCCTCGATCACCGCCGGCGCCACGCGCCCGGCCTCGATCTCGGTCGGGCCGTTGCGGCTGCCCATGTTCGGCAGGCTGATGGCCTGCTGCACGTCGAGCTTCCAGTCCAGGGTTCCGACCAGCACCTTGGCCACGTAGTTGATGATGGCCGAACCGCCCGGCGAGCCGGTGGCCAGCACCAGCCGATGCGTGCCCTTGTCGAACACTAGCGTCGGCGACATCGCGCTGCGCGGGCGTTTGCCGGCCTGCACCCGGTTGGCGATCGGACCGTCGGCGTCCTGCGAATCGAACGAAAAGTCGGTCAACTGGTTGTTGAGCATGAAACCGTCGACCATCTGGCGCGCGCCGAAGGCGTCTTCCACCGAGGTGGTCATCGACAGCCCGCCGCCGAAGGCGTCGACCGCCACGAAATGCGACGTCGAGGGCTTGTCGATGGCGGTGTCGGCGCCCCACGCCACCTGCATCGTGGCCGGCGTGCCGTAGCTGGCGCGCCCCATCGAGCGCTCGCCGATCAGCGAGGCGCGCTGCGCCAGGTAGGCCTTGTCCAGCATGGTGCTGACGCCCTTGCCCGGCAGCGGCACGAAATCGGTGTCGGCCACGTAGCGGTTGCGGTCCGCGTAGGCCAGCCGGCCCGCCTCCGAGAACAGGTGGATGCCCTCGGCGGTCGGCATGCCGTTGACCGGTTTGTACGGGCTGATGTCCTTGACCTCAAGGATGCCCAGCATCTGGGCGATGGCGATGCCGCCGGACGACGGCGGCGGCGCGCCGCACACGGTCCACGCCTTGTAGTCGCTGCAAATCGGCGCGCGCTCCTTGGCCTGGTAGCCGGCGATGTCGGCGGCGGTCAGCTTGCCCGGATTGGTCGGATGCGAGGCCACCTTGGCGGCGATGTCGCGCGCGATGCGGCCCTTGTAGAAGGCGTCGGCGCCGCCGGCGGCGATCTCGCGCAGCGTGCGCGCCAGTTCCGGGTTTTTCAGGATGTAGCCGACGGCGCGCGGCTTGCCGTCGTCGTCGAAGAAGTATTTTTTGGCGACGGGATCGCGCGCCAGGTAACGGTCGTAGGAAATCAGCGCGTTCAGGCGCGGACTGACGGCAAATCCCTCCTCGGCCAGTTTGATGGCCGGCGCGAACAGGGTTTTCCACGGCAGCCTGCCATGCTGCTTGTGCGCCAGCTCCAGCATGCGCAGCACGCCTGGCGCGCCCACCGAACGGCCGCCGATCACGCCGGTCTCGCGCGAGACGGCCTTGCCGTCGGCGTCCTGAAACAGGTGCTCGTCGGCCGACGCGGGCGCCGTTTCGCGGCCGTCGTACGACTGCACGCGTTTACCGTCGGAATAGAGCATGAAGGAGCCGCCGCCGATGCCGGACGATTGCGGCTCGACCAGGGTCAGTACCAGCTGGGTGGCGACGGCGGCGTCGATCGCCGCGCCGCCCTGCTTCAGCATCTGGTAACCGGCCTGCGTGGCCAACGGATTGGCCGCGGCGACCATGAATTTTTGCGAGGACTTGCCGGCCTTCTCGGCGTAGCCGGTGGCGATTTCCGGCGCGGCGTCTGCGGTCGCGCGTTGCGCGTGGACCGGCGCGTGCAGAACGACCAACAGCGGTACGGCCAGTGCGGCGCTGCGCGCCAGTGTCTTTAAACGAATCATGGGCTCTCCAAATAGAGGGCGCGCCGGCCGGGAAAGCCCCCCCTGGGCGCGCCCGATCACTCTGGCATCCTACACGAAATCGTTTAAACCGTTTTACTTGGCTTGCATGCGGATAGCGCCGTCCAGGCGAATGGTCTCGCCATTGAGCATCGTGTTCTCGATGATCGCCTTGGCCAGATGGGCGTATTCGTGCGGCTTGCCCAGGCGCGGCGGGAACGGCACCATGGCGCCGAGCGCCTCGCGCACCTCGGCGGGCATGCCCATCAACATCGGCGTCTCGAAGATGCCCGGGGCGATGGCCATCACGCGGATGCCGCTGCGGGCCAGGTCGCGCGCCATCGGCAAGGTCAGGCCGGCGACGGCGGCCTTGGACGACGCGTAGGCGGCCTGCCCCATCTGGCCGTCGAAGGCCGCCACCGAGGCGGTATTGATGATGACGCCGCGCTCGCCGGTATCGATGGCGGCGTTCTTGCCCATCGCCTCGGCCGCCAGGCGCGCCATGTTGAAGGTGCCGACCAGGTTGATATTGATGGTGCGCTGGAACAGTTCGAGCGGATGGGCGCCGTCCTTGCCGACGGTCTTGGCGGCGGGCGCGATGCCGGCGCAGTTGACCAGGCCGCGTAGCGAGCCCAGCGCCACGGCCGCCGCGACCGCGCGCACGGCGTCGGCCTCGGCGGTCACGTCGGTCTGGACGAAGACGCCGCCCAGTTCGGCGGCCAGCGCCTGGCCGGCCTCGGCCTGCACATCGGCCAGCACGACCTTACCGCCGGCCTCGACGATCATACGCGCCGTCGCCGCGCCCAGCCCGGACGCGCCGCCGGTGATGAGGAATACATGGTCCTGAATCTGCATAAATCTCCCCTGTTCTCTATGACGTTTACGTAAACGTCAACCACCACAATTGTAGCGGAAAACCAGGATGTAGCGGCGTGAATGACCACGGAAACACGTAGGGCGGATTAGCGCAGCGTAATCCGCCAAGCGCCGTCGGCGGCTCATGGCCGATTACGGCGTTCCGGCTGATCCGCCCTACGAGCATCACTAACGCTCAGCCCGTGTAGAAATGGTGGACCTGACCCCGGAGTATCAACATTGCAGCCAGGCGCCGTTTCGTTGGCACATCTTGCCGGCCGGTGTGATCGTGGTGTTGCCCGGGCCGGCGTTGTGGCGCACGCCGCTGGCGTCGTAGCAGCCGCCGGCCGTGCAGCCGATCGCCGGTATCGGCGTTCCGGGCGGCTGCATCAGCGTTTCGATCGGGGTGGAGGGCTGCGGCCTGGGCATGGCGACTTGCGGCGCGACCTTGTTGCGGGGCATCGGCTGTAGCGTCAGCGGCACCGGCCGGCGCGGCATCGGCTCGGCTGCGGGCGCGGTCCGGCACGGTTCCACCGCGAGCCGCTTGCCGTCCGCGCTGAGCTTGCACACGGGCAGTTTGGAGTAGGCGTCCCGGCCCGCTTCCGCCTCCGCTTTCACCGGCACGGGGCCACCCCAGGCGTTGGTGCAAAGTAATGATCCAAGCAGGAAGGCCGCCGCCAGCGCGGCCGGTTTCAGAGATTTCATTGCATTACCTTCCAAAGTGCTACGCCTGTTTATATTATTAGCAGGCATCGCGCCGCACGGAAGGCTCTGAAACAATTCGTAACCTCTGGCGCCCACCCTACCTGGCCGGCGCGGGTTCCAAGGCCGGCGGCGGTGGCGGCGGCAGGCCCGGCGCCACCGGCGCGCCTTCCGTCAACGGCGACACCGAACGGGGCGGAGGCGGCGCGTCGGCAGGCATCATCCGCGCCGGCGCGTGCGCGGCCATCACCGGGACGCTCACCGCCAGCCAGCCCGAGGCCGGCAACAACGGCACCAGCAGCAGCGCGACGATGTTGATGATCTTGATCAGCGGATTGACCGCCGGACCGGCCGTGTCCTTGTACGGGTCGCCGACCGTGTCGCCGGTCACGGCCGCCTTGTGCGCCTCCGAGCCCTTGCCGCCAAAGTGGCCGTCCTCGATGTATTTCTTGGCGTTGTCCCAGGCGCCGCCGCCCGTCGTCATCGAGATCGCGACGAACAGGCCGGTGACAATGGTGCCCATCAACATGCCGCCCAGTGCGGCCGATCCCAGCAGCATGCCCACGACCACCGGCACCACCACCGGCAGCAGCGACGGCACGATCATTTCCTTGATGGCCGAGGCGGTCAGCATGTCGACCGCCTTGTCGTATTCCGGCTTGCCGGTGCCGTCCATGATGCCCTTGATGTCGCGGAACTGGCGGCGCACCTCCACCACCACCGCGCCGGCCGCGCGCCCCACCGCCTCCATCGCCATCGCGGCGAACAGGTAGGGAATCAGGCCGCCGATGATCAACCCGACGATGACCATCGGATTGGACAGGTCGAAGGTGATGCTCTTGCCGGCCGATTCGAGCGCGTGCGTGTAGTCGGCGAACAGCACCAGCGCGGCCAGCCCGGCCGAGCCGATGGCGTAACCCTTGGTGACGGCCTTGGTGGTGTTGCCCACCGCGTCGAGCGGGTCGGTGATGGCGCGCACCGATTCCGGCATGCCGGCCATTTCGGCGATGCCGCCGGCGTTGTCGGTGATCGGGCCGTAGGCGTCGAGCGCGACGACGATGCCGGCCATCGACAGCATCGAGGTGGCGGCGATGGCCACGCCGTACAGCTGCCCCAGCTGGTAGGAGACTAAAATCGCCGCGCACACGGCCAGCACCGGCCACGCGGTCGACTTCATCGACACCCCCAGCCCGGCGATGATGTTGGTGCCGTGGCCGGTGGTGGAGGCCTCGGCGATGTGTTTGACGGGATAGAAATCGGTGCCGGTGTAGTACTCGGTGATGTAGACCATCAGCCCGGTGAGCACGATGCCGACCACGGTGCAGCCGAGCATGCGCATGCGCATGGCCTCGTCCGGCCAGACCTGCCAGGTGACGACCGCGAAACCGATCAGCGACAGCCCGGCGGCCCACCACAGGCCGGTGTACAGCGCCGACATGATCTTCTTGCCCGGCTTGGCCTTGACCATCGAGCAGCCGATGATGGAGGCGATGATGGAGACCGCCCCCAGCAGCAGCGGATAGACGACGGCCGTGCTCGACGTGGTCATCAACAGCGCCCCCAGCAGCATGGTGGCGATCAGGGTGACGACGTAGGTTTCAAACAGATCGGCGGCCATGCCGGCGCAATCGCCGACGTTGTCGCCGACGTTGTCCGCGATCACGGCCGGGTTGCGCGGATCGTCCTCGGGGATGCCCGCCTCGACCTTGCCGACCAGGTCGGCGCCGACGTCGGCGCCCTTGGTGAAGATGCCGCCGCCGAGCCGCGCGAAGATCGAGATCAGCGAGGCGCCGAACGCCAGCCCGATCAACGGCTCGATGACCTTGTGCAAATTAGGGCCGAGATCCGGCGGCAAGCCGGCGATCAGGTACATATAAAACAGCACCACGCCCAGCAGGCCGAGCCCGACCACCAGCATGCCGGTGATGGCGCCGCCCTTGAAGGCGACGTCGAGCGCTTCGTTCATGCCCTTGGTGGCGGCCTGCGCGGTGCGCACGTTGGCGCGCACCGAGACGTTCATGCCGATGAAGCCGCACGCGCCCGAGAGCACCGCGCCGATCAGGAAGCCGATGGCGGTGTTGATATCAAGTAGTACGCCGATGAGGATGAGGAGCACCACGCCGACGATGCCGATGGTGCGGTACTGGCGCGCCAGGTAGGCGGCGGCGCCTTGCTGAATCGCCAGTGCAATTTCCTGCATGCGCGGGTTGCCCGCGTCCTGGCGCAAAATCCAACTACGTGACCATAAACCGTAAACCACGGCGATAACGCCGCAACCGACTGCTAACCAAAGACTGGCTGCCATAGATGTCCCCTTATTTTTATTGAACGAGCCTACAAACCACACTTCAGTAGCTGTCCGGTGGAGACAGCCCACTAACCTGCGAACTGCAAAACGTCAAATCGGGAGGGCATCCAGCTTGGGCCGGCTTGGTGAAAACAAGGGCGTAAAAAAAGCGGACACTCGGTCCGCTCTACTTTACCGCTTATTCGGCGAGCGCGGCAAACGCGCTGTCACGAATTTGTTCCACCGGACCGACCCCGGCGATGCGGCGGTATTTCGGCGCGCCCGGCTCGCCCGACTGTGCCCAGGTATTGTAGTAACCCAGCAGCACTTCGGTTTGATTGTGATAAACGTCCAGACGTTTCTTGACGGTTTCCGCCTTGTCGTCGTCGCGCTGCACCAGGTCTTCGCCGGTGACGTCGTCCTTGCCGTCCACCTTCGGCGGATTGAACTTGACGTGGTAGACGCGGCCCGAACCCGGGTGCACGCGGCGGCCGTCCATGCGCTCGATGATCGATTCATCCGGCACGTCGATTTCCAGCACGTAGTCGACGGCCACGCCGTTGTCCTTCATCGAGTCGGCTTGCGCGACGGTGCGCGGGAAGCCGTCGAACAGGTAGCCGTTGGCGCAGTCGGGCTGCTGCAAACGCTCTTGCACCAGGCCGATGATGATGTCGTCGGAGACCAGACCACCCGCATCCATCACCTTTTTGGCGGCCACGCCCAACTCCGACCCGGCCTTGATCGCGGCGCGCAACATGTCGCCGGTCGAGATCTGGGGGATGTTGTATTTTTCTTTGATGAAATTAGCCTGGGTGCCCTTGCCTGCACCTGGTGCTCCTAAAAGAATAAGACGCATGAAAAATTCCTAAAACAGATTTTGGATGTGGTTAGTGTGTGTGTGTGGAAACAGTAGAAATACTGCAAGTCCCACTATGTTGGTACGAAACTTACCACAAAACTTAGTCTAAACGCCAATTTGTGACGGCTTCCACCGTCCTTCACTGGCAAAACAGGAGCATACAGAGATATTCCGTATGAATATCGCACTTGCTTCCTGTTTATGATTGATTTATGCCGGTAAGCTGATCTATATCAATACAACAGCCGAACCCTTGCCAGATCTTCCGGCGTATCGACGCCGGCGGCCGGCGCCGAGTCGGTGACATGGACGGCGATCGGATAGCCGTGCCACAGCACGCGCAGCTGCTCCAGCGCTTCGATCGATTCCAGCGGCGAGACGTCCAGCGCCGGATAGGCTTGCAGGAAATCGTTGCGGTAGGCGTACAGTCCGATGTGACGGAGCGGTACGTAGCCGGCTGGCAGTGCTTCTTTGGACTGCGCAAAGGCGTCGCGGTTCCACGGTATGGTCGCGCGGGAAAAATACAGGGCCCGGCCGGCCTTGTCCAACACCACCTTGACCACGTTCGGGTTGAAGGCGTCGGCGGCGTCGTGCAGCGGATGGGCGCAGGTCGACATCGGCACGTCGGCGCCGATGCGGGCGGCGGCCGCTTGCAGCAGCGCCGGGTCGATCAGCGGCTCGTCGCCCTGCAGGTTGACGACGACGGCGTCGGCCGGCAGGTTCAGGGTGCGCGCCACCTCGGCGATGCGGTCGGTGCCGGACGGATGGTCGGCGCGCGTCATGCACACTTCCACGCCGTGCAGCGCGCAGGCGGCGCGGATGTCTTCGTGGTCGGTGGCGACGATGATGCGCGCGGCGCCCGCCAGCGCGGCGCGCTCGGCCACGCGGACCACCATCGGCTTGCCGCCGAGGTCGGCCAGCGGCTTGTTCGGCAAGCGGGTCGACGCCAGCCGCGCCGGGATGATGACGATGAAGGGGGAGACCGGGTGGGACATAGTCTGCACCGCTCAATCCACCTTGTCTTGCAGCGTGCGGGCCTCGTCGGCCCACATGATCGGGATGCCGTCGCGGATCGGAAACGCCAGGCGGTCGCCCTTGCAGATCATTTCCTGGGCTTTCTTATCGTACTCAAGGGGGCCTTTGCAGACCGGGCATACCAGGATATCAAGCAATCTAGCGTCCACGACATTTCTCCACGATTTGGTCGGCCAGCGCCGCATCGATGCGCGCCGTTACCGGGACGACCCATAGTCGCGGGTCGTCTCTGAGTTCTTCAATTTGCGCACATTTTACTGCATCCTTCTCGGTCATCAAGATGATATCGGCCTCCAGCCGCGCGAACGGGCGGTCGGTGTAGTCGTGATGATCGGGCAAAGGCAGCTCGGCGACGGACAGGCCGGCGGCCTTGAGCATGCCGAAGAAGCGGGAAGGATTGCCGATGCCGGCCGCCGCCGCCAGCCGCAGGCCGGGTTGGTTCAGCCCGGCCAACGGGCGTCGCTGGCCGCGGTCGCGCAACTGCTCCGCGTACTCCCCCACCAGGGTCATCTGGATCGGCCCCGACATGGCCTGCCGGGATCGGCAGCCGACGGCGCGCACCAGCTCGTCGGTGAGCAGCGGCGCGTTGATGACGGTGAAATCGCGCCGGCGCGAAACCGGCTCGCGCAGCGGCCCGGCCGGCAGCAGCCAGCCATTGCCGGCGCCACGGCCGTCGAACAGGATGATCTCGATATCGCGTTGCAGCGCGTAATGCTGCAAGCCGTCATCGGTCAGCACGATGTCGACCTCGGGGTGGGCCGCCAGCAGCGCGCGGCCGGTGGCGGCGCGGTCGCGCCCGACCATGACCGGGCAGCCGGTGCGCTGCTTGATCAGCAAGGGCTCGTCGCCGACCTCGGCCGGCGTCGACAGGGCGACGACTTCGCGCGCGCCGCCGGCGTCGCTGCCGTGGCCGCGCGAGACCACCCCGGGACGCATGCCGGCCGCCTGCAAGGCTTGCACCAGCCAGATCGTCAGCGGCGTCTTGCCGGTGCCGCCGATGTAGATATTGCCGACCACTACCACCGGCACCGGCAGCCGCGACGACTTGAGCAGGCCGGCCCGGTACAGCCCGACGCGCAGGCCGCTCAGCGCCCGGAACAGCAAGGACAGCGGCCACAGCGCGCAGGCGAGCGGACCGCGCCGCAGCCAGTTGCTCGTCAGCGTAGTTTCCAGCGAGGACGGTTTATCAGGGAGCGACACTTATTTGGCGGCACCGGTCTGCGCGGCGAAGGTCAGCTTGTCGTAGCCGGCGATGCGGGCCGCCTCCATCACGTTGATCACCATCTGGTGCATCGCGAACTGGTCGGCGTTGACGATCACCACCGGCGACCTGCCCGGCTGGCCGCCCTTGTCGGCCACCGTCTTCATCGACTGCGCCAGGCCGGCCACGTCGCGGAACGACACCGGCTCGTCGTTGATCGTGTAGTTGCCCTTGGCATCGACGGTCACGTTCAGCTCGAACGGCTTGTCCTCCTGCTTTTGCGCGTCGGCGGTCGGCAAGGTGATCTGCAGCTCGGTGAATTTGCTGTAGGTGGTCGAGACCATCAGGAAAATCAAAATCACCAGCAACACGTCGATGAACGGGATCAGGTTGATCTCGGGGTCCTCGCGGTGCCGGCCTTTGCGGAAATTCATGCGGACGTCCTTACTTGCGCTTGCTGTGCACGATATCGACAAACTTCACCGCCTGCTGCTCCATGTCGATGACGAAGCTGTCCACCAACGCGCGGAAGTGGCGATAGAACACCAGGGTCGGCATGGCGATGGCGAGGCCGAAGCCGGTGTTATACAGCGCCACGGAAATGCCGTGCGCCAGTTGCGCCGGGTTGGAGCCGGTGGCGTTTTGCGAACCGAAAATCTCGATCATGCCGACCACCGTGCCGAACAGCCCCATCAACGGCGCCAGGGTCGCGATGGTACCCAAGGTGGTGAGGAAGCGTTCCAAGGTGTGGGCCACGCCGCTGCCGGCCTCTTCGATGGACTCCTTCATCACTTCGCGCGGCGCGTCGACGTTGCGCAGCGCGGCCGATAACACCACGCCCAACGGGGAACTTTTTTCCAGTTTGTCGATGACGCCGGTGTTGACGTTGCCCCCGCGATAAACCTGAACCACCTCGTCCAACAGCTTCTTCGGCAGGATTTTGCTACGGCGCAGGTACAGCAAGCGTTCGATGATCAGGGCCGTCGCGACGATCGATGCAATCAACAACAACCAGATAGGCCAACCTGCGGCTTGGAAAATAGCGAGCAAAACGAACTCCTGTAAGATATAAACCCGAAGGCGCAATGTATCTTGTTGGACGACACTCGGCAAGTAGCATGCGTTTGTGGAGTTCTGCACATTTTCTGTGGACAACAATGTGCGCAAGGCCCGGAGACACCCATCAAGCCATTGATTTAAAAGGAAAAAATATCAAAGCTCAAAATAAGCGCACACGGGGATGTTATGGCCCGGTTTATGCATTGCAAAAGTTGTGCCAACTTATGCCCACATTCTGTTGATAAGATTGTGCGCAAGCCGCACCGCGACCACGCATGCCATTGATTTCAATGATCTTTATTGTCCTGCGCAAAAAACTGGCAAGGATGCCACAAGCGCCGGTTAATCCCCACAGTACTTATCCACAGCACAACTTTTAACCCGCTAGCCATCGGCCGCTGTACTTCTGCACAAAATTTGTGGATAAGATTGTTAGCAAGGCTGCCTCACAAAGCCCAAGCCTTTGATTCATAAGAATATTTTCCTCATGCGTAAAATAAACGCAGCGCCACCGAGCCGCCGCAGGGGATAACTCCGCCGGGATTGCCGGCGACTTCTGCACACTAGATGTGGATAAGATTGTGCGCAACCGCTCCCACATCGTGAAAGATCGTTGATTCATAAGGGAATTTTTGTCTTGAGTAAAAAAACAGCAATGTGGTCATTCCGCTGATTTTCCCGGCAAGCGCCCGCTTTCTTCACAGAGGCTTTCACTTCTGCACATTTTATGTGGATAAGATTGTGCGCAATGCACGCAGCGGCTTACTAAGTAGTTGATTTTAATGAGATTTATTGCCATGCGCAAAAAACATGCAAGACGCCGCAAGGCCGTCAATGTGAAATCGCCACTATTGAAAAGATACAACGCTACTATCTTGGAAGTATTGCTTTTAATTCTATTGAATCCAAAACATCTTTAAGATGGGTTCCACGCCGGCCCGGGAGGTATCGGTGCCAGCGCCGGGGGCAAGCCGCTCGCGGCCAGCCCTGAACCAGCCTTAAAACAAGCCGGCCACGGCCGGTAACCGGAGATGTGCAATGGAAGCATTCCTTGGAACCATCCTGCCGTGGCCAGGCACTTACGCTCCAAAAGACTGGGCTTTCTGCGATGGTAGCCTGTTGCAGGTCAACACTTATCAAGCCTTGTTCGCGGTCATCGGCGCGCAGTACGGCGGCGACGGCAGGACCACCTTCGCGCTGCCCGACCTGCGCGGGCGCACCGTGCTGGGACCGAACGGCCCGGCGCCGCTGACCGCCCGGCCGCTGGCCCAGAAGGGCGGCGCGGAAACCGTGTCCGCCGTCGGCACCGGCACCGGCGCGGTGACGCTGACCGCGGCCAACCTGCCGGCGCACACCCACACCGCGACGCTGTCCCTGAGCGGGCTCGGCGCGACCACCGATATCAGCGTGGGCACCGGCACCGGCGGCCAGTTGGCCGCGACACAGGGCGCCACCCTCACCAGCACGGCGACCGGCGCCACGGGCGCGGCGATCTATCAGTTGTCGAGCGTCGCGCCGGTCGCACCGGTCACGCTGGGCGGCGTCAAGACCACGGTCAACGGCAACGGTTCGGTGACGGTCGACCCCACCGGCGGCGGCGCGCCCGCGCCGGTCAGCGTGAGCGTCAACACGGCGGTGCCGACGATGACACCTTTCCTCGTCCTTAACTACATCATCTGCCTGAATGGATACTACCCAAGCCGCAATTGAGCCGGCCGGCGCCGAGCCCGCGCTCGACCTGCGTCCGGCCACCGACGCCGACCAGCCGCTGCTGGCGGCGCTGTACCGCGCCACCCGCGAAGACCTCACGCGGCTGGGCGACGGCCCGGCGATCGATTCGCTGATCGCCATGCAGCAGCGCGTGCACGCCGAGGGCCAGCGGCGCCAGTACCCGTGCGCGCGCCAGTGGCTGTTGCACAGCGACGGGCGCTGCGTGGCGCAACTGGTGCTGGACTGGCGCCCGCACCGCCTGCACCTGATCGACATCGCCGTGCTGCCCGAGGCGCGCGGACAGGGCGTGGCGCGCGCGCTGCTGCGCTGGGTCCAGCGCCAGGCGCAAATCGCCGGCGTGCCGCTCGATCTGCAGGTGCGGCGCGACAACCATCCGGCCCGCCACCTGTATCTGAACCTGGGTTTCCGCGCCGGCGCCGGCGACGAACTGTTCGAGCCGATGCGGTGGGACCCCGCCGCCACGCCGGCGGCCCCATGACGCCGGCGTCGGCCCGCTACCTGAAGCTGCCGCTCAGCTTTGACGCCGCACGGCTGCAGGCCGAACTCGACGCGCTGCTGGCGCCGCAATGGGTCGAGCACTTCAACACGCGCGACTACGACGGCGGCTGGCGCTGCCTGGCGCTGCGCTCGGCGGACGGCCAGCCGCGCCACATCGGCGCGCTGTCCGAAGCCAATTTCCTCGACACGCCGGCGCTGGCGCAATGCCCCTACTTGCGCGCCGTGCTCGACGCCTTCGAGTGCGACAAGGCCGCCGTGCGGCTGATGGCGCTGGAAGCGGGCGCCGTCATCAAGCCCCACCGCGATGCCGCCACCGCCTTCGAGGACGGCCTGGCGCGCCTGCACGTGCCCTTGCAGACCGATCCGGCCGTGACGTTTTGCATCGACGGCGAGAACATCCACTTCAGCCAGGGCGACACTTGGTACCTCAACGCCGGCCGCACCCACGCGGTCCACAACCGCAGCGCGCGCAGCCGCATCCATCTGGTGCTCGACTGCCGCGTCAATCCCTGGCTGCGTCGGCTGTTCGCGCGGGCCGGCCTGGCGCCGTCGGCGCCGCCGCGCTTCGGCGCCGTGGCCGTGGGCGACGAGCACCCGCTGGCGCCCCAGCGCCGCGCGTTGCTGCGCGCGCCCGAGATCACCATGGCGCAGGCCGGATCGATGGACGGCTGGTATCCGGTGGCCGTCAGCGACCTGCCCGACGGTTTATGGTGGCGCCGCCTGGGCGGACGGCCATTCGGCGAGCCGTTTTTCTCCGATACCTTCCGGCACCAGCCGCCAGCCGAACGGCAGCTGTGTTTCAGCGACTGGCGGGCGCCGGCGGCGCTGGCCGACACGCTGGCACCGACCGCCTTCATCTTCCATGTCTCGCGCTGCGGGTCGACCCTGCTGACCCAGATGCTGGCCACCCTGCCCTCGTGCGTGGCGCTGTCGGAGCCGCCGGTCGTGGACGACTTTCTGCGGCTGCGGCGTGAACGCGTTGAGACCGCCGGAGCGGCCGCAAGTGCCGGCGACGACACCGACATCGTCCGGCTGCGCGCGCTGGTGCGCGCGCTCGGCCAGCGCCGCGACCCGCGCCAGCGGCATCTGGTGATTAAACTCGACAGCTGGCACCTGCGCGACCTGGAGCTGTTCCGCGCCGCCTTTCCGGCCACAGCCATGGTGTTCCTGTACCGCGAGCCGCTGCAGGTGCTGGCCTCGCACCGGCGCCAGCGCGGCCCGCAAATGCTGCCCGGGCTGATCGATCCGGACTGGCTGGGCATCACCTTCCGCCAGCAGGACGACAGCGGGGAAACCGATGCCGACGGGGGCGACCGCCTGGCCCCGTCCGACCTCGACCGCTATTGCCTGCACGTGCTGCGCGCCCTGATGGAGACGGCGCTGGCGGCGCAAGGTTGCGACCGGTCCTTGCTGCTGTTGAATTACACCGAATTGCCCATGCTGCCGGGCCTGCCCTTGCTGGCCCGGCTGGGCATCCGCCCCGGCCGCACCGAGCGGGCCACCATGCTGCGGCGCGCCGCCTTTCACGCCAAGCACGGCGCGCCGTTCAGCGGCGACGCCGCCACCGCCGACCGCCGGGGCGCGGCGCCAAGCGCGGCGCTGCTCGAACGGCTGGCGCGGCTATACGCGGCGTTGGAACAGTCCCGCCTGAACAACGAAATTGTCGAGGATCAATCCGATTGTGACCGATTGTGACAATTGGCGAGAAACTTTGTCCATAAATATGCCACAGTTGAATAAAGTTCTTTCCTGTCGAGACCATGCCAGACGCCGATCGCACCTATCATTTCATTTCCGGGCTGCCCCGTTCCGGTTCCACCCTGTTGTCGGCCATCCTGCGCCAGAATCCCCGTTTCCACGCCGGCATCAGCAGTCCCGTCGCCGGCCTGGCCACCGGCCTGCTCGGCCAGGTCAGCGCCGGCAGCGAATTGGCGACGCTGGTCGACGCGCAGCAGCGCCGTGCCCTGTTGCGCGGCCTGTTCGACGCCTACTACAGCACCAATCCGAGCGAAGTCGTGCTTGACACCAACCGCCTGTGGTGCGGCAGGCTGCCGCTGCTGCGGGACCTGTTCCCGGGCGCCAAGGTGATCGCCTGCGTGCGCAACGTCGCCTGGGTCATGGACAGCATCGAGCGCCTGTACCGCGCCAATCCGTATGAGAACACGCGCCTGTTCAACCACGCGGGCGGACGCGGCTCGGTCTACACCCGGCTCGAAGGCCTGATCCAGCACGACCAGATGGTCGGCTCGGCGTGGGCAGCGCTGCGCGAGGCCTACTACGGCGAACAGGCCGAGTCTTTGTTGGTGGTCGACTACGACCTGCTGTCGCGCGCGCCGCAACAGGTGATCCCGCTGATCTACGACTTCATCGGCGAGCCGGCGTTCGACCACGACTTCGAGCACATCGAGTACGACGCCGTCGATTTCGACCTGCAACTGGGCGTGCCCGGCCTGCACCGCGTGCGCGCCAAGGTCGAGTTCCAGGCAAGGCGCACCATCCTGCCGCCCGACCTGTTTGAAAAATATTCCAAGCTGTCCTTCTGGGGTGACCGCAACGGCAGTCGCGCGAATGTGATCAGCAACCAACCGGCCCTGCCAGGAACCCCATCATGACCAGCAAGCAAACCAACGGCGTACACGCCCACCTCGACGACGACGCGCCCTGGCGGCTGCAAATTCTGGCCGGCGCACCCGATGCCGCGCACATTCCGGCGGCACCGGCGGCCCAGCCCGCGCAGCCGCCGCTGGCGATCGCCCAACGCAGCGAAATCACCTTCATCGAATCGAACGTGGCCGACCTGCAAACCCTGCTCAAGGGCCTGGCCGGCAGCGAGGTCCACGTGCTCGACGCCGGCCAGGACGGCCTGCAACAGATCGCCGCCATCCTGGCCGGACGCGAGGGCGTCGACGCGCTGCACATCATCTCGCACGGCGCGACGGCGGCCGTCAACTTCGGCGCGCTCAGGCTCGACGGCGGCAACCTGGACGCCCATCGCGCCGAGCTCGACACGATAGGCCGCGCCATAGCCGACGGCGGCGACATCCTGCTGTACGGCTGCGAGGTGGGCGCCGGCAGCGGCGGCGCCGCCTTCATCGACCGGCTGGCCGACGCCACCGGCGCCGACGTGGCCGCCTCGGCCAACCTGACCGGCGCCGCCGCGCAGGGCGGCGACTGGCGGCTGGAAATCCACAGCGGTCAAATCGAGACGGCCGCCGTGGTCGATCCGGCGCTAGCCGCGCTCTATCAGCAAACGCTGGCGATTCCCAGCGCCACGGTCAACTTCAACAACCCCGGAAACTTCGCCAACGGCGGCGGCTACCTGGCGGCCAACGACGTCATCTACAACGTCGCCGCCAACAGCGGCTACCAGTTGAAGATCGACGGCCAGAACGAGGGCGTGATCAACTTCGGCAACTACGTGGCCAGCGACGCCGGCTACGCCCGCGGCGAAACGCTGCTGACAATGTCCTTCGTCGCCGGCCAGGTCTTCACGCCAACCTCGATCAAGGTCGGCACCCAGCTCAACGGCGTGCAAAACCTGATCTTCAAAGGTTACGACACGGCCGGCAATCAGGTCGGCTCGACCCATACCTTTAACACCTCCTCCAACCCCAACACCTACCTGACGGCGACGTTTTCCGGCCTGACCAACATCGCCACGTTGAAGGTGACCGCCGACGCCAACTCGAACGGCGGCAAGATGTTCTATCTGATCCTGGAGGATCTGGCACTGAGCAATATCCAGCCGCCCGCGCCGTCGGTGACCTCGATCACCTCCAGCACCACCAACGGCAGCTACAAGGTCGGCGACACGATCAGCATCCAGGTCACCTTCGACGCCGCCGTCACGGTGGCCGGGACGCCGCAGCTGACCCTGGCCACCGGCGGCGCCGGCCGCGCCATCAACTATGCCAGCGGCAGCACTACCAACACGCTGACCTTCAACTACACCGTGCAGGCCGGCGACAGCAGCAGCGACCTCGACGTCTTCAGTACCGGCGCGCTCAGCCTCAACGGCGGCAGCATCACGCAGACCAGCGGGGCCGCCGCCGCCACGCTGACCCTGCCAACGCCCGGCACCGCCGGCTCGCTGGGCGCCAACAAGGCGCTGGTGGTCGACGGCGTCGCCCCGACCCTGACCATCACCAGCAACGTGGCCACGCTCAAGGCCGGCGAGACCGCCACCATCACCTTCACCTTCAGCGAAGCGCCCACCGGCTTCGCCTGGGATGGCAGCAGCGGCGACGTCGTCGTGACCGGCGGCACGCTGGGCGCCATCTCCGGCGCCGGCCTGACGCGCACCGCCACCTTCACGCCGACCGCGTCCACCAACGGCGGCACCGCCAGCATCACCGTGGCCTCCGGCACCTACACCGATACGGTCGGCAACAACGGCGGCGCCGGCACCACGCCGTCGCTGACCTTCGACACGCTGGCGCCATCGGCGCCGTCGACACCGGCGCTGGCGAGCGCCAGCGACAGCGGCACCAGCACTTCGGACCGCATCACCAACGACACCACGCCGACCTTCACCGGCACCGCCGAGGCCAACGCCACCGTCAAGCTATACGACACCGACGGCACCACCTTGCTGCAAACCGCCACCGCCGACGGCAGCGGCAACTGGACCCTCACCAGCAGCGCGCTGTCCGCCGGCGCGCACAGCGTCAGCGTCAAGGCCACCGATTCGGCCGGCAACGCCAGCGCCGCTTCGGCCACGCAAACGGTGACGATCGTGACGGCCGCGCCAACGGTGGCCATCACCAGCGACGTCAACAGCCTCAAGGCCAACGAGACGGCCACCATCACCTTCACCTTCAGCAGCGACCCCGGCGCCACGTTCACGTGGAACGGCAGCAGCGGCGACGTGGTCGTCAGCGGCGGCACGCTGGGCGCCATCTCCGGCACCGGGTTGACGCGCACGGCCACCTTCACGCCGGCGGCGGCAACCGACAACGTCGCCGCCAGCATCACCGTCACCGCCGCCAGCTACACGGACGTGGCCGGCAACAGCGGCGGCGCCGGGCTCACGCCGACGCTCACCATCGACACCATCGCGCTGGCGCCGGCCATCGCCGGCGCCAACGCCGCCAGCGACAGCGGCGGCTCCAACAGCGACGGCATCAGCAACGACGGCACGCCGACCATCACCGGCACCGCCGAGAACGGCGCGGCCGTGCGCCTGTACGACAGCGACGGCACCACCCAGGTGGGCAGCGCCACCGCCGACGGCGCCGGCAACTGGAGCATCACCGCCAGCGTGCTGACCGAGGGCGCGCATACCTTGACGGCCAAACAAACCGATGTCGCCGGCAATGTCTCGGCCGCTTCCAGCGCCTACACCTACCGGGTCGATACGACCGGCCCGGCCGCGCTGGCGCTCAGCGCCACCACCGTCGCGCTGGCCGCCGCCACCAACGGTGCCACCGTGGCCACCGCCTCGTCCACCGACGCCAGCGCCGTCGCCTACGACTTCGCCGTCGGCAACGGCACCATCGACGCCGACAACGCCAAATTCAGCTTCTCCGGCACCAGCCTGGTGGCGGCGCAGACGCTGGGCGCCGGCAGCTACCATATCTATGTGCGCGCCACCGACGCCGCCGGCAACGAGGCCTTCCAGATCTTCGTCGTCGACGTTGTCGACGCCCCCGCCGTCAGCTCCATCGTGCGCGCGGCCGCAGCGCCGGGCACGGTGGCCGCCAGCGCCACCTCGGTCAGCTACACGGTCACCTTCAGCCAGAGCGTCACCGGCGTCGGCGCGAGCGACTTCGCGCTGACGGCCAGCGGCACCGCCGCCGGCACCATCCAGTCGGTCACCGGCAGCGGCGACACCTACACCGTCACCGTCAACGGCATCAGCGGCGACGGCACCTTGCGGCTGGACCTCAACGCCAGCGGCACCGGCATCCAGAACGGTTCGTCCGTGGCCATCGTCGGCGGCCACACGGCCGGCCAGACCTACACGCTGGATCACACCACACCGGCCGCGCCGAGCGCGCCGGCGCTGAGCGCCGGCAGCGACAGCGGCGCCTCCTCCAGCGACGCCATCACCAGCGACACCACGCCGACCGTGACCGGGACGGCGGAGGCCAACGCCACCGTCAATCTGTTCGACGGCGCCACCCAGGTCGGCACCACCACCGCCGACGGCAGCGGCAACTGGAGCATCACCAGCAGCACGCTAACTGTCGGCAGCCACACGCTGACGGCGCGCACGACCGACGCCGCCGGCAATGCCTCGGCCGCCGGAAGCGCGCTGGCGATGGTGATCGACACCAGCGCCGCCGCCCCGGCGACGCCGTCGCTGGCCAGCGCCAGCGACGGCGGCACCCTTGGCGACGGCATCACCAACTCCGCCACGCCGACCATCACCGGCACCGCCGAAGCCAATGCCGCCATCACCCTGTACGACACCGACGGCGTAACGGTGGTGGGCACGGCGACCGCCAACGGCAGCGGCGCCTGGAGCACCGCCACCGGCACCTTGGGCGACGGCGTCCACACGCTGACGGCCGTGCAGACCGACCGCGCGGGCAACGTCTCGGCCGCCGGCACCGGGCTGTCGCTGACCATCGACACCCTGGCGCCGGTCGCGCCGGGCGCGCCGGTGCTGGCCCTCGCCAGCGACAGCGGCGCCGCCGGCGACGACATCACCAACATCGCCCGGCCGGTGCTGACCGGCACCGCGCTGGCCGGCGCCGTGGTGCGCCTGTACGACACCGACGGCACCACGGTGCTGGGCACCGCCACCGCCGACGGCGCCGGCAACTGGAGCATCACCAGCGGCACGCTGGCGGTCGGCGCGCACACGCTCACCGCCAAACAGTTCGACGCGGCGGGCAACGCCTCGCCCGCCGGCGTGGCGCTGGCGCTGACCATCGAGACGGCCCCGAATCCGCCGACGTCGCCGCCCACCACCGTCGACGGCGTCACCGTGGAGCAAACGCCGGTGGTGCTGCCCGGCGGCGGCCTTGGCACGCGCACCGTGATCGGCATCGTCGGCAACGACCGCGCAGAATCGAGCGGCAACGCCGCCGTGGCCGACATTCCGCTGGTGACCGGCGCCGGCGCCAACCTGCTGCTGGCGCAAATCGCCCCCGGCTTCGGCCTGACCGCCTCCAGCGGCGCAAGCCGGCCCGCCGGCAGTTCGACCGATCAACTGATCCAGGCCATCCTGGGCGTGACACCCGATCACCCGGCGTCCGACCAGGGCCACCTGACCGGCAACGGCATTGCCTTCCTGGGCCAGTTGACGGCCAGTACGCCGCTGCTGGTCGGCACCATCGTGCCGGTCAGCGGCGCAAACGCGCCCACCGGATCGCTGACGTTGACCGGCACCAGCACGGACAGCCAGCACACCGCGCTGGTGATCGACGCCAGCGGGCTGGCGCCCGGCAGCGCGCTGGTGCTGAACGCGATCGACTTCGCCGCCGTCGTCGGCGCCGCCAACGTCACCGGCAACACCACCGGCCAGATCCTCACCGGCGACGCCGCCGGCCAGCAGTTCACCGTCTCCTCCGCGCGTGGCGGCGCGGTGTTCGCCGGCGGCGGCGCCGATGCGCTGGTCTTCAACTCGGCGATTCCCGGCGCCAGCGCGGCGCCGATAATGGGCGCGCTGGCGCCGGCGAACGACAACGCAATCGGCACCAGGACCGTCATGCATGGCGGCCTGGGCGCCGACAGCGTCGCCTTCAACGGCGCCAGCGCGGACTATACGATCGACCTGCACCGGGGCTACGCCGTCGTCACCGCCAAGGCGCAACCGCTGCTGCACGCGCTGGTGATCAACGTCGAAAGCATGACGTTCACCGACACCACGATCAGCGTCGACAACCCGGCCTCGCTGGCCTCGATCACCGGCCTGTATCAAAGCGTGCTGGCCCGCCAGGGCGACCACCTGGGCGTCGAGTTCTGGGCCGGGGCGTACGACAAAGGCGTGAGCCTGGGCCAGATCGCCCTCAACCTCATCGCGTCGGCCGAATCGCAGGCCTTGCATGCGATGATCTTCAACGGCGATTCAGCGCACGATGTCGAATTGCTCTACCAGGGCATCTTCGGGCGCCACGGCGACGCTGCGGGACTTGCTTTTTGGACAGAAAAAGTGGCGGCCGGCATGTCGCTGGACCGTCTGGCGGATTCCTTCATCGCCGCGCCGGAGATGGATATCCACAAGATCGGGGCGCAGGACTGGGATTTCCTGCTCTCGTCATGAACAGTTTGTGTGGATAACTTTGTGTGTAACTGCCATCGCCGAAGCTAAAGTGCTTGATCCGTAAGGCTTTTTATTCATTGCCTCTAAATAAGGCAGAAATATTAGCCTTTAAAATCATGACCCTATCTATAATACCTACCGCTCCACGTGCACTGTGACCGCTGTGTTACAGATCTCACATAGTGTGGATAGTTTATTTTTTTGAAACCGATGATGTTCGACGACCGCTCCGATTCCACCCCCACCGCCGCCGCCGTGATGACCGTGACCGCGCTCAACCAGGCGGTCGCGCGGCTGCTCGAGCGCTCCTTCCCGCTGGCCTGGATCGGCGGCGAAGTGTCCAACTTCACCCGCGCCAGTTCCGGCCACTGGTACTTCACGCTCAAGGACAACGCCGCCCAGGTGCGGGCGGTGATGTTCCGCGGCCGCGCGCAGTACGCCGACTTCATTCCGCGCGAGGGCGACAAGGTCGAAGTGCGGGCGCTGGTCACCCTGTACGGCGCGCGCGGCGACTACCAGATCAACGTCGAGGCGATACGCCGCGCCGGCGTCGGCTCGCTGTTCGAAGCGTTCCAGCGGCTGAAGGAAAAGCTCGACGCGGCGGGCCTGTTCCACGCCGACCGCAAACGCGCCCTGCCGATGTTCCCGCGCGCGATCGGCATCGTCACCAGCCCGCAGGCGGCGGCGCTGCGCGACGTGCTGACGGCGCTCAAGCGGCGCGCGCCGCACGTGCGCATCGTGCTGTATCCCACGCCGGTGCAGGGACAGCTGGCGGCCGAGAAGATCGCCGCCGCCATCGACACGGCCTCGCTGCGCAACGAGTGCGATGTGCTGATCGTCTGCCGGGGCGGCGGCAGCATCGAGGACCTGTGGTCGTTCAACGACGAGGATGTGGCGTACGCGGTCGCCAATTGCCGCATGCCGGTGATCTCCGGCGTCGGCCACGAGACGGACTTCACGATCTGCGATTTCGCCGCCGACCTGCGCGCGGCCACGCCGACGGCGGCGGCCGAACTGGCGGCCACGCCGCGCGCCGACTGGCTGGCATCGCTGCGCGCCGACGCCACCGACTTGCGCCGGGCCATGCGCCGCAGCGTGAGCGAGGCCACGCAAACGCTGGACAGCCACGCGCGCCGCCTGCTCAACCCGGGCGCGCAGATCAAGCAGCAGCGTTTAAAGCTGCTGGCGCTGTCGACGGCGATGATGCACGCCAACCGCATGCCGCTGTCGCAGTCGCGTTATCAGCTCGATCGTTTGAGCGGCAGGATGGCGGCGCGCAAGCCGGACGTGCGGGCGGCGCGTTCGGCGCTGGCCGGACTGCAGCATCGCGCCGGGATCAGCGTGGCCACGCAGCTGGGCCGGCGCCGCCATGCGTTGGCGGCGTTGTCGTCGCAACTGGAGTTGTTGAATCCCCAGCGCACCTTGGAGCGCGGCTACGCCATCGTCACCGACGACCAGGGCGCCATCGTGCGCGCGCCGGCGCAACTGCGGCCGCGCGGCACGCTGACGTTGCGGCTGGCCGAAGGCAGCGCGCAAGTCGGCATCGACTCGGTGCAGCCGACGCTGGACTGAATCAGCCCGCCGACAACATCGCCGACATCCCGATCAACGTCGGATACTCTTCGGTGATGACATACGTCGGGATATGCGACAGATAATCCGAAAACCGCCCCTTCTGCTCGAAGCGCGCGCGGAATCCGGAATGCTCGAAAAACTCGCTCATGCGCGGCACGATGCGCCCGCCGATATAAATGCCGCCCTTGGCGCCCAGGGTCAGCGCCACGTTGCCCGCCACCGTCCCAAGCATCTCGCAGAACGCCTCCAGCGTCTCTTCGCACACCGGGCATAGGCGATGCAGGCCCTGCTCCATGATCTCGGTCGTGCCCAGGTTGCGCGGCTCCACGCGCGCCCGTTCGCACAGCGCGCGGTACACCAGTCCCAGGCCGATGCCCGACACCAGCCGCTCGCTCGACACATGCTCGTGATAGCGCCGTGCATAGCGCAGGATATCGATCTCGCGCTCGTTCATCGGCGCGAAGGTGCTGTGCCCTCCCTCGCTGTCGATGGCGATCCAGCGCCCGTCGACGCCGGAGGGCACCAGTCCGGACACGCCCAGGCCCGCATCCGCGCCCACCAGGCCGATGGTCGCGCCGGCGCGCGCCACGCCGCCGCCGATCTGGCGCTTGTGGTCCGCCGCCAGGTATGGCAAGGCGCTGGCCAGCGCGGTGAAGTCGTTCACCACCACCAGCGATTTCAAGCTGAATTGCGAGCACACCGCCTCGATCGAGAACGACCAGTGGTGGTTGGTCATCGTGACCCAGTCGCCGTCGATCGGATTGGCGATGGCGATGCCGGCGAAGCGCGCCTGGTAGCCGCCCGCCGCCACCGTGGCCGGCTGCGACAGGTAGGCCACCAGCGCCGCGCCCAGGGTGGGATAGGCGGCGCAGTCGGTGACCCAGATGGCGTCGATTTGGTTGGGCGCCGTCTCCAGGCCGAAGCTGGCACTGGTGCCGCCGATGTCGGCCAGCAGGCGCGGGCCGTTCGCCAGATGCGAAAAGGATGCGCGATCCATGTCTCTTCCTTTGTTATTGTTGGTGCGGTTCGTTATGCGGATTATACGGCAGCACCTTTATGAAATCGTTTTCAACGCTGGTTTCATTAGATACCCGGCGCCGGGGAAAGTCAATGCGCGGCCGACACTGGCCGAAAGGATAGCGAATATGGTAACCTTGGGTGAAAAGGTTTTCATATTAGACAACAGGATCCCCCTTGGCAGCTACCCCCTCCCCCTCCGGCCCATCGACGCTGATGGATGTTGCGCGCCAGGCGGGAGTATCGCCCAGTACGGTTTCCCGCATCCTCAACGGCACCGCCAAGGTCTCGGACGACAAGCGCGAGGCCGTGCTGGCCGCCATCGCGAAGATGAACTTCGCTCCCAACCAGATGGCGCAGGGCCTCAAAAAAGGCCGCTCGCTGACCATCGGCATCGTGGTGCAGGATATCTCCTCCCCTTTCTTTGATGAAACACTGCGCGGCGTCGACGACGGCCTCAAGGGCACCGGCTATGCCTCGGTGATCGTCAGCGGCCACTGGAACGCCGACGAGGAAGCCGAGCGCATCCGCCTGCTGCTGGCGCGCAAGGTCGACGGCATCATCCTGCTGTCGGGGCGCATCTCGGACGAGACCGTGCTCGGCTTCTCCACCCAGCGGCCGATCGTCTCGACCGGGCGCGAACTGAAGACCCGCACCGCGCTGGGCTTCAAGATCAACAACGAATACGGCGCCTATCTTGCCGTGCGCCACCTGATCGAACTGGGCCACCGCCGCATCGCCTTCATCTCCGGCCCCGCCAACAACATGGACGCCGACGAACGCCTGGCCGGCTACAAGCGCGCGCTGGAGGAGGCCGGCATCGAGACCGACCCGCACCTGATCGTCGAGGGCAATTACCACGAAGCCAGCGGCATGATGGCGATGAACCGGCTGTTCGATACCCACCAGCAATTCACGGCCGTGTTCGCGGCCAACGACCTGAGCGCCTATGGCGCGCGGCTGGCCCTGTACCGCAAGGGCATCCGCGTGCCGGACGACATCTCGCTGGTCGGTTTCGATGATTTGCCGGGCTCGTCCTACACGACGCCGCCGCTGACGACCATCCGCCAGCCGCTGTACGACATCGGCCGCATCGCCACCCACGCGCTGCTGCGCGTGATCAACGGCGAGGACGCGCAGGGCGAGATTCCGCCGCTGGAACTGATCGTGCGCGAGACCACCCGCCGGGTGCGCTGAGTATCCACACGGAAAGCGGGCCTTTTGAGCATGGAAGGCGCATCCGCTTTACAATGATGAACGTTTCGCCATAATTCACCCTCGGTTTTAACACCCCAAACAAAGGAATAACAATGGAACATACCCTGCCACCACTGCCATATGCCATCGACGCCCTGGCGCCGCACATCTCGCAAGAAACCCTGGAATACCACTACGGTAAGCACCACCAGACGTATGTCACCAACCTGAACAACCTGATCAAGGGCACCGAATTCGAGAACCTGTCGCTCGAAGAGATCGTCAAGAAATCGTCCGGCGGCGTGTTCAACAACTCCGCCCAGGTGTGGAACCACACGTTCTACTGGAACAGCCTGACGCCAAACGGCAAAGGCGCACCGGACGGCGCGCTGGCCGATGCGATCAACGCCAAGTGGGGTTCGTTCGACAAGTTCAAGGAAGAGTTCACCAAGTCGGCCGTCGGCAACTTCGGTTCGAGCTGGACCTGGCTGGTGAAAAAGGCCGACGGTTCGCTGGACATCGTCAACACCTCGAACGCCGCCACGCCGCTGACCACCGACGCCAAAGCGCTGATCACCTGCGACCTGTGGGAGCACGCTTACTACATCGACTACCGCAACGTGCGTCCTAAGTATCTGGAAACCTTCTTCAAGCTGGCCAACTGGGACTTCGCGGCGGCCAACTTCGCCTGAATGCCGTCGTAGTCGGTCCATGCATGCGCCAACTTGACGCATGCATGGCGGATTACGCTGCGCTAATCCGCCCTACGTGTCTCCCCTGTGTATTCGCGGTGCGTGCCCTCCACGCGTTCGCGGCGCGGGGCATACATTCGTTGGCGTATGAATTCCCGACAAACACGTAGGGCGGATTAGGCGGAACGCCGTAATCCGCCAATGCGTGCGTCGCGGCGACATATCCCGCGTACGCCGCATATAATCTCCGGAGACCATTTTGGAGATTGCCTACATGACCTACCTCGCCTCACCCCACCGCTACGAAGAAATGCAATACCGCACCTGCGGCCGCAGCGGCTTGAAGCTGCCGGCGATGTCGCTCGGCCTGTGGCACAACTTCGGCGATACCAACAACCTCGCCTCGCAGCGCGACATGCTGCGCACCGCCTTCGACCTGGGCATCACCCACTTCGACCTGGCCAACAACTACGGCCCGCCATACGGCTCCGCCGAGTCCAATTTCGGCCACCTGTACAAATCCGACTTCCAGCCCTACCGCGATGAACTGATCATCTCCACCAAGGCCGGCTGGGACATGTGGCCCGGCCCCTACGGCCAGGGCGGCGGCTCGCGCAAGTACGTGCTGGCCAGCCTCGATCAAAGCCTGAAACGCATGGGCCTCGACTACGTCGACATCTTCTACTCGCACCGCTTCGACCCGGCCACGCCGCTGGAGGAAACCATGGGCGCACTGGCGCACGCGGTCCAGCAGGGCAAGGCGTTGTATGTGGGAGTATCGTCCTACTCGGCCGAGAAAACCGCCGAAGCCGCCCACCTGCTGCATGAGTGGAAGGTGCCGTGCCTGATCCACCAGCCGTCCTACAATATGCTGAACCGCTGGATCGAGGAAGACCTGCTCGACACCCTGGGTAAACAGGGCATCGGCTGCATCACCTTCACCGCGCTGGCGCAGGGCATCCTGAGCGACAAATATTTGAATGGCATTCCGGCCGACGCCCGCATCAACCGTCCGGGCGGCGGCTCGCTGATGGCATCGCACCTGAGCGATGAAAACCTCGCCCGCGTGCGCGCCCTCAATGAGATCGCCAAGGCGCGCGGACAAACGCTGGCGCAGATGGCGCTGGCGTGGGTGCTGCGCGACGCCCGCATCACGTCGACCTTGATCGGCGCCAGCAGCAGCGCGCAAATCCGCGAGAACGTCGCCGCGCTGAAGAACCTGAGCTTCAGCGCCGACGAACTGGCCGCGATCGACCAGCAAGCCAAGGAAGGCGATATCAATTTGTGGGCGGTATCGTCCGTCCACAAATAAGTACTTATTGGCGGGAACCCGGCTGCCCGTTCAACCGCGACTTCTCGCCACGCTCCAACGTTTGATCCGGCGGCACGTCGTCATCCGGCACGCTGCCGTCGTCCTCCAACGGCACCACGTCGTGGAAATCGCCGTCCACCATCGCATCTGCGCCAGGGATGGTTTCGATGCGATCGAAACCGATGTCGGCGCCCGCCTCCACCTTGTCGATCGCGACATCGCCACGCTCGCCGGTGCCTTCGGCATCGGTGTCGCTGTCGAGCGCGAGGTCCGGATTGCCGGCCACGTCGCTGCCGCTGTCGGAGTTGTCGCTTGGGCCGAGCGAACGCGTGCCGTGGCCGCGCCCCAGCACGCGATCGTTACCTGCCGGGATGTTATCGGGGTCGAGTGTACTGTCGGACATGATCTGCTCCTTCCAATGAAAACCCGATTGGACCACTGCGGCGGCGGCCGGTCCGTGCGCCCGCTCGCATATAGGGGAGACGCATCGGACAGCCCTATCGGCCCGATAGGAATTTTTTACTTTACAAATGTACTATTCATAGATATAGTTACTCCATACACACACGAAGGAGTCCATCATGAGCACCGTCACCAACAACCTGCTGCGCACCGCCGCCCTTGTCTTCGCCATCGCCGGTAGCACCGTCGCCACGGCCCAGACCACGTCGCCAGCCGCTAACACCACCACTGGCGCGGCCACCACCTCCGTTAGCGCCACCAAAACGGCAACCGGCACGGCCGCCGCGCAAACCGCCGTCGCCGCCACCGCCGTCGCCGCCACCGCCGTCGCCGCGAGCAAAGCCCAACAGCCGACCGGCCTGACCCGCGCCCAGGTTCAAGCCGAATTCCTCGAAGCGCGCAAGAACGGCACGCTGCTGCAAACGGAAGCCGACTTCGACGTCGCGCAAACCCGCAAACACGTCGCCAACTAAACGCGCGTCGAGATCACCATGACCACGCATCCATCGCCACGTCCCCTCGCAGCCGCCATGCTGGCGTGCGCGATGGCGGTGTTGAGCGGATGCGCGGACATGGGCCACATCCAGCCGCAAGCCACCGCGCTCAAGCCCGCGCAACTGAATCCCGGCAAAGCCATCGCCGCCGCCAGCGCCGACGTGGCGTGGCCCGCGCAGCATTGGTGGGAAGCGCTGCACGACGAACAGTTGAACAAGCTTGTGAGCGCGGCGCTGACCGGCAATCCGGGCCTGCGCGCGGCACAAGCGCGCGTGCGCCAGGCCGAGTCGCTGGCAGGCGTCGCCAAAGCCGGCACCTTGCCGCGCGTGGACGCCTCGGCCAGCATCGACCGCGAACTGTACTCCGCGCACAGCACCGTGCCCGCTCCGCTGGCCGGCAACTACGCGTGGAAGAACACCGCCACCCTGTCCGGTTCCTACGACCTGGATCTGTGGGGCCGCAACCGCGACGCGCTGGCCGCCGCACTCGACGAAGTACGCCTGGCGTCGGCCGAAGCGCAGATGGCACGGCTGACATTGGAGACGGCCATCGTACGCAGCTACATTCAACTGTCGCTCGACTACGCGCTGCGCGACAGCGTGGCCGACAACCTGGCGCAACGCCAGCGCATCCTCGAGATCACGCGCAAGCGCCATGCGGCGGGACTGGTGAGCGACATCGACGTCACCAACATTGAAACGACACTGCCGGCGGGACGGCGCGACCATGAGCAGATCGACGAATCGATCGCCCTGTTGCGCAATCAGCTGGCGGCACTGATCGGCAAAGGACCGGGCGACGGTGAAACGATCGCCCGGCCGAAGCTGGCCCTTGAATCGGGACAAGGCGAAGCGGTGCCCGACACCTTGCCGGCGGAACTGGTCGGCCGGCGCCCCGACATCGTCGCCCAGCGCTGGCGCGTGGAAGCGGCCGGAGCGCGCATCGCCGGCGCCAAGGCCGACTTCTACCCGAACATCAATCTCGCGGCGTTCGTCGGCCTGCAGTCGCTGGGCTTCTCGCGCTTCCTGGACAGCCGCTCGCAGATGCGCGGCATCACGCCGGCCGTCAGCCTGCCGATCTTCGACGGCGGGCGGCTGCACGCCCAACTGGGCAACCAGACCGCGCTCTACGACGGTGCGGTCGAACAGTACAACGCCACCGTGGTGCAGGCGATGGCCGATGTGGCCAACGCGGTGGTGCGCATCGCCTCCGTCAAGCAGCAGGACCTGCTGGCGCAACGCGCGCTGGCGTCGGCGCGCCGCCAGCAGCAGCTGGCCGAACGGGCCTACAACGCCGGCATGACCGACTCGCTCAACGTCATCAATGCGCAGCTGACTTTGTTAAACGAGCAGCAGCAAATGGCACAAGTGGCGAGCAAACAACTGGATAACTACGCTTTGTTGATGTCGGCGCTTGGCGGGGGTATAAAAGTGGATTAAGCGGGGAGCTTCCAAGTACAATCAATCCTTCAAAAATTATAAGAGGAGCAAGGCAATGAGCAGTTTTGAAGCGACTAAAAAACGCCTGAAAAACATCCATGCCCGCATGCCGGACTTCCCCGAGGATCTGATGCGCCTGATGCGCATGACCTACCACATCCAAAAACGGATGAAAGATTTGAGCAACGCCGCGCTGCGCAAATATGACCTGGTGGATGCCAGCTACATGGTGCTGGCGGTGCTGTATGGCTCGGACGACGAGACCTCCACCGCCTCCACGCTGGGCGAGGCTTGCATGGAGAAGCCCGCCAACCTGACGCGCGTGTGCAACGACCTGGAAGCGCAGGGACTGATCACGCGCGGCAACCGCCCGGGCGACCGCCGCTGCGTGATGATCTCGCTGACCGATACCGGACGCGCGCTGATCGCCAAGGTGCTGCCGGAAGTATGGGCCGCGACCACCCACGCCTACGACGGCTACAACGCGGAAGAAGTCAAACAACTGGAAGCCCTGCTGAAACGGCAGTTGAACAACCTGGAAGCACTTACATAGCCGAACCCACACGATGAACCCTCCCTCCGCCGCCACGCCAACACAAGAACACAAAGCGGCGCGGGGAGCGGTGAACAAGGGAGCGGCGTGGCTACGCTCCGAAACCGCCGGTTGGTTCGACACCGAAGGCCAGCGCTGGGTCTTCGTCGCCAAGGCCATGCTGGCCGCCTTCTGCGCCCTATGGCTGGCCTTCCGCCTCGGCCTCGACTCTCCCTCCACCGCGCTCGCCACCACCGTCATCCTCGCGCTGCCCAGCAGCGGCATGGTGCTGGAAAAAGCCTTCTACCGTTTCCTCGGCACGCTGGTCGGCTGCGCGGCCTCGCTGCTGCTGGTGGCGCTGTTCCCGCAGTCTGCGCCGGTGCTGTTCATCGGCGTGGCGCTGTGGGTCGCGCTGTGCACCGGCGGCGCCGCCATGCACCGCAACCAGCAATCCTATAGCTTCGTGCTGGCCGGCTACACCGCCTGCATGATCGTCGTTCCCGCCATCGACGCGCCGGCCCACGTATTCACGCTGGCCGTCACCCGCGTCACCGAGGTCGGACTGGGCATCATCTGCGCCGCCGTGGTGCATGACGTGATTTTTCCGCGCCGCCATTCGCACGCCGTCATGCGCACCGTGCAGACGCGCTACGCTGGCTTCATCACCTTTTGCCAGCAGGTGCTGGAACGGCGCCTGTCACCGGCGGAAGCGGAGCTGAACCACCTGAAGTTCGCCGCCGATATCGCGGCGCTGGAATCGGGCCGCGCGGCAGCCTTCTTCGAGGCCGACCACGCGCGCTCCCACACGCGCCAGCTGCACGCCTTCAACGCGGCTTTCATGACGGTGCTGACCACTTTCTATACACTGCACCGCCTGATCCACCGCCTGCGCGTCAACGCCACCGGCCCCGTGCTGGAGCTGGTGGAACCGATGCACGCGCATCTGGCGCGGGCGATGCAACCCGACCTGACCGCAGGCCAACTGGCACGGGTGCGCGTGGAACTGGCGAAAGACATCGCGGCGGCACGCGCGCGGCTGGCATCCACCCCGCTGGACGGGCGCCCGCAACAGATCGACTTCGACACGGCGGTCGAACTGCTGGATCGCTTCGTGCGTGATCTGGAGGAGTTCGCGGCGCTGTATCACGGCCTGACGCACGAAAAGCGCCGGCAGGTCAGCGATCCCGGCGCCTACACGCCGAAGACGCCGCCCGCCATCGTCGTCGCCAGCGGCTTGCGGGCCGGGGCCACCCTGCTGATCGCGGCTGCCGCATGGTACTGGCTGGCCTGGCCCTACGCCGCCAACGCCATCCTGATGGCGACCATCTTCTGCGCGCTGGCGTCGTCGTCGCCGCGGCCGACGGCGCTGGTGCAGCAGGTGCTGACCGGCTTCCTGATCGCCGCGCCCTTGGCCTTCCTCACCGAGTTCCTGCTGATGACGCGCGCCGACGACTTCGGCCCGATGGTGCTGGTGGCGTTGCCGCTGCTGGCGCTGGGCTCCTATCTGAGCACCGGTCCCAGATGGGCTGGCGTGGGTATCGGCATCGGCATGTTCTCGGCCACCCTGCTGGTGCCGGCCAACCAGATGCGCTACGACGTCGAGGCCTTCATCAGCAGCGAGCTGTCGCTGACGATGGGCGTGGTGGTCGCCTACGTGATGTTCAAGGTGGTGCTGCCCGAGCACACGATGGGCCACAAGGGCCATGTCGCCGCCGCGCTGTGGCGCGAGGCGTTGAACGCCTGCACGGCGCCGCTGAACCGGCTCAAGCGCCGTTTCGACAATCGCGTGCGCGATCTTCTGAGCCAGTTGAACGCGGCCTCGGGACCGGTGCCGGGAGAAGCGGCGCGCTCCGTGGTGCGCCAGGGACTGACCTTGCTGGAACTTGGCCACGCCGTCATCGAACTACGGCAATTGATCGCCGCCTCGCAGCCCGGTCCCGCGCGCCACGGCCTGCAGCAAGTGGTGCGACACCTGGCCGACTACCTGCGCGCGCCGACACCGGCGCACGGCGCGACCGCGCTGGAATCGCTGCTACACGCCGGCACGGCGGTGCGCGCGGTGCTGGCCGACGCCGCGCCCGAACGCCGCCTGCCGCTGCACACCGCGCTGACCGACCTGCATTCCATTTATACGTCCTTGCTGGACCAGCTATCAACAGGAGAACCCCATCATGCCGCGTGAAATCGACTTCTTCGGCGTACTGCTGCCAGGCGTACTGCCGCTGTTCCTCGTCAGCCTTCTGCTGCAGGTCGCGCTGGACAGTGTATTGAGCCACGTCGGCGCGTATCGTCAAAGCTGGCATCCGGCGCTGGTGCGCCTTTGCCTGTTCGTCTGCATCTTCGGCGCCCTGCTGCTGACGCTATACAAATAATCCAACCCATTTTCGAGAGCTAACGTGAGCGCATCCAAAATCTTCCGCTTTTTCCTGACCATGCTGCTATTGGCGGCGGCCCTGTGGATCGGGCGCACCGCCTGGGACCATTACATGGAATCGGCATGGACCCGGGACGGCCGCATCAAGGCCGACGTGGTCACCATCAGCGCCGACGTCGCCGGCACCGTAACCGATGTGATGGTGCGCGATAACCAGATGGTCAAGCAAGGCGACGTGCTGTTCGTCGTCGACAAGGCGCGCTACCAAAACGCGCTGGCGCAGGCCAACGCCATGCTGGCGTCGCAGCAGGTCGAGAAAGGCCGCCGCAGCAAGGAGGCCAGCCGCCGCGCGGCGCTGGACAGCTCCATCATCTCCGCCGAGAGCATGGAGACGGCCCAATTCGCGGTCGGCACCGCGTCGGCGCAATATCAGGCGGCGCTGGCCGCGCGCAACCTGGCGCAGCTCAATCTGGAACGCACGGTGGTGCGGGCGCCGGTGGCCGGCTATGTCACCAACCTGAACGTGCACGCGGGCGATTTCGCCGCCGTCGGCGCGGCAAAGCTGGCCGTCATCGGCAGCGAGTCGTTCTACGTGGTCGGCTATTTCGAGGAAACCAAACTGCCGCTGTTGAAGGTGAACGACCCGGTGCAAGTGCGCCTGATGAGCGGCGCGGCGCAACTGAGCGGCCATATCGAGAGCATCGCCCACGGCATCACCGACCGCGACGCCAGCGTGGGACGCGAGCTGCTGGCCGACGTCAACCCCACCTTCAACTGGGTGCGGCTGGCGCAGCGGGTGCCGGTGCGCATCCATATCGACCAGAAGCCCAAGGACCTGGCGCTGGTGGCCGGCACCACCTGCACGGTGGTGATCCACGGCTAACGGAGGCTAGCGCGAACCGGCGACGTCCAGGATCGCGCCGCTGACGTAGGAAGACTGCGGCGACAGCAACCACAGGATGGATTCGGCGATTTCCTCCGATTGCGCGGCGCGCCCCATCGGCAGGCTCGATGCCATCCGCGCCACCCGATCGGGCATGCCGCCGCTGGCGTGGATCTCGGTGTCGGTGACGCCGGGCCGCACGCAATTGACGCGGATGCCCTCCTCCGCCACTTCCTTCGACAAGCCCAGGGTCATCACATCGATGGCGCCTTTGGAGGACGCGTAGTCGATATAGGTGTTGGCGCCGCCATGCCGGGCCGCGCCGGAAGAGATGTTGACGATGCCGCCACCCTGTCCGCCGCTGCGCGTGGACATGCGTTTGACCGCCTCCCTGGCGCACAGGAAGGCGCTCATGATGTTGGTGGTGAAAACACGCTGCATCCGCTCGGCCGACATCTCGGCCAGCTTGCACTGTTGTTCCAGCACGCCGACGTTGTTGACCAGCGCCGTCATCGGCCCCAGTTGCGCGTCGACCGCCGCAAACAGGCGTAGCACGTCGGCCTCCACGCTCATATCGCCCCGCACCACGATCGCCTCGCCGCCCTCGCCGCTGATTTGCGCGCGCAGCTGTTCGGCCGCATCGCCGTTGCTGACGTAGTTGATGCAGACGGCGTAGCCACGGCGGCTCGCCATCAGGGCCGTCGCAGCGCCTATGCCCCGGCTGCTGCCGGTCACCACCATCACTTGTTTCATCGCTCGCCTTGTAAAAAAGCCCGCTGGCGCGGGCTTGTGGTTTGGACTATTTCTCCGGACTGGTGTTTTTCAGCGCGTAGGTCACATGCTGCCACCAGTGGTCGCGCGAATCGACGGTCCGCAGACATTTTTTGTCGATCTCGCCCTTGAACATAGGGTCTTCGCACTTTTTGGTCATCAACGCATAGCGCTGATTTTCCGCGTTGGCCAAGGCGACCACCAGCCAGAAGACGAGGCCCGCCAATACCACCACCAGGCTCCATGCGACATGGTTGATATACGCCCACTCGAACAGCGTCTCGATGGCCGGTGACGATTCCTTGTAAAGATGCATCACCTTGCCTTCGGCGGCCTTTCGTTCGTCGCTAACTTCTTTCATTTTCGTACCCGTTCCAAATTAAAGCGCATCTTCGCGCGGCGGGTGACAAATCAAGCCACGCCACGAGCGGAGATTACCACTTTTCAGGCGCGACGTGGCCGTTCGCGCCCGGGAGTGGGTTAAAACCGGCTTAAAACTCGTAGCGCGCCGACAGTTTCAGCTGGCGGCCGTCGGCGGCATAGATACCGCCCTTGCAAGAAAACGCTTGCGAATAGTACTGCTTGTCCGTCAGGTTCAGGCCGGACACCGCAAACTCCCACTGGCCGAACTTGCGGGCATAGCGGGCGTCGACGGTGGCGAAGCCGGGAATTTTTCCGGCGCAGCTGTTATCGAAGTCCGAGCCGTAACGCTGGCTGGCGACCCACTGCGTGCCGATATCGGCGGATTGGCCATCTGCCGGCGTCCAGCTCAGACGCGCGCTCAGCGTGTTTTTCGGCACCAGCACCATCTGCTTGCCGCTGTTGACGCCCTCGCGGAACTTGGCGTCGACATACTGGTAGTGCGCGCTGACGGTCCAGTCGGTGGCGATGCGCTGTTCCGCATCCAGCTCGAAGCCCCGGCGCTTGGTCGGGTCGAGGTTGACGTTGGCGCCGAAGCCGTTGACAGTCGGATCGTAGAATATCTCGTTGCTCAGGTTATGACGGAACACGCGCGCAGTCAGCTTGCGCGAGGCGTCGGCGTAGCTGGCGCCTAGTTCAAGATCGCGCGACTTTTGCGGCAGCAGCGCCACGTTGCTCACCCGCGTGAGCGCGTTCTCGTCGGCGTTGGCGATTCGATAGCTTTGACCAACCTTGCCGAACACCGTCACACCGGCAAGCGGCATATAGCTCGCTTGCAGCTCCCAAGCGTTCAGTCCCTGCGCGACGTCGTAGCCGGTAGAACCGAAACCACTCGAACTGCTGAAGTCCTTGTCGAAAATCTCGCGTCGTACCCCGGCCGAGATCCGGCCCTGATGCGCGGCGTCGAAGCGCAGCTCGTCGCGAAGATAAAACGCCTTCGATTTCTGCTCCGCGTCGGCGCTGGCGGCGGTACGCTCCCACTTGCTCAGGTCCACGCCGGCCACCACTTCATTGAGCATACCGCCGATCTCGCTCAAGCGGCGCAAGCGCGGCGAGAACTGAATCTGCTTGCTGTCGCTGGTGCCGACCGACGAACCGCCGTCGTAGAAGTACGCCGAATCGACGTTCTTCTTGCGATAAGACAGGTCGGCCGCCAGATCGTAGCCGGCCACCCGGTACTGACTGAAAACGGTGAGGCGATCGCTGTCGAGCGAGCCGTAGTTGTCGGGCGTGGTCGCCTGGCGAGGGTTGGCATTGAATTGCGCCTCGTTCAATGCCCCTGGCAAACGCATATCCTGGCGCGCGCCCTCGTAACGGAAGCCCACGCGACCGGCCTCGTTGAACCACTGCGCGCCGCCGCTGAACTGCGTTTGCTTGAATTCGTTGTTGTCGCGGTAGTTGTCGGTGCGCTGGTGACCCAGGGTCGCATCGGCCGCGAAGCCCTCCCAAGCCTGCGCGGCCGACACGCGCGCCTCGCCGGCGTTGAACCGGCCGCCCTCGACGAAAACGCTGCCACGGCGCGTGTTCTTACCGGGATTTTTGGTGACGATGTTGATCACGCCACCGGTGGCGCCGTCGCCGTACAACACGCTGGCGCCGCCGCGCGTGATTTCGATGCGGTCCACCGTATCGACCGGAATGGTCGACAGGATGGCGGTGCTCAGTTCATTTTCCGACAGGCGCACGCCATCGAGAACGATCACCAGATTCTGGCTGCTGTTGGTGCCGAAGCCGCGCAGATCGAGATCGAAATCCGGGCTGCCGTTCAGGCTTTGACGGCCGTAGACACCGCCGATCTTGCGGATCGCCGAATTGACGTCGCTGGCGCCGGAGCGGCGGATATCCTCGGCCGAGATCACCGTGGCGCCGATCGGCGCCAGGGCCGGATCGGCGTCGAAGCGGGAGCCGGTGATGACGACCGGCGCCAGCACCTGGGCGACCTGCGCGCCGACGGCTTCCTGCGCGGTGGCGGCGGCCGGGGCGATGGCGGCGGCGGTGAAGCAAAGGGAAACGGCGGCGGCCAGCAAACGTGGCGCCGAAGGCGGAACAAACGCGAAGGAATTCATGGCAAATCGTTTTCAAAAGAGACATCCGCGCCTGCGTCCCCGCAAGTCGGAAGTGTACGGAAGCCGCGCGCCGGTCGACGGCGCGCGCTCCCCCCTGTCTGGCCGATATCCGGGCTGGCCGGCGCGGTTGTCGGAGATATCTCGACAAGGCGCAGGCGTTACCGTTGCGGGGGCAGCACACCTTGGCCGGTTCGCGGAGTGCGAAAGCGGCCTGTGTTTCCCGTTTAACCGCGCACGTGAACACATGCGCAGGCACCAGAACCCGGGCATTATACGCCTGCCAACATCGACCAAGACCTGGGACCCAAGAACACCGTGGAGACACGTAGGGCGGATTAGGCGGAACGCCGTAATCCGCCACGCATGCGCCGCCACCAGCCCTCCATGATTCAGGAAATAGATATGACCTATCTACATTTCGCGCATTGATCGCCGGCCCCGGCATCCCTATAGTATGGATATCAACACCATACCCGGAGCACCACCATGAGCACCACCCAAACCCTCCCCACCTACTTCCTGTCCCACGGCGGCGGTCCGTGGCCATTCATGATGGACCAAGTAGGCCACCTCTACGCAAAACTGGACGCCTCGCTGCGCGACATCCCGCGCCAATTGGGCGTCACGCCGAAGGCGGTGCTGGTCGTCACCTCCCACTGGGAAGGCCGCGACTTCATGCTGTCGTCGTCGGCCAAGCCGCCGATGCTATACGACTACGGCGGCTTCCCTCCGCACACCTACGAGGTGCAATACAGCGCCCCCGGTGCGCCGGAACTGGCGGCGCACATCAAACAACTGCTCGATGCCGGCGGCCACCCCACGCAACTGGACGGGCAGCGCGGCTTCGACCACGGCACCTTCAGCGCCATGTACCCGGTGTATCCGAACGCGGACGTGCCGATCGTGCAGCTGTCGCTCAAGCAGGGACTCGATCCGAAAACGCATCTGGAGGTTGGCCGTCTGTTGGCACCGCTGCGCAAGGAAGGTGTGCTGATCATCGGCAGCGGCCTGAGTTACCACAATCTGCGGGCGTTCAACGCGCAGGGCGCGGCGGCGTCGCATCAATTCGACGGCTGGCTGCGGGCGGCCATGGCGCTGCCGCCGGCCGAGCGCTCGGCGGCGTTGATCGAGTGGGAAAAGGCGCCGGCCGCGCGCATGGCGCATCCGCGCGAGGAGCATTTGCTGCCGCTGATGGTGGCGTTGGGCGCGGCCGAAGACGAGCCGGCGTCCGTGCCGTATCACGAGGATGCGTTTATGGGGGCGCTGGCGGTGTCGAGTTTCCGGTTCGGCGGCGCGTAACCAACGCGGTCGGTGTTGGCGGCTCGTCGATGGCGGATTACGGCGTTCCGCCTAATCCGCCCTACGTGTCTCCTTGGCGGAGCGATATGCGGTGGTTTTACGTTCCGCGTTTGCCTTTGGCGTATTCGGCGGCCTTGGCTTCGGCGATCGCGGCTTTCTCGGCCGCCTTGGCCGCCGCCTCCACCGCGTACGTATCCAACCGCTCCTTGCGCGACGCCGGCGTCTCCAGCGAAATGCGGCCCAATGTGCCGCTACGGTAGTCGCCCAGGAAGGTGTGCGACGCCTTCTCGAAATCCAGGTCGCCGCCCTTCTGGCGGAAGCCGCGCTTGGCCGCCACGCCCTCCACCACCGCGATGCCGTCGAACGTTTCGATATCCTTGAAGCCATAGCGCGCCACCAGCAGCTGCGGGTAGTACTTCAGCATCTCGTCGGCCAGGAACACCGCCACCTCCTCCTCGATCAGCGCGTTCGAGCCGATGGCGTGGCTGGCGGCCAGCATCAAGCCGTCGCTCGGCAGCGCGATCTTCGGCCACAGCATGCCGGGCGTGTCGACCAGGATGGTGTTCTTGTCCAGATAAAGCTTCTGCTGCTGCTTGGTCACCGCCGGCTCGTCGCCGACCTTGGCCACTTTGCGCTTCAACAGCGCGTTCATCAGGGTCGACTTGCCGACGTTGGGGATCCCCATGATCATGATACGCAGCGGCTTGGTCGGCACGCCCCGGTGCGGCGCCAGTTGCTTGGCCAGTTCCGGCACGCGCGTGACGTCGGCCGGCTTCTTGGTCGTCATCGCGAACGCCGTCACGCCCTCCTGCGCGTTGTAATACGCTACCCACGCCGCCGTGGCGGCGGGATCGGCCAAATCGATCTTGTTGAGGATCTTCAAGCACGGACGCTGGCGGAACTTGCGCAGCTCCTCCACCATCGGATTGGTGCTGGCCTCCGGCAGGCGCGCGTCGACCACCTCGATCACCAGATCGGTGTTCTCCATCTGCTCCGCCGCCTTCTTCTTGGCGGCGTTCATGTGCCCCGGGTACCATTGTATCGACATGCGCTGACCTTCAAAATCGTTCTGACAATCCGCTATTTTACCTGCTGGCCCGTCCGGGATTCGGATATCATGAGTCGCTTTTCCGTTTTTCTGACCATATAAACAATATTTTTCAACCGGAGTGCTGAAGATGAGCATAGCTGCACCGTCCAACCCGAGGGAGATCACCCTCCGCGGCATTATCCTGGGCATCCTGATTACGCTGGTATTCACGGCGGCACAGGTCTACCTCGGCCTGAAAGTGGGCCTGACCTTCGCCACGTCGATCCCGGCGGCCGTCATCTCGATGGCGCTTTTGAGCGCTTTCAAGAACGCTACCATCCAGGAAAACAACATCGTCCAAACGATCGCCTCGGCCGCAGGCACCCTGGCGTCGGTGATTTTCGTGCTGCCAGGCCTGCTGATGATCGGCTGGTGGGCGCACGTGCCGTTCTGGCCGACCTTCGGCGCCTGCGCCATCGGCGGCGTGTTGGGCGTGATGTACACGGTGCCGCTGCGGCGCGCGCTGGTGTCGCAATCGAACCTGCCGTATCCGGAGGGTGTCGCCGCCGCCGAGGTGCTCAAGGTCGGCACGGCCTCGCGCGCCGGCGCGGCCGAGGGCAAGGCCGGTCTGCGCGCGGTGGTGCTGGGCGCCGTCAGCTCGGCGCTGTTCGCCGCCGGCGCCGCCGTCAAGGTCATGGCCGGTGAATTGTCGTTCTACTTCCGCACGGGCGCGGGCGCCACCGGCATCGGCGCCTCCGGTTCGCTGGCGCTGATCGGCGCCGGCCACCTGATGGGCATCACGGTCGGCCTGGCGATGCTCGCCGGCCTGGTCATCGCCTGGGGCATCATGGTGCCGCTGATGACGTCCCTGACCCCGGCCGCCGCCGGCGTCGACGCCGCCGGCCACGCGCTGGGCATCTGGAAAACCGAAGTGCGCATGATGGGCGCGGGCGTGATCGGCATCGCCGCGATCATCACGCTGGCCGGCCTGGCCAAGCCGATCTTCGGCGGCCTGAAATCGGCCATGGACACGGCGCGCCGCGCCAAGCTCGATGGCGCGGTACTGGAACGCACGGAGATGGATATGCCGATCTTCATCGTCGGCCTGGTCACCCTGGTGGCGATGGTGCCGGCCGGCTGGCTGCTCACCAGCTTCCTGCAAGGCGGCCCGCTGTCGTCGATCGCCTTCCCGCTGGTGGCCGTCGGCATCGGCTACATCCTGGTCGCGGGCATTCTCGCCGCGGCGGTATGCGGCTACATGGCGGGCCTGATCGGCTCCTCCAACTCGCCGGTATCGGGCATCGCCATTCTGACGATCCTGGGCGCGGCGCTGAGCGTGGGCATGGTCGGCCGCAGCATCATGGGTCCGGAAGTGGCGCAGGCGCTGATCGCCTTCGCGCTGTTCGTCACCACCGTGGTGCTGGCGGTGGCCGTCATCGGCAACGACAACCTGCAGGATCTGAAGACCGGCCAGCTGGTCGACGCCACGCCATGGAAGCAGCAGGTCGCGTTGCTGATCGGCGTGTTCGCCGGATCGTGCGTAGTGCCGCCGGTGCTGGAGCTGCTCAACCACGCCAACGGCTTCGTCGGCGCGCCGAATCTCGATTCGATCTCGGACCAGCCGCTGGCCGCGCCGCAGGCGTTGCTGATCTCGACGCTGGCCAAGGGCGTCATCGGCGGCAACCTGCAATGGAACCTGCTCGGCTACGGCGTGATGGTCGGGCTGCTGCTGGTGGCGATCAACTTCGTGCTGAAAAAAGCCAGCAACGACAAATACAGCCTGCCGCCGCTGGGCGTGGGCCTGGCGATCTACCTGCCTAGTTCGGTGATCACGCCGGTGGTGGTGGGCGCGGTGGCCGGCTACTTCTTCGAGCGCGCCTGCGGCAAATCGGCCGGCGGCGAAACGGCCAAGCGCCTCGCGGTGCTGGTGATGTCGGGCTTCATCGTCGGCGAGAGCCTGTTCAACGTCGCGCTGGCCGGCCTGATCGTGCTGTCGGGCGAAGGCGAACCGCTGGCGATCCACACCTCGCTGAGCGAATCGCACTCGATGATCATCTCGTTGGTCGTCGCCGCGTTCGTGGTGGTGGGCCTGTACCGCTGGTCGTCCAGGAACGGCAAGGCCGTCAACGCCTGATACAAAGCAGCAACCCGCAACTCCGGGGTCAGGTCCACCATTTCTACACAAGCTGAACCGTAACGGGACACTCGCCCGCCTTACAGCCCAGGACGTGTAGAAATGGTGGACCTGACCCCGGAGTTGTTTTTGGATCAGGGGCATTCCGTTCGGCGACGCACGACGGCGCAGTGCGATTGCGCCACAGTCATCTTGCGCCCAGGATAGACGAATTTGCAATTCGGAACTATAATTGGCAAATTCTTAACATCAACCGGGCTTCCGCATGCGCCGCAACCTTCTCCTCCGCCTTACCGCCCCCTTGTGTCTGGCCGCACTGTCGCATGGCGCCGGCGCGGCCGACGACCTGCCCGCCGTCGCCGCGTTCTTCCAGACACCGCAGATCAGCCATGTGAGCCTGTCGCCCAACGGCGCTTATGTGGCGATAGCCACCATCCTGTCCGATGGCACGCCGGCGCTGGTCATCCGCGACACAGCCGCCCCCGAGGAAGCCAAGGTCGTCAGCCAGCTCGACCCTACGATGGCGGCGTTCTACGACGTCCACTGGGTCAACGACAAGCGGGTCGGCTACACCGTCAAGAACCTGCACATGGGCGCGCGCACCAATCTCGACGAGTTCGCGGTCGACCGCGACGGCGGCGTCAGGAAACATCTGATCAACGGCAACTGGGGATTCAAGCCCGAGAAGGCGATCGGCACCTTGATCGCGCCGCGCATGCTGACGGCCGACTACGCCTTCCACAGCGTCACCTATGACGGCTCCGACGACATCATGGTCGAGAAATACACCTGGAACAGTGCCGACCTCGCGCCGGCGTCGTCGCGCCTGTACCGGCTCAATACGCGCAGCGCCTCGCTCAGCTCGGCCTTCGAGGGGCCGCAGCCCGAATCCAGCAAGAGCTGGCTGACCGACGGCAACGCCGTCCCCCGCATCGTCATGTCCGAAGTCAAGGGCCGCTGCATCACCTCGTACCGCCAGCCGGCCGATACCAGTTGGGAGCAGATCGACAGCGGCCCGTGCTTTAAATCGAAACGCTTCACGCCCTTGTTCTTCGACGGCGCCGACACGCTGTTCGTGCAGGCGGTCCACAAGGACCTGGCGGCACTGTTCCGCTACGACCTGAAAACCAGGAAGCTGGCCGCCGAGCCGATCATGGAAACCCCGGGCTTCGATTTTTCCGGCTCGCCCGTGATCGACTACGCGTCCAAACGCTTGGTCGGCATCCATTTCACCACCGACGCCGGCGGCACCGTCTGGCTCAACGCGGCGCTCAAGGCCGATCAGGCCAAGATCGACGCCGCCCTGCCCGGCTTCATCAATACCATCGAATGCGCCCGCCAATGCCTGGAGTCACCGGTGCTGCTGGTCAGCTCGACGTCGGACCGCCAGCCGAGGCAGTACGCGCTCTACACCCGCGCCACCGGACAACTCGTCGGGCTGGGCAGCATCCATCCGGCGCTCAAGGCGGCCCAGTCCGGCGCCCGCGCCTTCCACCGCTACACGGCCCGCGACGGGCGCGTCATCCCGGCCTACGTGACAATGCCGGCGGTCAAGGCGGCCGGTCCGCAAGCGGCCGTGGTGCTGGTGCACGGCGGCCCCGGGGTGCGCGGCAGTTCATGGGAGTGGGACGGCGAGGCGGCGTTCCTGTCGTCGCGCGGCTACGTCGTCATCCAGCCGGAATTCCGCGGCGGCGCCGGCTTCGGCGCGTCCCACTTCGAGGCCGGCTGGAAGCAATGGGGCGGCGCCATGCAGGACGACCTGGCCGACGCCGCCCGCTGGGCGGTCAAGCAGGGCTGGGCCGATCCCAAGCGCATCGGCATCATGGGCTCCTCCTACGGCGGTTACGCGACGTTGATGGGACTGATCAAGGATCCTCAGATCTTCCGCGCCGGGGTCGAATGGGCGGGCGTGACCGACCTCACATTGATGTTCACCTCGTTCGAGTCGGACGCCTCGCAGGAGAACCTCGGCTACAGCATGCGCACGCTGATCGGCGATCCGGACACCGACGCCGGGCTGTTCCAGAAGAACTCGCCGTTGCTGCGGGCGGCCGAACTCAAGCAACCGTTGCTGATAGCGCACGGCGGCGACGACCGCCGCGTGCCCGTCGATCACGCCCACCGCTTCGCCGGCGCCGTCCGCAGCCACAACGACAAGGTGACCCAGCTGATTTACGATAACGAGGGTCATGGCTGGCGCACCGAAAAGACCCGGGTCGATTTCTGGGGACGGGTGGAAACCTTCCTCGACAAAAACGTCAAGCAGGCCCAGTAGTGTAAGCAAACGGTGCCGGCCGGGACCACAAAGAGGGCGGTTGCAGCAAGGCGATCTTGCGCCGGCGCATGGACAAATAGTTCCATACGACATAGGATTATCAAATCCTTAACCACCCTGGCCATCGCATGCGACGCTCACCTCCCCACCTGTTGGCCGCCGCACTGTGCGCGGCCACGCTACACCCCGGCGCCGGCGCCGCCGAGAATCCCCCTGCCGCCGCCAACGACATGCCGGCCGTCGCCAGCTTCTTCCAGACCAGCCAGGTCAGCCACGCCGCACTCTCGCCCAAGGGCGGTTATGTGGCCATGGTCACCATGCTGCCCGACGGCACGCAGGCACTGGTGATCCGCGACACCGCCGACCTCAAACAGGTCAAGGTCGTCAGCCGGGTCGATCCGGAGACGGCGGTGTTTCACGCCACCCATTGGATCACCGAGAACCGCATCGGCTTCACGCTGAAAAACATGCGCCTGAACTTCGAGACCAATCTGGACGAGTTCGCCATCGACCGCGACGGCGGCAACCACCGGCATCTGATCAACGGCAACTGGTCGCATAACAACGACGCGCCACCGACCGGTTCGATGCTGACCAGCCGCGTGCTGACCGCCGACTACGCCTTCCACGGCGCCGCCAACGACGGTTCGGACGACATCCTCGTGAAAAAATACCGCTGGAACCACACCGACATCGGCCCCGCCTCGTCGCGCCTGTACCGGCTCAACACCCGCACGCTCAAGCTGAGCAGCACGTTCGAGGGCACGCAGCCCGAGGCCAGCGATCAATGGATCACCGACGCCAATGCCGTGCCGCGCGTGGTGCTGTCGCAGGTCAAGGGCCGTTGCATCGCCTCCTACCGCCAACCGGACGCGACGAACTGGGCCCAGATCGACAACGGCGTTTGTTACGAGAACCGGCGCTTCACGCCGCTGTTCTTCGACGGCGCCGACACGCTTTACGTGCAAGCGTCACACAAAGGCTACGCCGCGCTGTTCCGCTATGACCTGAAGACCATGGCGATGGACAAGGAGCCGACCGTGCAGGCCGAGGGCTTCGATTTCCGCGGCACGGCCGAAATCGACTACCCGACCAAACGGCTGATCGGCATCCACCTGGAAACCGACGCCGACACCACGGTCTGGTTCAACGGACGCATGAAGGCCGACCAGGCCAAGATCGACGCCGCCCTGCCCGGCACCATCAACACCGTGCTGTGCGGCGCGGACTGCCTCGGCTCGCCCGTGCTGCTGATCCGTTCGGCCTCCGACCGCGAGCCGCCGCAATACGTGCTCTACACCCGCGCCACCGGCGCCGTGATCGGCCTGGGCGGCATCCATCCCGATCTCAAGCCAGCGCAGATGGGGCCGCGCAGCTTCCACCATTACACGGCGCGCGACGGCCGCGCCATTCCCGCCTATGTGACCATGCCGGCCGTCAAGGCGGCCGGGCCGCGGCCGGCGGTGGTGCTGGTGCACGGCGGCCCGCACGTGCGCGGCGCCGCGTGGGAGTGGGACCAGGAGGCCGCCTTCCTGGCCTCGCGCGGCTATGTGGTGATCCAGCCGGAGTTCCGCGGCAGCACCGGCTTCGGCCTGGCGCACTTCGAGGCCGGCTGGAAGCAATGGGGCGGCGCGATGCAGGACGATCTGGCCGACGCCGCGCAATGGGCCGTCAAGCAGGGCTGGGCCGATCCCAAGCGCATCGGCATCATGGGCGCCAGCTACGGCGGCTACGCCACGTTGATGGGACTGATCAAGGACCCGCAAATCTTCCGCGCCGGCGTGGCATGGGCGGGCGTGACCGATATCAAACTGATGTTCACGGCGAGCGAGTCGGACGCGTCGCAAGAGGACCTCGGCTACAGCATGCGCACCCTGATCGGCGACCCGGACAGCGCCGCCGACGCCGACATGTTTCGCAAAAATTCGCCGCTACTGCGCGCGGCCGAACTCAAGCAACCGCTGCTGATGGCGCACGGCGCCGGCGACCTGCGCGTGCCGATCGTCCACGCCAGCCGCTTCCGCGACGCCATCAAGGCGCACAACCCCAACGTCACCTCCGTCATCTACGACAACGAGGGCCACGGCTGGCGCAACGAGAAAACCAATATCGCCTTCTGGCGGCAGGTCGAAGCCTTCCTCGACCAGCACCTCAAGCGCGCTGAATAGGCTGCGGCGGGCCGGGGCGAACCCGGCCGCCACGGCCGGCGGCCTCAAATCTCGGCCAGCGCCTTCAAATGCGCCACCACGCTGCGGCCCAGCGCCGACAGGTTGTAGCCGCCCTCCAAACAGCTGACGATGCGGCCCTTGCCGTACAGGCGCGCCACCTCCATCACCTGTTCCGTCATCCACGCGTAGTCCGCCTCGACCAGGCCCATGCCGCCGATGTCGTCCTCGCGGTGGGCGTCGAAACCGGCCGAGATGAAGATCATCTCCGGCTTGAACGCGTGCAGCGCCGGCAGCCACTGGTCGGTGACAATCTTGCGCACGGCGTCGCCGTTGGTGGCCAGCGGCACCGGCACGTTGACCAGGTTGGCGGTGATCGGCTCGGGCTCGGTGTACGGATAGAACGGGTGCTGGAAGAAGCTCACCATCAACGCGCGCGGCTCGTTGAGGAAGGCTTCCTCGGTGCCGTTGCCGTGGTGGACGTCGAAGTCGACGATGGCCACCCGCGCCAGGCCGCGCGCGTCGAGCGCGTGCTTGGCCGCGACGGCGACGTTGTTGAACAGGCAGAAGCCCATCGGTTCGATCGGCCGCGCGTGGTGGCCGGGCGGACGCACCGAGCAGAAGGCGTTGTCGATCTCGCCATCGATGACGGCGTCGGTCGCGGCCACGGCGGCGCCGGCGGCGCGCTGCGCGGCCAGCCAGCTCCAGGCGTTGAGCGAGGTGTCGCCGTCGATCGGATAGGTGCCGCCCGGCGCCGGCACGTTGTCGCGCACGATGGCGATGGCGTTGCGGCTGTGGTTGCGCTCGAGGTCGGCCAGCGCCACCAGCGGCGCCTCGCGGTGCTCCAGCAGGTCGCTGATGTGCGATCCGATCAGCTGGTCCGCGATGGCTTGCAGGCGCGCCGGGGATTCGGGGTGCCACTCGCCCATGTCGTGGCGCTGGCAATCGGGATGGCTGTAAATGGCTGTGGTCATGTCTATGGTTTTTACAGGGCGGTGAATGCTCTCTCACTACGCTATATCCGCTGCGCGGTTTCTCGCATAGAATCGTTCAAACGCCGCGCCTGATTCTGCTGATCCCAGGCGCTAATCTACCATACATATCATGTACACAAAATTGCACGCGGTGGCACGCCAGGTCGGAGACATCATTGTCGGCAAGGACTTGCAGATACGTCAAGCGCTCACTTGCCTGCTGGCCGGCGGCCACCTGCTGGTCGAGGACGTTCCTGGTGTGGGCAAGACCACCCTGGCGCACGCGCTGGCGATCTCGCTGGGGCTGCGCTTCAACCGCATCCAGTTCACCAGCGACCTGCTGCCGGCCGACGTCAACGGCATTTCGATCTACGAGCGCGAGAAGAACGGCTTCGTGTTCCATCCCGGCCCGATCTTCACCCAGGTGCTGCTGGCCGACGAGATCAACCGCGCCACGCCGAAGACCCAATCGGGCCTGCTCGAGGCGATGGAGGAGCGCCAGGTCAGCGCCGACGGCGTCACCCGCCCGCTGCCGCTGCCGTTCTTCGTCATCGCCACGCAGAATCCCACCCACCAGATCGGCACCTTCCCGCTGCCGGAATCGCAGCTGGACCGCTTCCTCATGTGCCTGTCGCTGGGCTATCCGGACGCCGCCGCCGAACGCGCGCTGCTGATGGGCGAGGACCGCCGCGTGCTGCTCAAGACGCTGCCGGCGGCGATGACGCCGCCCGAGCTGGCCGCCGCCCAGCTATCGCTCAAGCAGATCCACGTGTCGCCGTCGTTGGTCGACTATGTGCAGGCGCTGGCGGCCGCGTCGCGCCAGAACGGCATGTTCGCCGAAGGCATGAGCCCGCGCGCGGCCATCGCGCTGCTGCAGGCGGCGCGCGCCTGGGCCGCGCTGGAGGGACGCAACCACGTGCTGCCCGAGGACGTGCAGGCGGTGCTGGTGCCGGTCTGCGCGCACCGCCTGCGCCCGCTCAAGGCGGCGCACGGCGTGGCGCTGGCCAGCCGCGACCTGGTGCTGCAGTTGCAAAAATCGGTGCCACTGTAGTGAATTCCGGCCTGCAAGCGCTATACCGCAAAGGCAGGGACAAATGGCTGTTCCAGCTGCGCGACAGCGAGCCGGGCGAGGTCACCCTGACGTCGCGCCGCGTCTTCATCGTGCCCACGCGCGCCGGCCTGTCCTTCACCCTGCTGCTGCTGATCATGCTGATCGGCGCCCTCAATTACAACCTCGGCCTGGGCTTCGCGCTGACCTTCTTCACCGGCGCCTGCGCGGTGGCCGACATGTTCCTGACAGCGCGCAACCTTGCATTGCTGAAGCTGGCGCCGGGCCGCGCCCAGCCGGTGTTCGCCGGCGAGGAGGCGCAGTTCGAGCTGCATTTGGCCAACCCCACCAGGCTCGAGCGCTACGCCATCTGGCTCGGCTTCCAGACGCAGGGCGAGCCACGCCAGGCGACCGACGTGGCGGCCGGCGGCGCCAGCGCGGTGGTGCTGTCGCTGCCGACGCGCGAGCGCGGCTGGCTGGCCGCGCCGCGCATCCAGCTGACGACACGTTTTCCGCTCGGCCTGTTCAAGGCATGGAGCTACTGGCAGCCGGAACTGCGGGTGCTGGTGTATCCGGCGCCGGAGACGCCGGCGCAGCCGCTGCCGTCGCGCGGCGCCGCCAGCGAGGACGGCCACGGCACCGTGGGGCTAGATAATTTCGCCGGCATCCGCAGCTACCAGCAAGGCGACCCGATGCGGCACCTGGCGTGGCGCCAGATCGCCCGCCACGATCCGGCGCTGGGCGGGCAGCTGGTGACCAAGCATTTCGAGGGCGGCGCGGTGGCCGAACTGGCGCTGGACTTCGCCGACCTGCCGCTGCAGCTGGACCTGGAACTGAAACTGTCGCGCATGACGCAATGGGTGCTGGAGGCGGAGCAGCGCGCCCTGCCCTACACTTTCCGTCTGGCGCAGCACGCCTACGGTCCGGCGCTGGGCGACGCCCACCGCGCCGCCTGCCTGCGCGCGCTGGCATTGTTCGGCCGGGAGGGCGGCGCATGAGCGATGCTCAGCGGCGCGGCCCCAAAGTGGGACTCGGGGGGCGCCTGGCGGCCCTGCCGCGCGACAAGGCCGACACCCTGCTGCTGCTCACCGCCGCGCTGATGGTGCTGGCGCCGCACTTCGCCCACCTGCCGCCGTGGGTCAGCGCGGCCGTCTGCGCCACCCTGCTGTGGCGCGCGGCCATCACCTGGCGCGGCAAGCGCATGCCGCCGATGTGGCTGCTGGTGCCGGTCGCGGTGGCGGCGATGGCCGGCGTCTACCTCACCTACCGCACGCTGCTGGGCCGCGACGCCGGCGTCGCCATGCTGACCCTGCTGCTGGCGTTCAAGCTGCTGGAGATGCGCGCCAAGCGCGACCTGTTTGTCGTGGTCTTCCTCAGCTTCTTCGTGCTGCTGACCAGCTTTTTCTATTCGCAGACGATGCCGGCGGCGCTGTTCATGGCCGCCACCTTGATCGTGCTGCTGACGGCGCAGCAATCGTTCCAGTACACCGGCACCGTGCCGCCGCTGGCGCGGCGCCTGCGCACCTCGATCAAGCTGTTCCTGCTGGCCGCGCCGCTGGCGCTGCTGATGTTCATCGGTTTTCCGCGCGTCCAGGGGCCGCTGTGGGGCATGCCGGGCGACGCCCACAGCGGCCGCAGCGGCATCTCCGACAGCATGGCGCCGGGCACGCTGTCGTCGCTGGCCCAGTCGGACGAGGTCGCCTTCCGCGTGCGCTTCCTCGACCAGGCGCCACCGCAGAACCAGTTGTACTGGCGCAGCATCGTGCTGGGCGACTACGACGGCCGCACCTGGACCCGCGTGCCGCGCCGGCGCGGCGCGCAAAGAGCGGACATCGCCATCAGCGTGCGCGGCCAGGCCGTCCGTCACGAGGTGACGATGGAACCGACCGGCAAGCGCTGGCTGGCGCTGCTGGAGTTGACCGGCCCGCGATTCGGCGTACCGGGCTTCAACGTGCGCGAGTCGGACGAGATGGAACAGTTCACGATGGAACCGGTTGCCCGGCGCGTGCGCTACGCCGCCAGCGCCTACGTCGATTTTCAATTGCAAGCCAATGAGCAGCCGGAGAACCTGATGCGCTGGCTGGAACTGCCGGACGGTTTCAACCCGCGCACCCTGGCGCTGGCGCAACGGCTCAAGCAAGCCGTGCCGCCGACGGCGAACGGCCAGCCCGACGCCGGCCAACTGTCGCGGCAAGTGCTGTCGATGTTCCGCCGCGACACCTTCAGCTACACCTTGCAGCCGCCGCTGGCCGGGCGCGACATGGTCGACGACTTCCTGTTCACCAGCAAGGCCGGCTTCTGCGAGCACTATTCCGGCGCCTATGTGGTGTTGATGCGCGCCATGGGCGTGCCGGCGCGCGTGGTCACCGGCTACCAGGGCGGCGAGATGAATCCGCTCGACGGCTACCTGACGGTGCGCCAGTCCGACGCCCACGCCTGGGCCGAGATCTGGCTGCCGTCCCTGGGCTGGCGCCGGGTCGATCCCACCGGCGCGGTCGCGCCCGAGCGTATCGCCCGCAATCTGGCGCGGGCGCTGCCGGCGCCGTCCGCCTTCGGCTTCGGCCAGTTCATCGAGCTGCAAAACGATCCCGATTCGTGGCTGGCGCAACTCAGATTCCGCTATGCCGCGTTGAATAATTCTTGGAATCAATGGGTCCTGGATTACAATCCAGACAGGCAGCGAAGTTTCCTTGCAGAACTAGGTTCCGTGTTCGGCAACTGGCGCAGCGCACTCGGTGCGGCATTGGTCTGCGCGCTGGCCTGGCTGCTGCATTGGCGGCGGCAGCGCCGGCCGGCAGCGCCGCTCGACGCACTGTACCAGGCCTTTTGCCGGCTGCAAGCGCGTCACGGTTATGCGCGGCGCCCCGATGAAGGCCCGCTCAGCTATGCTGCCCGTCTGCGGGACATGCCCGCCAGCGCGGACAAACACGCGGCGATGGAGACCTTTTTAACCCTGTACGGCGCGCTGAAATACGGCGGCGCCGGGGCCGAACAACGAACGGCGTCGCTCAAGACGCTGAAAACACTGTTACCTTTATGCCGATGAAGACTCTGATTACTCCCCTGCTGGCCGCCGCGCTGCTGACCGCCGCCGGCGCCGGCCACGCGCAAGTCGACCGCTACGGCTACAAACTGCCGCCCAGCATGCAGCAAAAAGCCAAGAAGAAAAAAGCCCCGCCCGTCAAAAAGAAAACCGTGCCCGCCATCGACTACGTCGGCGAATACGTCAATTTCGGCGAATGGAAGGAAGTGCGCGCCTTTCTCGACGACGTCGCCAGCCGCAACGGCTTCGACCGCAAGGAGCTGGACACCCTGATGGCCCAGGTCCGCTATGTGGACGCCACGGTACAGCTGGTCAAGCCGGCGCCGCCGGGCAAGCCGAAAAACTGGAAGGCCTACAGCGCGCTGACGATCGAGCCGGTGCGGGTCGACGGCGGCGTCAAGTTCTGGAACGACAACGCCGAGGCGCTCAACCGCGCCGAGGCGCTGTACGGCATCCCGGCCGAGATCATTGTCGGCATCATCGGCGTCGAGACCGTGTACGGCCGCGTCACCGGCCGCTTCCGCGTCGTCGACGCGCTGACCACGCTCGCCTTCTCCTATCCGGAAGCGCCGCAGCGCGCCGCCCGCATGGAATTCTTCCGTGGCGAGCTGGAGGCCACGCTGGTGTTCGCGCGCCGCGACGGCATCGACCCGCTGTCGCTGCGCGGCTCGTTCGCCGGCGCCATGGGCATGCCGCAGTTCATGCCGAGCAGCCTGATAAAGTACGCGGTCGACTTCGACGGCAGCGGCCACATCGACCTGCTCGGCTCCAGCACCGACGCCATCGGCAGCGTGGCCGCCTTCCTGGCGGCGCATGGCTGGCAACGCGAAAACGCCGGACCGCTGGTATACGCGGCCACGGTGTCGCCCAACAAGGCGTGGGAACCAATGCTGCACCAGGGCCTGACGGCAAAATATCCACCCCAGGACTTGATAGCCGCGGGGGTCACCACCACTGTACCTGTGCCGGAGCAGCAGACCTATGGCCTGGTCGATCTGCAAAACGGCGCCGACCCAACCGAATACTGGTTGGCCAACAGTAATTTCTTTGCAATTACCCAATACAACCGCAGCTATTTCTATGCGATGTCGGTGATCGAGCTGGGCCGCGCGGTGCGGCTGGCGCGCGGCGGACTGTAGAAATTTTGTCCGGCCACGTGTAAGGATGGCAAAGAGGGATGTAAGCAACAGTAACGAATATTGTTCGCCCCACTTGCACGCGGTATTGTTTAGTTGACACTTGGAAATTATTCATCCAAACTGGCTTCTAGAGCATCAAATCATAAGCATCCATACAACGAAATTGTTTTATAATTAACTTTAGTTGCTAAATAATAGCGTGCACCATAGCGTAGCACAGGAGTCGGTGTATAATTCTCACACAATGTTGCATCGGGACAACAATACTCGTCTATGCAGTTTTTTTCTATTGCTGTCGAGTATTACAATGCGAGATGTTGTATAATTGTGTATATATTATGAAACTTGTTATCCCGGAATCGGTCCGTGTGTAAATTCGTTCCTTGGTAAGGATGAACATTAACGCAGCAAAGCGAGCTCCGAGTGTTTTACTTTGCAGGACAACTTACAGAAGGAAAAGACGAAATCATGACAAACCAAGTCGGCATAGATATGAACAACGATGCGGATGGCGATGACCTGCTGCAATACAATCCCAACCGCCTGCTCGATACCCTGATCGAAAACCTGCGCTTGAAAAACGACGCGGCCCTGTCGCGCGCGTTGGAAGTCGCACCGCCAGTGATCAGCAAAATTCGCCACCACCGCCTGCCGGTGGGCGCTTCGCTGCTGATCCGCATGCACGAAGTGAGCGATCTGAGCATTCGTGACCTGCGTTACTTGATGGGCGACCGCCGCAACAAGTTCCGCATCAGCGATAAGCAGTTCAAACCAAAGGAAGGCGAACCAGGCCAGGGCCAGGGTTAAGTTTCACCCCGGCACTGACCTGCTTCGTTCTACCCTTGTGTCCCTCCCCCCTCTTGCAGGGGCGAGGGATACATCTTTTTGCGCGCCGAGTTTACGGCGGCGAATTTACGCTGGAAACACACCGGTCGACAGATAGCGGTCGCCCCGGTCGCACACGATGAACACGATCGTTGCGTTCTCGACCGTCTGCGAAAGACGCAACGCGATCTCACAGGCGCCCGCCGCCGAAATACCACAGAAAATCCCTTCCTCCGCCGCCAACCGGCGCGCCATGCGTTCGGCCGACGCCTGCGACACCGCCTCGACCTTGTCCACGCGCGTGCGGTCGTAGATTTTCGGCAGGTAGGCTTCCGGCCATTTGCGGATGCCGGGGATCGACGAGCCCTCTTCCGGCTCGGCGCCGATGACCTGCACGTTCGGATTCTGCTCCTTCAGATAACGCGACACGCCCATGATGGTGCCGGTGGTGCCCATGGCGCTGACGAAATGGGTGACGCGGCCGTCGGTGTCGCGCCAGATTTCCGGGCCGGTGCCCTCGTAGTGCGCGCGCGCGTTGTCCTGGTTGCCGAACTGGTCGAGGATGATGCCCTTGCCGTCCTTTTGCAATTGCTCGGCCATGTCGCGCGCGTATTCCATGCCGCCGGTCTTGGGCGTGAGCATGATCTGCGCGCCGTAGGCGGCCATGCTCTGGCGCCGCTCGATGCTCAGGTTCTCCGGCATCAACAGCAACATTTTGTAGCCGCGCAACGCCGCCGCCATCGCCAATGCGATGCCGGTGTTGCCGCTGGTCGCTTCGATCAGGGTGTCGCCGGGCTTGATGTCGCCGCGCTCCTCGGCGCGCTTGAGCATCGACATGGCGGCGCGGTCCTTGACCGAACCGGCCGGGTTGTTGCCTTCGAGCTTGCCGAGAATAATATTGTTGCGGGCGACCGCGTCCGCGCCGGGCAGGCGGGTCAGCTGCACCAGCGGTGTATTGCCGATCGTATCTTCCAGAGTCTTGTAAGCCATCGTGTTCAATCTTCAGTGGTTTCGCCAAAACATGCATTTTAATCCGAGTTGCCGTTGCGCGTATTGCAAGTGCCGGCGAGGCCCCTGCCTGAGGAGGTAAAGTGCCGGAAGTCTTTGGACTGGAACGGCGGCATGCGCTAGACTTGCGTCATCGCTGCAACGCACCACGCCCGCGCCGACCACTCTTACACCACTCGACCGCCATGTCCACCTCCCCGCTTGAAATGCTGCCCGACGCCACCCCTGAAACGCAGGCCGCGCTGCCCGCCGATCTGGAAAGCCGCCGCCACCAGATGTTCCCGACCCTGTCCGACGGCGACATCAAGCACATGCTGCGTTTCGGCCACGTGCGCCACTTCAGCGACGGCGAAAAAATCGCCGAGGCGGGCAAGAGCAGCTACGGCATGCTGCTGGTGCTCAAGGGTGGCGTCGCGATCACCCGCTTCGACGGCCTGGGCAACACTTCGTATATCACCACGCACACGCCGGGCCAGTTCTCCGGCGAAGTGGCGCAGTTGTCGGGACGCCCGGCGCTGGGCAACGCCGACGCCGTCGGCGAGGTCGAGGTGCTGGTGATTCCACCCGAATCGCTGCGCGCGCTGCTGGTCGCGCACGCCGACCTGGGCGAGCGCATCGTGCGCGCGCTGATCCTGCGCCGCGTCGGCCTGATCGAACAGAACTCGGGCGGCCCGGTCATCGTCGGCCCGCGCGGCCACGGCCGCATCCACACCCTGCAAAGCTTCCTGGCCGCCAACGGCCATCCGTACAGCGTGCTCGATCCGGAGGTGGACCAGCAGGCGACGGAGCTGTTGGCCCACTACCAGCCGACGCCGGACGAACTGCCGCTGGTGGTGTGCCCGGACGGCGTGGTCAAGAAAAATCCGACCACGGTCGATATCGGCCGCTGCCTCGGCATGCTGCCGGAGCTGCCGGCAGATAAGGTGTGGGACGTGATCGTCGTCGGCGCCGGCCCCTCCGGACTGGCGACGGCGGTGTACGCGGCGTCCGAAGGCTTGTCGGTGCTGGCGCTGGAAACCCGCGCCTTCGGCGGCCAGGCGGCCGCCAGCGCACGCATCGAAAACTATCTCGGCTTCCCGACCGGCGTTTCCGGCCGCGCGCTGGCCGGGCGCGCGTATGTGCAGGCGCAGAAATTCGGCGTCGAGATCGCCATCCCCGCTCCCGCCGGACGGCTGATCTGCGACACCTATCCGCTGCAAGTGGAAATGTGCGGCAGCCTGCAGAAGCTGCAGGCCAAGACCGTGGTGCTGTCGTGCGGCGCGCGCTACCGCCGGCCGTCGCTGGCCAACCTCAAGCAGTTCGAGGGCAAGGGCATTTATTACTGGGCGTCGCCGATCGAGGCCAAGCTGTGCAAGACCGAGGAGATCGTGCTGGTCGGCGGCGGCAACTCGGCCGGCCAGGCGGCGGTGTTCCTGGCGGGGCACGCCTCCAAGGTGCATATGCTGATCCGCAAGGACAGCCTGGCGTCGACGATGTCGAGCTATCTGATCGAACGCATCCAGGCCACGCCGAACATCGAGCTGCATACGCACTCGGAGATCGTCGCGCTCGAAGGCGACGAGGATGGCCTGAAGCAGGTGCGCATCCGCAATTCGAAAAGCGAGGAGGAATGCGATTACGACGTCTGCCGCGTGTTCCTGTTCATCGGCGCCGATCCGAATACCGGTTGGCTGCAGGACTGCGGTGTCGATGTCGATGGCCACGGTTTTATCCGCACCGGTTTCGACGTCACCAAGGCGCAGTGCAAGGCCAACTTCGACAAGGGGGTGTACCCGCGCGAGATGCCGGCGCGCGCCGCGCTCGAGACCAGCGTGCCGGGCGTGTTCGCCATCGGCGACGTGCGCGCCAGCTCGACCAAGCGGGTCGCGGCGGCGGTGGGCGAAGGCGCGGCGGTGGTGTCGCAGATCCACGCGTTCCTGGCGAATCTGCCGGCCGACAAACAATCCCTCTGACGGCACGGGACATATGACACGCCGCCGGCGGCGCATGCATGGCGGATTACGCTTCGCTAATCCGCCCTACGTGTCTCCGGGTAGCCTCTAACGCCACGGGACCTTAGCCTTAACGCGGAGACACGTAGGGCGGATTAGGCGGAACGCCGTAATCCGCCATGTGCGCGCCGCCGACGAAGCATACAATGTCCCCGACGCGCATTCATTTGACGCCGGCCTTCTCCAACTGCCCGATCTCGAAATCGCCGTCGTCGACCATCCGCTCCCACCCCTCGAACTTGCCCATGCCGCGCGTGCGGGCGATCGACAGCAGCAGGCTTTGTCCCGGCGCCTGGCGCTCCGGCTGCAACTGATACACCGGATCGGCGAACGCCTGCGCCGGCGTGACGATCGTCCAGCCCATATCGACGAACTGCTGGATCACATCCTTCAACCACAGCGCGTTAATCAGGTTGTGATGCTGTAGCAGCACCTGCGGAATATCCCGTCCCTCCAGCTTGCGCGACAAATCGCGGTAGGCGATCGCACGCTGTTTAACATGCGCCAGGTACGCCTGCTTGATCGGTTCGATATCCGCCTTGGGATTGGCCCGTAACACCTCGTCCAGCTTCGCGTCCAGACGCCAGTCGCTGGTGTCCAGGCTCACGTAGCCATTGCGATAGCCCTGCTCCTTGAGGAAGCTTCGCATGCCGTCGCGCTTCTCCGGCGTATTCCCCTCTCGAAGGAAGGTGAACCGGAACCACTTTTGATACCCCGGCAAGGTGGACGTGATGCGGTCGCAATCGCGGATCTCCCGCTGGTACCGCGCCAACGTCACCTTCGCGGAATTCAAATCCGGGTGCGTCATCGTGTGGTTGCCCAGCGCATGACCGGCATCGCCCCACGCCTTGGCCAGCGCATAGCCGGCCGGCTTGGTGGCGCCGAAGTCGCAGGTGACGAACAACGCCGCTGACACCTTGTGCGCGGCCAGCGCGTCGAGCATCGCCTGGTTGCGCTGCTGCGGCGACATCAACGGCGTCTGCTCGAGTTGCGGTCCGTCGTCGAAGGTGAAGGCCACCGATTGCGCGTGCGCCACGCCTATGCCCGCGAACGCCATCATCGCGGCCATAGCGGTTAAGCGCATACGGCGACCAAGTGTTACTAACATATTTTCTCCTTAAGGGCGATCTAATCGAACGCCGAACTCATCCATGCCAGAATGAACGCCGAGGTAACACGCAAGGCCTCAGTGCTCCAATTGTTTCCTCGACATCATACTTCAACCATCCGAGGACAAAATGCGACTTCCACTCATCCCCCCAAGCGAACTGAGCCCCGAACAAAAAGACCTGTACGACAACATGCGAAAAGGCATCGCCAGCAATTTCAACGCGTTCCAGGTGGAGCGCGAAGACGGCGCCTTGATGGGCCCCTGGAATCCATGGCTGCACGAGCCGGCGATCGGCAAAGCGATCTGGGACCTGACCCTGGCCATGACCGCCAACGCCGTCCTGCCGGACAACGTGCGCCAGATCGCGATCCTGGTCGTCGGCGCCCGCTACAACGCCGCCTACGAGCTATATGCCCACGTCGCCGTGGCCGAAAAAGAAGGCATGACGGCCGCGCGCCTGGCCGCGCTGGTGGCGGGCCTGAAACCGGTCGATCTGTCGCCCGAAGAAAACGCCGCCTTCGATTTCTCGTACGCGCTCAGTCGCGGCGGCACGCTGCCGGAGCCGCTGTACAGGCTGGCGATCGACACCTTCGGCCAGCACGGCACCAACGAGTTGATCTACCTCGTCGGCCTGTACGCACTGGTGTCGACCACGCTGAACGGCTTCAACGTGCCGGTGCCCGAGCGTGAATAAGCGCGACACCACCACCTCGCCCGACGGCCGGCTGGAGCCCGCCGTCGCGGCGTCGTCGGAGTTCGGCAGTGTCGCCCTGGTGCTGCAAGGCGGCGGCGCGCTGGGCGCCTACCAGGCCGGTGTCTACGAACGCCTGCTGGAAGGCGACATCGAACCGAATTGGTTGTCGGGCATTTCGATCGGCGCCATCAACAGCGCCATCATCGCCGGCAACGCGCGGCAAGACCGCGTCGCACGGCTGCGCGAATTCTGGGAACTGGTCAGCGATGGCGGCGCCTGCGCGCCCGGCGCCAACTGGAGCGGCCTGACGCTTGCCGACACGGCGCGCGCCTGGGTCAACCAGCTCGCGGCGGGCAGCGCGTTCGTGCGCGGCGTGCCGGGCTTTTTCGAGCCGCGCATGCCGTCCTTCCCGTTCGGCGGCAGCCAGGCCACCAGCTTTTACGACACCTCGCCGCTACGCGCCACCCTCGAACGCCTGGTCGATTTCGATCGCATCAACATGCGCGAGACGCGGCTTAGCGTCGGCGCGGTGAACGTCCGCACCGGGAACTTCTGCTACTTCGACAACGCCACCGAACGCATTGGGGTCGAACACATCATGGCCAGCGGCGCGCTGCCGCCAGCCTTCGACTCGGTGGAGATCGATGGCGAAAGGTACTGGGACGGCGGCATGGTATCGAACACGCCGCTGGAATGGGTGCTGTCCAACAGCTCGGGCCTCGATACGCTGGTCTGGCAGGTCGATTTATGGAGCGCGCGCGGCGAACTGCCGCGCGATATGGCCAGCGTCGCCACGCGCATGAAGGAGATCCAGTATTCAAGCCGCACCCGCATGGCGACCGACTCCCTGCGCAGGGTGAAGAAGCTGCACACCGCGCTGAGCGAACTCCTGGCGATCATCCCGGCGGACATGGCGGCCAGTCCGCAGGCGCAGTTGCTGGCGGCGGCGGGCGACCCCGCGCTCTACAACATCATTGAACTCGTCTACCGTTCGGCGACCTACGAGGGCCAATATAAGGATGTGGAGTTTTCGCGCAGGACGATGAACGAGCATTGGCAGGCCGGTTACACGGATGCCGCGAGCACGCTCACGCATGAGGAAATCCTCAAGCTGCCCAGCATCGACGCCAATCCGGCCGTCTTCGACTTTCTCACGAAGCCGGCCTAGCGTTCCTTAAGGCGCCGCAGTTGCGCCGCCTGGTAGGCGCCGAAGGCGTCGTTGAACAGGCAGCGTATCAGCGGATCGTCGACGATGTCCGCATCGGCCGGCGCGCCGCTGATCCGCATGTACATCGACGTCAGCGATTCCCCCAGCGCCAGGCCCGCGTATAGCTTGGCGATGGGGATTTCGGTTTGCCAAGACGGCGCTTCCTCGTCTCCCGCCGCAGCGATGCTGTCGCCATGAATGCGGTAGCGGTACCGCCGCACGCCACCGGCGTGGTCGTAGACCGACAACTGCCAGACGCATGGCGTCTCGAAGTAGCTGTCCGGCGGCAGTTCCATCTCCCGGTATTTATCCAGCAAACCCGCACCACAGTAGTCCAGCACCAGCGCGGTTTGTGCTTCCGTCAGCGGCGCGAAATGGCTGGCGATTTCGGAAGTCGGCGGCGGCGTGATACCTGCGTCATATTCGTAGTCGACGTCCTGTTCGCCGACCGGCAGCACCCATGGCAGCGGCGCGGCCGGCGTCAGCGCTTGCGGCGTCAACTCCATCGCGACGGCGGGATTGAGGCGGACGATGCGCGCATCCGGCAGCCAGGCGCCGACCTCGCGCTCGAACTGCCGGTAGGTGATCGGGAACAGCGCGTGGTTGTACCAGGACCATGGCTCCTGCACGAACTGGCAGGAACTGGGGACGACGTAACGGGGCTTGAGCGCGCGTAGTTGTTCGGGCCACTCCTCCGGCGGCTCCGGCGGGCCGCCCTCGGCGCGCGACGGCGCGATCACGTCGATCTCGCGCATGGTCTGGAAGGGCCACAGCACCATGTCCCAAGGCGCGTAGGCCGTGAGCTGTTCCAGCGTCTCCGGGTCCATCCACGAATCGACGACGTTGAGCACATTCAATCCGCCGGCACGGATGTGGAACATCGAGTCGACATCGGCGTCGAGCGCCCTGCGGGGAATGACCTCGATCGCGCCGACCGGCACCGGGACATCCACCGCCAGCGCGCGGACGTCGGTGAAGCCCAGCTCACGGATCATGGCGAACAGTTCGTCGAACAGGCAGTACAGATAAATCGTCGTGGCACGCGGCAGCAGGTCCAGGCTCTCCATCGAACAATGGTCGTCGTGGAAGTGGGAGATGAAGACGGCGTCCGGCGTCAGCTTTCTGATCCGCTCATGGTCGAAGCGCACTGCGGGAAAGGCGTGGCAATTGCGGCTGAAGGGGTTTTCGAAAATCGGATCGAACAGTATCTGCGTGCCTTCGTGCTCGAAGACATACCCAGCGTGGAGTATCCTGGAAATCTTCAGGGGCGACATGTGCGGACTCCAATCAAAATGTCGCGCTATCTTACCAGACATAAAAACGCAAAAGCCCGCAGCGTGGGGCTGCGGGCTTTTGCTGGTATGACAGATTTATTTGCCGGCTGCGGCGACCGGGGTGGAGGCCGCTTTGGGAGCGGCTTTGTCGGCCTTGGGCTTGGCCGCGGCCGTTGCACCCTCTTTGGACTTGCCGTTCACTTGCAGGCCGGCCTCGGACAGCTTGGCGGCGTTCTTGCCGCCGACGCCTTTGACGCGCTGTTCAAAATCGGCCCAGTCCTTAAACTCGCCTTTTTTTCGTTCTTCCAGGATGGCGGTGGATTTCGCCGGGCCGATGCCCTTGATCGAATCGAGCGCGGCGGCGTCTGCCTTATTGACATCGACTTGTGCGAACGCGAAGCTCATTGTGGCGGCCAGCGTGGCAATACCCAGCATTAGTTTTTTGAACATGTCTGTCTCCGTGGTTGGTGTCGAGCAAGGGCGGGAATCGCGCCTTGAATACCCTTAACGGACGGAGGCCTCACCGTGGTTGACGCTGTCGGTATGAGATAGATCAAACGCTCACGAGGATACACGTAGGGCGGATTAGGCGGAACGCCGTAATCCGCCAATGCATGCGTTGCGGCGGCGCACGCATTGGCGGATTACGCTTCGCTAATCCGCCCTACGTGTATCCGTGGATTAAGAGGCCGCGTCGAACAACTCCTCGCGCGTGACTGTCGCCGTGCCGAGCTTGCCCACGACTATGCCTCCGGCGCGGTTGGCCGTCTGCACCGCTTCGTTCCATCCCGCGCCCGCGCCGAGCATGCACGCCATCGTGGCGATGACGGTGTCGCCCGCGCCGGAAACGTCGAACACTTCGCGCGCCTGCGCCGGCATGTGGAACTGGTCGTTCTCGGTGTACAAGGTCATGCCCTCTTCCGAACGCGTCAGCAGCAAGGCGTCCAGCTTCAGCTCCGCGCGCAGTTGCTGCGCCTTGGCCGTCAGTTGCTCTTCGCTGTTCCAGCTGCCGACGATGCGCTTCATCTCCGACTTGTTCGGCGTGAGCACGGTGGCGCCGCTGTAGCGCGAGAAGTCGTCGCCCTTCGGATCGACCATCACCACCTTGCCTGCCGCGCGCGCGGAGGCGATCATGTCGGCCACGTTCACCAGGCTGCCCTTGGCGTAGTCCGACAGGACGATGACGTCGTAGTCGGCCAGCAGCGCCTTGAACTGCACCAGCTTGTCGCGCAGGACGGTGTCGGTCGGCGCTTCCTCGAAGTCGATGCGCACCATTTGCTGCTGGCGGCCGATCACGCGCAGCTTGATGATAGTGGAGATGGCGTCGTCGCGTTTCAGGTAGCTATGGATGCCGCCGCCTTGCAGCAGCTGTTCCACTTCGGTGCCCGCTTCGTCGGCGCCGACCACGCCCAGCAGGCCGGCGTGCGCGCCCAGCGCGGCGGCGTTGCGCGCCACGTTGGCGGCGCCGCCCAGACGCGCTTCGCGCTTTTCGATGCGCACGATGGGGACCGGCGCCTCCGGCGAGATGCGGCTGACGTCACCGAACCAGTAACGGTCCAGCATGACGTCGCCGACGACCAGGATGCGCACCTTGTCCAGTGCGGGGGATTGAAAGGCGGTGACGGAAGTACTCACATGGTCCTCGTTTGTTAATTAAGCTCGTCTTGATGCACTATCTGCGTGCGCTATCTGAATCACGTAGGGCGGATTAGCGTAGCGTAATCCGCCATGCATGCTCCGTCGGCGGCTCACAGATGGCGGATTACGGCGTTCCGCCTAATCCGCCCTACCTGTATCCGTGGATGCGTGCACCCGCGCATCCGTGATCCGTGATCCGTGGATCCACGCCCCCGTGCATCCGTGCATCCGTGCATCCGTGCATCCGTTAATACGTGAACCAGCAGCCTTAGTTCATTACGTTCAGTTCTTCGGTGCGGCGCGGCGGGTAGGTCTCCCACCGGCTGCATCCAGGGCACTGCCAGTAGAACTGGCGCGCCTTGAAGCCGCAATGGCTGCACTGGTAGCGCGCCAGCTTCTGCGTGTAGCCGTGTACCAGGTTCTTCACCATCGACAGTTCCGACACCACGCTCGCCGGCGCATCGACCAGACGCGCTTCCAGCAGCTTGTCCAGTCCCAGCAAGGTCGGCGTGCGGCGCAACTCATCGACCACCAGGTCCTTGGCGGCGTCGAGGCCGTCGAGCTCCAGCACCGCCTTGTACACCACCTCCAGCAGGTCGATCGACGACGCCTGCTCCAGGTAGGACTTGATCAAATTGACGCCTTCGAGCGGGCGGCCGACCTTGCGGTAGCCGTCCATCATGCGCTGCGCCACCAGCGCGGTGTGCGGCACGCTGATTTGCTCGACCCGGCGCCACGTCATCAACGCGCCTTCGACATCGTCCTTGGCCAGTTGCGCGTCGCCGATCAACAAGGTCGCGCGCACGTTGACGCGGTCGGCTTGCAGCGATTTCTCCAGCAACGGCAGCGCATCCTCCGGATGCAGGTGCACCAGCGCGTCCTGCGCCAGCTCGCAGTAGAACTGCGCGATTTCCTTCTGGCGCGATCCGGCACCCGATTCCTGCAGGCCGATGGCCGCTTCGATAGCGCGCGGCCACTCCTTCTCGCGCTGGAAGATCTCCAGCAGCGCGCGCCGCGCCGGCACCGCGTACTGGCTGTGGATCAGGCGATTGAAGGTTTCCTCGGCGCGGTCCAGCAGGCCGGCCTTCAGGTAGTCCATGCCCAGTTCATATTCGGCGTGCTCCTTCTGCTCCTGCGGCAGGTCGGGACGCGACAGCAAATTCTGGTGGACGCGGATGGCGCGTTCGGTCTCGCCACGGCGGCGGAACAGGTTACCGAGGGCGAAGTGCATGTCGGCCGTCTCCGGGTCCATGCGCACGATCTCGATGAAGGCGTCGACCGCCTTGTCCGGCTGGTCGTTGAGCAGGAAGTTCAGGCCCTTGAAATAACCACGCGGCAGCGTGCGCGATTCGGACACCAGCTGGCGGATGTCGACGCGCGCGGCGATCCATCCCATGCCGAAGAAGAGCGGGATGCCCAATAACATCCAGAGTTCAAATTCCATGCTTGTTCTTGTAGTTGGTGGTGCTTATTGTGTGGTGACGCCATCGGGCTGCGGCTGCGCGTTGACCTGCTGCGCCGACGATTGCAGCGTCGTGATGGTGGTTTTATGTTTGTTCGATTCGCGGCGGTGGCGGAACACGGTCGGCGTGAGCGCCAGCACGCCCAGGACGGCGCCGGCGACGAAGAAGCCAAGCAGCATCAGCACCAGGGGTCCGCGCAGATCATAGTGGAGGAAAAAGTGCAGATCGACTTCCTGCGTATTTTTCAGGGCAAAGCCAAAAAACAAGACGAATAGGACGATTCCAATGAGGGTGGATACGAATTTCATCAGCCTGGTTCCTGTTCTGGATTTCTAAGAGCGCCAGTATGGCATTAGTCACCGAATACTACAAAAAAAGCGCATAAAAAGCGCATAAAAAAAAGCGGCATCCGAGGACGCCGCTTTCTTGTCAAACCATCAGACGCTTCAGTCCTCGATGATCGGTTGCCCGACCATCGCGTCGACCCGCTCGCGCAATTGCTTGCCCGGCTTGAAGTGGGGCACCCGTTTTTCGGGCACCATCACTTTGTCGCCCGACTTCGGATTACGTCCGATACGCGGTGGCCGGCTATTCAGAGCAAAGCTGCCAAAACCGCGGATCTCGATGCGCTGACCGGTCGCCAGGGCGTTGGTCATCGCATCCAGAATGGTCTTGACGGCGTACTCCGCATCTTTGGCCACCAGCTGAGAATAACGCTCAGCCAGGCGGTTGATCAACTCGGACTTAGTCATCGACTAGTTCTTAGTTCTTGTTATCGAACTTGGCTTTCAACAGCGCGCCCAGGCTGGTGGTGCCCGAAGCTGCGTTGTTGTCGGTAGCGGCCATTTTCTGCATCGCTTCCTGGGTCTCGACGTTGTCTTTCGCTTTGATCGACAGCTGGATCGAACGCGCTTTGCGGTCGATGTTGATGACCAGGGCTTCGACGGAGTCGCCAACCTTCAGGTGCGTACCGGCATCTTCCACGCGGTCGCGGGAGATTTCGGAAGCGCGCAGGTAGCCTTCGACTTCTTCGGACAGTTGGATCACGGCGCCTTTAGGCTCGACCGATTTCACGGTGCCGGTTACCAGCGCGCCCTTGTCGTTCATGGCTGCGAAGTTGTTGAACGGGTCGCCTTCCAGTTGCTTCACGCCCAGGGAAACGCGCTCGCGCTCGACGTCGATGGCCAGAACGATGGCTTCCAGCTCGTCACCTTTCTTGAAGCGACGAACAGCTTCTTCGCCGGTTTCGGTCCAGGACAGGTCGGACAGGTGTACCAGGCCGTCGATGTTGCCGGCCAGGCCGATGAACACGCCGAAGTCGGTGATCGATTTGATCGCGCCACGGACTTTGTCGCCCTTCTTGTGGGTCACGCCGAAGTCATCCCATGGGTTCGCTTTGCACTGCTTCATGCCCAGCGAAATACGGCGACGCTCTTCGTCGATTTCCAGAACCATGACTTCAACTTCGTCGCCCAGTTGGACAACTTTGTTTGGAGCGACGTTCTTGTTGGTCCAGTCCATTTCCGACACGTGGACCAGGCCTTCGATACCCTGCTCGACTTCAACGAACGCGCCGTAGTCGGTGAGGTTGGTGACTTTACCGAACAGACGGGTGCTTTGTGGGTAACGACGGGACAGACCGGTCCATGGGTCGTCGCCCAGTTGCTTCACGCCCAGCGAAACACGGTTTTTCTCTTGATCGTATTTCAGGACTTTGGCGGTGATTTCCTGGCCAACGGTCAGCACTTCCGATGGGTGACGCACACGACGCCATGCCAGATCGGTGATGTGCAGCAGGCCGTCGATACCGCCCAGATCCACGAACGCGCCGTAGTCGGTGATGTTTTTGACGACGCCGGTCACGACCGTGCCTTCTTTCAGCGTTTCCATCAGTTTCTGACGCTCTTCGCCCATCGAAGCTTCGATGACGGCGCGGCGGGACAGAACCACGTTGTTACGCTTGCGGTCCAGTTTGATGACCTTGAATTCGAGGGTCTTGCCTTCGAACGGGGTGGTGTCCTTGACTGGACGGGTGTCGACCAGCGAACCCGGCAGGAACGCGCGGATGCCGTTGGTCAGAACGGTCAGGCCGCCCTTGACTTTGCCGTTGACGGTACCGACGACGATTTCGCCCGATTCCATCGCTTTTTCCAGGGCCAGCCACGAAGCCAGACGCTTGGCTTTGTCGCGGGACAGGATGGTGTCGCCGAAACCGTTTTCGAGCGATTCGATCGCCACGGAAACGAAGTCGCCTACTTTGACTTCCAGCTCGCCGTGGTCGTTCTTGAATTCTTCAACTGGGATGAATGCTTCCGATTTCAGGCCGGCGTTGACGATCACGAAGTTGTGATCCAGACGAACGACTTCAGCCGAGATCACTTCGCCCGAACGCATGTCTTGACGCGACAGGGATTCTTCGAAGAGGGCTGCAAAACTTTCCATATTAGACATTGTGACTTCCAGGTTGCCAACAAGGCTCGCGATATGCGACTTCAGTTGGGTTAAGGTTGATCAAAGTCCTGCAAGTAAGTACTAACTCACCGTGCCGGACCCGCCTTTGCTACATTTTCAGTGGGGCTTGCCCACCGCCGCATACCACTGCAACACCTGTTCGACCGCTTGATCAGCGGTCATATTGGATGTATCCAGCACATGCGCCCCTTCCGCTGGCACCAGCGGCGCGATGGCCCGGTGGGTATCCCGGTCGTCCCGCGCCTGCAAATCCATCAGTAGGTCTTCCATATTAGCAGAAATTCCCTTGCCAATCAATTGCTTATAACGGCGATCGGCCCGGGCCGCGACAGACGCGGTCAAAAACACCTTCAGCACCGCGTGCGGGAAGATCACCGAGCCCATGTCGCGCCCGTCCGCCACCACGCCCGGCGCCTTGCGGAACCCCAGTTGCAGCCCCACCAGCGCGTGGCGCACGGTCGGGAATGTTGCAATTTTTGAAGCGGTATTGCCCACCTCTTCCGCGCGGATGGCGTCGGTGACGTTTTCCTGCGACAAAATGATGTCGCCGCCCTGGAAACTGCATTGCAGGTGCTCGGCCAGCTTGGCCAGCGCGTGTTCGTCGTTCAGGTCGGTGCCACGGCGCAGGGCCGACAGCGCCGTCAAGCGGTACAGGGCGCCCGAATCCAGGTAATGGAAGCCGAGCTTATCGGCAACGCGGTGCGCGACGGTGCCCTTGCCGGATGCGGTCGGGCCGTCGATGGTGATGACTGGGATTTGGGATGTGACCATTGTTTTTTAATCTACTTATTTTGCAATCGCGGCAAACGCCGCGAAGTATTCGGGGAAGGTCTTGCCGACGCACTTGGGATCGTTGATGCGCATGACGTTGCCCTTGCGCGCGGCCCCGTCCAGCGACACCAGCGAGAAGCACATCGCCATGCGGTGGTCGTCGTAGGTGTCGATGGTGGCGGCCGTGATCATGGACGGCGGCGTCACCTTGATGTAATCCGGTCCCTCCTCGACGATGGCGCCGACCTTGCGCAATTCGGTCGCCATGGCCGCGATGCGGTCGGTCTCCTTCACGCGCCAGCTGGCGATGTTGCGCAAGGTGCTGGTGCCGTCGGCGTACAGCGCCGCCACGGCGATGGTCATGGCGGCGTCGGGAATGTGGTTGAAGTCGGCGTCGATGGCTTTGAGCACGCCGTTCGACCTGGCTTCGATCCAGTTGTCGCCCATGGTGATCTGCGCGCCCATCTGCTCCAGCGCGGCGACGAAACGCACGTCACCCTGAATACTATCGCGGCCCACGCCTTCGACGCGCACGGGACCGCCGGCGATGGCGCCGGCCGCCAGGAAGTACGACGCCGACGAAGCGTCGCCCTCGACATGGATGGTGCCGGGCGACTGGTAGACCTGGCCCGGCTGCACGGTGAACGAGCTCCAGCCGTCCTGCTCGACCTTGACGCCGAAGCGGCGCACCAGGTTCAAGGTGATCTCGATGTAGGGCTTGGAGATCAGTTCACCTTCAACGTCGATGGTGATGGCGTGTTCGGTCGCCATCAGCGGCGCCACCATCAGCAGCGCGGTCAGGAACTGGCTCGACACGTTGCCGCGCACCGACAGGCGTTGCGCGTGGATCTTGCCCTGTTTGATGTGCAGCGGCGGGAATCCCGGGTTGCCGGTGTATTCGACGTCGGTGCCGGCGGCGTTGAGGGCGTCGACCAGGTCGCCGATCGGCCGCTCGTGCATGCGCGGCACGCCGTGCAGTTTATAGTCGCCGCCGATGACGGCCAGCGCGGCGGTCAGCGGACGGATCGCGGTGCCGGCGTTGCCCATGAACAGATCCGCCGATTTATTCGGCAGCACGCCCGCCACGCCCTTGACGTGGTGGATGGTGCCGGTGGCGGTTTTCTCTTCGGTCCACTGCACGCCCAGCGAGCGCAGGGCCGCCAGCATGACGGCCGTGTCGTCGGAGGCCAGCAGGTCGACGATGGCGACGTCGCCTTGCGACAGCGCCGCCAGCAGCAGGATGCGGTTGGAGATCGACTTCGAGCCTGGCAGGCGCACCGCGCCCTCCACATGCGCGACCGTCGCCAGATCGATATATTCGTGGGTCATACTGTTCCTTGTTGTGCTGTCTATTCAGCTTTGTCTTTTGAAGGCGGCGCTTCGGCCGCCTCGATCGCGGTGATCCACTGGTGGCGGGCACGCTGGGCGTTGCCGTACACGTTCTCCAGCGCGGCGCCGTCACCGGCGGCCAGACGGGCGCGCAGTCCCGTCAATTGTGCCAGATAGGCGTCCAGCTCCGTCAGCAGCGCCGACTGGTTGGCCAGGCTGATGTCCCGCCACATTTCCGGCGACGATCCGGCGATCCTTGTGAAATCGCGAAAACCGCTGGCCGCGTACTGGAACAGTAAATCCGCATGCGGCTTGTTGGCGATGTCGTCCACCAGGGCGTATGCCAGCAAATGCGGCAAATGGCTCACGGCGGCGAACACCTTGTCATGTTCTTGCGGCGACAGGCGATGGATGACGGCATGGCAGGCGCGCCAGGCGGCGGCCACGCGATCGACATCCTCCGCCGCGTTTTCGTCGAGTGCAGTCAGCACCACCTTCTTGCCGACATACAGATCGTCGATGGCCGCCTCGGGGCCGTTGGTTTCGCGTCCGGCGATGGGATGACCCGGCACGAACTGCGCCACCTTGCCACCCAAGGCGCGGCGCGCGGCCGCCACCACGTCCGACTTGGTGCTGCCGGCGTCGGTGACCACGGTGCCCGCTTGCAGGTGCGGCGCGATGGCAGACAGGATCGCCTCGGTCTGCGCCACCGGCGCGGCCAGCAGCACCAGGTCGGCGCCTTGCAATGCCTCGGCCATGCCCTCGTCGCCGGTCGCGCCGATGACGTCGATGATGCCCAGCTCTTTGGCGCGCGCCAGCGAGGCCGCCGAGCGGCCCATGCCGACCACGCTGCCGACCGCGCCGGCCTTCTTCAGCGAACGCGCGAACGACCCGCCGATCAGGCCCACGCCAAAAATGACGACTTTGTTCAACACGAAGTTATCCTCCCCCGTCACTCCGCCAGCGCCTTGGTCAGCGCGGCGATCAGCACCGCGTTTTCCTGCGGCAGGCCGATGGACACGCGCAGCCACTCCGGCAGGCCGTAGTTGCCGACCGGGCGCACGATGACGCCCTGCTTCAGCAACGACAGGTTGACGCGCGCGCCGGCCGCCGGATCGTTGCCGACCTTGACCAGAACGAAGTTACCGTACGACGGCACGAACTCCAGTCCCAACTGATTGAACGCCTCGGTGAACTGCTGGTAGCCGGCGGCGTTGTTGGCCGCGCTGCGCTTGAGGAAGTCCTTGTCGTTCAGCGCCGCGATGGCGGCCGCTTGCGCCATCGAGTTGACGTTGAACGGCTGGCGGATGCGGTTCATCAGGTCCGTCAGCGCCGGCTGGGCGATGCCGAAACCGACGCGCAGGCCCGCCAGGCCATAGGCCTTGGAGAACGTGCGCGACACCAGCAAGTTGGGATACTTCTTGACCCATTCGGCCGATTCGAACTGGTTTTCCTCGGCCAGGAATTCGTTGTACGCCTCGTCCAGCACCACGACCACATTGGCCGGCACCTTGTCCAGGAAGGCCTGGATGTCGGCGGCCGGGATGAAAGTGCCGGTCGGGTTGTTCGGATTGGCGATGAAGACCAGGCGTGTGTCGGCATCGATGGCCGCCAGCATGGCCGGCAGGTCGTGGCCGTAGGCCTTGGCCGGGACCACGATGTGGCGCGCGCCGACGCCTTGCGTCGCCAGCGCGTACACGGCGAACGAGTACTGCGAATAAACGATGGCCTGGCCGCGCTCAACGAAGGCGTGGGCGGCGATTTCCAGGATGTCGTTGGAGCCGTTGCCCAGCGTGATCCAATCGGCCGGCACGTCGTAGCGCTTGGACAGCGCCGCTTTCAGCTCGAAGCCGTTGGCGTCCGGGTAGCGTCCCAGGTCGGTGGCAGCGGCGGTCATCGCCTGCACCGCCGATTCCGGCACGCCGAACGGGTTTTCGTTCGACGCCAGTTTGACGATCGAGGCTTCATCGAGGCCGAATTCGCGCGCGACTTCGGCGATCGGTTTGCCAGCCTGGTAAGGAGCGATGGCTCTAACGTATTCCGGTCCGTAGTTCTTGGTCATGTTCTGTCTCTGTTCTATGTTTTGGATTAAGTCAGGCTTACGGGATACGATCCCAGTACCTTGAAGAAAGCGGCGTTGCTCTGCAGCTCGTCCAGCGCCTTGGCCACGGATTCGTTCTGGATGTGGCCTTCGACGTCGACGTAGAAATAGTATTCCCAGTTGCCGTTGCGGGCCGGGCGAGATTCGAAGCGGGTCATCGACACGTTGTTCTGCGCCAGCGATCCAAGCAGGCGATACACCGAACCGGCGCGGTGCGGCGCGGCCAGCGCCATCGAGGTGCGGTCCTTGCCCGACGGGCCGGTTTGCAGATGGCCGATGACGGCGAAGCGCGTGCGGTTGTGCGGATCGTCCTGGATGTTGGCCTTGACGGTGCCGAGGCTGTAGCGCACGCCGGCGCGCTCGCCGGCGATGGCGGCGATCGAGTGGTCGTCGCGCGCCATGCGGGCCGCTTCGGCGTTGGACGAGACGGCGCGGCGTTCGACGTCCGGGTAGTTATTGTTCAACCAGATCTGGCACTGGGCCAGCGCCTGCGCATGGGCGCAGATGGCGGTGACGCCGTCCATGTTGCCGGTGCCGGTCAGCAGGCTGTGACGCACGGCGATGGCCACTTCGCCACTGATCGTCAGCGGCGTATGCAGCAGCAGATCGAGCGTGCGGCCGATGGCGCCCTCGGTCGAATTCTCGACCGGGACCACGCCGAATTCGGCGGTGCCGGCTTCGGTGGCGCGGAACACCTCGTCGATCGACGAGCAGGCCAGCACGTCGACGGCGGTGCCGAACTGCTGGTAGACCGCTTGTTCGCTGTAGGTGCCGGCCGGGCCGAGGAAGGCGACGGTGACGCGTTTTTCCAGCGAGCGGCAGGCCGACATGATCTCGCGGAAGATGGTTTGCATTTCCGTGTTGCCCATCGGGCCGGGATTGCGGTCGGCCACGCCGCGCAGCACCTGCGCTTCGCGCTCGGGGCGGAACACCGGGGCGTTGGTTTCGGCTTTGACATGGCCGACTTCCTGCGCCACCTTGGCGCGGCGGTTCAGCAGGTCGAGGATTTGCGCGTCGATGGCGTCTATCTGCTCGCGTAAAGGGGTAAGTTTATCTGTCATGGTATCGTCAATTTTTCAGCTATCGTCTTCGGAATCGTAGGGCGGATTAGCGGGCCTCGCCCGCTAATCCGCCCCGGGGCCCATCGAAGGAACGCCCTACCTGCCGGTAGGGCTTAAGAGGCGGAACGCCGTAATCGGCCATGTGTGAGCCGATGGCGGCGCATGCATGGCCGATTACGCTTCGCTAATCCGCCCTACGTGATCCCCGGCCCGCGAACTCATTCAAGTAATCCACGAGCGCCTGTACGCCCTCGATAGGCATCGCGTTGTAGATCGATGCGCGCATGCCGCCGACGGACTTGTGGCCCTTGAGCTGCAGCAGGCCGCGCGCCTTGGCGCCGGCCAGGAAAGCTTCGTTCCGGCTTTCATCCTTCAAATAGAACGGGATGTTCATGCGCGAGCGGCTTTCCGTGGCCACCCTGGTCTGGTAAAAATCGTCGACGTCGAGCGCCTTGTACAGCAGCTCCGCCTTGGCGATGTTGACCTTCTCCATCGCGGCGACGCCGCCGTTCTTCTTCAGCCACTGGAACACCAGGCCGGCGATGTAGATGCCGTAGGTGGGCGGCGTGTTGTACATCGAGTCGTTGTCGGCGACCAGCTTGAAGTCGAACGCCGACGGGCACACCGGCAGCGCCTTGCCCAGCAAATCGTCGCGCACGATGACGATGGTGACGCCGGCCGGGCCGATGTTCTTTTGCGCGCCGGCGAAGATGACGCCGTACTTGGAGACGTCGATCCGGCGGGACAAAATATGCGACGACATGTCGGCCACCAGCAGCACGTCCGGTTGCGCCGCCGGCAGGCCGGTGTCGAAGTCGAACTCGATGCCGTCGATGGTCTCGTTGGTGCACATGTGGACGTAGGCCGCGCCGGGTGTGAGCTTCCACTCCGACTGCGGCGGCACGCCGGTGGCCGACGAGGCGGCGATGTTGACGTTGGCGTATTTGGCCGCTTCCTTGATGGATTTGCCCGACCACGAACCGGTATGGATGAAATCGATGGTTGCTGGTTGCGGCTTGTGGCCGACCAGATTCAACGGAATGATGGCGTTTTGGGACAAGCCCCCGCCCTGCATGAACAAGATCTTGTAATTGTCCGGTACTGCCAGCAGCTCGCGCAGGTCGCGCTCGGCCGCCTTGTAAATCGAGATAAACTCCGGTCCGCGGTGGCTCATCTCCATCACCGACATGCCGCTGCCATGCCAGTCCAGCATTTCGGCGGCGGCTTGCGCCAGCACTTCCTTCGGCAGCACGGCCGGGCCGGCGGAGAAGTTATAGATGTGAGTCACTGTGGATCCTTTGTGGGTTACTGTTTGCCTTCTTGCTGCATTTTCTGCATCACGGGGCCCATGCGGCGGCTCACCACCTGCTGTCCCACCTGCATGCCCTGGGCCATCAGCTGCGGCATCGAGGCGAGCATCTTGGCGCCGACCGGCGTGCGGTAGAAAGCGGTCATCTGCTTCAGTTCATCGGCGCTGAAGGTGCGCGCGTAGATCGGCACCGTCTCGGCCAGAATCTCGTCGATCAGTTTAGGATCGTTCAACACGTCCTGCATGGCGCTGATGACACCCGGCAATTCAGCCTCCATCTTGGCCAGCGCCTTGGTTTTCTGCTCGGCGTTCAGCTTCGGATTGTTGTTGATGCCCGCCTCGGCGCCAGCGCGCATCGATTGCGCGATCCCCTGCGTCATCTGCCGCATCATCCCGGTCATCATGACGCGGTGGTTCATCGCCTCGAACAGCTCTTGCGAGGCGGCCAGGGTAGCCGGGTCGATGGCGGCGGCTGGCGCCGGGGCCGGAGCCTGCGCGTAGGACGATGCGGCGCCGGTCAGGGCGAAGGCGGTAACGACGGCTGCTACGATTTTTTTCATGAATTCTCTCTTGGAATGACAACGGGGCCAGTCTTATTGTCGCATTAATCCGCGAAATAAACCCTGGCCCCGCCGGCCCCGATCCAAAACTGCGACCGGGGCTTTGTTTGCTGCGCTTATTCCGCCGGATTGTCGTCCGCCGGGCTGTCGTCGGCCGCCGGAGCGTCCGCCGCCGGCACGTCGACAGGCTTGCCGTCCGGACCAGGTTCCAGCTCGACTTCGTCGATGTCGGTTTCGACCACGCGCTGCAGGCCGGACAGCTTGGTGCCGTCCTCCACCGCGATCAGGGTCACGCCCTGCGTGGCGCGGCCCATCTCGCGGATCTCAGCCACGCGGGTGCGGATCAGCACACCACCGGTGGTGATCAGCATGATCTCGTCGGTCGGCGTGACCAGGGTCGCCGCCACCACCTTGCCGTTACGCTCGGAGGTCTGGATCGCGATCATGCCCTTGGTGCCGCGGCCGTGACGGGTGTACTCGATGATCGGGGTACGCTTGCCGAAGCCGTTCTCGGTCGCCGTCAGCACCGACTGCTGCTCGTTTTCCGCCACCAGCAGCGCGATCACGCGCTGGCCCTCGTCCAGGTTCATACCGCGCACGCCACGGGCGTTGCGACCCATCGGACGCACGTCGTTCTCGTCGAAGCGCACCGCCTTGCCGGAGTCGGAGAACAGCATGACATCGTGCTCGCCGTCGGTCAGCGCGGCGCCGATCAGGAAGTCGCCCTCGTCCAGGTCGACCGCGATGATGCCGGCCTTGCGTGGATTGCTGAAGTCCTTCAGCGGCGTCTTCTTCACGGTACCGAGGCTGGTCGACATGAAGACGTAGTGGTCTTCGGGGAAGGTCCGGTTCTCGCCCGACAGCGGCAGGATGACGGTGATCTTCTCGTTGTCGGCCAACGGGAACATGTTGACGATCGGCTTGCCGCGCGAGTTGCGCGAGCCTTGCGGCACTTCCCACACCTTGAGCCAGTACATGCGGCCGCGGTTGGAGAAGCACAGGATGTAATCGTGCGTGTTGGCGATGAACAGCTGGTCGATCCAGTCTTCCTCTTTGGTCGCCATGGCCTGCTTGCCGCGTCCACCGCGCTTTTGCGCGCGGTATTCGGTGATCGGCTGCGCCTTCATGTAACCGGTGTGCGACAGGGTCACCACCATGTCCTGCGGCGTGATCAGGTCTTCGGTGCCCAGATCGGTGGCGTTGTGCTCGATGTTGGAGCGGCGCGGATCCTTGGCGCGGTCGCCGAATTCGTTGACCACGTGGGTCATCTCGTCGGTGATGATGGTGGTGACGCGTTCCGGCTTGGCCAGGATGTCCAGCAGGTCGGCGATTTCGGCCATCACGTCTTTGTATTCGTTGACGATCTTGTCCTGTTCCAGTCCGGTCAGGCGCTGCAGGCGCATTTGCAGAATTTCCTGCGCCTGGTCGTCGGACAGCTTGTACATGCCGTCGGCCTGCATGCCGTAGTGCTTCGGAAGGTGCTCCGGACGGAAGGCGTCGATGCCGCCGATGGTGTCGCCTTCGCCGGTACGGGCCAGCATCTCGCGCACCAGCGACGAATCCCACGAACGTTCCATCAGGCCCGTTTTCGCGACCGGCGGTGTTGGCGCGGCCTTGATGATGGCGATGAAATCGTCGATGTTGGCCAGCGCGACCGCCAGGCCTTCCAGCACGTGGCCGCGTTCGCGCGCCTTGCGCAGTTCGAACACGGTGCGGCGCGTGACCACTTCGCGGCGGTGCGACAGGAAGCACTGCAGCATCTCTTTCAGGTTCAGCAGGCGCGGCTGGCCGTCGACCAGCGCCACCATGTTCATGCCGAAGGTGTCCTGCAACTGGGTCTGCTTGTACAGGTTGTTGAGCACCACTTCCGGCACTTCGCCGCGTTTCAGCTCGATGACCACGCGCATGCCCGACTTGTCGGACTCGTCGCGGATGTCGGAGATGCCTTCGAGCTTCTTGTCGCGCACGTTCTCGGCGATACGCTCGAGCAGCGACTTCTTGTTCACCTGGTACGGCAGCTCGTCGACGATGATGGCCGTGCGGCCGCCGTCCTTGCCGTACTCTTCATAGTGGGTCTTGGCGCGCATCACCACGCGGCCACGGCCGGTGCGGTAACCGTCGCGCACGCCCGAGACGCCGTAGATGGTGCCGCCGGTCGGGAAGTCCGGCGCCGGGATCAGCTCGATCAGCTCGTCGATGGTGCAGGTCGGATTGCGCAGCACGTGCAGCGCGCCGGCGATCACCTCGTGCAGATTGTGCGGCGGGATGTTGGTCGCCATGCCGACCGCGATACCCGACGAGCCGTTGATCAGCAGGTTGGGGATGCGGGTCGGCAGTACGGTCGGCTCTTTTTCCTTGCCGTCGTAGTTGGGCTGGAAGTCGACGGTGTCCTTGTCTATGTCGGCCAGCAACTCGGCGGAAATCTTGTCGAGACGGCACTCGGTGTATCGCATCGCCGCCGCGCCGTCGCCGTCGACCGAACCGAAGTTACCCTGGCCGTCGACCAGCATGTAGCGCAGCGAGAAGTCCTGCGCCATGCGGACCAGCGTGTCGTAAATCGAGGCGTCGCCGTGCGGGTGGTACTTACCCATCGTCTCGCCGACCACGCGGGCGCACTTGACGTAGGGACGGTTCCACACGTTGTTCATTTCATGCATCGCGAACAGAACCCGGCGGTGCACCGGCTTCAAGCCGTCGCGCACGTCAGGCAAGGCGCGGCCCACGATCACGCTCATCGCGTAATCGAGGTAGCTCTTGCGCATCTCTTCTTCGAGGGAAATAGGGATTGTTTCTTTTGCGAATTGATCCATTGGCGGGTCGACTGATCTTTGACTGTGGGTTATCTTTTAAGCAATGTATGCCGCACTTACTGCACTCCTGCCCTCCCTATCCTAATTGGAAGGGCAAGCGTGCGATTTTAGCATGCGGGCCGCGCAACTAACACAAATTGGCCGCCAGCCCGGCACCCATGCCTTGTGTGCGCTGCCTCACGCGTTGTAACACCATGTAATATTGATGACACATTACTCAATTATTATCGACAATCACGTTGCAACAAAACAACATTTTGGTCGGACGCGAATCGGCGCCATGTTGGCGCCTTTTCACGCCGCCGGATCGCTTGTGGCAAAATGGTTCAGAAGTTAATTGCTCGTTTCGCAATCGGGAGACAGGCGTGACGCCCCTGCGTGGTAGAATTCGGCCCACGTAATATACGTCGCGCAGTTTTTCTGCGGATATCACCCCCGAAAGGAAGAAAAATATGAAAAAACTTATTTCGATGTTGGCCGTGTCGGCAGCTTTCGCCGGCTCGGCAATCGCCCAGACCCCTACCCCTACCGCTCCACCGTACGCTCCAGTCACCCAAGACATCAAGGCCGCTACTCCTAAGAGCGCCTACGTTCAGGATTCGCGCGGCGTGATCGCCCGTGACCCGTTCGGCCTGTGCTGGCGCACCGGCTACTGGACCCCGGCCGATGCCGTTCCAGGTTGCGACCTGCCACTGTGCGTTGAGCCAGAAAAACTGGAAAACGGCAAATGCGTAGCACCGCCGCCGCCACCGCCAGCCGCTCCAGCGCCAACCGCACCAACCCCGGCCCCGGCGCCAGCGCCAGTGCCAACCGCGCAAAAAGTGAGCTTCGCCGCTGACGCGTTCTTCGATTTCGACAAAGCCGTGCTGAAGCCAGAAGGCAAAGCCAAGCTGGACGACGTCACCTCGAAACTGGGTTCGATCAACCTGGAAGTCATCATCGCCGTCGGTCACACCGACTCGGTCGGTTCGGATGAGTACAACCAGAAGCTGTCGATCCGTCGCGCTGAAGCCGTCAAAGCCTACATCATCTCCAAAGGCGTCGACGCCAACCGCGTGTACACCGAAGGCAAAGGCGAGAAGCAGCCAGTTGCAGATAACAAAACTGCGGAAGGCCGCGCTAAAAACCGTCGCGTAGAGATCGAAGTCGTCGGTACCAGCAAGTAATAACGCCGCCGAGCCGGCGCCCGTGCGTTAAGGAATTAACGCTACGGTGCCCTCGCAGCACAGAAACCCCGCCCCGGCGGGGTTTTTTTATGCCCGCTGCTTTAGAATAGCGAATACTTTTCCCACGGAACACCAAGCCCATGAACGCCGATCCATTAGAACTACAGAAATTCTCCGACCTGGCCCATCGCTGGTGGGACCCGACGTCGGAATTCCGCCCGCTGCACGAAATCAACCCGCTGCGCCTGGAATGGATCAACGCGCGCGTGCCGCTGGCCGGCAAGAACGTCATCGACATCGGCTGCGGCGGCGGCATCCTGAGCGAATCGATGGCGCGCAAGGGCGCCACCGTCACCGGCATCGACCTGTCGGAAAAGGCGCTCAAGGTGGCCGACCTGCACAGCCTGGAATCCGGCGTGCAGGTGCGCTACAAGCTGGTCGCGGCCGAGGAGATGGCGGCCCAGGAGCCGGGCCAATTCGACGTGGTCACCTGCATGGAGATGCTTGAGCATGTGCCGGACCCGGCGGCCATCGTGCGCGCCGCCGCCACCCTGGTCAAACCCGGCGGCCATGTGTTCTTCTCGACGTTGAACCGCAATCCCAAGTCTTATCTGTTTGCCATCATCGGCGCCGAATACGTGCTGCGCATGCTGCCGCGCGGCACCCACGACTACGATAAATTCATCACGCCGTCCGAACTGTCGCAGTTCGTCCGCAGCGCCGGTCTGGATTTGAAGGGTTTCAAGGGCATGGGCTACAATCCGCTGACCAAGATTTATTCCCTGAACGAAGACACCAGCGTCAATTATCTGGTTGCCACCACCCGTCCGCTCTGATCGACCCGCCTATGACTACCGCACTCCCGGCGCCGCGCGCCATCCTGTTCGACCTGGACGGCACCCTGGCCGACACCGCGCCCGACCTGGCCGCCGCCGTCAACCTGCTGCGCACGGTGCGCGGGCTGGAACCGGCCGCCTATGAGCTGTTGCGCCCGACCGCCTCGGCCGGCGCGCGCGGCATGATCGGCGCCGCCTTCGGCCTGAAACCGGGCGACGACGGCTTTGTCGAACTGCGCGAAGGTTTTTTTGACAACTACCAGGCGGCGATGGCGGTGCATAGCACGCTGTTCCCCGGTATCGTCGAACTGCTGGCCGGCATCGAGGAGGCGGGACTGCAGTGGGGCATCGTCACCAACAAGCCGGCGCGCTTCACCGATCCGCTGCTGCCGCAGATCGGGCTCGGACACGCTGCCTGCATCATTTCCGGCGACACCACGGCGCATGCCAAGCCGCATCCGGCGCCGTTGCTGGAAGCGGCCACGCGCCTGGGTCTGCCGCCGCAGCAGTGCTGGTATGTGGGCGACGACCTGCGCGACATCCAGGCCGGCCAGGCCGCCGGCATGCCGAGCATCGGCTGCGGCTGGGGTTATTGCGGCCCGGTCGAGCCGCTCGGCTGGCAGGCCGACCTGGTGCTCGACACGCCGGAGCAGCTTCTGGCGTTGATGCGTTCGGCCGTGGCCGACAAGGCGCAGTTGGCGGCGTGACGGCGGGGTCGCGGACCCTCGTTGGGCCGTTGGCGGCGCATGGCGGATTACGGCGTGCCGCCTAATCCGCCCTACGTGTCTCCAGGGTATGCCATGGGCGCTGGCCCAAGTTGGAGCCTGGCACCAAGGCCACCCACGCAATGTGGATTAATCTGAAACACGTAGGGCGGATTAGCGCAGCGTAATCCGCCATGCATGCGTCATCGGCGGCGCATGCATGGCCCGCCGCACCGTGTAAATAAACTTGTTGCTCAAAACGCCCGACAGGTATAGTCTCCGAATTACTGCGTAGAAATACTTATTTCCATTAAACCAATCGACGCTTGATGGAAACAGGAGCAGCGGACACTTCTCCACTCTTCGTCAGGCCATCATGATCATCCCTGCTCAGGCTGCCCCGTACCCGCAGCCCTACCCCGAACAGTTCGCCGATTTCGACGCCCACCAGTTGCCGGAGCACACCCACGCGCCGCAAAGCTGGATGGTCACCGTGGCCGACGCCCGCTATCACTGGTACGACCTGATCGCCGGCTTCCCCGAGCGCCCGGACATTCACGACCCGGTCGGCCGCTACCAGCGCCGCATGCAGTTCGAGCTGGAGGCGGTGGCCGAGAAACACCATCTGTTCTTCGCCGTCACCCGCCCGCGCGTACGCTTCGATACCGCCGTCGCGGTGCAATGGGGATTCTTCTCGCTCAAACTGACCTTGCCGCTGCTGGTCGGCGGCGAGCAGGCTAAAGACAGCCTGACCATCGAGCTGACAGTGCCGTTCGCCGCCACGCTGAAAAAGCCGACCGTCACGTTGACGCCGACCTTCGTCACCCTCAACTGGGGCGGCCTGATCGAGGCGTTCTCCATCCACGACATCCTGCAGACCTACCCCAACCACCTGGCCGCGCCCTGCCGCGTGATCCACGTCGGCCAGACCCGCGACCCGGATGCCCGCCTGTCCAGGGCCAGGTTGCCGGCGCTGCAAAAACTGCACGCGCAGCTGGGCGACGATGTCGACACCCTGCTGCTGGTGCAGAGCATGAGCGTGCACGTGATTTGCGACGAGGGCGACGCCGCCGACCTGGCGCGCAACGCCGATCCGCGCGCGGCCGAGGCGCTGCGGGCCGAACGCATGGACATCGTCGAGGCGGCGCTGATCCGCCATTTCGAGGACGGCGGCGCGCGCGGACTGACGCAGGAGCAGCGCAAGCTGGGCCGCGAGCGGCTGGCCGAGGTGCAGCAGGCGAATAATCTTGTGCAATTTACCATCGACCTGGAACTGCCCGAGGCCGGCAACTACGACAAGCTGTGCTCGGACCAGGTGGCGCCGGCGCCGGCGCATCTGCTGAGCTGCTTCATCGCCGACGGCGAGGCCAGGGTGGCCGCGATGCCAGTGCCGCCGGCGGACGGCAAACGCTAGGACGGCGAGCCCGCCAGGCCCGTGGAGTGTGAGAATGTGTGACTAATTAGCCGCCTTCCGGCATTGCCTAGTGGCAATATCCCAAGGAAGGACTATACTGTGGTCGATAATAGTCCCAAAAAACAGACCAATTAAACGAGACCCTGGAGTGCGCATCATGACGAGCGATTACCCGCCCCTAATCGCCGACGACTATCCCGATCCCAGCCCCGAAGAACTGGGCATAGGCGAGCTGTTTGCCGAATCGCCGGAGCCATTCCACGATCTGCTGGCGCCACCGGCCGAACCATTGGACGACCTGCTGCCGCTGCTGCCCCAGCGCGGCACGGCGCCGCAAACCTGGGTGGTCACTGTCGCCGACGCAAAATATCACTGGTACGACCTGGTGGCCGGCTTCCCCGAGCGGCCCGATATCCGCGATCCGGTCGGACGCCAGCTGCGCCGCATCCAGTTCGACCTGGAAGCGACGATGGAAAAGCGGCTGATCTATTTCGCCGTCAACCGGCCGCGCGTGCGCTTCGATGTCAACGGCAAGACCAGCTGGGGTTTCTTCTCCCTCAAGCTGACGGTGCCGATCGTCATCGGCGCCGAGGAAAAACGCGACAGCATCACCATCGAGCTGACGGTGCCGTTCGCGGCCACGCTCAAGAAGCCGTCCGTGATCATGACCGACCGCTTCATCACGCTCAACTGGGGCGGCCTGATCGAGGCGCTGTCGATCCACGACGTGCTGCAGCAATATGAGACCGACCTGCGCTTCCAGAGCAAGGTGCAATACGTCGGCCAGACCAAGGACGCGGCCGGCCGGCTGGCGCGCGGGCGCCTGGCGGCGGTGCAGAAGATCCACCAGATCCATAACGAAGACAACGACATGCTGCTGCTGATACAGCGCATGAACGTCGAAGTGATCTCCGACGACGGCGACCCGGTCGACATGCCGGTCAACCAGAACGCGATCGCGGCCGACCTGCTGCTCAAGGACCGCATCGACATCATCGAGTGCGCGCTGATCCGCTATTTCGAGGGGCCGCAGATGCACGGCCGCAGCGACAAGGAGGCCGAGGTCCGCAAGCAGCGGGTGCGAGAGGTGCAGGCCGCCAACCACCTGGAAAGCTTCCGCATCGACCTCCAACTGGAAGAGACCGGCCCGTATCACGACCTGTTGTCCCAACACGCGCCGGTCTCGCGCAGCCACGTGATCGATTGCACCGTTGTCGACGGCGAGGTGATCGTCAGGCGCGTGCCCGACAAGGCCAAGCCGGACAAGAAATAACCCAGGCCCGGGTCCTTAGACGGCGGCCAGCGCCTGCTCCAGATCGGCCAGCAGATCGTCGATGTGCTCGATGCCGATCGACAATCGCACCGTGTCCACCGTCACGCCGGCCTTGGCCAGCTCCTCCCCGTTGAGCTGGCGGTGCGTGGTCGAGGCCGGATGGCAGGCCAGCGATTTGGCGTCGCCGATGTTGACCAGGCGCGTGAACAATTGCAGCGCGTCCTGGAAGCGCGCTCCGCCCTCCACCCCGCCTTCGACGCCGAAGGTCAGCACCCCGGACGGCCTGCCACCCAGATACTTGAGCGCCAACGCATGGTCGCGATGCTGCTCCAGCCCGGCGTAATTGACCCATTTGACCTTGGCGTGGCCGCCGAGGAATTCGGCCACCGCGCGCGCGTTGTCGACGATGCGCTCCATGCGCAGCGCCAGGGTCTCTATCCCCTGCAAGATCAAGAACGCGTTGAACGGCGAAATGGCCGCGCCGGTGTTGCGCAGCGGGACCACGCGCGCGCGGCCGATATAGGCGGCCGGCCCCAGCGCCTCGGTGTAGACCACGCCGTGGTAGGACACGTCCGGCTCGTTGAGCCGCCGGAAGCGCTGCTTGTGCTCGGCCCACGGGAACTTGCCGGAATCGACGATGGCGCCGCCGATCGAATTGCCGTGTCCGCCCAAGTACTTGGTCAGCGAGTGGATCACGATGTCGGCGCCGTGCTCGAACGGGCGCAGCAGGTACGGCGTGGCCACCGTGTTGTCGACGATCAGCGGCACGCCGTGCTTGTGGGCGATCGCGGCGATCTGTTCGATGTCGGTGATGTTGCCCAGCGGATTGCCGATCGACTCGATGAACACCGCCTTGGTGCGCTCGTCGATCAAGCCCTCGAACGAGGCCGGGTCGCGCGCGTCGGCGAAGCGGGTGTCGATGCCGAACTGCGGCAGGGTGTGCGCGAACAGGTTATAGGTGCCGCCGTACAAGGTGGCGGCCGAGACGATGTTGTCGCCAGCCTCGGCGATGGTCTGGATCGCGTAGGTCACGGCGGCCTGCCCGGAGGCCAGCGCCAGCGCGGCCACCCCGCCCTCGAGCGCGGCGATACGCTGCTCGAGCACGTCCTGGGTCGGATTCATGATGCGCGTGTAGATGTTGCCGGGCACCTTCAGGTCGAACAGGTCGGCGCCATGCTGGGTGTCGTCGAATGCGTAGGCGACGGTTTGATAGATGGGCACGGCCACCGCGCGCGTGGTCGGGTCCGGTTTGTAGCCGCCGTGGACGGCCAAGGTTTCCAGTTTCATCGCTCCTCCGTGTTGGTGATCATGCAAGCCTAAGTTGAATAGAGTGCGGCGCCCACGAATCATTCCGCATTTATAAATGCATATTTCGCATTCGCGCCGGCGACGGGGCACGGTGCAGGTTCATTTCCCGCCACGGAATTTTGTCACATGGCAATTAAAGTATCTTTGAAGCAGTTAAGCGTGATATGCTTTGGTATATCGCACGACCCTTGCTCAAAGAAACCCAACCAATCGTTTCCGGCGCGCAACCTACACCGTAATCATTTACTATTTTTGGGATACTTTGACATGAAATTCAAGACTTTTTCGACCGCCGCGACCGTTGTACTGCTGATGTCCGCAGGCGCCGCCATGGCTGCCGCCGGCGGCAACGGCAAGGGCAATAATGGCAACGGCAAAGGTAACGGCGGTGGCACCACGCCAGTGATCACCCTTCCAGCCCCATCCACCTCGTGCGCCGGCGCCAGCATTTCCGTGGCCGGCGCCAGCTGCATCGGCTTCATCAGCGGCAACCTGAACGGCAACAAACCGAGCCTGACCGAGATCAACGACAACCTCGGCGTTTGGGGCGTGCACCTGACGGCAGCCGTGGCGCCGACGTCGATGCTGTCCGGCTTGACCGGCAACACCATTAATTTCGGCCAACAGCTCTACGGCGATACCATCGTCAGCATCCACTACGGCAACGTGACCGATGTCCTGGGTAACAAACTGAACAACGTCACCGCGTTCTACCGCTTCGACGCCGGCCAAGGCGCCGGCGTGGACAGCTTCACCGCCAACTTCGGCTCCTCGTCGAACGCCACCTTGTTCTCGACCGGCAAGGCGGTGACGGCGGTTCCGGAAGCGGAAACCTACGCGATGATGATCGCCGGCCTGGGCCTGATGGGCGTGCTCGCCCGCCGCCGCAAGAAAAAATAATCCCGGCGCTTCAAGCGCATCGAAAAACCAAAGGCCCGGTGCTAGCGCATCGGGCCTTTTTTATCGGTGGTTCGGGTCGTTGCGCTTGTTGGGACCGTCCCAACCCAACACCGTAATGATCGCGCCTTTGTCGCCGGTTTTAAAACTATGGTCGTAATTGGCCGACTCGTAATAGTAGTCGTTCGGTTTATCCATCACGTGCGCTTCGGCCGCGCCGTTGGGACCGTCGTAGGTGGTCGATGTCCATTTTCCGCTCTGGAGTATCACCACGCGGTCGATCGGATGGTTGTGACGGTCGCCCACATAGTTCGGCGGGAACTTCAGCATTTGTACGAAGGGTTTGCCCGGGGTCTTGGCGTCGCCGCAGACCATGTTTTCCTCGGCCTTCAGTGCCGGATTCCACACCCATTTAACGTCTTTCGCCTTCTGGAAGAATGGCGCCTTGACGCCGACGCAGTCGGGCGCGGCGTGGGCGGTCATTGCGAACAGGCTTGCCATGAATACGGACAATACTATCAGTCTATTTTTCATTGTAATTACCCGGTTGGATTTGGACGCACGTTTCGTCGAAACGTCCAATCGATAATACACACGGGTAGTTGGCAAGGCAATGTCCGGGCCGCTGGGTCAGCGGCTAGATCCACACGTCGTTGATGGCGGTGCGGTCGCTGGTTTCTTCTTCACCTGTGTTGAGCACGCCGCGCGGCTCGATCAACAGCAGTTTCACCTCGCCTTCGGCGGACGGCTTGTGTTCCACGCCCTTGGGCACCACCACCATTTCGCCCTGCGACACCAGCACGTGGCTGTCGCGGAAATCGATGCGCAACAACCCGTCCAGCACGATGAAGGTTTCATCGGTGGAGGCATGGGCATGCCAAATGAAGTCGCCCTGCAATCGGACTATCTTGAATTGGTAATCGTTCATTTCAGCGACCACCTTGGGTACCCACTGCTCGGTAAACAAACTGAATTTCTTCGCGAAATTAATGGTGTGAATGGCGTGCGCCGCCGTGTGCTCGGTATTCATGTGAATTCGTCCTGTTGCTGATTGGGGAGTGCCCAGCGTACGCAAAACGGGACGCCGTTTCTTGTACGATTGTGCGGGCGTCAGCCGGCGCGCATTTTCAGCCAGCGCGCCGGCGACAAGCCGTAGGTCTTGCTGAAATGGCGCGTCATGTGGCTTTGATCGGTAAAGCCGGCCAGCAACGCCGCGCCGACCAGCGACTGGCCCTGGAGCAGCAGCGAGCGCACCAGGTCGAGGCGGCGCATGGTCAGGTAGCGGTACGGCGAGGTGCCGAACAGCAGGCGGAAATCGCGCGACAGGCTCCAGCGGTCGCGTCCGCTGTGACGCTCCAGCTCCTCCAACGTGACGCTATGCTCCAGGGCGCCGTGGATGAACTCGCGCGCCAGCTCGGCGGCGCGGTAGTCGAACGGCTGGCTTGAACGCGGCGGCGCCGACACCGCGCCCAGCGCGTGGGCCAGGTCGAACAGCGCGTCGTCCTCCTCGAGCGCGTCGAGCGGCGCGTCCAGGCTGCGTAAAAGCAGTTCGCTGGCGGCGTACAGCCGGGGATCGGCGCTGATGCCGTGCTGGATGAACGGCAGCGCCCGGCCGCCGAGGATTTGCTGGATCAGCGCCGGTTCGATATACATCATGCGGTAGCGGAAACCGGCGTCGGTCCCCGCCTCGCCGTCATGCACCTCGTCCGGGTGCAGCACGATGGTGGCGCCGGGCACGCTGTGGCGCTGCCCGCCCCGGTAGTGGAAACTTTGCACGCCGGCCAGGGTGCGGCCGATCGCATACGTGTCGTGGCGGTGCGGCTCGTAGCCGTGGCCCGAGAAGAACGCCTCGATGCGCTCCATGCCCCTCGTCGGCGGCGCGCGCACGATCCAGTCGCCGGCCGGCTTGGTCTTGATCATGGCGCGGTGCTCGTAAAAAGGGCGACGTTCATCCGGGTTTCATCGTCGGGTTGGGGGCAAACTGAAATTCTACTCTTTCCGGATGTTGGATACCGATGCTCAAGCTACAATCGACCTATCCGCCAATCTGGAGCAGCATTATGCAAATAAATACAGCGGCACTGATCATTATCGATATGCAAAAAGGCATGGCCGATCCGGCGGCCGGCACGCGCAACAACCCCGAGGCGGAACAAAACATCGCGGCCCTGCTGCGCGCGTGGCGGGCCGCAGGTTCCACGGTTGTCCATGTCCGCCACATATCGAGAACGGTAGGCTCGCTGTTCTGGCCGGGTCAAGCCGGGGTGGAGTTTCAGGAGCGCTTCGCGCCGTCGCCGGACGCCTATGTCATCGAGAAAAATGTGCCCGATGCCTTCATCAACACCGGGCTGGAGCGGTGGCTGCGCGTGCGCGGCATCGGCGAACTGGTCATCGTCGGCGTGAGCACCAACAACTCGGTGGAGGCCAGCGCCCGGACGGCGGGCAACCTCGGCTTCGCTACGCATGTCGTTGCGGATGCTTGTTTCGCGTTCGCCAAAGTCGACTACGCGGGCGTGCCGCGAAGCGCCGAGGACGTGCACGCCATGGCCCTGTCCAATCTGGACGGCGAATACGCGGCCGTCGTCCATACCCGCGATGTGCTGGACGCGTTTGCAAAGGCTGCGTGATGCGCATCGCCCTCGTCTCCGATATCCATGGCAATTTGCCGGCGCTTGAAGCCGTCGCCGCCGACATCAAGCGGCGCGGGGCCGATCTCGTCGTCAACATCGGCGATAGCTTGTCCGGGCCGCTGCTGCCGTTGGAGACGGCGCGGTTTTTGATGGCGCAGGATTGGATACACCTGGCTGGCAATCACGAGCGTCAGATTTTGACGCTGCATGCGGGATCGGGCGCCAGCGATACGTACGCCCACTCGCAGTTGACATCGCAGGAACTGAATTGGATTGCGGGCTTGCTGCCGGTAAGACAGATCACACCGGACGTGCTGGCCTGTCATGGCACGCCAACCAGCGACGTGAGCGGCTTGCTGCAAACCGTCGACGCGGCGGCCACCGCGGCGGAGATCGAGGCCCGCCTGGGCGGGGTCGATGCCGGTCTTATTGTTTGCGGACATACGCATGTGCCGCGCAGCGTCCGCAGCGCACGCGGCCAGTTGATCGTCAACCCGGGCAGCGTGGGCCAGCCGGCCTATGCCGACGATCATCCGTATCCCCATGTGGTCGAGTCCGGATCGCCGGATGCCCGGTATGGCATCGTGGAGCATATCGACGGACAGTGGCGTTCGAGCCTTTTCGCCGTCCCCTATCCGCACGCGGAGATGGCGGCGCTGGCAAAATCGCGCGGACGGCTCGACTGGGAATATGCGCTGTTGACGGGCTATATGCCACGCAGCCCGCGATAATTCATCGGTCGCGAATCTTCAGGCCTTGCCGACATGGAGTCCTGGCGGTTATGCCTCCGGATCGCTCGCGTTGCCGGTGTCGGCCAGCGCCGACTCCCCGATCGCATAGAACTGCCCGCCGGCGATGTAATGCAGGCTGCGCAGGCTCGGATCGGCCTTGTCGAATTCCCAGTGGCCGTTACGGAACACGCGGTCGTCGGCCCAGGCTGCCACCACTTCGCCGATGAACAAATCGTAGGTCTGCTGGATGTGCGGCTCGGGTATCACCTTGCAGATCAGCCAGGCCGAGCAGCCGGAGACCAGCGGCACGTCCCGCTCGCCAACGCGAAACAACTCGATCCCGCATTTTTTCAGCTTGTCCGGCGCATCGGCCAAACTGAGATTGCCGACGTCGTAGGTCAGCTGGACCTGGCCCAGGTTGGGCACCTGCAGCGCGAAGTAGCCGCTGCCCTCCACCAGACCGCGCGTGCTGGTCGCCTTGTCCAACACCAGCGTCACCTTGGGCGGCGAGAAATCCAGCGCGCAGGACCAGGCCGCCGCCATGACGTTGTCGACACCGTCGTGCGTGGCGGACACCAGCACCGTCGGACCGTGATTGAGCAAGCGGTACGCCTTCTCCAGCTCGACTGCCACCATATGTTCGTACATTTTTACTCCCGAGAATACTCAACGGGAGATTATGCATCGGATCGGATTTTTGCATCCAACCGATCAGCGCATCGGCTCCTTACAGATCGAGTTCGAGCGTGTCGCCGCTGGCGCGCGAGACGCAGATGCACATGTGGCCGACGCGCTCTTCGTCGCTGAGCGCGTTGTCGCGGTGTTCCGGCGTGCCAGCCAGCACCTTGACCCGGCAGGTGCCGCAGTTGCCGATCCGGCAGGAGGACGGCGCATCGACGCCGGCCGCTTCCACCGCCTCGAGAATGCTGGCGCTGGCCGGCACTTCGATCACCTTGCGGCTACGCTTTAAGGTCACGATGACGGGCCGGTTGACGGCGCCCGCGTCGGCGGCGAAGCGTTCGATCAGCACGCGCACACCCATGCGTTTACCGGCTTCGGTCGCCGCGTCGAGCATGCGGGCCGGACCGCAGGCGATGGCAACGCCCCCGCCGGCCATGACCGTGTCGAGCGTCAGGCGCCGGCCTTCGTCGGCGGCGTACACGACCAAGCGCTGGCCCAACTCGCGTTCGAGCTGGTCGAGGAACGGCGCCTCCCTGCGCGACCGCACGGCATAGTGCAGCACGAAGTCGCGTTGCTCGGCGAGCAGCGTGTGGGCCATCGCCTTGACCGGCGTGATGCCGATGCCGCCGGCGATCAGCACCACCGGGCCGTCGGCCGGCAAGGCGAAATCGTTGCGTGGCAGCGAGCAGCGCAGCAACATGCCGAGGTGGTATTCCTCATGCACGCTGGCCGAGCCACCCTTGCCTTCCCCTTCGCGCAGCACGGCGATCTCGTAGACGCCGGGCTGGGCGGGATCGGAGGCGATCGAGTAGCTGCGCGTGGCGGCGCTGCCATCGGCCAGCAGCACGGGCACATCGATGTGGGCGCCGGCCTGGACCGCAGGCAAGCCGCCGCCGTCAGCGCTTTTCAGTTCATAAGCGCGCACCCGTGGCGTCAGCTGGCGCACACCGCCGATCACCAGCGCCAGCGGACCGTCGCCCAATTCGGTCAACGGTTGCCGGGCGGCGCTCGCGGCCAGTTGCTCCTTGAGGCGCTTGACTTGCCCGTGCAGCGGCGCCGTCATGGTGTTGATTTCGCTTTCGGTAAAGCGCGGCGTGATGTGCTGCGGACAGTTCCAGTCGTAGCCTTCGACGGTGATCACGAAAGCGCGTTCGATGCGCGCCGCATAGCCGGGCGTGCGCAGCCGTTCGATCAGCTCCGCATCGTCGGCGGCCTCCACCAGGCGCACGCGGCCGATAAGCTTCAGGCGCATCTGGTTGGCGTAATCCATCACGATGATGGAGATGCGGTCGTCCTTTTGCAGGTTGCCCACGCTAAGGTATTGCACATTGCCGCGAAAGTCGGCGAAGGCGACGGTCTTCGGATCGAGGACTTTCAGGAAGCCAACCGGGCCGCCGCGATGCTGCACGTATGGCCAGCCGGTCTCGCTCACCGTGGCCTGGTAGAAATGGTCGGCTTGGGCGATGAACTCGATCTCCATGCGGCCCAGGCGGTCGGCCCGGTTGGTCATCACGTCGAAGCCCTCGTACTGCTCGCGGCTGCCCATGCGTTCCTGCATGGCGCGCACGTTCGGGGTAAAGGTGATGTCGGAAAATGCGCGGCCCATGACGGCTCCTGATAAAGGTTAGATTTAAGGTTTTACTTTGCGACCGAGGAAGTCGCGCATCAGCTTCGCGATCTTGTCGCCTTCTTCTTCGAGGGCGAAGTGGCCGGTGTCCAGCAGGTGCAGCTCGGCTTTCGGCAGGTCGCGCAGGTAGGGCGTGGCGCCCGCCGCCGGGAAGATCTTGTCGCCCTTGCCCCAGACGATCAGCATCGGCGGCTGGTGTTTGCGGAAATACGCTTGCCACTCGGGATAGCGCGGCGGATTGGTGCCGTAGCTGTAGAACATTTCTATCTGAACGTCCTTGTTACCGGGACGGTCCAGATAGGCCTGGTCCAGCATCCACGCGTCCGGGCTGACGTTGGCGTCCGGATTGCGGAAGCCTTCGGTGTATTGCCATTTGGTGCCGCCGATCTCCAGCAGCGGGCGCAGTTTGGCGGCCTTGGCTTCGGTTTTGTCTTTCCAGTACTCCTTGACCGGCTGCCAAAACTCGTTGTCCAGGCCCTCGTCGTAGGCGTTACCGTTTTGCACCACGATCGCCGTGATCTTTTCCGGGTGGGCGGCAGCCAGGCGGTAACCGATCGGCGCGCCGTAGTCCTGCACGTAGAGCGCGTATTTCGCCAGCCCAAGCTGGCTGGTTAATTTGTCGATCACCTTGGCTTGGTTGTCGAAGCTGTAGGTGAACTTGTCCATCGGCGGCTGGTCGCTCTGGCCGTAGCCCGGATAGTCCGGCGCGATCACATGGTAGCGGTCGGCCAGCTTCGGAATCAGGTTGCGAAACATCTGCGACGAGGTCGGGAAACCGTGCAACAGCAACAGGGTCGGCGCGTTTTTCGGGCCGGCTTCGCGGTAAAACACTTTCACGCCGTCGATGCTGGCCGTGTGATAGCTCACGGCGGTCGAGGCGGTGGAGGCGGCAGGCGCGGCGCTGGCGCCGGCGGTGATGGCGACGAAACCGGCGGCGACGGCCAGGCGGGTCCAGACGGAAGAAGACGAATTCATGGCGATACTCCTTGAGGTGGGTTCTGTGCGGGGATCAGGCGGCCAGTTTCAGGTCGACTTGCGGGAAGTCGATCTCCACTTTGCTGGCCTTGCCGAGGATGTTGGTGAGGAAGTTCATGCCGACGTGGGTGATGATTTCCACGATGTCGGCATCGGTGAAGCCGGCGCTGCGCAGCTGGGCGATCTCGATGGCGCTCACATCGCCCTTCTTCTCCATCAGGCTGGTGGCGAATTGGACGGCGAGGGCCGCTTGCGCGTCTTCGCTGGTGCCGTGGCGGGCGGCGTTGATTTCGTCGCCGGTCAGCCCGCTTTTGCGGCCGATGGCGGTGTGCGCCGAAACGCAGTATTCGCAGCCGTTTTGCTGGGCAAGAGCCAGGGCGATGCGTTCGCGGGTTTGATGGTCCAGGCTGCCGGCCCCGGCCACACCGTACAGGCCCAGGAAGGCGCGCAGGGCGACGGGCGAGTTGGCGAAGACTTTGAGGAAGTTCGGCACCATGCCGAGTTGGCCTTGAATGGTGTCGAGCAGGGCTTGTTGTTCGGGGTTGGCGTTGCTGTTGTCGATGATGGTGATGCGGCTCATGGTATTTCTCCCTGGGTGGTTGACGAAGTGTTATTCAGCGCTTACAGTTTGAATCTTTTGTCGGGCAATGAGAATCCCGGCAAACTGCAATGAACCATTCCTGAAAGTGGAATAATATGGATCGGCTCTACACGATGTCGATATTCCTGGCCGTAGTCGATGAAGGCGGCTTCGCGCCGGCCGCGCGCAAGCTGCGGATCTCGCCGCCGGTGGTGACGCGGGCGGTGACGGAGCTGGAGGAAACCATGGGCGTGCGCCTGTTGACGCGGACCACGCGGATGGTGCGCGTGACCGATGTGGGCGCGCGCTATGCTTCCGACTGCCGGCGCATCCTGGCCGACGTGGCCGATTCCGAGCAGGCGGCGGCCGGCACGCACGGGGAGCCGCGCGGCAAGCTGGTGATCACCTCGTCGGTGCTGTTCGGCGCCATGTATGTGACACCGGTGGTGGCCGAGTATCTGCGCCGCTATCCGGAAACCGAGGTGGAATGCCGCTTCGTCGACCGCGTGGTCAACATGATGGATGAGGGAATAGACGTGGCGGTTCGCCTGGGCCAGTTGCCCGATTCAAGCTACCAGGCGGTTCGGGTGGGCCAGGTGCGGCAGGTCGTGTGCGCATCGCCTGATTATCTTGAGGCGCGCGGCATACCGCTGACGCCGGAGGAGCTCGGCGGGCACGACATCGTGCTGGCCAGCGCCCTGACCGCCTCGCCCGACTGGCGCTTCGAGTCAGAGCGCCAGCCGCTGGTCGTGCGGGTGCGTCCGCGTCTTGTCAGTACCAGCAACGATGCGGCCATCGCGGCGGTGGTGCGGGGCTTCGGGATGACGCGTGTGATCTCTTACATGGTCGCGCCGCACCTGGCGGCCGGGCGGCTCAAGACGGTGCTGACGCAGTACGAGTCGGCGCCGGTGCCGGTGAGTGTGGTGCACCACGAGGGCCGTCGTTCGACGACCAAGGTGCGGGCTTTCATCGACCTTGCGGTGGCGATGCTGCGGGCCGAGGGTGCCTTTAACTGAGGTTGGCGCTACGCTTTCACGTCGGAGCCAAACCTTACTGGCTCAGGGCCTTCACACTCTTGCCCAACTCTTCCCTGACCGAATTGAGCGCCTGGTTGACCGATACCTGGTTCTGGATCTGCGACATCGCGTTTTGCATCAGCATTGTGTCGAGGGCCGCTTGCTGGGAGGCGGCGATCGCGCTGTTGACATCGGCTGGGTGCTCGGATGCCGGCTTGACCGGGGTATCGGTGGCCTCCGGATTTCTCGTCGCGTGTGTGGCCGCGCCTTCCGACGCGGGCGTCGCCGATGGCGTGAGGTTACGCGCCGACGCGGCACCAGCGCGGGCGGGTGGCAGCCCCTTGATTTTCAAGCGCTGCGCCGGCATACCCAACGGCCGGGGACCGGCGCCGGGGGCGGACGCGCGGGGCTTCGCCGCCGACGGCGCCAGTCCGCTCAACGGACCGCAGACGGCCGGGCGTTCTTTCGTCGGGTTGGAGCCTGCCGGCTGCCCCGTCGCAGGTGTGGGCGCGGTCTCTTGCAGCCCTGTCAGCGCCTGAGGTGATACATGCGAGATGGAAGGTAAAGGCATGGGGTTCTCCTAAGAAAAAGACAGGCGTCATTGGCGCACCGAGCAAGGCTACGCGTGCCATAAGGTTAGACCCAGCTTAACAAACCCTGGCCTTTTTCCCGCTTCAAAGCGAAACCACGGGCCGCTGACCGAAGCCGCGCGTCGATAGTGAAGGCCAAAACAAAGCCCCGCCAGACTTTCGCCTGGCGGGGCTTTAATTTTTAATCCAGTGGTGGAGACGGCGGGAATCGAACCCGCGTAACACAAGCATTCATGCGGGTCTCCGCTCTAATGTTGGCGGAAAGCTGTCATTCAGGGTATGCCGGGACCATCATAGACAGCAAGGCCGCAACGCCGAATGCTTGGTTGATGCCCACCAGGCGACTAGTGCGCCAGCTAACGCCGGCCCGCTGATGTATGCCACACTCCTACCTAGTCCAATACGGCTGTCCAAGGCAAGTCCGCGTGAGAGGTAACTAGAAAATTAAGGCAAGCGTTGTCCACAAGAAGCCTATTACTTCCGCCTTTATGCCGACTTGGGGGCTATACCAGCAAGCATGGCGTCGCCAATAACCAGATCGCCTTGTCCCTTTAGCATCTCGCCGGCATTGCGTATATCAGTGACTTCCTTGTTCTGGCTAAGCTTCGACTTTCCAACGAGACTCGTGATCTCAATCTCTATGCCGACGATTGCTCTGAGCATCGTGTCTATGAATTCTTTCGAGCTGTCACCCATTTTCCACGGCGTTGGCTGAGACGCCTCATGCGTTCGTGTAAGCCGTGCAACAACACCACGCACGAAGCGTTCGTCGTCTCGGATGCTGATGCGACCGTAAGCATGGGCCACCATGTAGTTCCAAGTAGGGACCTGTTTGTGAAACTCGTGCTTTGAGGGATACCAGTTCGGGGAAACATAGGCGTCTGCCACGCGAAAGACCACAAGAACTTCATCTCCGCTCGACACGTCTTGCCACACCGAGTTGGCGCGTGCTACATGGCCGCTCAAGGTGCCCAGCTCGCTCTCTCCGGCACTGAGTTCAAACGGGATGTGGTTGACATCCAGTCCGCTGCATCCATGCGTAACAAGCATGCCGAACGAATGCTGTCGTATAAGTTGATGCAACACGTCAGTGCGCGACTCTTCGAAATGCGGTGGAATGTACATATCGGTTCTCCTGGTTTGGTACTTGGTAAGCGTCATCCAACCTAGAGTGTCATGCTTTTCTGGACTAGAATACAGGTCCACAATCGATACATTTTTTCAGGCCAGAATGGTATGGTAAGACGTCGCCAAGCTGTGGAATTACCCCCCTTCAGCGGATTAGATCGGTCCAGCGGACACCTTGGCCGCCAACTGGCACGGCTGCTGCGGGAGGCTATACGCAAAGGCAATCTAGCACCTAACGCGCTTTTGCCTTCAAGTCGGCAGTTGGCTGAATCGTTGCAAATCTCGCGCGGCACCGTCGTGGAGGCATACGAACAGCTCATCGCAGAAGGATTCCTGAATGCAAAACCCAAGGCTGGCACCCGTGTGGCTTCTGTCCCGGCAAGCCTTCCGGTCGTCGCCAGCAATAGTACAGCCGAATCAGCAGTACGAGCCGGGCCTGCTTCGCTGCCCGCTACGGCGACAGCCTTTGCCAAAGTTTCAGAACAGTTCAGAACCCTTCCTCCGGTACCCTTTGCCGTTTCCGTTCCTGTTGGTCCAGCAGCGCCGGATGAAACGTGGAGACGGCTTGGCAACCGCATACGCGCACGTGGCCCAGGAGCACCATCAGGCTATGATGATCCGCAAGGCATCAAGCCCCTACGAGAAGCTGTGGCCGATTACGTGCGCAGGTCGCGCTCGGTGCAGTGTAATTCCGATCAAGTCATCATCACGGCGGGAACTCAGCAGGGGCTGTACATTGCCTGTCAAGTGTTGATCGGAGCTGGCGATAGAGCGTGGGTCGAAGATCCTGCCTACTGGGGGATAACAAAAACGCTAGAAAGTTCTGGTTACCCGGAGCGCATGGTGCGCATTCCAGTTGACGATGCCGGAATTGACGTCGAAGAAGGCATCGCAATTGCCAAGGATGCGTGTGCGGCGTTTGTTACCCCCTCACATCAATATCCCCTTGGAATGACAATGAGCATGGGCCGCAGGAATGCCCTTCTGGCTTGGGCTCGAAAGAGTAACGCGTGGATTGTCGAGGATGACTACGATAGCGAACTGCGCTACGCCGGCCATCCATTTCCTTCTCTGCAAGGACTCGCACCAGATCGCGTCATCTATCTTGGGACGTTCAGCAAAATCCTGTTTCCGTCGCTTCGACTTGGCTACGCCATCGTTCCTAATGCCTTCGTGCCCGCTTTCTGCGGAGCACGCCTGCTGATGGACAGACATGCGCCAACCGCTGACCAGCACGTTCTTGCTGCGTTCATCACCGAAGGTCACCTTGACCGGCACATCCGGCGAATTCGAAGCGTGTACGCGGATCGACGAAGTAGTTTAGCGAGCATGATCGACCTGTTGATTTCTAAGGATTTGGGATGGCTACAGCCAAGCGATCAAGGCATGCACATGGTGCTATGGCTCGCTCACGGTATCGATGATGTCTTGGTGGCGTCGGCTGCGATGGAGGCTGGAGTCGCAGTACGTGCCGTGTCTCCGATGTATTCTGAAGGCAATGGTCGCTCAGGGCTGGTGCTGGGTTTAGGAGGCTACAGCAATGAGCAAATGGACGAAGCTGTCAGGATTCTTGCCGCAATAATCATGTCAGTAAAGAAACGGTAACCGGATGGTCGTTTCAATCAGAGACAATAATCTTAAGCGCTATGCAAAAAGGCCGCGCTAGGCGGCCTTCATGGTTATGGAAATCGTTTAGACGGTTAGGTTCGGTCAGCCACGCTGCTGGCAAATCGCGCTTGAGCCTTGGCACCAGCTGTTGGATCAGCGTCTGGCATCCATCGTCCGTAAGTCCTAACAATCATCGTCCAATCCGCGTGCCCCATCTGTTTCGCGACCCACATTGGATTCTCCCCGGCAGACAGCATCATACTAGCGAATGTGTGGCGAGTGCTATAGGGCTTCCGATACCGGACGCCAGCGCTCGCCAACGCGGGCTTCCACAGGGTCTTCCTGATGGCTTGATCACCCGTCCAACGCTGCCCCGTCCTTGGATTTTGAAACACCTCCTCGCCCTTCTGTCGCGTAAATTGCGCTTGCGCACGCAACGCGTTTACCGCTGGCTCCAATAGCTTTACCTTACGGAGACCAGCCTTAGTTTTGGGCGTCTCAGGCTTAGCCTGTTCGTTTGCTCGATGAATTGACCCACTCAGTTTGACCCGCCTTCCACTGCCTGGCAAACGCTGCTACGCGGTCGTACGATCCTTCATATCCCAGCTCTTTCAGGTCCGCGTGGATCTGTTTCAAACTACGGCGCTGCTTACGCGGCTTGCTCGTCTCGGCCTTGAGCCATCCTGACAATTGCACAGAATATTTATCCAGCCCGCTCGCTATACGGCGTTCCGCATAGGTAGGCTCTGTGGTCTCCGAGCGCAAATAGCGCCGGACGGTGTTACGTGAGATGCCCAGCCGTCTGGAAATCTCCCGTAGGGGAATCTGGTCACGAATGTGCCAGCGTCGAATTATGCCTAGTAATGCCACGTTGATCACTCCGTTCTCCTGCCGATGAGACAGGTCGAATTGTGCTCTTCACGTGGGTCAGATTCAGTTGCAAATTACTGGGGAAAGTGGGTCAATTTTCGGCGCAAATCAACATGCAGTTCGCACAACGAGTTCACACAAAAAAAAAGCTGTCATTTTGTTGTCATTACAGAGCCCAACTAGCCCCAAACAACCCCAAATATGACAACTTTTCAGATGCTAACTTATTGATTTTAAACGAATTCATGGTGGAGACGGCGGGAATCGAACCCGCGTCCGCAAGCACTCCACAGACAGTTCTACATACTTAGCACTATCATTTAATTTAACCAGTACAACACGGACGTGCACGTTTTGGACTAGCGATTCACCTTAGATTTAGCGCTGATCGAAGTGACCCCTCACAGCGCGAGTCCCTGTAAATGACTCCACAGCTTTTAACGGCCCACCCCAGGGACGAGGTGTTGTGGAGCTAACAGCAATTAAGCTGCCAGTGCGTACGAGTTATCGTTTGCAGTTAAGTTTTTCTGGGTGTATTTACGAGGTAACCAGCCCTCGGTATGCCCTGCTCTGCTTTGCAACCCACGTCGAAACCAGGTCGTCCCCACAGACCTCCATTCTAGCGTACTTTGCCTCGGGACGCATGCCCATTCGGAACCCAGGTCAAACGCCTGTCACAATCGCCCGATATGATGGCTCCAGTTCTCACACAGAACGACAAATTAGCGCCTCCCGGAGGCGGCTACTACCGGCGCCGGCGGTCGGGAAATATACCGGCACCAATTTCCTTCAGTTACAGCATGTGGGCGGCGCGGGCGAACAGCCCCGCCTTCGCCAACAAGCTCGTGATCATTAAACCGACCAGACAGCGGAACTGCGTATCGCTGCGATCCATCCTCTTCTGGCTTTCGGCGATCACTGCATCGATACGCGCTGTTGTTTCCCGATGAAAATCGAACATGCGGGCATTGAGTGCCGTGGAATTATCGGACGCTTCTTTACGCGACTGATCAATCCGTGCGAGCGTCTCTTTGTGCAACTCATCCATTCGATGATGCAACGCATCTATACGGGCGTTGGTATCCCTGCGTTCCTCTAAATTCGATCCGTCGTTTCCTGACGCAATCTGTCAATTCGCTCGGTCGTTTCCCGGCGTACCTCGTCGATCCGCGCGTTCACCCCGGCAAAACCTTCGCCGACCTCCCGCCTCAGCAATTGCATCTCGGTTTTCATCTCAATATCCTCGTCGGCACGATTGCCGGTGTCAAGCACAGCCATTGCAGCACGTGTCTTGGTCATCGCTCGCTCCCGTGTTCACCCACCAGCCTAAGCCCGCGCCGCGTTAGTCGTTTGATCACTCTCAATCAGGCACCGATCCAAAGTGTTGCATTGCAGCACAAAAGCCGATAACTTCTTTGCGGAAAGTAACAATTTCAAACACTTTTTCAATGGGGCGCGAGACCGCTGCATTAAAATGGGATGTACCAAAACTACTCATCAGACACCTTTTCATGCCTAACGCCGCCACAATTGACTCCCCCAGCCCCAAGCGACGCGGGCGCCCCCTGAAAGGGGAAAGCGGTGGACTGCGTGCGGAATTGATCGAGAAATCGGCCGAATTGTTTCGCACCAAGGGTTACGACAACACCACCGTGCGCGATATCGCCGCCGCCGCCGGCATCCAGGCCGGCAGCTGGTTCTATCATTTCAAGACCAAGCAGGACATCCTGGCCGCCATCATGGAGCAAGGCCTGGAGCGCTCGCTGGCCGAGATCGAGGCGATCGGCAGCCAGCAGCTGCCGCCCTGCGAGATCCTGCGCCAACTGGTCGAGGCCCATCTGCATACCTTGCTGGCGCCCGACCACCATTACATCGCCGTGCTGCTGTACGAGTGGCGCTCGCTCGACGAGCCGTCGCGCTCGCGCGTGGTCGCGCTCAAGGACCGTTACGAGGCGGTCTGGGACCGCGCCATCGCCGAACTGCACCTGTCCGGCGACTGGGCGATGCCGTCGTCGTTCGACCGCCTGCTGATCTTCGGCGCGCTCAATTGGACCGTGCAGTGGTACAAACCCGGCAGCGGTGCCGACGTCAAGGAATTGGCCCGCCAGGCGATGCGCTTCATCCTGCGCACGCCCGCCGCAGTTGAGGCACAATAGGGGCATACTTTCAAAAGGATGCCCATGATTTACGAGATCGCCGAGCTGTATATCAAGCCGGATGCCCACGACGCCTTCCAGGCCGGCGTGGCCGAGGCGGTGCCCTTGTTCAAGGCGGCCACCGGTTGCCTGTCGATGCGCCTTGACCGCGACATCGAAACGCCCGACACCTATCATCTGGTGATCGGCTGGCAGACCCTTGAAAACCATACCGTCGATTTCCGCGGCAGTCCGGCGTTCCAGTCCTGGCGCGGATTGGTCGGCAGCTATTTCGCTACACCACCCAAGGTGGAGCATTTCGAAACCGTGGTGGCCGGCTTCTAAGCCGCCCCGCCACGGTTCAACCAAGGAGGTCGTCATGACACGCACAATACACCGCAATTTCGAACAGGTGACCGATGCCGAAAGCGCCCGCAGCGCCTTGCTGGCCAAGGGTTTTCCTCCGTCGACCGTTAAACTGACCAAGCACACGCCGCTGCCGCCGACCGTGGCGTCCAGCACCGTCGGCAACATCCTCGACGCGCTGACGCCGGGCGGCCCGGCCGCCGCCGCGCATGCGCGCGAACGCAGCGGCGCCATGCTGTCGATCGATATCTACGACGAAGATGAAAGCAGCAACGCCGACGCCATCATGAGCGGCTTCGGCGCCCGACCGGCCTGAACCGGCCCTCGCGGCCACAGCCTCCCCGCACGCCCTTCCCTCATGCGCTAAGTTAAGCGATGTTCGTCGGGGCGGATGAGGCGGAACGCCGTAATCGGCCAATGCATGAGCCGTCGCGACGCATGCATTGGCCGATTACGCTGCGCTAATCCGCCCTACGTGGTTTAGATGAACGCTTGGCTTAGCGGCCTTGGGCGGCCGGGTGGTGGAACACCTGGCGCAGATAGGCCAGGAAGGTCTCGTCCTTGCACAGCGTTTTGCCGGGCGAGTCCGACAGCTTGGCCACCGATTGGCCGTTGCAGTTGACCAGCTTCATGACGATGTTGAGCGGCTTGAGGCCGACGTCGTTGGTCAGGTGCGTGCCGATGCCGAAGCCGGTCATGATGCGGTCGGCGAAGTGGCGGTACAGGTCGAAGGCGCTCTCCAGATTGAGCCCGTCCGAGAACACCAGCCGCTTGGTCTTGGCGTCGATGCGCAGCGCGGCGTAGTGGGCCAGCGCCTTTTCTCCCCACACCACCGGATCGCCCGAATCGTGGCGCAGCCCGTCGAACAGCTTGGCGAAGTACAGATCGAAATCGTCGAGGAAGGCGTCCATGCCCACCACGTCGGTCAGCGCGACACCAAGGTCGCCCCGGTATTCCTGCACCCACGCCTCCAGCGAGGCTTTCTGGAAGTCGCGCAGCCGCACGCCAAAAGCCTGGAACGATTGCATGTATTCGTGCGCCATCGTGCCGATCGGCACCAGGCCGAACTTCATCGCCTGGTAGACGTTGGACGTGCCCTTGAAGTACTCCGGCACCTCGCGCGACAGGCGCTGCACCACTTCGTCATGCCAGGCGCCGGAAAAGCGCCGGCGCGTGCCGAAGTCGGAAAACTCGAACGGGTTGCGGCGCGCCGGCTCGGCGCCGAAAGCCTTGAGCGCGGCGATCTTGGCGCTGAGGCGCTCGCGCCCCTCGGCCAGCGCGGCCGCCTGGTCGAAGCGGCGGAAATACAGTTCGTTGACGATGTAGAGCACGTAAATCTCGAAGCCCATCACGTGCACCTGCGGCCCGGTGGCGCGAATCGCCAGCGTGTCGCCGTCGATGCGCACGTCGATGAATTTGCGCTGGAAGCGGAACACCGTCAGGAAGTCGACGAAGTCGCTTTTGATGTAGCGCAGCGAGCGCAGGAAGTTCAGTTCCTCGTCCGAAAACCCCATCGAGCACAGATGGTCGAGTTCACGCTCGACCGCCTCGTGCAGCTCGGCCAGCGGATAGTCCGGCGTGTTGCGGCAGACGAATTCGTATTCGGTGTGCGAGTTGGGATGGCCATGCAGCAGCGCTTGCCACATGGTGAATTTGTATAGATCCGTCTCCAGCAGGCTGCGGACGATGGGCTGACTCATGGACTCTCCAGATTGCATATAGCTATGATCTTACGCGATGCGGGGCCGATGCGTGGATCAGCGCCGTTCCAGACCGCGCTTATACGCCTCCAGACTCTCCGTCAAATAGCGCTTGACCGTGCCCTGGCGCTTCAGCCGCGCTAGCCCGGCCGCCAGTGGCGGCGCCAGCGCCGCGTGCGCGCCGCGCAGGTAGGCGTGGCCGGTGGTGCTGCGCACCACGCCGGCCTGGTGCAGAGTACCTAGACCGCTGCTCCGGCGTTCGGCGTCGCTCAGGAAAAAGATGAAATCGCTGACCGCCTCTTCGACATCGAAGTACAGGTCGGTGCGCCCCAAGCGCAGCTTCTGCAAGCCCTGGGCGATGGTCTGCACATACGAGTACTCGCCTGCGGCCAGCTCGCGCGAAAGCATGTCGCGCAATTCGCTGATGCCGTGCCGGTATTCGCAGCGCAGGCGGCGCGCGCGCACCGCCGGCCAGCTGTCGAACAGCAATCCAGTGCGCGTCGCATAGGCGGCGAACCGCACGGCGTTGTTCGGCTCGGGCACCCGCACCAGCGCCGGAAACAGGTTTTGATAGTCGAAGGTGCGTCCCAGTTCGCCGTCGGCCTCGCCCGCCAGCACCATCGCCGTGGCGCGCAGCGGCGGCACGTCGATGTAGACGAAGCGCTTACCCAGGTCCTCAAGCAGGTGGGTGTAAACCCGGATCAGCCATTGCGTGCGCGGGTTGTCAAACGGGCGCGAAAACACGAAACGCAGCGTGTGCGCCCCGTCGGCCGGGCCGGGGCCGGACTGCGCGGCGACGGCCGGGGCGCGCGTCAACGGCAACGCGGCGGCCGCCGCCAGCAGTTGACGCCGGGCGATCGTCACAGCCTTCCCCGCCTGGCCGCCGGACCGGTTTCAGCGGGCGGCGTTGGCCAGCAGCTCGGGCAGCACGTCGCCCGCCTGCATCAGCTGCACGCCGCGCGCCCGCATGGCCGCGAGGAAGCCCTGGTATTGCGCCTCGAAGCCGGTGACCGGGCTCATACAGTCGGTGATCAGCACCAGCTTGGACGCGGCCTGGTCGCCGAAATGGTCGGCGATATGCTCGACGGTCGCCTTGACGCAGTGGCTGCCGGCCTCCCCCGCCACGTAGATCCGGTCGGCCTCGGCCAGCGTGTTGACGAACTTGGTGTTGAACTGGGTGTCCGGGTCGTCGGCGTAGGGCACCTCGGCCATGACGGCCGAATAGTGCTCGGTCCAGGGGTTGGACCCCTTGGCCAGCTTGGCGACGATGCCGAGCGAGGCTTCCTCCCAGGCGCCGTAGGCGGCGCGCACGTCGTCGTGGACGTTGTTGCCCCAGCTGCCGATTTCGCAGTGCACCGGCCACACCATCAGCTGATAGCGGCCGGCGGCCTCCAGTTTGTCGAGATAGTTCAACGCCAGCGGCAAGGCGGCCGGATGGCGCGGCAGGTATTTTTCGGCGCGCACGTCGGCGGCGGTGATCTGCGTGAACGGCGCCACCGGCGCGCCGTCCCGGGCGATCCAGAACGTCGGGTGGGCGATGTCGAAGCGGTGGTGCGAGTCGAGCGTGATGCTGATCGCCGTCAGGCCGGAGCGGCCACGGTTGATCAGGCCGGCCAGACGCTGCATGTCCTGATGCGCGCCGGGCACCGGCAGCGCCGGCGCGCGCGGCTGGCGCGTGGCCGGGTCCAGCGGCAAATAGCCGGCCGGCAGATCGCAAAAGTCGTTTTGCGGATCGATGACCAGCAAATGCAGGTGACGTTTCATGTAAGGCTCCGTGACGGGATATGCCTTCCATCATACGCAGCAAAGAACAAGCCCCGCAAGCGGGGCTTCGTTCAGCGGCGATTATGTTGCTTATTTAGAGCAGAACTCAGACCAGGATGGCGTTGATATCGGCGCGGCTCTTGGCGATCGCGGCGGCCGCCGCGTCCTCACCCTTGGACACGCCTTCGGCGACGATGAAGGTGATGTCGGTCATGCCCAGGAAGCCGAGGACGGCGCGCAGATAGGTGGTGACGTGGTCGTAGCCGGCCGCCGGACCCTCGCTGTAGACGCCGCCGCTGGCGACGATCACATACACCTTCTTGCCGGTGACGAGCCCTTGCGGACCGTTGGCGCCGTACTGGAACGTGCGGCCGACGCGGGCGACGTGGTCGATCCATGCCTTCAGGCCCGACGGCACCGAGAAGTTGTACATCGGCGCGCCGATGACGATGGTGTCGGCGGCAAACAGCTCGTCGATCAACGTGTCGGAGGTTTTGACCGCGTGGGCCTGGTCGGCATTGCGCTGGTCGGCCGGGGTGAAGAAGGCGCCGACCACTTGTTCGGTCAGGTGCGACACGGGCGTGGCGCCCAGATCGCGCGAGACGATGGTGTCGGACGGACGGGTTTCTTTCCATTTCGCGACGAATTCACCGCCGAGCTGGCGGGTCAGGGAGCCTGGACGAACACTGCTATTGATATGGAGGACGGTTGCCATGCTGTGCTTCCTTTATGAGGTAGGGTTGCACGCATCATAGAACGGGATTAATATCGATGAAATACAGTAAATTTAAATCTTACTGATCGATTTTATCGATATCCAATGTTCAACCACGTATCAACCACAGGCAACCACCATGCGCGACCCCGGCCTCCCCTCCCTCGACCAGCTGCGCGTGTTCATCGCCGTCATCGACCATGGCGGCTTCGCGCACGCGGCGCGGGCGCTGCACCGCACACAGTCCGTCATCAGCTACACCATCGCCAACCTGGAGGAGCAGCTCAACATCGAACTGCTCGACCGCAGCAAGCGCAAACCGGTGCTGACCGAGGCCGGCAAGGCGCTGCTGGCCGACGCCCGCGCCGTCTCGCTCAAGGTCGACGGCATGCGCGCGCGCGCCAAGGCGCTGTCGGCCGGGCTGGAGGCGGAGGTGTCGCTGGTGGTCGACGTGATGTATTCGACCTGCAAGCTGGTGCGCATCCTGCATGGGTTCCAAAAGGAGTTCCCGACCGTGTCGATGCGGCTGCGCACCGAGGCGCTGGGCGCGGTCACGCAACTGGTCATGGACCGCACCTGCCACATCGGCCTGAGCGCCTGGATGCCCGGCTCGGCCGACACCATCGAGCGCCAGAGCTGCGGCGTCGTGACGATGGTGCCGGTGGTGTCGCCCGACCATCCGCTGGCCCAGATCAAGGGCAAGATTCCCAACGAGGTCCTGCGTGAACACACGCAGCTGGTGCTGACCGACCGCAGCACCTTGACCAAGGGCCAGGATTTCGGCGTGGTGGCGCTGCGCGACTGGCGCCTGGGCGACCTGAGCTCCAAGCACGCGCTGCTGCGTAGCGGCATCGGCTGGGGCAATATGCCGGTCGAATTCATCCAGTGGGACCTGGACGCGGGACGCCTGGTGCAACTCGAGGTCGCCGAGGGGCCGTCGTTCAGCGCGCCGCTGTACGTGATACGGCGCGGCGACGAGGAGCCGGGACCGGCCACCCGCTGGGTCATGCAGCAGTTTCTGGACATGGACCGGCGCATCGCCGAGGAATACGGCGGCAAATTACAACCCACGACGGTGGCAGGGGAACACGTGCCGATCCACATGCCCTTCCACCAGCGCTCGACCGAAAAGCCGTCCGCCGCAACGACGCCGGCGATCACCGCGACGCCTGTCAAACAGGCGCCGGCCGCTACTTCACGCCCGCGGCGCTGAGCTTGCGCCGCAGGCGGCTGATCTCCTCCGACAGATCGACCACCAGCGCGGCGACGTCGTCGTTGGCCTCGAAGTCGCGCTCGATCTGGCACAGGCGGCGCGCCCGCACCAGGTCGGCGCTGGTGAAGCGCCAGCTGACGCAATCCTCCGAGTCGCACTCCATCAGGATGCCGGTGCGCACCCGCTGCACCACCCAGTCGCGCTCGACCGCGCAGGCGCGCGCCAGCTCCTCGAGCGTCAGCGCGGTCTCATCGATCAACACGGCGGTCAGGGGCGACTGCCCCACCGCCGCTTCCATAGCCTGTCCCATAGCTCATCCTCCCGCGCGCGGATTGAACGCCATCTCGCGCGCCATCGTTTGATACAGTTCGCGTGCCTTGTCGGTGTTTGCCGGCGGCAGCACCACTTCCAACAGCAGATATAAGTCGCCGGCCTCCTTGCCGGGGATGCCGCGTCCGCGCAGGCGCAGCTTGCGGCCGCTTTGCGAGCCGGCCGGCACCGTCACGGTCACCTTGCCCGACGGCGTGGCCACCTCGATGTCGGCGCCCAACGCCAGCTCCCATGGAGCCACCGGCACCGTCTCGAAGACGTCGCGGCCGTCGACGCGGTAGCGCGCATCGGGCCGGAACTGGATTTCCAGATACAAGTCGCCCGGTCCCGCCTCGCCGCGCTGGCCCTGGCCGGCCAGACGCAACTGTTGGCCGGCGGTCACGCCCTTGGGGATGTTGACGCTGAGCGTGCGCTCGCGCGTGACGATACGGTCGGCGGCGTCGCGCTCGGCCACCATCATGCTGACGTTGCGCGTGGCGCCCTGGTAGGTGTCGACCAGGTCGATGGTGATGGTGGCGTGGCTGTCGTCGCCGCGCTGCGGCTCGTATTGCGTGTACTGCTGGCGCCGGCGCCCGCCCAGGTTGGCGAACAAATCGGAGAAGAAGTCGCTCGAATCGGTGTCGCCGAAGCCGCCGCCCGCACCGGCGCCGCCCGGATTGCCGGTGCCGCCGCCGAAGCCGCGTCCCCAGTCCGGCGGCGGGCGGAACTCCTGGCCGGCGCGGAACTGGCGTCCGCGCCCGAGGTCGTCGTAGGCGGCGCGTTTTTCGGCGTCGCCCAGCACGCCGTAGGCCTCGTTGAGTTCCTGGGTTTTCTTTTGCGCGTCGGCTTCCTTGCTGACGTCCGGATGGTATTTGCGGACCAGCTTGCGATAGGCCTTCTTGATCTCGTCTTCCGAGGCGGTTTTAGACACGCCCAGGGTCTGGTAGTAGTCCTTGTATTCCACGTTGCGCTCCACTCTTGCCTGCGTTGGCCGGCGACTTGACTCGACAATGATCGGAAGTTTACCTGCAATCCGCCATCGCCGCCGCCCTTCAGACGGGAGGGCGCGACATCGCCACCACAAAAAGTGGTAATTTTATATCTTATTTATTTGGAAACAGATACCATTTCCACTCAAATAAAACCAGGGAGATCAAATGTTTTCATCAAAAGTGAACACGGCTTTATTGGCCCTCGCATTGTCCCTGGGGGCCGGCGCGGCACAGGCAACCACCATCACCTTCGACGAATTCCCCGCCACCGGCACCATCCCCCTGACCACCGGGGCCAGCTTCGCGACGAGCGGCTACAACTTCACCGTTTTGGAAGGATCGGTGTATTTCCTATCCTCCGGCAACGGTACGACCAGCATGGATTTAGGCGGCAAAGTCAGTATGAGAAACGCGTCCAATACACCGTTCTCGCTCGCCAGCTTCGACCTGCGCACAGTGTTGCCGCTTGAAACCAGCACGGTCAAGTTCAGTGGCATGGATGTGGGCGGAAACGTCATTGTCGAGACCTACACCATCAGCGGCGCCAACAGCCCCAATCCGCTCGACATGATAACCTTTAACCCGACCCGCTTTAACAACCTCACCGCACTGGAAATGGAAATCGTCTATGGCCCATGGGACGCCGAGACCTACTTCAGCTTGATCGACAACATGGCCCTCAATGAACAGGCGGTGTCCGCCGTGCCCGAGCCGGAGACCTGGGCGATGATGGGATTGGGCCTGGCCATCTTGGCGGGAATGTCGCGCCGCAAGAGCGCCTAAGGTAGCAAACGCGGCGGCGGTAACTCTCCGGGACGGCACGCCGTCCCGGTCGAGCGCTTAGCGCACGCGTCGTACCGACGAGATGCGGTCGCCCATGTCGCGCAGGTTGTCGTAGCGGCCTGGCGACAGCACCACGCACTTGCCGCGGAAATCGGCGTCATCGCAAAGCTGCCAGCTGCCTTCGCGGATGATCACCGAACCGGCCTGGTCGTTGAAGTCGAGGCGATCCAGTTTGCGGATGTCGTCACGCAGCTCGACTTCCGCGCCGTTGAAGCGGGACTGCGAGTACAGCACGATAGGCGCGCCGCCACGACCGCCGCCATAGCCGTTCTCACCGCGCCGGCCATGACCGCGATCGCCCCGGTCACCACGATCGCCGCGATCATCGTTGCCGCTTACTTCGCGCAGCGACGACAGCACATCGTTAAAACCTTCCAGCTTGCGGTACTCGCCCGGTCCAAGCACGATGCAATGGCCGTCGAAATTGGCGTTCTCGCACAGCTGCCAGCGGCCCGAGCGCACTCGCACGCTCGAGGCGCGGTCGTTGAAGCCATCGGACGACAGATCGGGGACCTGGTCGCGCACGGTGATCGCCGGCCCGCCGAAATTATCGTGGGTGTAAAGCGTGATTTCGCCGGCGTGCGCGGCGGAGGCAAAGACGACGGGCGCGGCCAGCGCCAGGGCGGCGTTCAGCAGGCGGGGCAGGAATTTTTTCATAGTTTTGACCTGAATAGTTGTTGGGCGACGTCCGGAGTGGACCTCTTCTACACATAACGCGCATGTTATAAGTTTCGCATACGCAGCAGTCCAACTAAATTGCAACCAAATGCAATCGTGTGCCGCAGCCGTTAAAATGGCGGCCCAGTCACATCGGCTTGCCGCCCCGGTCACCTTATGCCTCACTCTTTCACCCTGTCGTCGATCCGCCTCGAAGCCGCAGCATTGTGGCGCCTGTCCTGGCCCATGCTGATCGGCCAGTTGGCCACCGTCGGCATGGGCGTGGCCGACGTCGCCATGACCGGCCACACCAGCGCCGACGAGCTGGCGGCGGTGTCGCTGGGCGCGTCGATCTGGTCGATCATCCTGGTCACCGTCAGCGGTGTCATGATGGCGATCAACAGCATCGTCGCGCACGACGTCGGCGCGGGCGACCTGCGCAAGATCCCGCACACGGTGCGGCAATCGTTATGGAAGGCGCTCGGCGTCGGCCTGGTCGCGGCCGCGCTGGCCAACGTCGCCACCTTGCTGTTCGCCCACCTGTATCTGACGCCGCACGTGCAGCGCCAGGCCGAGCTGTTCGTCCACGTCATCAGCATCGGCCTGCCGCCATTCGCCGCCTACCGCGCGCTGTACGGTTACAGCACCAGCATCAACCAGACCTTGCCGGTGATGCTGATCGCCATCATGGGCCTGTGCATCAACATCTTCGTCAATTGGCTGCTGGTCTTCGGCAACTGGGGCTTCCCGGCCCTGGGCGGGGTCGGCTGCGCCGTCTCGACCGCGCTGTGCATGTGGATGATGCTGTTCGCCATGCTGGCGTGGATACGCTACGCGCCGGCCTACCGCGCCACCTACCCGTTCACGCACTGGGAATGGCCGCACTGGCCGGAGATCGGCACGATGCTGCGGCTCGGCGTGCCGATCGGCATCAGCTACTTCGCCGAAGTCAGCGCCTTCGGCGCGGTCAGCCTGCTGGTGGCGCGCTATGGCGTGGTGCAAATCTCGGCGCACCAGATCGCGCTCAACTTCACGTCGCTGGTGTTCATGGTGCCGCTCAGCTTTGGCATCGCGCTGATCACCCGCGTCGGCCAGTCGCTGGGCGAAGGCAATCCGCTCAAGGCGCGGTTCGTGGCCTGGGTCGGCGTGTGGATGTCGCTGGCGTTCGCCGTGTTGTCGGCGGCCTTCATCGTCGTGTTCCGCCACCAGATCGCGCGCGCCTACACGTCCGACCCGGCGGTACAGGAACTGTGCGCACACCTGCTGCTATTCGCCGCGCTGTTCCAGCTGTCCGACTCGACGCAAGTGGCGGCCGCCTGCGCGCTGCGCGGCTACAAGGTGTCGCGCCAGCCGATGCAGATCCAGCTGCTGGCGTTCTGGGGCTTCGCGCTGCCGCTGGGCTGCTGGCTGGGCCTGGCGCCGCAATGGATGCCATGGTCGCCGGCCGAGCCGATGGCGGCGTCGGGTTTCTGGATCGGGCTGGTGGTGGGGCTGACGGTGGCCGCCGTGCTGCTGAGCTGGTCGCTGCGCAATCTGTCGCTGGCGCGCGTGCGCGGCGCCTGAAACAAAGCGATACATAAGGCCGAAGGAAAAACGGTTTTGCGGGATGGATTCAGAACATTGCCATCTCGCCACATAAACACGACTCTGGTATCGTCTTGGATTGCCCACCAAGAGACCTTCCATGCGCTTTATCCTCTGCTTTCTCGCACTGCTGGCCGGCGGCAACGCCGCCGCCGAAAAACTGACCCTGGACCGTATCCATGCCGACCCGTCGCTGAGCGGTCCGGGCGTGCGCAGCCTGAAAGTGTCGCCCGACGGCGCCCGCGTGACCTTCCTGCGCGGCCGCGACGACAACCAGTTCCAGCTCGACCTGTGGGAATACAACCTCAAGGACAAGTCCACGCACCGCCTGGTCGACTCCAAGACCCTGGTGCCGGAAGAGAACCTGTCGGACGCCGAAAAAGCCCGCCGCGAGCGCGCCCGCACCGCCAGCCTCAAGGGCATCCTCAGCTACAGCTGGTCGCCCGACGGCAAGCAGCTGCTGGTGCCGATCGCCGGCAACCTGTACCTGATCGACGTCAGCAAGCCCGACGCCGCGCGCATGGTCGCCAGCGGCAACGTGCTCGATCCGAAGATTTCGCCCAAGGGACGTTATGTCTCCTTCGTGCGCGACCAGAACCTGTTCATCATCGACCTGTCGACCAACAAGGAACGCCAGCTGACCACCGACGGCAAGGGCACCATCCACAACGGCGAAGCCGAATTCGTGGCGCAGGAAGAAATGGGCCAGACCAGCGGCTATTACTGGGCGCCGGACGACTCCGCCATCGCCTACAAGCGCTACGACGAGGCCCCGGTGCCGGTGGTCAAGCGCTTTGAAATCTACGCCGACCGCACCGACGTCATCGAGCAGCGCTACCCGGCCGCCGGCGATCCGAACGTGCTGGTGCAGCTGAAGATCGTCTCGCCCGTCAGCGGCGAAATCCGCGACGTCGACCTCGGCGCGGAACAAGATATTTACCTGGTGCGCGCCGACTGGAGCGCCAACAGCAAGGCCTTGCTGTTCCAGCGCCAGAGCCGCGACCAGAAGAAGCTGGAGCTGGTGTCGGTCGACGCCGCCACGCTGGCGCAGCGCGTGCTGATCACCGAGACGTCGCCGACCTGGGTCAGCATCTTCGACGACCTGCGTTTCCTGGGCAACGACAAATTCATTTGGCCGTCCGAGCGCAGCGGCCGCAAGCACCTCTACCTGTACGACCTGAACGGCAAACTGCTGCACTCGATTTCGAGCGGCGAATGGGGCATCGACAAGCTGCTCGCCGTCGACGAAAAAAACGGCCGCGTGTTCGTACAATCGAACCGCGACGCCGTCATCGACAGCCAGACCTACGCGCTCAAGCTCGACGGCAGCGCTGCCGACAAGCCGGCGCGCATCACCGAAGGCGACGGCTGGCACGACTCCTCGTTCTCGCGCAACGGCGAAGTGTTCGTCGACACCTTCTCCGACCCGGACACCCCGCCGCAAGTGAGCATCCGCCGTCCGGACGGCAAGATGATCAGCTGGCTCGAGCACAACGAACTGAACGCCAGCCACCCGTACGGCAAGTACAAGGACGCGCACCTGCGCACCGAGTACGGCACCTTGAAGGCCAACGACGGCCAGACCTTGTACTACTCGATGATCAAGCCGAGCGGCTTCAGCCCGGTGAAGAAATATCCGGTCTACCTGTCGACCTACGGCGGCCCGCACGCGCAGCACGTCGCGCGCAAGTGGGGCAACTTGTTCGACCAATACATGGCGCAGCAAGGCTTCGTGGTCTGGCGCCTGGACAACCGCGGCTCGTTCCGCCGCGAGCGCGCCTTCACCGACGCCAACTACCTGAACCTGGGCAAGGTCGAAGTCGAAGACCAGCTGACCGGCATCGAATGGCTGGGCAAGCAAAGCTTCGTCGACGCCAAGCGCATCGGTGTATTCGGCTGGAGCTACGGCGGCTTCATGACGTTGCGTCTGTTGGCGCAAGCGTCGGACAAGATCGCCATGGGCGTCTCGGTCGCGCCGGTGACGGACTGGGCGTTGTACGACACCCACTACACCGAACAGTTCATGAGCACGCCGAAAGCCAACGCGGCGGGCTACGTATCGGCCGGCGTCTACGCGCACCTGGACGGCCTCAAATCGCCGCTGTTGCTAATGCACGGCATGGCCGACGACAACGTGCTGTTCACCAACACCACGCGCATGATCGACGCGCTGGTCAGCCGCAACGTCCGCTTCGAACTGATGACCTACCCTGGCGGCAAGCACGGCATCGCCGGCCGCGCGCCGCAGCGCCACGTCTACGGCAACATCGAAGCCTTCTTCAAAAAGAACCTCATGCCCGACGCCAAATAACCCTCCGAAGTTTTTTTTGGATGGGTTGAGCGGCCACAAGAGGAGATTTGTTGATTATTCGATAATGCCCGCTGCGGTGCGTTTCGCATCGTTTCACTAATATTCCAGGAGGAATTATGGCTATCGATGTCTATCTGCAAATCGACGGAATTCGGGGCGAGTCGGCCGACGAGAAGCACAAGGATTGGATTGAATGCAAGTCGGTGAGCTGGGCGGTGAGCCAGCCGAAATCGGCTACCGCCTCGACCAGCGGCGGCCATACCGCCGAGCGTTGCGAACATCAGGACATCACCCTCCTGAAAATGGCCGATCTGGCGTCGCCGGTGCTGCTGCAAACGTGCTCATCCGGTAAGACCATCCCGAAGGCGAAGTTCGAATTCATGCGTGCCGATGGTCAGGGCGAGCGCATCAAGTACTTCGAAATCGAACTGGAAAATGTGTTGGTCGGAACCGTGTCGCCCAGCGTGCAGGAAGGCGACGTGCTGTCGGAGCAAGTGTCGCTGAAGTTTTCGAAAGTGAAGTGGCGCTATACGCAGCAGAAAATCTCCGGCGGTTCGGGCGGCAATACCGCCGGCGGCTGGGATTTGTCGACCAACCGCATCGCGGCTTGATCCGCCCTGCAGGTAAACGAAAACAGCCGCTAACGCGGCTGTTTTTTTATGCGGCGAATGATCGCCTGCGATGCGCCCTGGGGCGCGGCGTGGTGCTGTTAGTTGCGGTTGCCTTTGACGACGTCGTCGATCGCTTCCTTGGCATCGCCGACGCCTTTTTGCACTTTGCCTTCGGCTTGCTTGTTCAGGCCCTTGGCCTGCTGTTCCGAGCTGCCGATCAGTTCGCCGGTTTTTTCCTGGATTTTGCCGCCGATGTCTTTCGCCGTACCCTTAACTTGATCCTTGTTCATGATGAACTCCTTTATCGTTGTTGAAGCTACAGGACACACAACTTGGCGCCGTGTGCATGGCTTCACTATAGGCTCCAGCCGCTGAGTTCTCTGTGCGTTCCCGAACGCTGCCAACAATCAAATTTTTCGCCAGACACTGGCCAGCCACGGCTGCTGATCGCGCGGCAATCCGCTAGGCCGGTAGTAGTGTTGGACGGCGCTAAAGCCTGCTGCGACAAGGTAACGTTCCCAGGTATCGTAATCGTAGTAGCTGCCGTAACGCGGGCCGTTCCAGCCTTCGCGGTTGTCGCCGCGCGGATTCGAGCTGAACAGAACGCCGCCCCGTTTCAACGCCGCGTGCAAGCGCCGCAACACATCCGGCAACGCCGCGCTCGGCACGTGGAACAGCGAGGCGTTGGCGTACACGCCGTCGAAATATTCGGCCGGTAAATCGAGCTGGACGAAGTCCTGTTGCCAGGCCTCACAGCCGCTGTAGGCGCGCGCCATCTCCACGAAGCGGGCCGAGCCGTCAACGCCGATCGCCTCGTGTCCCATCTCGCGGAAGGTCTTCAAATCGCGGCCGGGACCGCACCCCAAGTCGAGCAGGCGATACGGCGCCGCGCCCTCGATCGCGTCGAGCAGCGCGGCGATGTTTTGGCTGACATCATGATCGATGGTGCCGGCGAAAAATTGTTGCGCCGTCAGCTCGTAATGGCGCAGCGTTTTCTGTGTGATTTCTTCGATGGGATCGGGTTCCATGATGCCAGTGTAGCGTATCGGCACGGCAGAAAAGATACGCTCAGGTATCAAATCGCTTCTTTCATTCGGTGAATCGCTATATAGTTAGCCCATAGCAACGCCCCTATTAAGAGTATCGAGGAGATAAAAATGAAACTTGACGCCTTGTTCCAGAATCCGACCGCGCTGCCCACCGCGCCCAAGGTCGTCGAGGAATTGATCAGCAGTTTCGACAAGGCCAGCGTCTCGACCGAAGAGATCGCGAAAAAACTGGCGACCGATCCGGTGCTCAGCGCCAAACTGCTGCGCCTGGCCAACTCGGCCTACTATCACGTCTCGCGCAGCATCGGCACGGTCGAGGACGCGGTGCTGATGCTGGGCTTCGTCACCGTGCGCACCCTGGTCATCAGCTCGGGCCTGGTCAGCGGTTTCAAGACCGTTCCCGGCCTCGACCTCAAACAATTCTGGCGCTACAGCCTGCACACCGCCGTGTCGGCGAAGTGGATCGCCAAGAAGACCAAGGAAAACACCGACCTCGCCTTCACCATCGGCATGATGCACGCGATCGGGCAACTGGTGATGCACTCGGCCATGTCCGAAAAAGCCATCGCGCTCGACAAGGTCGCCGGTCCGATGGACGCGCGCCGCCTGGACGCCGAGATGGGCTCGTTCGGCTACACCTTCGCCGATGTCGGCGCGGAGCTGGCCAAGCGCTGGAAGTTCCCGCAAACCTTCTCGGAGACCATCGAGGCCTTCCCGGAACCGCATCACAACGGCGAGCTCAATCGCCTGGCCGCCGTCATCTCGCTGGCCGCGTGGCGCGCCCGCGTCGAGCAGGCCGAACTGAATGACGAGGAAATCGCCGCCTGCTACCCGACGGAACTGGCCGAGGAACTGGGCCTGGACGACAACGCGCTGATTGACGATATGCCATCACCGGACGAGCTGAGCGCTGGTCTGGAGGAGCTGGTGAAGTAAACAGCAGCTTGCCTTAACGGCAACGAAAGCCGCCTGCGTTTGAGCACGGCGGCTTTTTTTTCGACTTTTTCAAATATTTTTTCAAAATACCCTAAAGTTCCCGTTTAAGGCGACGTTAATCAGGACATGCGGTAATCCGTTTTGCCGAAGATAACTAGCCTGGGTGGGTATATGATTGCTACCGAAGTCCTCTCGATGTACGAAAACATTGCCGGTTTGAGCAAGCAGATGGCCGCCGCCGCGCGCATGGGCGACTGGGATGGTCTGAGCAAGCTGGAAACCCAGTGCGCCACCGAAGCCCGCGCCGCCGCCACCGGCGTGCCCGCCCTGAGCGGCGCCCCGCGCCTGCGCAAGATCGACCTGCTCAAGCAGATCCTGGCGAACGACCGCGAAATCCGCGACATCGCCGATCCCTGGATGAACCAAGTACCAGGCATGGCGCGTCAATAAAACCGCCAGCCCAATGAAAAAAAGCGCCTGGCCACAGGCGCTTTTTTTATTCTGAAACACGTAGGGCGGATTAGGCGGAACGCCGTAATCGGCCATCGAAGCGCCGTCGGCGGCTCATCGATGGCCGATTACGCGCTGCGCGCTAATCCGCCCTACGTGTTTTAGAAGACTTTTAAGTTATCCAGCCAAGGCTACGCGCAGCGACAGCGCGATCCCCTGCGCCGCCTTGGTGATCTCGTCCAGCGACGGGAAGCTCGGGGCGATGCGGATGTGGCTGTCCTTGGGGTCGTTCCCGTACGGGAAGGCGGCGCCGGCAGGCGTCAAGGTGATGCCGGCTTCCTTCGCCAACGCCACCGTGCGCTTGGCCGAACCTTCCGGCGTCACCAGGTCGATGAAGTAACCACCCAGCGGACGCGTCCACGACACGCCCGGCACGTCGCCCAGGTAAGCGTCGAACTGCGCCAGCACGGCTTCGAATTTCGGCTGCAGCAGCGCGCGATGCTGTTCCATCAGCGCTTCGACGGTGGCCACATCCTTCAGCAGGCGCACGTGGCGCAACTGGTTGATCTTGTCGGGGCCGATGCTGCGGATGCCGGCGTGCTTGGTCCACCAGGCGATGTTGGCCGGCGATGCCGCCAGGGCGGCGATGCCCGAACCCGCCCACGTGACCTTCGACGACGACGCGAACACGATCGCGCGGTCCGGATTGCCGGCCTTGGCGCAGGCGTCGAGGATGTTAGCGACTTCCAGCTTTTTCTCGCTCAGGTGGTGGAAGCGATAGGCGTCGTCCCACATCAGGCGGAAGTCCGGCGCGGCGGTTTTCATCGCGGCCAGGCGGCTAACGACTTCGTCCGAATAGACCACGCCACCCGGATTGCTATACTTCGGCACGCACCACATGCCCTTGATGCTGGCATCCTCGGCCACCAGTTTCTCGACCAGGTCCATGTCCGGGCCGCCTTCGGTCATCGGAATGTTGATCATCTTGATGCCGCGCGCTTCGCAAATGGCGAAGTGGCGGTCGTAGCCCGGCACCGGGCACAGGAAGGTCACCGGCTCGCGCACCCATGGCGCGTTGCCCGGCGTGCCGTTGAGCAGGCTGTAGATAATGACGTCGTGCATCAGCGACAGGCTGGCGCTGCTGTCGACGACGACTTGCGCGGCCGGCACGTCCAGCAGTTTGCCGAACAGCTCGCGCGCTTCCGGCAGGCCGATGGTGCCGCCATAGTTGCGGCCGTCGGTGCCGTCGGCGGCTTTGAAGCCACCCAGCGATTCGGTCAGCGCGTTGGACAAGTCGAGTTGCTCGGGCGCTGGCTTGCCACGCGACATATCCAGTTTAAGGCCGAGTTGTTTGAAGGCTTGGTATTGCTCCTGATATTGCGACGTTGCGGTCATATGGCTCTTTCAAAATGGGGTATGGCGTGCAAAAAGCGTCGAATACTATAACCCAGATCGAGGCACCGCAGGCAAAGCTGAGGTTATAAGCTTATTACTATTGCATTATTGATTCGGGCGTGACTTCGTGCAGCGGCTGCGCCTCCTGGGGCTTGCCCGCCGCCTCGGCCGGCTTTTTCTTGCGGAAGCCCTGCCAGATTTTCAGCGGCGCCGCGCCGGATTTCTTGCGGCGCCAGTAGATCAGACCAGCGCCGGCGAGCAGCAGCGCGCCGACCGCGCCGGCGCCCCAGGCGACATAGTTGGTCGGACGTTCGACCGGCTTTTCCTTTTTGTATTTCAGTTTGGGCAGCACGCGCTTGAGCGGAACCGGCGCGGACGCCGAGGCGGAGGCGCCGGCCGCCGAGGCCGACGCGTTGGCGCCATGCTCGCCGGCGGACGCCGAGGCGGAAGCGGAAGCCGCCCCCGCCGAAGCCGAGGCCGAGGCGCCATCCATGGTCGCCGCTTGCGCTTCGCCGGCCTTGCCTGGTTTGCTAGATTTGCCTGGCTTGTCCTCGGCCGCCTTGGTCGATGCCGCTCCTGGACCCGGCGCCGCCGAGGCCACCGCAGCGGACTTTGGCGCCTCCTTCGCCGACGCCGGCGCCGCCACAGCGGCCGCCACGCTGCTGCCAGCCGCCGCCAGCACGGCCGTCGCCGCCTGCCCGACTTTTGGCGCGGCGGCGGCGGCAGCCACCGCGGGAGCCGCCGCCGGTGTCGCCGCCGGTGTCGCCGCCGAATTCTTGATCGCACCCTGCAGCGCCTTCATTTTCCCCTCCAGCTCCACCAGCTTGCTGGAAAGGGCCTGGCTATGCGTGTCGAGCGCCTTGCATTCCTTGGCGCTGATGCCGGACGGCGCGCATGCGGCCGGCGCGGCCGGGCGTTTGACGCCGGCAGGCAGCGGCAACGGCCCCAACGGCAGCAAAGCCTGCGCCACCGGCAACGGCACCGCGCTATCGACGGCGGTGGCGTCGCGCTTTGCCGACGGCTTGACCGGAACAGACGCGGACGTGGCTGCGGGCGCGGGGGCGGCAGCCGGCGCACCGCGCGGCGTCCCCATCGCTTCCGCGATGCGCGATGGCAAATCCCGCACCGCCACCGTCGGCGTCTGCCGGGGCGTCGCTGCGGCCGCGGCGGCCTTGAGCGCCCCCGGAACACCGGTCTCGGACTCATGCAACGAAGGCAACGGCGCTGGACGCGTCCGGTCCCGCACCGGCGGCGCGGCAGGCACGGCCGGCGACGCGGCGGCCCGCTCCGCCCTCGCCTGCGCCGCGATCCGCTCCGCGTCGACCGACGTCATCACGCTGGGCGCCGGCACGGACGACACCACCGGTGCCGGCGGCGGTGGCGGATTGGGGTCCGCCTGCAACCAGACCGTTGCCAAACGCACATCCTGCCGCCCCGCCGCGCTCAATTCCACATACATATGGACGTAATCGGCGTCGATCGGGTGCGTGGTCGTCACGTGCAAAAACTGCTTCTGGTCGCGCTTGACGACCGACATGCGCACCGACGACAGCGCCGGATTCATCGTGATGTTCGCGCCACGGAACACATCCGGGCGCGCCAGCCTGACCTGCAAGGCGTTCACTTCGTCCGGCGCCAGCGCCACCAGTTCGATGTCCGCCGATAGCGGCTGGCCGATGAACGAGCGCGCGGAAACGTCGCCCAGCTCGGCCGCGTTGGCGACGATGCCAACCGGCGCCAGCAAGACGGCGCAGGCCAGGGAGCGGAGCAAATGTGTAAGTGTGAAACGCTGCATAGAAGTCGGTGGTGATGCGCGCTGGTGACGCGTAATCTTGAGGTATATGGCTATAACGGCTGATTTTCCCAATTTTGTAGCCCCAGGATAATTTTTCCAAACTGCGCTACACTGAAAAGCCCACAAATGATGACTTCCGCACAAGGATGAATTATGAGCAACAGAAGCGAACGTGACAGTTTTGGCCCGATCGACGTCCCCGACGACAAGCTGTGGGGCGCGCAAACCCAGCGCTCGCTGGAACACTTCCACATCTCCACCGAGCGCATGCCGCCGGAACTGATCCACGCGCTGGCCAGCGTCAAGCGCGCCGCCGCCCGCGTCAACCTGGACCTGGGCCTGCTCGACGGTCCGAAAGCGATCGCCATCACCCAGGCCGCCGACGAGGTGCTGGCCGACAAGCACACCGGTGAGTTCCCGCTGGCGGTGTGGCAGACCGGCTCCGGCACCCAGTCCAACATGAACATGAACGAAGTGCTGGCCAATCGCGGCTCCGAGCTGATGGGTGGCGTGCGCGGCGAGAGCCGCAAGCTGCACCCTAACGACGATGTCAACAAGGGCCAGTCGTCGAACGACATCTTCCCGACCGCGATCCACGTGGCCGCCGCGCAGGCGCTGGCCAACACGGTGCTGCCGTCGCTGCGCCAGCTGCGCGCCAGCCTGCACGCCAAGGCCGAGGCCTTCGCCGACATCGTCAAGATCGGCCGCACCCACCTGCAGGACGCCACGCCGCTGACCCTGGGGCAGGAATTCTCCGGCTATGTCGCCCACCTGGACTTCGCCGAGCACGCGATCAACGCCGCCCTGCCCGGCGTGCTGCAGCTGGCCGCCGGCGGCACGGCCGTCGGCACCGGCCTCAACGCCCATCCGGAATACGCGGTGCGCATCGCCGCCGAGCTGGAACATACCTTGTCGCTGCCGTTCCGCACCGCCGACAACAAATTCGCCGCCCTGGCCGGCCATGACGCGCTGCTGTCGGCGCACGGCGCGCTCAAAACCCTGGCCGCCGCGCTGATGAAGATCGCCAACGACGTGCGCTGGATGGCTTCGGGCCCGCGCTCGGGCCTGGGCGAGATCACGATCCCCGAGAACGAGCCGGGCAGCTCCATCATGCCGGGCAAGGTCAACCCGACCCAGTGCGAAGCGGTCACGATGCTGTGCTGCCAGGTGTTCGGCAACGATGTCGCCATCACGATGGGCGGGGCCTCGGGCAATTTCGAGCTGAACGTCTACAAGCCGCTGATCGCGCACAACTTCCTGCAAAGCGCGCGCCTGCTGGCCGACGGCATGCGCAGCTTCGAGGAACATTGCGTGCATGGGATAGAACCGAATCGCGGCCGCATCGCGGAACTGATGGAACGTTCGCTGATGCTGGTGACGGCGCTGGCGCCGCATATCGGTTACGACAAGGCGGCGTCGATCGCCAAGAAGGCGCAGCATGAAGGGACGACCTTGAAGGAAGCGTCGCTGGCGCTGGGTTATGTGACGGCCGAGCAATTCGACGAGTGGATCGTACCGCTGGACATGACGCGCCCGAACGCCAAGGACTAGTCAAATATCCACAGATACACGTAGCGCGGATTAGCGCAGCGTTATCCGCCACGATCAGCCAGCGGCAAGATTAGAACCCGTAAGAGTAGCGCACCCCGGTCAGCACATCCGGCCGGGCGTTCGCATCGTGACCGGGATTGACGCGCAGCATCACCGCTCCGGTCAGCTTGCCCATTTTGCCGGCCTTGCCCACCATGGTGGTGTAGCCGAACTCCAGGTCGCGCTCGGTGGCGGTCGGCCGCAGATTCAAGGTCGGCGCGCCGAACTCCTGGCCGTTGGCATAACCGACACGCGTATCCAGGTCACCGTTTTGCAGCGAACCGGTGCGCACCTTGGCCGGCACCGACAAGGTCACCGCCAACCGGTCCTGGGATGTGAAAATCTGGCGCGTCGACAAGCCGACGCTGTACGCCATCGTCCGCACCGACGAGATCTGCGCCATCAAGCTATCGGGCGCGCCGAAACCTTCGGTCTTGCCATACGACGCCATCGCCATGACCGAGCTGCGCGGCGTCAGCGCATACCCCAGCGACAACGACGTGAATTTGGTGGTGGGACGGCTGCTCATGCCCCACGACGTGCCGGGCTGGCCGCCGCCCAGCGTGGAGCCGGTCTCGCGCAGCAAGCCGATGGTCAGGATGCCGACCGCGCGCCCGGTCTTCTTTTCGAACTCCGCGCTGCTCAGATATCGCCGGCTGCGCTCGTTCAGCAGGGGGCCGAGCGGATCGAGCAAGGACAGATTGTCCGGCAAGGCGCCGAAGTGCAAGCGCGGCGCGCCGGCGAAAGCGGCATAGCGGCGCGCGCCATCGGTCTGCAACTGGTCGACCAGTGCCGACTGCCGGTCGGCGGCGTCGAACAGCAGCGCGGAATTGGCGCGTTTTTCGTAGACCGGGGTGGTTTGCTGGGGGAACAAAGGATCGGATGTGGCCGCCCCGGCCGCTGTCGAGAGCGGAGAAACGATTACCAGCATAGTCAGGGAAAGCTTATTCATGATACTGCTCGGTAAGACATCGCTAAGACCCATCGCTGCTTAAATATTTGGCAGTCACTTCAGCATAGCAATTTTTTTTCCAAGTGACAACCCGATTCGTTCGGGTAAACTGCGCGGCTGTCGGAATGCCGCTACACTATCTGAAGTGACGTCGGCGCCGACTCTATATCATGGCAACAGAGGACAACAATGCAAAAAGTAAGCTTCGAATTGAACGGTGAATTTGTGGAACTGAACCAGCTGTTGAAGTTGGTTGGATTGTGCGACAGCGGCGGCGCCGGCAAGATGATGGTCGCCAGCGGCGCGGTGAAAGTCGACGGCAAGCAGGAATTGCGCAAGACCGCGAAAATCCGCGCCGGCCAGCAGGTCAGCGTCGGCGACGTTAAAATCAGCATTGACGCGGTGTAATTTCCTCTTGCTTTTAAGCAATAACGTACTAATCTATAAGCGCAGCCGAGAAAACGCTGCAGACGGGGGTGAGCGTGTTTGATTACGCGCAAACCGACTGGCGATATCGTAGTTATATTGGAATTGCTTGCCACCCGGCTTTTTCAACCAGTTTCTTTACGACCAGGGGGACGTCATGGACGGTCCTGAACCACATAGCCCAACCCAGGAAAAACTGCTCGACGATCTGCGCCAGGTGATAGAAAACGCCGAAGAGCTGCTCAAGAACACCAATCAGTACCACGGCGCGCTGTACCAGGGCGCGCGCGCCAAGCTGGCGCAGGCGCTGCTGACCGCGACCGAGGAACTGGCCCGGTTTGAAGACGTGCAGATCGGCCGCATGATCGAGCTGACGGCCGCCGCCAATAAACTGCACCGGGATTTGACGGGCGAAGCCAAGGTCCTGCGCGCGTTCAAACCCGACCACTGATACCGGTCACCCCGTTTCACCCACCCCATCTATTTTGACGATCAGCGCGTGGGCCAGCCAGAGTTGTAAATTGCCGGCCACGTCAAAGGCTTCGTCGATGTCGAACGCGGCATCGAGCGCGGCGCCGAAATCCCTCCCCTCCCCCAGTACCCGCAGCGCCGCGTGACCGGCGCCACTGAGCGGAACCACCTGCGTTTTCCAAGCCGGACGCGCGACCACGCCGTAACTCGGCGCCGCCATGTGTTCGGGGAAGCCTGTCCCGCTGTCAGGCTGATGCGCCTGCCACAGCGGAATCGTCGCCCACTCCGACGACAACAGCCGGCAGGCCGGATGCAGTGTCATCCGCGCCGCCTCCATCTGTTCCGGCGACAACGCGGCAAGCCGCCGCGCGGCGACGCCCCGCGCCGCCGGTGCGTAGTGCGCCCGGTGCAGCGCCCACTCCAGCGCCGCCATGTCCGGCAGATAGGGATAATCGGCCACGTGCGGAAAGTGGCGCAGGAACGCGTCGAAGTCGGCGCCGAAACGGTTAAGGTCGCCGCTCGAGGATGGATAGGCACGGCCGTAGGCTTTGCCCAGGCCGCTGAAAAACTCCTCTCCCATGAGCATCCGCACCACCGGATAGGCGGCCGACAAGGTCTTGTCCCAAGTCGCGCTGAGGTTGCCGCGATAGAGCCCGAACCGGTGTTCGTTGTCGCTGCCCTTGAATTGCGATAACACCGGTTCCGTCTGGCCGGGGTCGAGCAGCGCGCCGGCGAACAGTTGTTGACCGGCGGCGAGTTCGGGGGCGTCCGTCTCCTGCGCGAGCGCCGCCGCCAAACGCGGCGGCTCCGCAGGCGGCGCGGCATAGCGGCGATGCAGCGCCTCGGCCTTGGCGGCCTCTTCCAGCAGCACCTCGACCGGCGGGATGTCGGTATCCCACTCGATCAAGGTCGGCACCGCGCCGAAGCGCTCCAGTGCCGCCTCGTACAGCCGCCAAACGGGGTCGGCCACCGTCGCGCCGTGGTGGTCGATCACAGCCCGGGGCGTCACCAGATGACCGGCCAGATGCATTTCACCGACCGTACCGGGCGCGATGGCGGCGATGGCGGCCAGCGCGTCCTCGTCGTGGTTGCACTGGTTGACGTAGAGGTTGTTGATATCGAGGAGCAGGCCGCAACCGGTGCGCGCCGCCAGCGCCGCCATGAACTCCGCCTCGCTCATCGCATCGCGGTGAAACCGTACATAGGTAGAAACGTTTTCAAGCAGCAGTTGGCGTTTGAGCGTGTCCTGCACGTGGCTGACGCGCGCGCTCAGCATATCGAGCGCGGCAAGGTCCAACGTCAGCGGCAAGAGATCGTTGAGATGGCGGTCGCCGACGGCGCCCCAGCACAGGTGTTCCGACACCAGCACCGGTTCGATCCGTCGCACCAGGCTGCGCACGCTGTCGAGGTGGCGCTCGGAAAAGCCGCGCGCCGAGCCCAGTCCCAGGCCGACGCCATGCAAGCTGATCGGATAGTCGCGCCGCAGTTGCTCCAGCACGTGGCTATCCCAGCCGGCTTGATCGAGGTAATTTTCGGTGTGAACTTCGAGCCAGGCGGCGCGCGGCCGCTGCTCGAGAAACTGACGGTAGTGCGGAGCCCGTAATCCAACGCCGACACCCGGCTTCGGCTCCGACTGGCGTGGCGGCGGCATGGCTCCGCTGATTGTGACGATTGCTATGTGCGTATCGCCGCGATTACTTGGCCGGTGGCGTGGTTTTGCCGCCAGCTTTTTCGCAGGTGCCTTTTGCCACGTATTTCCACTCGGTCGGAGCGTTGTCGACCTTGGCCTGGCCGGCGCACGAGTGCGTGCCGTTGGCGGCGGCGCAATCATTCTGGCCGGCCTTGGCGATGCCGTAGCACTTTTCCTTCGGCGTATCTTGATCGACGGCGGCGGCGGTGACGCAGACGGTGGCCAGGGCGGCGGCGATCAGGGCTTGACGTTTATTCATGGTAAATCTCCTCGAGTGGGTGATTGAATTCAGAACCGCAGCGTATCAGTAATAACGTAGATACGCTTGTTTCTGTTGAGCGGATTCAAATCGAAGAGAGGAGCGGATCGAACGATCGCGCAAAGACGCCGCGCACCCGACGGCGCACGGTGCTTGCATGCGGCGCCGGGAGGCGCCACGCAGCCGCCGTTCAGGCGGTGGTGTTGATGGTGTTACCCAGGTTCGAAGGCAATCTCTGCGCCGACTGCGCGGGAGGAATGGCTTCAATCAAGGCCTGCGCGCTGGAAGCCTGGATATCCTGGGCTTTTTTCAGCACGGCCAGGCCGACCGCCTGCTTGGTGCCGGTTTCGGCGATCGAGGTTGCGGCTTGAGCAATACTTGAAACGTCCATATCATCCTCCTTTAAGGGGTATCACTTCTTTTACGGATGATTTGAAAAGAACTTTAGGCTTGCGGCGGTTTATTTTGACGTTTTTTCTCGACGTGGGCCACCAGCCAGGCCAGTACGTCGGCGGGCGCGTTCAGGTCCAGCCATACCGTGCCGGGCAACAAATCGGCGGGCCGGGGCAGGTCAGAGGCGACCGCGACGACGTGCGGATCGAGCGGATACAGCGGCGCACGCCCCTGCTCGGCGCGATAGACTTCCAGCTTATCGATCGGATACGTCTTGAACCCTTCGAGCAGGGTCAGGTCGGCCGGCGACAGGCGGTCCAGCTGTTCCTGCAAACCAGGTTCTGGCGCGCCGCGCAGTTCGCGGATGATAGCGACACGGAACGGCGACGCCACCATGACTTCGGCCGCGCCGGCCATGCGCAAACGGGCGCTGTCCTTCTGCGGCGGCTCCAGTTCCAGGTCGTGGTGGCTGTGCTTGATGACATTGACCTTCAGCCCCTGCGCAGCCAGCCGGGCGATCAGGAATTCCAGCAACGTGGTCTTACCGCTGCCGGACGTCCCGATGACGCCCAGAACATTGCGCATGTGCGCGGAACTCTCTTGCTGCATCGATCAACCCCTCTACCCCAATCTGTTACCGCCATTATACGCAGCAACATTTAAGGACGCAGCGAGGCTTCCGGTCAGATATTTACTCGTCGTTCTTTTGGTTGAACGCATCGTTGCGCGCACGGCCGTTGGCCAGCAGGACCAGGCCTAGGCATAGCAGCCCGGCGCCGTAGCCGATCGGTTCCTGCTGGGTATCGACTTCCGCCGCCTGCGCGCGTGGCATGGCGAAGGCTGCGGCTATCAGGAAAGGCAAGATTTTCAGATGCTTCATGATATTTCCCCATGCATTGTTTTCAATGATAAGAAAATATCACTACGGGGTGACAAGTTGATGACACTCAATACGGAACGCGGTAACGATAGCCTTTGAAATTGAAGACGGCTTCCTTGGGGTTCAGCTTTTCCAGTTTCAGGCCGGGCGCGACCTCCTCCCCTTCGCGGCGCAGGACTTTGTCGATCAACAACAGCCGGTCGGACGGATTCTTGGAATAAATGTAGCCGCCGACGGCGACCTGCGGAATCGAGCGCTGGATGGGCTCGGGCAGATCGCGCAAATTCTGGACCGGCTCCTCGAACGCGGCGGGCGCCTTGGCCTGCGCGCCCGGGGCCGCCGCGGGGCTTGCATTGGCGCCAGCCTGAGGCGCGGCCTGAACCGTTTGCGACTCGGCGTGTTTGCGCGGCGCCGGGGTGAGCGTGGCCACCGGTGGCGGCAGCGCGGCGACGGGCGCCGCCAACGGCGCGGCACTATCGGCGACAACCTGGACTGGAGTCTGCGTGGCGAAGACCGGGGCCGCCGGCACCGGCGGCGCGGCTGGCGCCGGTGCGCCAACCCCACCCCGCACAAGCGGAGCGTCGGCGGGCGCCGCCGCCGGCTTCAACACCATCACCAGCAGCGCGGCAATCACCACACCCATCGCCAAGATCACCAGCAGCATCGGCTTTTTAAGCCGTCCGCCGGCCGAAGACCGGTCCACCGATTGCAACGTGGGCGCGTGCAGGGTCGGCGAGTTGCCGAGTTGACGTTCCGCCTGCGCTTTTTTCAACGCTTCCAAAATATAGGACATATTATTTCCCTGCCACGGCGTCGGCCTTGCCGGCACGGGCCAGCAAACGTGGTTCCTGTACGCCGCCCAACTGATACAGTCGGATGAAAGTTTTCGGACCGGCCACGCCGTCCGCCTTGAGATGCTGCTCGGTCTGGAACTCGGTCAGGCGGCTGCGCAACGCCGCGTCCAACGGCTGATTTTCCTGCGGCTTTTTCAGCTCGTACAGTTGCGACAAGCGTTTGGCGAGCCAGTCCACATCGGGACCGTGATCGCCGACGGACACCTCGTCGCGCCAACTGCGTGGCGCCCGCCAGAACGTGGTGAACTCGCCGCCGAAGCGCGCGGCCAGCGCATCCAGGCCGATGGTTTGCGGCGCGCCGCCAGGGGGCGTGATGGTCGCGTTGCGTCTGTCCAGCGCGGTCAACAACACATAGTTGGGCGCGACGGGATCGTCGCGCAGGGTCAGCACGGCCGGACGGTCCAGCAGGCGCAGATCCTCGATGCCGCCTTTGGTTTGCAGGCAACGCAGATTCAGGCGCGCCGCCGTCGGACATGGATCGCCGTCGGCCAGCGCCAGCCCCCACATGCCGGCGAGCTGGCGCAACGCCGCCGCCTTGCCTGCGCCCTCGGTCGCAGGCGCCGCCGGCATTGTGTTGGCCGCAGGGGCCAAGGACGCCGCCGGCGCAAGCCCGGGCGTCCGCGCGCCTGCCTTCGGCGCGGCGGCAGCGGCGCCACCGGCTGCCAAAGGCGTCGCCGACGCGGCCTGGGCGCTCGGCATGCCCGGCTTCGCGTCGTGCGCCGCCAACTGCCACAACACCGCGCTGACGATCACACCGCCGAGCGCGCCGGCGGCCACCAGCGGCCAGCGCCGGCCCGACGACGCGGCAAGCAAGGCGCCCGGCACCACTTCCTGCCCGGAAAACACCTCCGACGCCGCGCGGCGCAAGATGACGCGTGTCACCTGCGGTTGGTTCTCGACATATGCCCCCAGCAGCGCCCGGTCGCACAGCAGGTTGATACGGCGCGGCACGCCTTTCGCCAGACTGTGCACCAGCCCCATCAGGCGACGCGGAAACGGCGCGATCGCCGACGCGCCGGCCACCGCCAGACGGTGCTCGATATAGGCGCCCGTTTCGGCCTCGGTCAGCGAACCCAGGTGATAGCGGGCGATGACACGCTGCGCCAACTGTTCCAGCTCCGGCCGCGCCAGCATCGTGCGCAGTTCTGGCTGGCCGATCAGAATGATCTGCAGCAGCTTGCGCTCGCTCGTTTCCAGATTCGTCAGCAGGCGCAACTGCTCCAGCACCTCGGCCGACAGGTTCTGCGCCTCGTCGATGATGAGCACATTGTTCTTGGCCTGCGCGTGGCTGGCCAGCAGATAGGCGTTGATCGCGTCGACATAGCCCTTGACGCTGACGGCCCCGGCGCCCTGCGGCGGCAGCTCGATGCCGAACTCGTCGCAGATCGACAGCAGCAACTCCTCCACCGACAGCTTGGGATTGAAGATATAGCCCAGCTTGCAGTTCTCGGGGATCTGCTCCATGAAGCAGCGGCACACGGTGGTCTTGCCGGCGCCGATCTCCCCCGTCAACAGCACGAAACCGCCGCCGCTGCCGATGCCGTACAGCAGATGGGCCAGCGCCTCGCGGTGGCGTTCGCTCATGAACAGGTAGCGCGGATCGGGCGCGATGGAAAACGGCGATTGCTTCAGATTGAAAAAGTGGGTGTACATGAAGACCTTGGGAGTGCGCGTACCCTATTTTAGCCGCTGGCGCACGGCGGGCGGCTGCACCGGCGGCAAGGGCTTGTACTTCGCGCAGTAAATCTTGGATTTGGTATCGAAATAAACGATGCGGCTGGCCGGCTTGGCCTCGCGCACGGGGAAGGCCGACGTGTCGATTCTCGCATAATGGACGCCGACCTGGGCGATGATCGCCTTTTCCAGCTCCTCCGGCGTGGCCTCGGCCACGGCGCCGACGAAGATATAGGTGCTGGTGTCGTCGCTGACCATCACCTCGGAGACCGGCGTGCCCCACAGGTTGGCGCCCTCGGTCTTGAACCAGAAGGCGCCGCCGTCGTGTTTGTAGGCCGGACCGAAGGCCTTAAGCAGGTAATCGTAGTAATAGAAATTGGCGGTCTGGTCGCGGCACAGCAGGCCGTTGCCGATGACGGTGCCGAAGGTGGTGGGCACTGCTTGCGCCAGGGCGGCGCCGGAAAGCAGCATGGCGGACGCCGCCAGCACGCAACAACGGGCGTGGCGTCGCAATAAGGAAAACGTCATCATTAAAGTTTCGATAACCAGGAGCGGTTGGCGCTGATACGTGCCTTGGCGGTCGCCGGCAACGCCTCGTAGCATCCCGGGTACTGCTTCAAGGCCGTTTCCCGGATTTCCTTCTGTAAGCCGTTGATCAGGAACACGTATAGCACCGAACCGTCGTTGGTGTTTTTTGTCCCCATGTATTTAATCATGTCCGCCCCCCGCTTCCGTTTCCCCGCTCGAGCATCAGTAACCCGATTATGACATTATCGGCGCCCGCCACGACAAGTTGAATCGCAGTTCAGCGCCGCTTTTTTGCCGTTGATCCCACTATTCCGCGCATCCGTCCCATTCCGCGCGCCGCTTGCTTGCTTTTGTCATATCGTTCATTCCTCGCCACTTCCACAATCGAGATAAAAAATGAAGCAGACGATCAAACACCAGGCGCTGGCCTGCACCCTGCTGGCGGCCGCCGTCGCCGGCGGCTACGCCCAGGCCGACAGCAAGTCCGACAGCAAGTCCGACGGCGCCATCGGCACCGAGACCCGCACCGTCGCGCCGTTCACCAGCATCAACCTGAACGGCCCGTTCCGCGTGATCGTCACCAACCAGGCCGGCAACGGCATCGAACTGTCCGGTCCGCGCAAAAAGTTCGCCGACATCGAAACCTCGGTCAGCGGCGACACGCTCACCGTGCGCCAGCCGCGCAAAAAGAGCAACGGCTGGGTCTTCAACTTTAACTGGAACAACGACCACAAGTCGCAGGTGACGGTGCGAATCAACGCCGCGACCTTGAAAAGCCTGCGCGCCGCCGGCAGCGGCGACGTCGATCTGCAACAATTCCAGGGCCAGACGCTCAGTTTGACGTCGGAGGGCTCCGGCGACATCCACGCCAACGGCACGGTGACCGACCTGGCGGTCACCTCGTCCGGCAGCGGCGACCTCGACCTTCGCACCCTGAAGGCGGCCAGCCTCAACGTCGTCTCGAACGGTCCCGGCGACATCAACGCCGCCGGCGTCACGCAGGATCTGAACATCTCGGTCAACGGGCCGGGCGACCTCGACATTGCCGACATCAACGCCGGCAAGATCAACACCGCGATGCACGGGCCGGGATCGGTCACCTTGCGCGGCAACGCCAGGGAGATCCGCGCCGAAGTGGCGGGCCCGGGCGATTTGGACGCCTGCGGACTGAGCGCCGAAGCGGCCAGCGCCATGCTGCACGGTCCGGGCGACGCCTGCATCGCCGGCAACATCAAGAAACTCGACGCCGAAGTCCACGGCTCGGGCGACCTGACGGTGCGCGGCCTGCAGGCGCAAACGGTGCGCGCCATCCTTAGCGGCCCGGGCAGCATGAGCTTGTCGGGGGCGACGGCAATGTTGAGCGCGGAGGTGAGCGGTTCCGGCGATCTGGAGGCCAACACGCTGCAGGTCGGGCGCGCGGTGGCGCGCAGCCGTGGGCCGGGCAATATTCATTTGAACAGGGTCAGCGATACGCTGGAGGCGGAAGTGGGCGGCTCCGGCGACTTGACGGCGATGGCCGACTGCAAGAGCGTGCGCCTGAACATGCACGGTCCGGGCGAGGTCAAGCTCGACGGCAAGACCGCCACGCTGACCGCGCAGCTGAGCGGCTCGGGCAACCTCAACGCTAAGCAATTGTGGACCGGCCAGGCCGACGTCATCGTGCGCGGGCCGGGCAACGCGGTGGTCAACGTGAACGGCAAGGCGGCCGAGCAATCGCGCCTGGTGACGTACGAGCGCACCGGCACCCGCGACAAGGCCAACAATTAATTAAAGGCAAATCCGGGGTCAGGTCCACCATTTCTACACGGGCTGGACCTTATTGGGCCGTCGACGGCTCTTGGCGGATTACGGCGTGCCGCCTAATCCGCCCTACGTGGATCCGAGGCGCATCACAGGAGCACGGCCATTGCGAAAATCCACGGCCCGTGTCCGCCACGCACCAAGGAGACACGTAGGGCGGATTAGCGTAGCGTAATCCGCCAAATGCGGCCAGCGGCGCAAGCACCGTCTAAACATCAATCGAAGCAGAGACGCTTCTTGGTGGCGGCAATCAGCTTGTCGTCATACGGATGCAGATTCTCGACGAACAGCAGCTCCGTCTCGTCCGGCTCTTCCAGGCACATTTCAATCATCATCGGACCGTCTTCCATGCGGCCCAAAAAGTGCGATGGCCAGCGGTTCTTGCGGTGGGTCTTCAGCACTTCCATCCCCAGCTTGGCCAACGGCGCCTTCACGCCCGCAGCCAACGCTTCGCGCTGCCAGTCGTCCCAATAGTCAGTCATTTGTCTTACCTTTAAATATCTAGCAAAGCGGAATTGTACTCCTTCCGCTCCCCTCCCTACCAAAACCAGACCAAAGTGGCATGCATGACCGGCTCACCTCCAAGCTTGCTGCGGCTAGCCAATTCCCATTAAAAACAATAAGTTACCAATAGATACCAACTCGGCAACGCAAGTCCACTTCAATATTTTATAATACCAGTTAAATACCTGTTGACAAGCTGGTTGGGCAACCATATAGTGCCCTCAACCACCCGGCCCGGCCGGATTCCCAGCGACAGCGTTTTCGGATACCCATGATCGAATTTTTAATCGGCGTTGACGGCGGAGGCAGTGGCACCAGGGTTCGCCTGGCGCGCGCCGACGGCGTCGAACTGGCCAACGGCGCCAGCGGCCCGTCGGCCTTGTCGCACGGCATCGCCGGCGCCTGGGCCGCCGTCGAGGACGCCGCCGCGAAGGCCTTCGCCGCCGCCGGACTGAGTTTCCCCGCCAGATCGTCCATCGCCATCGGCCTCGGCCTGGCCGGCGTCCATAACCGGGCCTGGGCCGCCGAGTTCGTCGCCGCCAATCCAGGCTATGCGCACCTGGCGCTGGAGTCGGACGGCTACACCACCGTGCTGGGCGCCCATGCCGGCCAGCCGGGCGCCATCATCGCGCTGGGCACCGGTAGCGTCGGCGAGGTCAAAACGGCGGATGGCCGCCATATCGAAATGGGCGGCTGGGGCTTCCCCGCCGGCGACGAGGCCAGCGGCGCCTGGATGGGACTGCGCGCGGCCAACCACTTGCAGCAGGTGCTCGACGGCCGCATGCCGGACAACGCCTTCGCCGCCGACGTGGCGCAGGCCTGCGGCGCGGCGCAAGACATGAACGCCACGCAAGCGCGCAACACAGTGCAAAACTGGCTGGCCAAAGCCACGCAGACCCGATACGCGCAGCTGGCGCCCGTGGTGCTGCGCCATGGCGAATCGAATCCGACCGCGCAAGCGATCCTGCTCGAAGCTGGACGCGAAGTGGAACGCCTGGCCAACGCGCTCGATCCGAGCGGCGCGCTGCCGATCGCGCTATGCGGCGGCCTGGGTGCGCCGCTGCGCCCCTACCTGCCGGCGGCGGTGCTGGCGCGCAGCGTGACGCCGCACGGCGATTCGTCGGCCGGCGCGCTGCGGCTGATCCAACAACGATTGAAGGAGTAGCCCGTGCTAGCCCAGTCGAGCGAACAGTTGAAGGACTTCGAACCGGACGCCGGCAGCGACACGCCGCTGTACATGCAGCTGGCGAACAAGCTGTCCGACGGCATCGTCAACGGCGAGTGGCGCGCCAACGAAGCCTTGCCTTCGGAACGGGTGCTGTCGGAGATGCTGAACATCTCGCGCGTCACCGCCCGCAAGGCGATCGACATGCTGTGCGAGCGCGGCATGTTGACACGCAAGCGCGGCTCGGGCACCTACATCACGCCTAAGCTGGAGCAGCCCTTGTCGCGCCTGACCAGCTTTTCCGAGGAACTGCGCGAGCGCGGCTTCAACGCCGGCTCGCGCTGGCTGCAACGCGACATCGGCGTGGCTTCGCCGGTGGAAGTGCTGTCGCTCGGGCTCTCGCCCAACATGCCGGTGGCGCGCCTGAAGCGCCTGCGCACCGCCGACGACGTGGTGATGGCGATCGAAACGACCACCATCCCGGCGCAGTACATGCCCAACCCGCACAGCGTGACCGATTCGCTGTACGGCTATCTGGAATCGAAGGGCACGATCCCGATGCGCGCGTTGCAGCATATCCGCGCCGTCAACGCCAGCGTGGAGCAGGCGCGCCTGGCCAACATACCTGCGGGTGCCGCCATGCTGCACATCACCCGCGTCAGTTATCTCGACAACGGCGCAGCGGTGGAACTGACCCACTCGTATTGCCGAAGTGATTATTATGAATTCGTAGCGGAGTCGCGCAGATGAGCAGTGCAATCAAAGGCAACATCCTTACGCCGGCGGGCTGGATCCGCGGCGAGGTCACATTCGACGAACGCGTGATCGCCATCACCGGCGGCGGCATCGATCCGGCCCTCAACGCCGACGACTACATCATCCCCGGCTTCATCGACCTGCACGTGCACGGCGGCGGCGGCAAGGACGTGATGGAGGGCGGCGACGCGGTCCACACCATCGCCGCCATCCACGCGCGGCACGGCACCACCAGCATGCTGGCGACCACCATGACAGCGCCGCCGGAGGATATCGACCTCGCGCTCGCCGGCATCGGCAAGGCCGCCGCCCAGCGTGGCAAAGGCGAGGCGCGCGTGCTCGGCGCCCACCTCGAAGGCCCCTACATCAACTCCGGCAAACTCGGTGCGCAGCCCAACTACGCCCGCTCGGCCAAGCTGGCCGACGTCGAACGCCTCGAAACGCTGGCCCCCTTGAAACTGATCACCGTGGCGCCGGAAATCGACGGCCACCTGGAACTGGTCAAGGAGCTGTCGGACGCCGGCATGCGGGTGCAGATCGGCCACACCCTGGGTTCCTACGAGGACGGCAAAGCCGCGCTGGAAAACGGCGCCCACGGCTTCACCCACCTGTTCAACGCCATGACCGGCCTGCACCACCGCGAACCCGGCATGGTGGGCGCGGCGCTGGCGCACGCGCAGTACGCCGAACTGATACCGGACCTGCTGCACGTGCACCCGGGCGCCATCAAGACCGCGCTGCGCTGCATTCCGCGCCTGTATTGCGTGACCGATTCCACCTCCGCCACCGGCATGCCGGACGGCGAATATATGCTGGGCCGCCAGGTCGTCATGAAGTGCATGGGCGGCGTGCGCCTGCCCGACGGCACCCTGGCCGGCAGCACCCTCACCATGGACCAGGCGCTGCGCAACCTGGTCGGACTCGGCCTCGATCTGGCGGATGCCTCGGCACGGGTCTCAACGTATGCGGCCGACTATCTCGGCCTGCAAGAGCGGGGCCGCGTGGCCCCCGGCGCCTACGCCGACCTCGTGGTGCTCGACCGTGACCTGAACCTCAAAGCCGTCTATATCGAAGGAGAATTGTTGTGACCTCAATGATGTTGAAAGAAGCCCTGTCCGCCGCTGATTGCGTGGCCCTGCAACTGGACCACGATGGCGACCGTTACGCGGAGCTGGGCCGCAAATTGAGGAGCACCTCGTTCTCGACCGCGCTGACCATCGCGCGCGGCTCGTCGGACCACGCCTGCGCCTACGCCGCCTACCTGATCATGGCGCGCCTGGGCCGCGTGGTCGCGTCGCTGCCGATGTCGCTGGTGACCTTGAACAAATCGCCGCTGATCACTCGCGACACGCTGGCGATCTCGATCTCGCAATCGGGCCAGAGCCCGGACGTGGTAGAGCCGATCAAATACTTCCGCGACGGCGGCGCCACCACCATCGCGCTGGTCAACGACATCGATTCGCCGCTGGCGCACGCCGCCGAATGGGCCATGCCGCTACGCGCCGGTAAAGAACAAAGCGTGGCCGCGACCAAGAGCTTCATCACCAGCCTGGTGGCCGGCGCGCGCCTGGTGGCCGCGTGGCAGAACGATCCCGAGCTGCTGGCCGGCCTGCAGGCGCTGCCCGAGTCGCTGCGCGCCGCCACCACCGAGGACTGGTCCCCGGCGCTGGAGGTGCTGGCGCCCGCCCGCAATATCATGGTGGTCGGTCGCGGCATCAGCTTCCCGGTCGCGCTGGAAGCCTCGTTGAAGTTCAAGGAAACCTCGGCGCTGCAGGCGGAAGCCTTCAGCGGCGCGGAGATCAAGCACGGCCCGATGGCGTTGATCGAGGAAGGCTATCCGCTGGTGATCTTCGCCACACGCGGCCCGACGCAAGCGGGTCTGCTGCAATTGGCCAGCGAGATGCGCGGCCGTGGCGCCCGCGTGCTGCTGGCCGCGCCGGCCGACGTGGCCGAGCGCGACCTGACGTTGCCGGTGGCGGCGACGCCGGATCTCGATCCGATCGTGGCGATCCAGACCTTCTACGTGATGGCGGCGAAACTGTCGGCGGCGCGCGGCATGGACCCGGACGCGCCGCGCCATCTGAGCAAAGTCACCAAAACAAATTAAGCACGCCGGAGCACCCCAATGACCGACCAAACAAACAAGACTCACGACGAGTTGCGGAAAATCGCGGGCCAACTGATCATGATCCGCTTCCCCGGCACGGTACTGGACGCGGCCACCGCCGACTTCCTGAAGGCGAACGGCATCCGCGCCGTCTGCCTTTTCCGGGGCAACATGACCGACTCCGAACAACTGGGCAAGCTGACCGCCGACCTGCGCGCGGTCATGGGACCGGAATCGCTGATCGCCATCGACCAGGAAGGCGGCGCGGTGGTCCGCTCGACCTGGGTCCCGGCGCCGCCGGCGGCCATGGGCCTGGGCGCGGCCGACGACACCGACCTGGCCTACCGCACCGGCGCCGCCGTGGCGCGCGCCGTCAAGTCGCTGGGCTTCAACTGGAACTTCGCGCCGGTGCTGGACCTGAACAACAATCCGCACAATCCGGTCATCGCCGAGCGCTCCTTCGGCGCCGAACCGCAACGCGCCGCCGAACTGGCGATGTCGTGGATGGCCGGCAGCCACGCGGAGGGCGTGGCCTGCTGCGTCAAGCACTTCCCCGGCCACGGCGACACCAACGTCGATTCGCACCGCGACCTGCCGACCGTGAACAAGCCGGTGGAGGAGCTGGACCGCCTGGAACTGGCGCCGTTCCGCATCGCGTCGGCGGCCGCGCCGGCGATGATGACCGCACACATCGTCTATCCGACCCTGGACCCGGACAACCCGGCCACGATGTCGCGCCGCATCCTCACCGGCCTGCTGCGCGACGAATGGAAGTACAAAGGCATCGTCATCACCGACGGCATGGACATGCACGCCATCGCCGGCCGCTATGGCGTGGGCAACGCGGCGGTGCGCGCGCTGACCGCCGGCGCCGACATGGTGATGGCGCTCGGCACCCCGGAAACGCAGGACGAAACGTTGAACTCCATCGCGGCGGCGCTGGCCTCCGGCGAGCTGACGTTGCAGGACGTCCAGCAACGCCTGGACCGCCTGTCGGCGCTGGCGCTGGCCTATCCGTGCAAGCCGCGCTCGTACAAGGAGGATGCGGCCGACCGCGACGTGATGGCCGAGGGCTGGTTCCGCGCACTGACGGCCTACGGCCAGCCGCACCGCCCGGAAAAGGACGCGCGGGTGCGCCTGGTGGTGCGCCAGGACGTCGTCAGCGACGGCGTATCGGAAGCCGGCGTGCCGGCCGAAACGGTGGCCGCGTCGCTGCGCCGCCTGTACGACGTCGAACTGGTGACCTTCGCCGACGCCGAGGCCTTCGACTGGAGCGCCCTGCCCCGCGATGGCCGCTTCACGATGCTGGCCTCGACCTCGCGCCTGCGCTACGGCGCGCACGCGCGCGCCACCTGGCGCCCGGACCTACATCTGGCGCTGTGGAACCCGTACCAGGCGCTCGACATCCAGGCGCCCGCGCTGCTGACCTACGGCTTCGCCAAACCGGCGCTGGACGCGGTCAACTTGTGGCTGGCCGACGAACTGCCAGCCACCGGCCGCGCGCCGGTGCCGGGCTTCGAATAAAAATCATCCGGGGACGACGTGGACAACAACAAACAAGACACGCACCAGCAAACCATCCGCAACCCGAAGTTCTGGGTGCCCAGCCTCTATCTGGCCCAAGGCCTGCCGTTCTTCGCGGTGGCCATCGTCGCCAACCAGATGTTAAAGAGCATGGGCATGCCCAATAGCGACATCAATCGCTGGACCGCCTTGATCGGCTTCGCGTGGGTCTTTAAACCGTTGTGGAGTCCCTTCCTCGAACTGGCCAGCAGCAAAAAACTGATCGTGGTCACCTTCCAGATCTTCGGCGGCATATGTCTCGGCGGCGTCGCGCTGGCGCTGCACGCGCCATTCTGGTTCGCCGCTTGCATGGCGATGCTTGCGCTAGTGGCCATCTCGGCGGCCACGCACGATATCGCCTGCGATGGCCTGTACATCACCAGCCTCGATGAAAAAGGCCAGGCGCAATACGCCGGCTGGACCGGCACCTTCTTCAACGCCGGAAAATTCCTCACCACCGGCGGGCTGCTGGTGCTGGCCGGGCACTTCGAACAAACAATCGGCGTGGTGCCCGCGTGGACCATCTGCTTCCTCATCCTGGCCGCGGTCATGGTCGGCCTCGGGCTTTACAACAGCTGGGCGCTGCCCCAGTCGAAGAACGCGGTGGGCGCCGGCACCGACGCCGCCGCCATCGCCCGCACGCTGTGGGAGGTGATCGTCGAGTTCTTCAAAAAGCCCGGCATCTGGGTCTCGATCCTGTTCATCATCCTGTTCCGCGCCGGCGAGGCGCAGGTGCAATCGATCGGCCCCTTGTTCCTGCGCGAGGCGCGCCACCTCGGCGGCCTTGGCCTCAGCACCGCCGAAGTGGGCGCTGTCTACGGCACGGTGGGAACGGTAGCCTTCCTGGTGGGTAGCATCGCCGGCGGCTACTTCACCTCGTGGCTAAGCCTCAAGCGCGCCATCCTGTGGCTGATCCTCGCGGTCAACCTGCCCAACGCCGCCTTCTATCTGCTGTCTTACTTCCAGCCGACCGACCTGGCGGTGATCGGCGCGGCGCTCAGCATCGAGATGTTCGGCTACGGCTTCGGCTTCGTCGGTCTGATTCTATACATGATGCAGGTGGTCGCGCCGGGCAAGTACCAGACCGCGCACTACGCCTTCGCCACCGGCATCATGCAGCTCGGCTTTGTCCTGTTCAAACTATTCAGCGGCGACATCCAGATCGCGCTCGGTTACCAGCACTTCTTCATCTGGGTGATGCTGTGCGCGATCCCGGTGGCCGTCCTGTCGCAAATCATTCCGATGACCGCGCGCCCGCAGCGCGAGCCGGAGCCGGTGGTTGCGCGACCAGCGCACGGTTGACGCACCCTTGAATAATGCGCATCAACCATGATTTATGTAACAATACGTTGGTTTGGCCGGCAGGCTCTTTTACTTCCCGGAAAGGGATCGTAGAATGTGCGGTTTGCCGGATCGCGCGCAGCGCGGCCTTGAACACTCACTCCAATAGCGACGGCATGGCGCCTCGGCGCCGGCCATCCCATGTCTTTTGAAGGATTAAACATGTCCCATATTCGTCTCGCTCGTATTAGTCTGATCCTGGCCGCCATCGGCCTGAACGCGGTACCGGCCATGCTGGGCGTGACCGCCGCCCACGCGCAGGACAAGGAAAAGGAAAAAGCCGCCGCCGAAGCGCCGAAGGACACCGTACGTCCGGAAATCTACAAATTGATCGACCCGGCGCAAACCAAGCCGCTGCTCGACGCCAAGAACTACCAGGAATACCAGACCCGCATCGACACCGCCGCGGCCGCGCCCAACCTGACCCCGTACGAAGCGTTCGTTCTGAACCAGATGCGCGTGCAACTGGGCCAGGCCTCCGGCAACAATGAGCTGACCCTGAAGGCGCTGGAATCGATGATCGATTCGGGCCGTCTGAAGCAGGAAGACAAATTGCGCTTCATCGACGCCGTCGCCGGCATCTACTACAGCTCCATCAAGGACTACGACAAGGCCATCACCTGGTTCAACCGCTACGGCACCGAATCGGGCGACAACGCCAAGCAGCGCCAGTACATCGTGCGTTCGTACTTCCTGAAGAACGACTTCGCCACCGCCAAGACCGAAGTGCTGAAGGATATCGAAGCGGCCAAAAAAGCCGGCACCGCACCGACCAAGGACGAACTCAATTTGCTGGGCAACGTCGGCATCAAGCTGAAGGACACCGACCTGTATCTGACGGCGATCGAAGAGCTGGTGCGCTACTACCCGTCGGAAGACTACTGGTTCGACCTGCTGAACCGCACGCGCGGCAAGAAGACCTATGCGGCGCGCCTGGACCTGGACATGGCGCGTCTGAAAGGCGTCGCCGCGCCGTCGAAGATGGAGCCTGAGGATTACCTGGAACAGGCCGAACTGGCCGTGCTGGGCGGCTTCTTCACCGAAGGTAAGATCGCGATGGACAAGGCCTACCCTGGCGCCATCCCGGCCGGTAAAGACAAAGCCGCGATCCAGAAGATCCGCGACAGCGCCAACAAGGGCGCCGCCGACGATGCGAAAAACATCGACGCGGGTGTCGCTTCCGCGCAGAAGTCGAAGGACGGTGTCGGCCTGGTCAACCTGGGCTACAACTTCATCACCCTGGGCCAGTTCGACAAGGGTATCGACTTGATGAAGCAAGGTATCGCCAAGGGCGTGTCGAAGAATCCGGAAGACGCAAAACTGCGTCTGGGCTATGCGCTGGCGATGGCCGGCAAGAAGGATGAATCGATCAAGGTACTGGAAACCATCACCGGCAACGACGGCCGTGGCGACCTGGCGCGCTACTGGATCATGTATCAGAACAAACCTGCGGCAGCCGCAGCCAAGTAATCCACACAAACACGTAGGGCGGATTAGGCGGAACGCCGTAATCGGCCCTACGTGTTTCAGAATAAATCACCCAATCCGGGCCATCATCGCATCGCCGACCACAACGTCTCGATCAGCTGGTGCTCGCCATCGGCGCTCAACTCCCAGAACATCGCCCCGCGCAGCTTCTTGGACTTGATGTAGCGCGCCTTCCCCTTCAGCGATTCCTGGTCCTCGTACGTGATCCAGATCTTCTCCTTGGCGTTATACAGATACGGCACCTTGGCCGACGCGTTCCAATACCGCTTGTAGCCGTTGCCGCCCTCGAATGAAGGCGTCAAGATCCCCTGCTTCAGCAAGTGGCTGAAGCCATATGAGTTGCCGCCGCCGGCGCCGCCGGTCGCGCCGCCTTCGCACAGCTGATACTGCCCGTCGCCCGCCGGACCCGGCGCGCAGCCCTTCCAGCCGTAACCGTAGAACGGCACGCCCATCACCAGCTTGTCCGCCGCGATGCCGGCGTCCAGATAGCGCTGCACCGACGCCTGCGCGTACAACCCTTTGTCGACCACCGGATCTTTCGGGTCGCCGCTCAACGCCGCCAGGTGCCCCGTGGTTTTCTCCCAGGGCGCATGGTAGTCGTAGGTCATGATGTTGATCCAATCGAGGCTTTGCGCCAGCTCCTTGATCCACGCGCTGCCCGCCGCGCCGTCGTTGACGAAGTTGGCGTTGGCGCCCGACGCGATGGTGACGCTGTAATGCTTGCCGTCCTTCTTGCCGGCCGCGTCGAAGGCGGTGCGCAACTCGCGCACCAGCTTGATGTAGTTCGGCTTGTCCTGCGGCCGCGCGCACACCCTGCCCGCCACGCATGGTATGCCAACCTCGGTCGGGTACTCCCAGTCGATGTCGATGCCGTCCAAGCCGAATCGGCGCATCAGCTTTACCGACGAGGCGACGAAATTGGCGCGCGCGGCGGCCGAATCGGCGACGTCGGAAAACCGGTTCGACCAATTCCAGCCCCCGACCGACACCACCACCTTGAACTTCGGATGCTGCTTCTTCAACGCCACCAGCGCGCGCAGATTGGCGCCGTCCGCGACGGCGTCGCCGAACACCAGCGCGCCATTGGCAGACACCGGATCGCCGGCGGCGTCCTGGCACGGCGCCTCGTCATTGACGGACGGCTCGGGGTTGCCGTGCTTGCCGTCCCAGCATACGTCGATGAACGCGTACAGCGCCATCGTCAACTTGTCGGCGCCGACGTTGGCCGCCGTGACCGGATACGCCGCCGACTTCCAGCCGGGGTAATAGCCGATCACTTCATCGGCCATGGCGGACGATGGCGACAACGCTGCGACAACGGATGCGGCCAGCACAGCGCCTGCGTGTAATTTCATGGTGTCTCCTTGGGCTTATTTTTGCAGCTGCGCGATCAATACGTCCTTGAAGCGGCGCACCTCTTCGGGCGACATCGCGCCCAGGGCCCCGCGCCGCTGTCCGGGAATATGTTCCAACCGCTGCGGGTCGGAATTGAAAACAAAATGCTCGAAGATCGCCCGCCAGGCCTGCAGCACCTGCGGCTCTAGATCCTTCATATTCAACAGGCAGTGCATCAAGGCGTTCGACGGCGACATGCTGCGATCGTTTGCGGTATGCGATCCGCCCCACCAGTAGTTGACCAGGATGTTCAACTGGCCGATCGATTCGACCTGGTGCCACCAGATGGCGGGAATGTAAATCGCGTCGCCCGGCTCCAGCTCGGCCACCTGCGCCGCCGCCAGCGCGTCGCGAAAGCGCGGGTACTTGTCGAAGTCCGGTTGGGCGCGCGAGGCCATGCTGATCGGCGCCCCGGCCGGCGTGTAATCGAGCGGGCCGACATACAGGTTGCCGACCTGCTCCGGTGGGAACAAGGTAAAGCGCCGCCGGCCGCTGACGCAGGCCGCGATATTCTGCGCCTCGTCGAAGTGGGCCGGCACCGTGATGTGATTGCCCAGCCAGATGCGCGGTTGCACCTCGGGTCCCAGCAAAGGCAGCCGGTTCTCCGCCAAAAAGCCCGGCAGGCATTCGGCGATGACCGCGCTTTGCGCCGCCAGCGCGGGAGCGCGGGCGCCGGCCGGCAGATAGCGCATCAACTGGTCGATGATGTCCGACATCGGCAGTCGGTTGCGCACGAAACTGAACGCGCTGACATCGTCGCTATAGGTTACCAGCCCCTGCGCGGCGGGCGGCGTCATGATGGCATTGACATCGACGCCGCTGTCGAAGGACTTGAGGTAGCCGCCGGCCGCCGCCGGCGACGTCAGCGCGCGCGCGACGACAGGCCAGTCGCGCACCACACCGCGCATCACTGCGGGACGGTGCAGCGGCAGGATCTGCTCATGGAAGACGCGGGCGTCGACATCGCGCCACTCGGGTATCGGTTGCGGAGTTGGGTGCATCGGCAAAGTATATCGTTATCCAACGCGCGCCCGCCCCTTTCGTGGAGGCGGACGCGGTCCGACCGGTTTAGTACTTCACGCGCATCGTCAGGAAGAACTGGCGACCGTTTTTGTAGACCGAACGTGGCTGGTCTTCGTTCAAGGCGTAGTACTTCAGCTTTGGATCGTTCAGGTTACGCATGTCCAGCGAGAAGCCGATCTTCTCGTTGTATTTATAACCCAGCGATGCGTTCATGTACCCCATGCCGACCTGGTTGAACTCCGTGCCGCGATCCAGGCCCACATACGAATCCGAGCGATAGCTGTACGTCAGGCGGGCGTTGAAACGCTCATCCTCGTAGAACGCGCTGGCGTTGTAAGTGCGCTTCGACGAACCGAGCACCTTGGCGCCGCTGCTGTCGCTGGCGTTGGTGAAGGTGGCGTTGCCGTCGATACCGAAGTAGCCGAACAGCGGCTGCTGGTACGACAGCTCGATGCCCTTGACCTTGCCCTTGCTGTTGATCGGCGAAGAGATCAGGTACTGCGCGTCGAAACCATCCGGATCGGTGATCTTGGTCGCCTCGGTGTAGGTGCGGTAGGTGCCCACACGCGTGCCCTGGCCGATGTAATTGGTCAGGTTCATGTAGTAGACACTGGCCGACACCAGCGAGCGCGGTGCGAAGTAGTATTCCAGCGAAGCGTCGAAGTTGTTCGACGTGATCGGCTTCAGATCCGGGTTACCGCCCGAACCGGAGCCGACGCCGCCCTTGGCCGCCGGCGGCGTCAAGGTGAAGGTGCCGACCAGCGACGAGAAGTCCGGACGCGTCATGGTGCGCGACAGCGCGAAGCGGGCCACCAGATCCTTGCTCAACTCAAGACGCAGGTTGGCGCTCGGCAGATAGTCGTTGTAGGTGTGTTCGACGGCGGTCGGCTTGAAGATGCCGAACGCCGACGTGTAAATCACGCCCGGCTGGCCAAGCGGCGTATCGCCCGGCATGCCGACATTGCTGACGGCGCGCTCCTTGGTCTGCACATAGCGCACGCCGACGTTACCGCTCCAGCCTTCGCCTTCGAAGTTACCCTGCACGTAGGCGGCGCGGTTCTTTTCCTTCAGGTTGAACTCATTGCCGAAGTCTTCACGCGTGCCGTCGGTGGCGCGGTTGGCGAACAGCTTGGAGAACGCCGCCAGCTGCTCGGCGGTGTAGCGGAAGATCCCGCGCGGGAAATTGCCGCCCAGGCCGCTGGCGTAGTTCGACGGATACGATCCGGCCGCCGCCGGCCAGTTGGCCGGGTTGTACGGCGAGTTGGCGCCGTTGATGCAGCTGTACTGGCTAGGCAGCGGCGCCGCCCAGAAGAAGCCCGGGCCGCCGTTGGCGTCGGTGCGGGTCGAGCAGGTCGGACCCTGGCCGACGACGTTGTCCGAATAGCGGTCGTGGTCGGCGCCGCGCACGCCGAATTTCAGCAGCTTGAGCGGGCCGGCTTCGAGCTGGAAGTCGCTGTCCAGTTGCAGCCATTTTTCCTTGTCGGTGACGGTGACGTTCTGGTCGCCGAACATCCAGCTGAAACCACTGGTGGCGTCGGTGCCCGGGGTCGCGGCCGGATTGTTATTGAAGGAGAAGTCGGCCGCCGTGCCGGTGCCGTTCAATTTGTACGACGCGCCGGTGCCGGTGGCGCCGTTCCACGCGATGACGTCCTGCGTAGGCGTCTTGCCCTCGCCCTTCGAGCTGCCGACCTTGCCGTAGAAGGTCAGGTTTTCGGCGGCGCGCCATTTGCCGTCCAGCGCGACGAACTTGGCGGTCGCTTCCGCGCCCGGGCGCGAGATCTGGTCGTACTCGTTGTAGTTGGTGCCGGCCACCGGCGCGAAGTTCGCGCTGACCAGGGTCTTGACGCCGTTCTGGGTCTTGACCACGTAGCCCGGCAGCGGCGCCTGGCCGTTGCCCTGGTTGATGATGGCGCCGCCGTTGAGCAGGTAGTTGTCGTTGGTGTTCGACGCCTTCAACGTCGAGCTGAAGCCGGTCAGGTCGAAGTTCAGGTCGCGGCTCGGCTTGAATTGCAGGTCGATCAAACCGCCCTGGCGCTTACGTTCCTGCTGGAACAGTGAGGCGCCCAGGAAACCGGGATAGTAGGCGTTGGCCAGGTCCGGGTTGGCGATCGCCATCGGGCTGTTGGCCAGGATCTTGTCGTAGGACAGTGCTTCCTGGCCGTCGCGGCGCAGGTGACGCTCTTCCGAGAACACTTGCAGCAAGGCGCCGAAGGTCTTCTGCTCGTTCTTCCAGTTCAACAAGGCGCTGAATTGCGGATCGGTCTTCTTCGGCAAATCGGCGTACACCGCGCCCAGCGACACTTCGCCGGTGAAGTTTTCCTTGAATTCGAGCGGCTTGCGGCTGATGATGTTGACCGAGCCGGCCACGCCGCCCTCGACCAGGCTCGCCTCCGAGCTCTTGTGAACCACCACCGAACCGACCAGCTCCGACGGCACCAGGGTATAGCTGACGCTGCGGCCGACCTGGGTGGTCTGGTTCAGGATGAACCAGTCGCCGGAAGCCACGTTGTGGCCGTTGAACAGGGTCTGGGTCAGGTTGGGATTGGTGCCGCGCATCGACACGCGGTCGTTCTCGTCGAAGCCGCCTTCGCTGGCGCCGGCGTTGCTGACGTTGACGCCAGGCACGCGTTGCAGGGAATCGGCGACGTTTTTATCGGGCATCTTGCCGATGTCTTCGGCCGTGATCACCTCCAGGTGTGACTCGGCGTTTTTCTTTTGGTTCAGCGACTGTTGCAGGGCCGCACGAATGCCTTGCACCTGCACGGTTTGCATTTCCTCGCCGTCCTTCTTGCCGGCGTCGGCCGCTTGCTGCGCCTGCGCTTGCGCCTGCGCCGACCACGACATGCCCAGCACCATCAGGCCCACCGCCGCGGCGATCGGCGTCAACTGCTCGACCGCGCTGCGTGGCATGTTCGTCTTACCTGGCAGATTCTCTTTCATTTACTCCCCCTTGATTGCGGCCTGTTTTTTTTGGAAAGGCCCGTGCTGTTTTAACGTCGATCGATTCCCCGGCCATCGCCGCCGCGATGTCGTGCAGATCCCTTTTTTACAACCTTATACAAAACCAATTCAACGCCAATATACCGCAGTACCAATACCAGAATACTACCAATTGGCATATTTTTTTCATATGTTGTGCGAAGTACACATACCAATTTCCGCTTCGTTGCAGGGGAGCATCTATGGGGCGGTGCGGTCCACAGTAAAACCAGTGTGATACCAGCACGGTGGTTCTTTTTGGTATTATCGGATCAGGTATGGCAACAACCGGGTAAAGACCAATTTATGGCGGCCCGAGACGAGGGAGACGAAACGGATGACATCGCTTGCAGAGATCATGCACACCTTGGGGCAAGGCAGCAGCCAGCCGCTCTATCAGCGCCTTCAGCGCGCGCTGCGCACGGCCATCGACCAGCGGGTGTTCGGGCCGGACGAGGCGTTGCCGGCCGAGCGTCAACTGGCGGCCGACCTGTCGATCTCGCGCATCACGGTCAGGAAGGCGATCGACGGGTTGGTCGACGAGGGGTTGCTGGTGCGGCGGCCGGGGTCGGGCAACTTCATCAATACGCGGATCGAAAAGAATTTCGCCAAGCTGACGTCGTTTTCGGAAGACATGCGGGCGCGCGGGCGCACGCCGCGCAGCGTGTGGCTCAAGCGGTCGGAGGGGACGGTGACGCCGGAGGAGGCGTTGCGGTTAAGGCTTAGTCCGGGGGCGGCGGTGTACCGGTTTCACCGGATCCGGTATGCGGACGAGATCCCGATGTGCATCGAGTACGCCACCATTGTCGCGACGTGCTTGCCGTCGCTGGAGTCGGTACAGGTGTCGATGTACGAGGCGCTGGAGCACGCGCACAACCGGCCGGTGCGCGCGCTCCAGCGATTGAGCGCGCTGTTGCTCGATGAGGAGCAGGCGGCGCTGCTCCAGGCAAAACCGGGCGACGCGGGATTGGCGGTGGAGCGTTTGGGATTTTTGCGGGATGGCCGGGCGGTGGAGTTCTGCCGGTCGTATTTTCGCGGGGACTTGTATGATTTCGTGGCGGAGCTGAATGCGGTGTAGGGCTGGAATATGGCCGCTGGCGGAGCGTGGCGGATTACGCTGCGCTAATCCGCCCTACGTGTCTCCGCGTATGATCGTGTTGCGGTGGCCGCCGCGAGATCCGCGCCCCGAGAACCCGCATTACCACGGATACACGTAGGGCGGATTAGCGCGAAGCGCGTAATCCGCCATCTGCGAGCCGCCACAAAATTACGCTGCTGCGGCGGTGGCGCCGAAGATCAGCGATTGATGCGCCGACACGCCGGCGAGCGTCCCGTCGGCCGCCGCCAACGCCACATTCCCCGCCATGCGCGCCGCGTCGCCGCACGCGTACACGCCGGCGACGCTGGTCGCCTTCATCGCGTCGGTGCGCACATACATGCCCATCGGGCCCTGCTCCAGCTCACACCCCAGCTGCTCTGCCATCGGACTGCCACTATGCGTGCGGCTGACGACGAACAAGCCCGCCATCTCCAGTGAACGTCCATCCTGCAATTCAACCGTCGCCCGACCGGTGATCGCCTTGACCGGCGTACGCTCGATCGCCACGCCGCGCTTCTCCAACGACGCCAACTGCTCGGCGTCCGGCTCGAAGGCGCCATTGAGTATCATCGTGACCCGCCCCCAATCGGGCAGCATCATGGCGTGATGCATCGACAACGGCCCCGTGACCAGCACGCCGATGCGCCCCTCCATCAGCTCGAATCCATGGCAGTAAGGACAGTGGAACACCGTGCCGCCCCAGCGCTCCGCCAGACCCGGCACCGGCGGCAGTTCGTCCACCACGCCGGTGGCCAGCACTAGCCGCTGCGCGTTATAGGCGCCGCCATCCTGCAAGGTCACGCGGAAGCCCTGCTCCACTTTCTCCGCCCGCTGCGCCGAGCCCTCGATCCAGCGCACGGTCGGATACTTCATCAACTGCGCGCGGCCGTCGGTGGCGATGGCCGCCGCCTCGCGGCCGTCGTGGCCGAGGAAGCCGTGCGAATGCGTGGCGTAGCGGTTGCGGCGCTGGCCGGCATCGATCACCAGCACGCGGCGGCGGGCGCGCGCCAGCTGCATCGCGGCGGACAGGCCGGCGTAGCTGCCGCCGATGACGATGACGTCGAATTCAGTGCTCGGATGTGGGATGTGCATGGGAGGCTCCTTTGTGCTTGGCGTATTCATCGTTGAAGCGGGCCGACAAATCGGCCAGCGTGACGTCCTTGAAACGCTCGATCAGCAAAGCCTCGGCCTCGTCGAAGGCGCTGGAGAGCGCGTCGTTGACGGCGCGCTCCACCAGGCATTCGGGTTGTTCGCTGCGGTTCCCCATCGCGAACACCGTGGGCGAACCGACCGCCTCGTAGATGTCGCGCAAGGTCACGCGGCGCAGGTCGCAGGTGATGGTCCAGCCGCCGCCGTGGCCCTTGTCGGAACCGACATAGCCGCGCTCGCGCAGGCCGGCCAGCACGCGGCGCACCAGCACCGGGTTGGTGCCGAGGAAGCCGGCCAGCTCGTCCGAGGTGAACGGCCGGTCGGCGTGCGCCATGTGCAGCAGCACGTGCAGGATGGAGGATAGTTTGCTGTCTCGTCTCATGTAACTAATGATAGTACATAATTGGAGATGATGCAGAACATTCCTTATTTTTTGGCTTTGGACTCGTCGCCGGCCACCACCACCGTCAGCTTGGCCGGGTCGACGGCTTTGCGGAAGGCGGCGTTGACTTGCGCCAAGGTCGCGGCCTTCAGCTTGTCCTCGTATTCCTTGCTCCAGCTGTAGGTGCGGTTCAGGTACAGGTTGCGCGTCCAGCCGGCGGCCAGTACTTCGTCCTTCGAGCGGTTCTGGATGCGCTGCTGCAGCAGGCCCGATTTGGCGCCCGCCAGTTCCGCCGCCGTGAAGCCTTCTTTTACCGCGCGGTCCAGCTCTTCCCTGATCGCCGATTGCAGCTTTTTCAGGTTTTGCGGCGCGGCGATGGCGTTGACGTCGAAGCTGCCGGCGCGGTCGATCTCGCCCGCCTGCAAGCCCGTGCCGCCGCCGTACGACAAGCCGTCCTTCTGGCGGATGCGGTCCATCAGCCGCGATTTCAAGCCGCCGTCGCCGAAGATGTAGTTGGCCAGGTCCAGCAGCGGATAGTCGGGATCGTTGACGTTCAAGTCGAGGTTCAGGCGCGCCGTGTAGAAGCCGTTTTCCTTCTCCGGCGCGTTGATCATTTTGACGATCGGCGCCTTGTCCACGTTGACGCTGGTGACCGGAGCGTACGAGACCTTGCTGTCCCAGCCGGAGAAACTGTCCGCTATCGTTTTGCTGATCAGGGCCTTGTCGAAATCGCCGACGACGGCGATCTCGCCGTGATTGGCGCCGTAGTACTTGCGGTGGAAGGCCACCACGTCCTCCAGTTTCAGCGCCTTGACCGCCGCCAGTTGCTCGTCCACCGACATCGGCGCGCGCACGTCGCCTTTCGGGTAGTGGTTGAAGTACAGGTCCATTTCCGTGCGGGCCAGGGATTGCGGCTCGTTGCGCGACGCTTCTATCCCGACCAGCCATTGCTGGCGCAGTTGCTCGAATTCCGCCGCCGGGAAGCTGGCGTCCTTCAGCACATGCGCGACCAGCCGCAGCGCCGCGTCCAGATTCGGGCCGGTGGTATCGAAGTGATACAGGTCGCCGGAGATCTTCAACTTGGCGAAGGCGTCGGACAATTGCTCGCGCGTGAACTTGTCGGTGCCGCGCATCAGCATCGCGCTGGCGGCGCCGGAGACGATGGAGGTGTTGAACAGATTTTTCTCATCGCCCCAGTGCAGCGACATGTTGACCGAGACCGCCTCGCCGCGATTCTTCTTCGGCAGCAGCGCGACCCGCAGGCCGCCGATGGTCTTGATCTCGGTGCGGGCGTTGATGTTGTCCTGGCTCGGATCGAACACCTCCGACGTCAGCACGCTGTCCTTGCCCTTGAAGTCTTTCATCACCTCGGCGACGGTCGGCGCGGCGGGGATCTCGGCGCGCTGCGGATTGTCCTCGGGGATGAAGGTGCCGACGGTGCGGTTGTCGCGCTTCAGGTAACGCGCGGCGACCGCGCTGACCTGCTCCGGCGTGATCGTCGGCAGCTTGTCGCGGTCCAGGAACAGCAGGCGCCAGTCGCCCAGCGCGATCTCCTCCGACAAGGTCACGCCGACCTTTTGCGGATCGTTGAGCGACTTCTCGATGCCGTTGGCGACGTTGCGGCGCACCCGCTCCATTTCCTCGGCCGTTGGCGGCGTCTTGGCGAAGCTCTCGACCGCCGTGATCAGCGCGTCGCGCACCGGCTCCAGCGGCTCGCCGGCCTTGACCACGGCGCCGATCAACTGCAGACCGGGCGCGTAGCCGGTCTGGCCGAAGCTGAACACCTGCGCGGCCTTGCCGGTTTCCACCAGCGCCTTGTGCAGGCGGCCGGTCGGCGTGTCGCCGAGGATCTCGGACATGAAACTGAGGGCGTCGCTATCCTCCTGCAGCGCCGACGGGATCTTGTAGCCGAGGACCACCAGCTGCATGTCGCCCTTGCGGCGCACGACGAAACTGCGCTCGCCGTCCTGGGTCGGTTCGACCGTCCAGAATGGCGGCAGCACGCGCTTGGGTTTGGGGATCGCGCCGAACGATTTACTGATCCATGCCAGCGTTTGCGCCGGGTCGAATTTGCCGGCCACCAGCAGCACCGCGTTGTCCGGCTGGTAGTAGGTGCGGTAGAAGGCCTGCAGGTTTTCGATCTTGACGTTTTCGATGTCGCTGCGGTTGCCGATGGTGTCGCGGCCGTAGCTGTGCCAGTCGTAGGCGACGCTCTCCATGCGCTTGAGCAGCACGCCGAACGGGCTGTTCTCGCCGCTCTCGTACTCGTTGCGCACGACCGTCATTTCCGAATCCAGGTCCTTGCGCGCGACGAAGGAGTTCACCATCCGGTCGGCTTCCATGTCGAGCGCCCATTTCAGGTTCTCGGGGCTGGACTGGAACACTTCGTAATAGTTGGTGCGGTCGAAGGAGGTGGTGCCGTTGAAGTCCATGCCGCGGTTGGCGAATTCCTGCGGGATGCTGCGGTTCTTCGGCGAGCCTTTGAACAGCATGTGCTCCAGCAGGTGGGCCATGCCGGTCTCGCCGTAGTTCTCGTGGCGCGAGCCGACCAGGTAGGTGACGTTCACGGTGACCGTCGGCTTGGAGGCGTCCGGGAACAGCAGCACTTTCAAGCCGTTGGGCAGCCGGTATTCGGTGATGCCTTCCACCGACGGTCCCTTGACGACGCCGGCCGGCAGCTTGACGGCGGCGGTGGCGGCAGCCGCGGGCGCGGCCCAGGCGGTGCCGGTGGCGGCGAAGGACAGGCCGCACAGCAGCATGCTGGCGACGACGGCGTGTTTCAAACGGCTGTTGTTCATGGTGTCTCGCTAAAAACGGATGAACAGGCAGCATAGCCCCACCCCGCCGACGTGGGTAGTGGCAAAAACGAAATTTTTCTGAGGGATGGCTTAAAGGGCGGCGGCCGGCTGCGCGTGAATACGTCTAATCCGCCATGGATGCGCCGCCGACGGAGCTTGGCGGATTACGCTGACGCTAATCCGCCCTACGTGTTTCAGTGGTTTGGTAATTCCGTGGTTTGGGCAGCGGTTCCATGCCGCCGTGGAGCCGGTATTACTTCTCCGGCACCAGGCAGGCGTCGACCATCTGCAGGTCGTTATCCTTGGCGAACGAGATCACGAAGTGATACGCCAGCGGCTCCAGGGCGCGCAGCTTGCCGTTGACCACCACCGACTTGACGCCGTTGACCACCGTCGGCGTGACATACGGCGAAAACTGCAAGTGGGAGTCGCGTCCGCCGCCGTAGCCTTCCGGCTTGAAGCAGGACATCACACCGCACAGGCGCTCGGCCCAGTCACTGGGACGGAACTGCCTGCCATTGCTGGTGAGGCCAAGGATGAAGAACGATTCCTGCTGTTCTGCCGGTTTTTGAACTGACTCTGCCATGGGCGGGGCTTGTGCGTAGATACTTGTTGGTAACAAGAATGCGTGGAAAGTCCCGGCGAGGTGCGCCGGGCGGATATCATTCTAGAAGAATCTTACGTATTATATCTTATAGAAGACCTAAATACGTAAGTCATTGATTTCAATCGACCTTTCCTCGCGGATAACCAAATTGGTGCAGAAAACTCATCATTCCGCACCAAGGCAATACCGCTATTGTACCCTGCTCTCGGCCGTTTTAAGGCGTCCCGCCGAGCCAGGCGGCGCCGGAGCACAGCAATAGCAACATCATCCACAGCAACAATGCGCGCCACACCAGGCCCACCGTGCTTTGCAGCGCGCGGATGCCCGGCTCCTCGCCCGGCAGCATGTCCGGCTCCATGTCGCTGACGTCCACGGTCGAGGCGTCGACCAGCACCACCTTGGCCGCGTTCTCTGCCGGCGTGCCCAGGCGCACGCCCATGGCGCCGCCACCGGCCGACAGGATGATGCCGATCGCCTTGTCATTCCAGCGGTGGGCGAAATTGCGCCACGCGTAGATCGCATCCTCGAAGTTGCCCACCACGGCGAAGGCCACCGCCGTCAAGCGCACAGGTATCCAGTCGATCCAGTAGAACGCGCGGGCGGCGAACTGGCCGAACGCCTCGTTGCGCATATGTTCGGGTTCATTCCAGGCGCGCGCCAGGTATTCGGACACGCGGTACATGACGGCGGCGGCCGGGCCGAGCGGCATCAGGAACCAGAAGAACACGCCGAACACGCTGCGGTGCGTGGTGATCAGCGCCTTCTCGACGGCGACGCGGGAGATTTCGCTGACATCCATGCCGACGGTGTCCTGCTTGGTCCATTCGGCCAGCAAGGCGCGCGCGGCGGCGTCGTCGCCGGCGCTCAGATGCAGCTGGATCGAGGTGAAATAGTGGCTGTAATGGCGGAAGCCGAGGGTCAGGTACACCACCAGCACGTTCCAGGCGAAGGCGGCCAGGAACCAATCGTAATACTTCAGCACCCAGTAGATCAGCGCGGTCGGCACCATCAGGATGGCCATCATCAGGAACCAGCCGAGGCGGCCATGGCTCGAATGGCCGGCGTTGAACCAAGTCTCCATCCGCAACGCCAGGCTCTTGATCTCGGCGTAGATCGGGTTGTCCGCGCGCAGCGGCTTCATTTGCTCGAGCAGCAGCGCGCATAAAATGGAAAGAAATGTCATTAATGGTCCTTTTTAGGTCGGCGACGCCTTGATGCCCGCTACGATAACCCACCGTGGTGGGAGAATCAAACTTATTAGTTCGGACATCAAGCGCGCAGGAAGTGGAACAGGTTGCGCAGCATGCCGGCGGTGGCGCCCCAGATGTAGTATTCGCCGTAAGGCATGGCATAGAAACTGCGCACGCCGCCGGCAATTTGGGCCGACAGGCGCTGGTGGTTCAAACCGTCCATCAGGAAGGCCAAGGGCACTTCGAAGATCTCGGCCACCTCGGAAGGATCGGCCCGCAGCTCGAACGGCGGCGCGATCAGGCCGACGACGGGGGTGACGCGGTAGCCGGTGCCGGTGTAATAGTCGGGCATGGTGCCGATGACGTCGACATGGGAGCGGTCCAGGCCGATCTCCTCCTCGCACTCGCGCAGCGCGGTGTCGACCGGGCCGGTGTCGTAGGATTCGGCGCGGCCGCCGGGAAAGCTGACCTGGCCGGGATGGTCGGTCAGGTCGGGATTGCGTTGGGTCAGCAGGATGGTCAGGCCGGTCTCGCGCAGCACCAGCGGGATCAGCACGGAGGCGGCCGTGGCCGGCGTGCCGTCGGCGCGCTGCAGGTTGCGCTCGTCGGTGCTCTCCGGCGTCCAGACCGGCTGCTCGGCGAAGCGGCTGCGCAGCCATTGCGGCACCAGGCGCTCGCGGGCGATGGCCGGCTCGCCGGCGATGGCGTCGATCGGCAGCAGTTTCGGATCAAATAGCGGTTTGGCCAACGCTGTCTCCATATAAAAAAAGGGCACCCCGTTAGGTGGTGCCCCTTCATCCAAACACAAGCGCGGCTATTAAGCTGCGGTTGCTTTCGCCGCTGGGCGACGGTTTGGCAGTTTTTCCTTGATACGTGCCGATTTACCGGAACGATCACGCAGGTAGTACAGTTTAGCGCGACGTACGTCACCGCGGCGTTTCACTTCGATCGAAGCGATCAGCGGGGAGTACAGCTGGAACGTACGCTCGACGCCTTCGCCGGACGAGATCTTACGAACGATGAAGTTCGAGTTCAGGCCACGGTTACGACGGGAGATGACGACGCCTTCGTATGCCTGGGCGCGCTTGCGGGTGCCTTCGACGACGTTGACGTTGACGATCACGGTATCGCCAGGGGCGAAATCAGGGATCTTCTTGCCCAGACGAGCGATTTCTTCTTGCTCGAGTTGTTGAATCAGATTCATTTTAAGACTCCAAAAACCATCGTGCTGGCGCGCAATGAGTGCTGTTCAAACACTCGCCCAGTAGAGGATGGGGTTAAACAGGCGGACAACATATCCGCAAGCTTCTACAACAACAGGTTTTTATAAACCTGCCAAAAATTTCTCGTCATGCTTGGTCAGCAGGCCGCCTTCGCGCGCCTTGACCAGCAGATCGGGGCGCTTGCGCGCGGTCGCCTCCAGCATGCGCTGGCGGCGCCATTTTTCGATCTCGGCATGGTTGCCGCCCATCAGCACCGGCGGCACGCCCACCCCTTCGTACGTTTCCGGCCGCGTGTAGTGCGGCGAATCGAGCAGGCCGTTGACGAAACTGTCTTCGATCGCCGACGCATCCGTGTTCAGCACGCCGGGAATCTGGCGGATCACGGCATCCATCAAAGCCATCGCCGGCAGCTCGCCGCCGGACAGCACGAAATCGCCGAGGCTGATTTCCTCGTCGATGCAACGGTCCAGCAAACGCTGGTCCACCGCCTCGTAGCGGCCGCACAGGATCACCAGACCGGGCTCCTGCTTGAGCTGCATGACACGCTCGTGCGTCAACTGCTTGCCCTGCGGCGACATGAACAGCACGCGGGGGGCGGGCAGACCGGCATCGGTCTGGCGCTGCTTCGCCGCGTTGAGCGTCGCTTCCAGGGGCTTGGCCAGCATCACCATGCCGGGGCCGCCGCCATAGGGGCGGTCATCCACGGTGCGGTGATTATCGGTGGTGAAATCACGCGGATTCCACAACGACAAGCCACATTTATTCTGTTCGAACGCGCGCCGGGTGACCCCCGACTGCGTCAGTGCGGCGAACATTTCGGGGAACAGGGTCACGACATCGAATTGCATGGCGGGCCGCCCTTATGTTCTTTAGTAATCAAGGCCCCAGTCGACGGTGATCTTCCTGGCCGCCTTGTCCACCTTGATGATGAACGCTTCGACAAACGGGATCAGGCGCTCTTGCGCCGCAACTTCGGGATTCGCATCTTCAGCGACGGCTGCCGTGATGCGCAAGATCGACTGCGGACCGTTGCTCATCATGTCAGTCACCGTACCGAGGTGCTCACCTTGCAAATTCTCTACATCCAGACCAATCAACTCGGTCCAGTAAAACTCATCATCGGACAAGGCCGGGAACGAACTGCGCGGAACCGAAACAGCGGCGCCCTTGAGCGCTTCTGCGACGTCCCGATCGGTCACTCCCACCAGCTGTGCGACCACGTCGCCGCCATGCAGTTTGGACTGCTTGACTTCGACCTCGTGCACGCTTGGCTTGTCGATCCACCAGGTTTTCACCGAAAGGAGCGCATCCGCATCTTCCGAGAAAGGACGTATCCTCACCCAGCCAGCGACGCCGTAAGCACCGAAGACAAAGCCTACCTGTGCCAGATCGTCGGGGACTTGCACCCCGGATGCATTCTTATCGGTCAAACCAGCAGCCAGACTTAAGCAGCTTTGTTCGACGCTACCAGGCGAGCGACGGTAGGCGACAGTTGTGCGCCAACCGATTGCCAGTGAGCCAGACGGTCAGCGGTGATGCGCAGTGGCACTTCGCCACCCTGCGCCATCGGGTTGTAGAAACCGATGCGTTCGATGAAACGGCCATCGCGGCGATTGCGCGAGTCGGTTGCAACGATGTTGAAGAACGGACGCTTCTTGGCGCCTCCACGAGCTAAACGAATAACGACCATAATATTTCCAAAAAGTGTGCTAGGACGGAAAAAGCCGCAAATTATAGCGCGCTTTGCCGCGAAGCAGCAAGCGTTAATGAAATAATCGGGCGAATTGGGGTAATCGAAGATTATCCCCCGTTCCGGCGCACGGGGCAATAGCCACAGCGATAAAAAGGTGGGCCGGGCCGATATTATGACCGATACTGCATGCTTTCCGGCTATTTAATCGATAACCATGACGAATCCGCACCACACCGCGCCCGCCACCGCCGCTTCCGCACGTCACAAAAACAAGACCGTCGCCGCCCTGCTGGCCTTCCTGTTTGGCGGGCTCGGCCTGCACCGTTTATACCTGCGCGGGCCGCGCGATCCTTGGTTGTGGGCGCATCTGGCCTGCCTGCCGCTGGCCTGGATGATCGCCAAGGGCGCGCCGGACGCCGACGGCTTCTATAAAGTGCTGCCGATTATGATCTCCGGACTGGTCGGTTTCCTGGAGGCGCTGGTGCTCGGATTGATGGCCGACGAGAAGTGGGATGCGCGCTTCAACCCGGCGTCGGGCAAGCAATCCGAATCGCGCTGGCCGCTGGCCATCATCCTGGTCGCCTCCATGATGCTCGGGGCCGCCGGCTTGATTGCCACAATCTCACGATTATTTGACTTACTGTACACTGGTGGCGCTTATGGCTAAGCCAACAATAGGAGACTTACTTATGAATAAACGTTCAATTGTGCTGGCGATCACGCTGGCCGCCCTGACGTCCGCCGCGCAAGCCCAGACTCCAAAACAACACTACAACGCCGAAACCAAGCGCATCGCCACCCGCTACGCGGAAGACAAGAAACTGTGCGCCGAAGAAACCGAATCGAGCGCCCGCATGCAATGTCTGCGCGACGCCAAGTCCGAATTCAACAAATCCAACACGCAGGCGAAGGCTGCCTATAAGAGTGCCGGCACGGCCAAGCCGGCCGCAAACTGCGTCGACTGCGGCCGGGTCACCTCGGTCGTCCTGGGAGAAAAGAAGGGTGAAGGCGGCGCCGTCGGCCTGATCGCCGGTGGCGTCGCCGGCGCGTTGCTGGGCAACCAGGTCGGCAGCGGCAGTGGCCGCAAGCTCGCCACCGTGGCGGGTGCCGCCGGTGGCGCCTACGCCGGCAAAAAGGTCGAGGAGCACGCGCGGTCGAGCAAGCAGTGGACCGTCAACGTCGAATACGAAGACGGCAAGCACGACAGCTACGTCTTCGAAGAAGACCCGGGCATGATGAAGGGCGACCAGGTCAAGCGCTCGAACGGCGGCATCGTCCGCCGCTAACCCCAGCGGGGTCAGTGCCGACATTCGGACACGCCAGCGGGGTCAGTGCCGACATTCGGACACGGGCTGAACCAAGTAATGGTTGTGTCCGTGTCCGAATGTCGGCACTGACCCCCGAGGGTTATTTGGCGTGCGACCAGATGAATCGCACGCCATCGCCGCCGTCCGGCAGCGGTCCCGGGCTGTTCGCGACCAGAGTTCCTGTCTTCGGATCGATGCGCAGGTAGCGATTGTTCGCGAGCGACATCAGCACCAACTCCCCCGTCGGCGTTTCCATCCACTGGAAGCTTTGCGCCGCGCCGGGCTTGCCAGCCCGCAGGCTGACACCGCCCTCCTTGTCCACCACCAGATAACGCACTCCCGATGCCAGGGCGACCCGGCCCAGCCCCATATCCTTCACCTTGAACGTTGTCGGCGCGGATGCGGCCAGCCTTTCTCCCGCGACGGCGAGGCCGGTTTCGGCTTTGTAAGAGGCCAAGCTAATGGACTTGCCAAAAGGAATCGCACGCATCAAACCGCGCGGCATCGGCTCCGCGATGTCGACGCTGTCGAAATCGGCGTAGCCACCTTCCACTCCGGTGACGTTGTAATGAAATAGCGCATAGCGCACGCCCTGGAACGTCTTGAGCTGGAACACCATGGGCCAGAGGCCGCCGATGTCGACGAAACGCTTGCCGTCCACCGAATAGCTGAATCTCGCCTGCTCGGCCAGAAAGTCACAGTCGGCGCGCAGCCAGATTCGTTTGGCGTCAAGCGCAATCCGTGTGGCCTGCCCGCTGATCTGGTCGAATAGCGCGATGTTCAAGCCTTCGGCGGTTTTTTCGACGCCGAGCGTGGCGTGGGGCAAATTGAGCAGACCAAGGCCGGCGATGTCGCCCTCTTTGAGCCCCGCAAGATCCAGCGCGACCGTTGGCGACGATACCGGCCCGATGGCGCGCTGGGTCAGGCTATTGCGCGCGTCCCAAAACGATGTCGCGGGCAGGGAATGCAGGCGCAGGAAACCCGGCCGCTGTGTCAGCGACCATTTGTTCTCGACCGGCACGTGGTTCCATTGCCAGATCGGCTTCAACCTATCGCCGGAAAAGTCGTCGCTGCGCTCGTACGGCACGCGGATCGGCTGGGGAACGGCGGTCTTCGGCTTGACCCAGGTGCGCGGATTGCGCCCCGGATTGCCCGGCAGGCCGAAGTACGGCCAGCCATCTTTCCACGTCACCGGCGACAGGCCGGTCAGACGTCCGACCGAGTTGTAGTCCATCATCGAGAAGCCCCACCATTCGCCCGCCGGCGTGAGCACGATGCCGCCCTGGTGCAAGGTCGTGGCGTCGCCGGACCCAGGCTTGGGCCGGTCGATGACGAACGGCGGCTTGGCTTCCTTCATGCGGTTGCCGCGCGCCAGACCGAAGCCCTCGTCCATGCTGATAGCCCGGTTCACCTCGTAGGGGCCGTAGACGTTGTCGGCGCGCGCGGCCGGCATGCGGAATCCGCCGGCGTAGTTGGCGCTGAGGATGTAATACTTGCCGTCGATTTTATAGAAGTGCGCGCCCTCCCCCATGCCGTCGTCCTTGTCGAACAAGGTCTTTTCGGAGCCGGCCACGATGTCGGTCAGATCGTCGTTGAGGCGGGCAACTTGCATGGTCTGGTGTCCCCAGACAGCGTAAGCTTTGCCATCGTCATCGAACAGCACCGACAAGTCGTGCAGGCTGCGTCGCATCTCGTGATGCTTCCACGGTCCGCGCGGATCGGTCGCGGAGTAGACCTGCGTCGCCCGGCGGTTGATGTTGGTGAAGATATAGAAAGTGCCGTTATGGAAGCGCAGGCTGGGCGCCCAGATCCCCTGCCCATATATTTCCTTGCCGTCCTCCAGCCGGAACTGCGGACCGAAATCCAGCTTGGTCGCGGCGTAGCTGAGGAACTCCCAATTGACCAGGTCCTTCGACCGCATCACCGGCAGACCGGGCATCGCGTGCATGGTGGTGCCGGTCATATAAAACCAGTCGCCGACGCGGATCAGATCCGGATCGGAGAACTCGTCATAGAACAATGGATTGGTGAAGGTGCCGTTGCCGTTGTCGGCGGTCCAGGTCCTGGGCTGGGGGTGCGCCGGCGCCTTGGCCTGCGCCTTGACCTGCTTTCCGGCTTGCGCCGAAGGCAGGCCCGGCGCGGTCGCCAGCAACGCCGCGCAAAAGATCCGCACGACGAGCCGATGATGCGTGAGCCGGGCCGTCATCAGAACGTCGTCCGCAGCGACAGGGTGTAGGCCGCGCCGGGCTTGTACTCGTCGGCCACCGCGTTGCTGAACTGCGTGTAGGTGCGGCTGATCGCCTTGTTCGCGTTCCACACACTCAACGTCAGATCGGTGTTGTAGCGGAAATTGAACATTTGCTTCAGATTGGCGCCGACCGACAAATCGACCTGAGAGCGCTCCGTGGTGTACGCATACGCGCCGCCGGGGACCGTCAGGCCGGTGCCGGTGTTGACGACGTGGGCCGCCGTGTACTGGCGCGCGACGCGCACGTTCAGCCCGTTGCGCTCGTAGTACAAAGTCAGGTTGTTGGTGCGCGGCGGAACGCCGGCCACCGGCGGCGCGTTGGCCGCCTCGTCCTTCTGCTTGGCGTAGGTGAAGTTGGCCGCGAGACCGAAGCCCTTGACCGGCAACATGTCCAGCGGTTGCTGCCAGGTCACTTCCACCCCGCGCACCTTGAGCTTGGTGTCGATGTTGTAGGGTTCGGAAATCTCGATCAGATGCTTGTCGCGCCCGCCGCTGGCGTTGACCGACTGCTGTTGCGCGTCGGTCAGGCCGAGGGTGCCGAAGCGCGCGTCGAGTTGCGCCAGCGTGTAGGTGGTGACCCGCTGCCCCGGCCGGCTGATGATGTCCTTGGCAAAGCCGCTGACCGACACGTAAGCCTCGCGGGTGATGTAATACTCCAGTCCCAGATCGAGGTTGTTGGCCTCGAACGGTTTGAGGTTGGGATTGGTGAGGTTGCCCTGGCGCATACCCTGGTCGCCGACCGTCAGCTGGGTCTGGCGCAGGTCGGCGGGGTTGGCGCGCGTCAGCGATTTCGAGCCCGACAGGCGTGCGATGACCGACGGCGTGAGGTTATAGGCCATGGTGGCCGACGGCAACGTGTTGCTGTAGGTGGTCGACTCGTACGCCCACACGCTGATGTTGTCGTACAGACCGCCGTTGCGCAGGTTCGCGTTGCGGGGATCGGCGCCGACGCTCAGCGCGCCGATGGTTTGCTTGGTGCGCGCGTAGCGCACGCCGGCGTTGTAGCGCAAGGTGCGGCCGAAGACCTGGTTGCGGCCGTTGACTTCGGTGTAGAACGCGCTCACCGCCTCGCGGATATAGCCGCCGCTGCCATTGTTGAAGCCCTTGTAGATGTTATCGCGGAAGTACTGATAGTCGGTGTCCTGCGCGAACTTCGGCCAATCGACGGTGATGAAGCCGTTGCTGGACGGATTGACGTAATTCCTCACGGCGGCGTTCGGCACCACCGAGCCCAGATAGGTCAGCGGCGCGGTCATGCCGCTGGTCGAGCCGGTGCCGTAGCCGGGATAGGCCGTGGCCGCGTCGGTGATCGGGCCGGGCGTGCTGCGGCCATCGCAACCGGGCGTGCGCAGCTGCGTGTTGGGCGCGGCGTAGCGCACGCTGACGTTGTTACCACAGGCCACGTTCATCCAGGCGTCGGCCACGGAGAATCCCCGGTAGCGGCGCTTGATGTCGTCGTAGGCACCGCCGAACTTGATGCTGAAGTCGTTGTCGCCCCAGTTCAGGTTCAGGCGCGTGCCGCGCGTGGTGTTGTTGCGCTCGTAGAGGTCCATGCGCAGGCCCGACAAGCCCTGTCCGCCCTGGTACCAGCCGAAGTTGGCCGGATCGTTGATATCCAGATTGGCGCTGTAGCTGGGCGGCAGGCCCGGCTGGGTGTTGTCATAGTTGATCACCGAGTTGGGCGAGCGCGTGGCGAACAGCACAGTCGGCATGTCGCGGTAGAAGGTGCTGTTGGTGGCGTTGAAGTGGGCGTCGATGGTCAGCTTGTCGGTGGGCCGGAATTCGAAGCCGGGGTTGACGCTGTGGAACTTGGTCTTCTCCTCCATGGGCCGGTATTCCAAGGACCAGAAGGTGTTGGCGAAGATCGCCTTGTTGAGCACGCAACCGACGGTGCAATCGCTGCGGTCGAACTCCATGCCGATCGGAATCACCGTGTTGGCGCGGGTGCCGGCGTTCATCGCCTGGTAGGTCATCTTGTTGCGCTTCTGGGCGGCGACCAGGTCGAGGTAGACGTCCCACTTGTCGTTCGGCTGCCACTGCATGCTCAGCACTTCGCCGATGCGCTTGCGCTCGCCCTCATACACCAGATGGCGGCCCAGGCGGGCCATCAGCGCGTTGTCGATCTGCTGGATGGTGGCGCCGGGATTGAGCGCGAGCAGCATCGCTCGGTCGATCTGCTTGCCCGGCACCAGGATGGAACGGGCGTACTCGGGCAAGTCGTTCAGCGCCAGGCCCGACGGCACCGTGTCCGGCGTCGATTGCGAACCGCCGCCGGTGCTGTTGGGCTTGTCTGCGGCATTGGCCTGGAACGACTTCAGCTGGAAGTTGCGCATGTCGACCGACTGGAAGCCGTCGGTCTTGTACTTGGTGTCGCCGAAGGCCACGCCGCCCAGCAGGCCGAACTTGCCCCAGGCGTTGCTGGTCCAGGTGTTGCTGATCAGGCCGGAGCCGGTGGCGCCCATCTTGCCGTTCTGCTCGCGGTAGTTGCCGCTGAGCGTGAACGCCGAGCGGAAGCCGCTCTTGTCGAACGGCCGCACGCTGCGCATGTTGACGGTGCCGGCGATGCCGCCCTCGATCAGGCTGGCCTGCTGGCTCTTGTAGACGCTGGCGCTGCGGAACAGCTCGGACGGCAGGAAGTCCATGTCGACTTCGCGGTTGGCGCTGATCGAGCCGCCCCAGCTGCCGGCCGACGCCGACGCCATCGGCGCGCCGTTGAGCAGCACGCGGGTAAAGGCCGAGCCCATGCCGCGAATGGAAATGTTCAGGCCCTCGCCGTCGATCTCGGCGCGGCGGACGGTGACGCCGGGCACGCGGGCCAGCGCGTCGGCGATGTTGGGGTCCGGGAATTTGCCGATGTCTTCGGAGAACACGGTATCGCTCAGGCCGATGTTCTCGCGTTTCTCGTTGGCGGACAGCGCCAGCGAACTGCGGTAGCCGCTGATGACCACGGTCGGCTTGACCGGCTGCTTCGCGTCCTTGTCGTCGTCCGGCTCGGGCGCCGGGGCCGGCGACGAGGCCGGCGCAACCGCCGGCGCCGGGGTGGTCTGCGCATGCGCGCTTGAAATGAGGCCTGCTACGACGGTGGCGGCAATACATCCGCCCAAGCCTGGTCCGCGCCGTGGCGCGCCGATCAACTTACTGTCCATACTGTCTCCTCTACCCGGCATCGCTGCCTGTGGGGTGCGCGCCTTGGGCGCATTATTTTATGTTTTCCTCTACCAATTTTTGTTACTTTTAGTGACTATCAACCTCCTAACAAGACAAATGTTATGCGCAATCATTTTTGGATGTTCTGCCTTTATAACAACTTCGTCAATCGTTTAATTTGAACTAAGTTGCCAAAAAAATACAGCAATAAGGGCGTTTTCTGGCGTATATTCGCGCGCCTGAGATTGCGCAATCATCAGTTTCGCAGCGACAGCGATGCGCCACCGTTTGGACGAGCCGCCGTCGCTATGACACAATGTGTTGTTTATTCCACCACTTCAGGAGACGCCGTGTCCGCACCAACCTTCCCCGCCCAATGGCAAGGCCTCGTCGATCAAGCCGCGACGGCGCTGCGCGCGTTGGCGCTCGACGAATCGGCCAAGGAAAAATTCTGCAACGACCCGCTGCTGCGCGCCTACATGCACAAAGTCTCGCAGCGCTACGTGGCGGGCCAGACGGTCGCGGAGGCGTTGACGCGGGTGGAAAGCATCGTGGCGCAAGGCCACGCGGCGTCGGTCGAATACATGGGCGAGAGCGTGCGCGACGAAGCGTTCGCGATGGCCGAGACGGAGGTGTTCATGGAACTCACGCGCGCGGTCGGCCAGCGCAATCTGAACTGCTCGATCTCGCTGGACCTGTCGCACGTCGGCTCGATGGTGGACCTGGAGTTGGGCTACCGGAATCTGCGCCGGGTGGCGCTGGCGGCGGCGGAAATCAACCGCGAGGTGATGATCTCGATGGAAGGCGCCGACCGCGCCGACGACATCTACGCCGTCTACGCGCGGCTGCACAAGGAGGACGGCTTGCACAACGTCGGCATCACGGTGCCGGCCAAGCGCCATCGCACCGCGCGCGACCTGCCGCAGTTGATGAAGATTCCCGGCCGCATACGACTGGTCAAAGGCGCGTTTCTGGAGTCGGCGGAGATTTCCTACGACCGCAACAGCCCCGAGCTGGCGGCCGCGTATCGCCGGTACGCGGGCGAACTGCTGCTGAGCGGCCACAAGTGCTCGATCGCCACGCACGACCACGCGATCCAGGCCGACCTCAGCGAACTGATTCTGAAGGAGCGGATCGATCCGCGCTGGTATGAATTCGAATCCTTGATCGGCCTCGGCACAGAAAACATCGCAGGGCTCAAGGCGCGCGGCTTCCCCACCCGCGAATACGTGGTCTTCGGCGAAGAGCATTTCCTCTACGTGCTCAACCGTATCGCCGAGGAACCGGTGCGGGTGTATCAGGCGATTGTGGACGTGATGGGCACGCCGGCGTGACGGCGTCAACAACGATTCGATAAGGAGACCCATATGTCAGATTTCACCCATGTCAGATTCACGCTTGCCGTGCTTGACCTGGCCAAGTCCACGCACTACTACACTTCGGTGCTTGGTCTGGAGATAGACTTCACGGCGCCCGGTTGGACGTTTCTGTCCCGTGGCAGCTTTCGCGTGATGCTCGGCGAGTGCACGGACGCCATTCCGCCGGCGGAGCTGGGCGACCATTCGTGGTATGGGTATGTGACGGTGTCGGACGCCACCGCCCTGTTTGCGGAGTATCAGGCCGCCGGCGCCGAGTTCACGCAGACGCTGGCGGACAAGCCGTGGGGCATGCGCGAGTTTGGTGTTCGCACCATCGACGGCCACCGCATCATGTTCGGGCAGGAACTCTAGTCCATTAATGAAGGCGGAATTCGACCAGTGTTGAAATGGCCGCTTCCGCTTCGCGTACCGAGCGGGCTGATGGGCGCGCGCCCGCGGCGACGGCCCAGGCCAGGACCCAGTGGCCGGCGGTGATTTCCTCGGCGGCCGTTCTTGCTTGAAGCATGCGGCGGGCAGCCTCGTTCATGCGTTTCACGGCGTAGGCTTTACGGCTATTTTTGATGGGGGAGATAACGATGGATTTCATGGCAGACCTCACTGTGAACATCCTCGTTTTACGCAACGCGCACGAAAATGGATTCAATTCCAGTGAAGAAGCCGTAGCTGCGGTTCCACGTAGGGCGGATTAGGCGGAACGCCGTAATCGGCCATCGATGAGCCGTCGGCGGCGCATGCATGGCGGATTACGCTGCGCTAATCCGCCCTACGTGTCTCCACGTCAAATTTGACGTCAACGAATAATGCGGGCTCAGAACTGGTCTTCGCTCAACGCCAGCACGCCCGCGCTGCCGTCGATGATGGCCGTGCGCAAGCCCGACGATTGCGACAGGATGTGGTCGGCGAAGAAGCGCGCGGTGGCGATCTTGGCTTTGTAGAAGCCGGCGTCGCCTTCGTTGGCGTCCAGCTTGCGCTGCGCGACCACCGCCGCGCGCGCCATCTGCCAACCACCCAGCACGATGCCAGCCAGCTTCAAATACAGCACGCTGCCCGAGAACACGCCCTTGATGTCGCTCTTCATGTTGGCGACGACGTACTCCACCACCGCCTCCAGATCCTTGCTGCCAGCCGACAGCTGCGCCAGGATCGCCTTGAAGTCGGCCGAGCCGCCGGCGGCCAGCTCCGCTTCGGTCGCGCGCACTTGCGCGATGATGCCCTTGGCGACAGCGCCGCCGTCGCGCACGGTCTTGCGGCCGACCAGATCGTTGGCCTGGATCGCCGTCGTGCCCTCGTAGATCGTCAAAATCTTCGAATCGCGATAGTGCTGCGCCGCGCCGGTCTCTTCGATGAAGCCCATGCCGCCATGCACCTGCACGCCGTCGCGCGCGACGTCCTGCGACATCTCGGTCGACCAGCCTTTGATGATCGGCACCAGATATTCGTACACCGCCAGATTGGCCTTGCGCGTTTCCGTGTCGGCATGGCTGTGGGCGACATCGCTGATGCCGGCGCCGACGTAGGCCAGCGCGCGCGCGGCCTCCGTCTGCGAACGCATGTTCATCAACATGCGGCGCACGTCCGGATGATGGATGATCGCTACCGGACCGGCCGAGCCGGCCAGATCGCGCGACTGCACGCGGTCCTTGGCGAACGCCACCGCCTTTTGATACGCGCGCTCGGCCAGGCCGATGCCCTGCAGGCCAACGCCGAAGCGCGCCGCGTTCATCATGATGAACATGTATTCCAGGCCGCGATTCTCCTCGCCGACCAGGGTGCCGATGGCACCGCCGTGGTCGCCGAATTGCAGCACGGCGGTCGGGCTGGCCTTGATGCCGAGCTTGTGTTCGAGCGAGACGCAATGGGCGTCGTTGCGCTCACCGATCGAGCCGTCGGCGTTGACCAGGAACTTCGGTACGATGAACAGCGAAATGCCCTTTACGCCAGCCGGCGCATCCGGCGTGCGCGCCAGCACCAGGTGGACGATGTTTTCGGAAAAGTCGTGCTCGCCGTACGTGATGAAGATCTTGGTGCCGAACACCTTGTAGGTGCCGTCGCCCTGCGGCACGGCGCGGGTGCGCACGGCGGCCAGGTCGGAGCCGGCTTGCGGCTCGGTGAGGTTCATGGTGCCGGTCCATTTGCCCGAGACCAGGTTTTCCAGATAGATGGCTTTCTGCTCGTCGCTGCCGGCCGTCAGCAGCGCTTCGATCGCGCCATCCGACAGCAACGGGCACAGCGCGAATGAGATGCTGCCCGCGTTGAGCATTTCGATGCACGGCGTCGCCAGCAGCTTGGGCAAGCCTTGGCCGCCGAACTCCACCGGATGCTGCACACCCTGCCAGCCGGCCTCGCCGAACGCCTTGAAGGCCTCCTTGAAGCCCTTGGACGTGGTCACCTGGCCGTCGTGCCAATGGCTCGGCTCCTTGTCGCTCGGATGGTTCAACGGCGCGATGACGTTGCTGACGAATTTCGCGTTCTCCTCCAGGATGGCTTCGGCCGTGTCGGGGGTCGCGTCTTCGTTGCCCGGCAGCGCGTTGACGCCGGCCAGGTCCGCCAGCTCGTTCATCACGAACAGCATGTCTTTCAGGGGTGCTTGATAGGGCATCTTATGTCTCCAAGAAAAAAGCCACGGCAATCCGGCGGTGCCGGATCAGCGTGGCTCGGGTGCGCTCAGGCTGTATTAGCCCAGTTCTGCGACCAGTTGCGGCACGATTTCGAACAGATCGCCAACGATGCCGTAGTCGGCCACGGAGAAGATCGGTGCTTCCGGATCTTTGTTGATCGCGACGATGGTCTTCGAATCCTTCATGCCGGCCAAGTGCTGGATCGCGCCGGAAATACCGACGGCGATGTACAGGGTCGGCGCGACGATCTTGCCGGTCTGGCCCACTTGCCAGTCGTTCGGCACGTAGCCGGCGTCGACCGCTGCGCGCGAGGCGCCCATGGCCGCGTTCAGCTTGTCGGCCAGCGGCTCCAGGATCTTGAAGGCGTCGCCCGAACCCATGCCACGGCCACCGGAGACGATGACTTTGGCGGCGGTCAGTTCAGGACGGTCCGACTTGGCCAGCTCGCGGCCGACGAAGCTCGACTTGCCCGAGTCGCCGACGGCGGTGACGGTCTCGGTCGCGGCCGAACCACCGGTGGCGGCGGCGGCGTCGAAGCCGGTCGAGCGCACGGTGATGACCTTGATCTTGTCCGACGATTGCACGTAGGCGATGGCGTTACCGGCGTAGATCGGACGCTCGAAGGTGTCCGGCGAATCCACTTTGGTGATTTCGGAGATCTGCGCGACGTCCAGCTTGGCGGCCACGCGCGGCAGGATGTTCTTGCCGTAGGCGGTGGCCGGCGCCAGGATGTGGCTGTACGAGCCGGCCAGCGCCAGCACTTGCTCGGCGACGTTCTCGGCCAGGCCGTCGGCGAAATGCGCGGCGTCGGCCACGATGACTTTCGACACGCCGGCGATTTGCGCGGCGGCTGCGGCTGCGGCGCCGGCGTTGGAACCTGCGACCAGCACGTGCACGTCGCCGCCGCATTGGGCGGCCGCGGTCACGGTGTGGAGGGTGCTGCCCTTCAGGCTGGCGTTGTCGTGTTCTGCGATGACTAATGCGACCATGATTGTTCCTTTAGATGACTTTGGCTTCGGTGCGCAGTTTTGCGACCAGGGTGGCGACGTCCGGGACCTTGATGCCGGCCGAGCGCTTGGCTGGCTCGACGACTTTCAGGGTTTTCAGGCGCGGGGTCACATCGACGCCCAGGTCTTCCGGCTTGGTCACGTCCAGCGGCTTTTTCTTCGCCTTCATGATGTTCGGCAGGGTCACATAGCGCGGCTCGTTCAGGCGCAGATCGGTGGTGACGATGGCCGGCAGGGTCAGCGCCAGGGTTTCCAGGCCGCCGTCCACTTCGCGGGTGACGGTCACTTTGCCGTCTTCCAGCACCACTTTCGACGCGAACGTCGCTTGCGGCCAACCCAGCAGCGCCGCCAGCATCTGGCCGGTCTGGTTGGAGTCGTCGTCGATCGCCTGCTTGCCCAGGATGATCAGCTGCGGCTGTTCCTTGTCGGCCAGCGCCTTGAGCAGCTTGGCGACGGCCAGCGGCTCCAGCTCGACCGAGGTCTCGACCAGGATGCCGCGATCGGCACCGATCGCCATACCGGTACGCAGGGTTTCCTGGCACTGGGTCACGCCGCACGACACCGCCACCACTTCGGTGACCTTGCCGGCTTCCTTCAGGCGCATCGCCTCTTCCAGCGCGATCTCATCGAAAGGGTTCATCGACATTTTGACGTTGGCGATATCGACGCCAGTGCCGTCGGACTTGACGCGAACCTTGACGTTATAGTCGACCACGCGTTTGACGGGTACCAAGACTTTCATAGCTGTGCCTTTGGGAAAATGTATAAATGTTCGGGACTAAATGTGGGCTAGATTATATGAGAAATCCACCGCGCACAAGAAATTAAAGCACGATCGTGCGATTTTTCGCTAGTAGAAACCGTCTAAAAATCAGTTTTCCTAGACGGTGGTTCTACGGGAGAAATGCAACGGGGATGGCTGGCGCTTATTTGCGCTGCATCAAAAAGACGAATTCGCGTCCGGTTTGCACGTGGGACAGCAGCGCGTTGCCGGTTTGTTTGGCGAACGCCTGGAAGTCGCGCACGGAACCGGGGTCGGTTGCCATAATACGCAGCACTTCGCCGCTTTGCAGCTCGGACAAGGCCTTTTTAGCCTTAAGAATCGGCAGTGGGCAATTTAAGCCGCGCGCGTCGAGTTCTTTATGGAATTCCATGATTTCGTTTTCAAGTATCGTGTCAGTCATCAAGAACCCGCTAGTTGGTTAAGCACTTTCGCAATACTACTCCAATTTGTGGAGCTTGACGCGCTGCACCAAAATAGTTCATTGCGCGTTGCAAGTTCGCAACGGGAACTTGCGATTTCACAACAAGTCTGCTTAAACAACAGCGGCCCGCGCTTGACACGCGGGCCGCATCGGTGCTGCATTACAGCCGTGGTTGCAGGCTGCAAGCCACTTTAGTTACTTCGACGCACGTTCGCCTACCCACGCGGCCACACCAGCCAACGCGGCTGGCAAACCGCTCGGATCGGTGCCGCCGGCCTGCGCCATATCGGGGCGGCCGCCGCCTTTTCCGCCCACTTGTTGTGCAACGAAGTTCACCAGCTCGCCGGCCTTGACCTTGGAGGTGGCGTCCGCCGTCACGCCGGCGATCAGGCTGACCTTGCCGTCGGCGACGCTCGCCAGCACGATGGCGGCGGTCTTCAGCTTGTCCTTCAGCTTGTCCATCGTCTCGCGCAGGCGGGCCACGTCGGCGCCGTCCAGCGTTGCCGCCAGCACCTTGATGCCGTTGACGTCCACCGCTTGCGTGACCAGCTCGTCGCCCTGCCCCGATGCCAGCTTCGACTTCAGCGCCGCCAGTTCCTTCTCCAGCGCCTTGACATGGTCCTGCACCTGGCCGATACGCGCGGTCAGTTCCTCGGGATTCGACTTCAGCGCGGCCGCAGCTTCCAGCAGGCGGCGGTTCATCGACTGCACCAGCGCCAGCGCGCCCTCGCCGGTCACCGCTTCGACGCGGCGGATACCGGCGGCGACGCCGCTTTCCGAGATGATCTTGAACAGGCCGATGTCGCCGGTGCGCTGCACGTGGACACCGCCGCACAGCTCTTTCGAGGTGCCGATGTCGAGCACGCGCACTTCGTCGCCGTACTTCTCGCCGAACAACGCCATCGCGCCATGCTTGACGGCGTCGTCGAACGACATGTGCTGCGCCTTGGTCGCGTGGTTTTCCAGGATCTCTTTATTGACCTTCGCCTCCACTTCGGCGATCTGCTCGGCCGTCAGCGGCGCGTTGTGGCTGAAGTCGAAACGCGTTTTGTCGGCGTCGACCAGCGAGCCCTTTTGCGCCACGTGGCCGCCCAGCACTTCGCGCAGGGCTTTGTGCATCAGGTGGGTCGCCGAGTGGTTGCGGATGGTGCGCGCGCGCTTGCCCTGGTCGACGTCGGCGCTGACCGCATCGCCGACTTTGAGCGAACCGGCGGCCAAGGTGCCATGGTGACCGAACACGTCGGCCTGGATCTTCAGCGTGTCGTCGACGTTGAACGCGGCGGCGCCGGCGCTGATGACGCCCTGGTCGCCGACCTGGCCGCCCGACTCGGCGTAGAACGGCGTGGTGTCCAGCACCACGATGCCCGACTGGCCGGCCGTCAGTTCTTTCACCGAGGTGCCGCCCGTGTACAGCGCCACGATCTTGCTGGTGGCGTGGCTCAGGTTGTCGTAACCGACGAATTTGTTCTTCTCGCCCGAGTATTCGACCTTGCTGTCCTTGATGGACTTGCCGCCTTTGCGCGACAGCTCCTGGCTTTCCTTCAGGGCGGCGTCGTAGCCTTCCTGGTCGAAGGTGATGTTGCGTTCGCGGCAGATGTCGGCCGTCAGGTCCGGCGGGAAGCCGTAGGTTTCGTACAGCGTGAAGGCGGTGGCGCCGTCGATGCCGGTGCTGTCCTTGGCCAGCTGGGCTTCCAGCACTTTCATGCCGGTTTCCAGCGTCTCGCCGAAACGCTCTTCCTCGGCCTTCAACATTTGCGCGACGCGGTCCTTGGCTTCTTCCAGCTCCGGATAGGCGCCGCCCATCTCGATCGCCAGGTCGGCCACCAGCTTGTAGAAGAACGGCTTGGTCTGGCCCAGCTTGTGGCCGTGGCGCAGCGCGCGGCGGATGATGCGGCGCAGGACGTAGGCGCGGCCTTCGCTGCCCGGAATGACACCGTCGACGATCATGAACGCGGAGGCGCGGATGTGGTCGGCGATCACGCGCAGCGACTTGTTTTCCAGGTCGGTGGCGCCGGTTTCACGCGCGGCGGCCTTGATCAGGGCCTGGAACAGGTCGATCTCGTAGTTCGAATGCACGTGCTGCAGCACGGCGGCCAGGCGCTCCATGCCCATGCCGGTGTCGACGCACGGCTTCGGCAGCTTGTGCATCACGCCCGCTTCATCGCGGTTGAACTGCATGAACACCAGGTTCCAGATTTCGATGAAGCGGTCGCCGTCCTCGTCCGGCGAGCCTGGCGGGCCGCCTGGAATGTCGGCGCCGTGGTCGTAGAAAATCTCGGTGCACGGACCGCACGGGCCGGTGTCGGCCATCTGCCAGAAGTTATCCGAAGCGTAACGCGAACCCTTGTTGTCGCCGATGCGGATGATGCGCTCTTTCGGCACGCCCACTTCGTTGGCCCAGATGTCGTAGGCCTCGTCGTCTTCCATGTAGACGGTGACGGTCAGCTTGTCGGCCGGCAGGCCGTAGACCTTGGTCAGCAGTTCCCAGGCGAAGTTGATGGCGTCGCGCTTGAAATAGTCGCCGAAGCTGAAGTTGCCCAGCATTTCGAAGAAGGTGTGGTGGCGCGCGGTGTAGCCGACGTTTTCCAGATCGTTGTGCTTGCCGCCGGCGCGCACGCAGCGCTGCACGGACGTCGCGCGGGTGTACGGGCGGCTGTCGGTGCCGGTGAACACGTCCTTGAATTGCACCATGCCGCTATTGGTCAGCAGCAAGGTCGGGTCGTTGCCAGGTACCAGGGAGCTGGAACGGACAATCGAATGACCCTTGGATTCAAAAAACTTGAGGAATTTCTCGCGGATTTCAGTTGATTTCATGTCGTGAGCAGGGTAGCTGGCAAATGCAAAGGGTTGATTATATATGACCCCGCCAGGGGAAGGGTTGCCGGGCTGGCTGTTAGGCAAACGTTGGCCCGATCAAATCGATGCGGTCGGTGCAAAAGCCGTCCACGCCCCAGGACAGGATCTCCCTGCCCCGCTCGGGATCGTTGACGGTGTAGCAAAACAAGCCATAGCCGGCGGCCTTGATCGCCCGCGCCAGTTCGCCGGTCAAATGCTTGTGGTTGGTGTGGATGGCGACTGCGGCCAATTCGCGCGCCTGCGCCTGCCAGTCGTCCGGAATCCGGTCCAACAGGTAGCCGCGCGGCAGGTCCGGGGCGGCGTCGCGGGCGGCCGCCAGCGCGTCGAAGCTGAACGACGACAACAAGGGGACGGCGGCAGGGTCGCCTGCGGCGATCTCGTCGGCATAGCTGTCGCGCGTCACCCTGGCCACCCAGCGGCCCGTCTCCACTTCAAAACCGTCGGCCGGCTTGATTTCCACGTTCATCCAGATGCGCTGGACCTTGCAGTAGTCGATGAACTGCGTGTAGTACGGCACCGGTTCGTCCTTGAACTGCTGGCCGAACCAGGCGCCCGCGTCCATCGTGGCCAGGTCGACGGCGTCGGTGTCCGGCACGCTGCCCCGGCCCGCCACCGTGCGGCCGAAGTCGGCGTCGTGCATCACCATGCCGATGCCGTCGCGCGACAGCATCACGTCGAACTCGACGGCATGGAAGCCGTAGGCCAGGCCGGCGCGCAGGCCGGCGATCGTGTTTTCCGGCGCCAGCGTTCCGCCGCCGCGATGTGCAACAATTTTAGGATACGGCCACATAGCTCTGCCTCCAGCGGATAAATATTTGTTATAAAACCAACTCCAACCCTATCACGAATGCCGCCCAGACACTACACTGGCGGCCTGATAGGATTACTCAAAAGGTTAGACATATCATGACAGCTCAAAAAGCGTTAAGCCATATCCGCGTGCTCGACCTGAGCCGGGTGCTAGCCGGACCGTGGTGCTCGCAGAACCTGGCCGACCTGGGCGCCGACGTCATCAAGATCGAACGTCCCGGCGCCGGCGACGACACGCGCGCCTGGGGCCCGCCCTACGCCAGGGACGCCGACGGCAACGACACCACCGAGGCTGCCTACTACCTGGCCGCCAACCGCGGCAAGCGCTCGGTCACGATGGACATCGCCAGCGCCGAGGGCCAGGCGCTGCTGCGCGAGCTGGTCCAGCATTGCGACGTCGTGCTGGAGAACTACAAGGTCGGCCAGCTCAAACGCTACGGCCTCGATTACGACTCGCTCAAGGCCATCAAGCCGGACCTGGTCTACTGCTCGGTCACCGGTTTCGGCCAGGACGGCCCGTACGCGCACCGCGCCGGCTACGATTTCCTGATCCAGGGCATGGGCGGGCTGATGTCGGTGACCGGCGAGCGCGACGACCTGCCCGGCGGCGGCCCGCAAAAAGCCGGCGTCGCGCTGACCGACCTGATGACCGGCATGTACGCCACCATCGCCATCCTCGCCGCGCTGACCCAGCGCGACCGCGACGGCAACGGCCAGTACATCGACATGGCGCTGCTGGACGTGCAGGTGGCGATGCTGGCCAACATGGGCAGCAACTACCTGAACAGCGGCAAGCCGCCCAAGCGCTGGGGCAACGCGCATCCGAACATCGTACCGTATCAAACCTTCGCCTGCGCGGACGGCTACATCATCGTCGCCACCGGCAACGACGGCCAGTATCAAAAGTTCGTCGAAGTGGGCGGGCGCGGCGACCTGGCCTTCCACGAGCGCTACGCCACCAATCCGCTGCGCGTGAAAAACCGCGACGAGCTGGTGCCGCTGCTGGCCGCCATGGTGCTGGCGCACAGCCGCGATTTCTGGATCGACAAGCTGGAAGCGGTCGGCGTGCCCTGCGGCCCGATCAACAACCTCGACGATGTCTATGAAAATCCGCAGGTGCTGGCGCGCGAACTGGTGATGGAAGTGCCGCACCCGACCGCCGGCAAGGTCAAGCTGGTGCGCAGCCCGATGCGCATGTCCGGCGCGCCGGCCGACGACGCGTCGACCTTGCCGCCGCCGCTGCTGGGCCAGCACACCGACGAGGTGCTGCGCGATTTGCTCGGCCACAGCGACGCCGATATCACCACCCTGCGCAACAAAGGAGTTCTTTAAGCATGAGCAGCAACGTAACATTGGAAGAAATTACCGGACACAACTTCGAAGCCTTCATAGAGATGGAGCTGCCCGACCACCAGCGCGATTTCATCGCCAGCAATGCCTTCTCGATCGCGCAGGCCAAGTTCTACGCCGATTACATCCCGCGCGGCATCTATTGCGACGGTGAGCCGGCCGGCTTCCTGCTGTACGACCGCCAGTCGAACGACAATCCCGGCGAGTACGGTATCTACCGCTTCATGGTGGATTTCCCCCGGCAGGGCAAAGGCATAGGCCGGCGCGCGATGGCACTGCTGCTCGACGAGCTCAAGGCCAAGCCGGACGTCAAGCTGATCACGATCTGCTACAAGCCGGGCAACGTCGCCGCGCGGACGTTCTACCAAAGCTTCGGCTTCGAGGAAACCGGCCTGGACGAGATCGGCGAGATGATCGCGGTGATACGGATACCAGACTGAAAACACTGGACGATGCCGCTGAAAAACCGTGGAGACACGCATGGCCGATTACGCCTTCGGCTCTCAAGCCCTACCGGCAGGTAGGGCGTTCCTTCGATGGGCCCCGGGGCGGTTAGCGGGCCTCGCCCGCTAATCCGCCCGACGTGGAACACGACGGTTCATCCCCACCTTAAAACATCCCGCTTCAACTCCATGATCTGGCCGTGCATGTGCGTAACCGAGCCCTTCATCTGCGCGGACAATTGCGGAATGTTGACGCACACCCGCTTCGCGCGTTCGGCCATCAATTCCATATCGCGGATCAATTTGTGGATGCGCTGGGCGTCCTGCGACAGCAAGATCTCGCGTGCCGTGTCCGACAGCCGGTCCACGCGCTGGATGCTGTCGCGCAGCTCGCTCGGAAGATTGGGCTCGGCGGAACTCGCCTGCGCCGCCTGGCCTATCGCTTGCTCGAGTAAATGGAACCGGTGCCCGATGTCGTTCGTTTGCAGCATGGTGACTCCTCCCCTGTAGGATCAGGCACAGGCGTGCCAGTGCAGATTCGACCCTCGGCCCCAACGCCAGTTTCAGCCCCCACGTCCGCTCATTGACGCAGGTCAGACCGTCTTCGAAATCGCCGCTCCTTCCGGATGGGCCAGCTGTGCTACGCACGCCCGGCCGCATCTGTTAGTATTAATCAATAAAGCCCGCACCTCCAGAACGGACATGGACAGCCACCAGTATTCCGCACACCTCCGCGACACCGAACCCCCGCCGTTGGAGCAGTTTTTCGCCCACAGTCCCTACTTCGCTTTTTCGATCGACGAGGCCGGCGACCTGCTGTGGTTCAACGGCCACACCGGCTCGGCGCTCGGCCCCATCGCCGACGGGGCGCCGGCCGCCGCGCTGTACGCGACCTGGTCGGTGCCCATGCTCAAGGACGAGGCGCTGCCGACGGCGCGCGCGCGCGGCTACTGGCGCGGCGAGCTGGAGCTGGTCGGCGCCGGCGGCGTGCCGCACATGGTCACGCAGACGGTGGAATGGCGCCGCGCCACGCCGCGGCAACCGGGCCACTACCTGTGCCTGTCGTATCCGCTCGACGACTACGACGTGTTCGAGTCGCGGCTGCGCTTCAAGCACCTGTTCGAAGCCCATCCGCAACCGATGTGGGTGTATGACTTGCAAACGCTACAGTTCCTGGTCGTCAACGCCGCCGCCGTCGCCCACTACGGCTACACGGAGGCCGAATTCCTGCAAATGACGATCAAGGACATCCGCCCGCCCGAGCAACTCGAGCGGCTGGAGCGCAACCTGGCCGCCGCCCCCGGCAGGGGCGCCGAGCGCGCCGGCAGCTGGACCCACATCAAACGCGACGGCAGCCACATCGAAGTGGAGATCTCGTCGCATTCGGTGACCATCGCCGGCCATCCGTCGCGCTTCGTCGTCGCCCACGACGTCACCGAACAACTGCAAATGGCGGCGGCACTGCACGCCTCGCGCGAGCTCAAGAACCTGGTCATCAACCAGATCCCGCACCAAATCTTCTGGAAGGGACTCGACGGCAACTACCTCGGCGGCAACGAAGTGTTCGCGAAGGCGGCCGGACTCGCTAGCACCTCGCAAGTCCCCGGCCAGCGCGACGAGCAAATGCCTTGGGCGCACAACGCCGAGGCCATCCGCGCCGAGGATGCCGCCATCGTCGCCACCGGCCGGCCGCAGCTGGACTACCAGGACCACATGACCCTGGCCGATGGCTCGGTGCACTGGTTCCTGATCAGCAAGCTGCCGTTCCACGACCAATACGGCAACATCATCGGCGTGCTGGGCATGATCGAGGACATCACCGAGCGCAAACAGAACGAGATGATGCTGCAATTGCGCGGCCGCGCGCTCGACGCCAGCGTCAACGCCATCGTCATCACCGCGCACGGTCCGGACGGCGACCTGATCGAGTACGCCAATCCCTCCTTCGCCCGCCTGTTCGGCCACAGCGGCGCCGACGCCAATGGCCGGCGTCTGGAATTGATGCTCGGTCACGACCAGCACAGCGACGACGGCGAGGCGCTGCGCGCGGCGCTGCAATCGCGCCAGGAGGTGACGTTGCTGATGGGCGCGCACCATCGCGACGGCACGCCGCTGTGGACCCAGCTGCACCTGGCGCCGGTGCACACCGGCGCGCAGATCACCCACCACGTCTGCGTGCTCACCGACCTGACCGAAACCATCAACTACCAGGAACAGCTGGAGCACCAGGCCAGCCACGACGCGCTGACCGGCCTGCCCAACCGCGCGCTGTTCGGCGACCGCATGGCGCAGGCCATCAGCTACGCCCAGCGCTACGGCCACGGCGTGTGGGTCGCGTTCATCGACCTCGACAACTTCAAGCTGGTCAACGACAGCGAAGGCCACCAGGCCGGCGACGAGCTGCTGTGCACCATCGGCGCGCGCCTGAGCGCCTGCCTCGACACCAGCGACACCGTCGCCCGCCTCGGCGGCGACGAATTCCTGTTGCTGATGCCGGACGCCGACGGCCGCGCCATGTCCATCCTGCTCGAGCGCGTGCTCGACGCCGTCAGCGCGCCGGTGGCGCTGGGCAAGCAACTGTTCACCGTCACCTGCAGCATCGGCGTCAGCGTCTACCCCAACGACGGCGCCGAGCCGCAGCAACTGCTCAAGCACGCCGACATCGCCATGTACCGCGCCAAGGAAGCCGGCCGCAACCAGATCCAGTTCTATGAGGCGGCCATGCACACGCGCATCGCCGAGCGCACGATGATCGAGGCCGAGCTGCGCCATGCGCTGCCGCGCAACGAACTGAGCCTGCAATACCAGCCCAAGGTCGATTTGCGCAGCGGCGCCGTGGTGGGCATGGAGGCGCTGCTGCGTTGGCATCATCCGGCCATGGGCATGGTGTCGCCGGCGCGCTTCATCGGCGTGGCCGAGGAGACCGGCATGATCGTGGCGATCGGCCGCTGGGTGCTGCGCACCGCCTGCGCGCAGAACAAGGCCTGGCAGGCCGCCGGGCTGACGCCGCTGCGGGTGGCCGTCAACCTGTCGGCGCGCCAGTTCCGCGATCCGGCGCTGACCGGCGAGATCCTGGCGGCATTGTCCGACAGCGGCCTGGAAGCGCAATACCTGGAGCTGGAGCTGACCGAGAGCCTGATGATGCACAACGTCGGCGAGGCGGTGGCGGTGGTCGAGCAACTCAAGCGGCTCGGTATCGCGCTGTCGATCGACGACTTCGGCACGGGCTATTCGAGCCTGGCCTACCTGAAGCAGTTCCCGGTCGACTACCTGAAGATCGACCAGTCCTTCACGCGCGAGATGCTGACCGAGCCGAAGGTGGCCGCGATCGTGCGCTCCGTGCTGGCGCTCGGCCACAGCCTGGGCTTCAAGGTGATCGCCGAGGGCGTCGAAACCGAGGCCCAACTGGCCTACCTGCGGCGCCATGGCTGCGACGAGATGCAGGGTTACTTCTTCAGCCGGCCGCTGCTGCCGGACGACTTCGCCGAGCTGCTGCGGCAGGAGCGCGCCCTGGCGCCTCAGCTGAGCGCGGTGCAGCGCCAACAGCAAACCTTGCTGCTGCTGGACGACGAATCGTCAATCCGCTCGTCGCTGAAGCGGCTGTTCCGGGTCGACGGCTACCATATCCTCAGCGCCGAGACGGCCGAGCAGGCGTTCGACATGCTTGCCATGAACGAAGTGCAGGTGGTCATCAGCGACCAGCGCATGCCCGGCATGAACGGCACCGAATTCCTCAGCCGGGTCAAGAACATGTACCCGGGCACGATACGCATCATCCTGTCCGGCTACGCCGATCTGGAATCGGTGCTCAACGCCATCAACCGGGGCGAGATCTACCGCTTCTACACCAAGCCATGGGACGACCAGACCTTGCGCGAGAACATACAGGAAGCGTTTGAATACCACCGGCTGCTGCATGCCGGCGACGAGGGCCGGGAACCGCCGGAATAGACCGCGGGGACTATGGCGCGGTACTTGCAAAAAAGATAAATCGCAGCCAGCGGCGCGGCTACAATGCCGGCCATGAAACTACAACGCCAAAACCGTTGGCCAGGCTTGCTTCTGACCGGAGTGGCGCACGTCGCGGCGCTTTATTTTCTCTTGCAAAGCCAGCTTGTGACGGACGTGCCACGCGCGCCGCGCGACGCGATTCAATGGCTGCTGCCAGTGCCGACAGTGGAAGCGCAGACTGTGGCGCCACCCCCGGCGCCGCGCGTCAAAACGCAAGCCGCCGCGCCTCGACAGATTTCGCCAAGTGCCGAACGCATGCCGGCAGCGCCAATTGCTGCAAACGCAAGCGAAGCTGCGCCGGCGCCAGGTCCCTACGATCCCTTCGCACAAACACAGGCCGAGCCGCCGCCCGGCACCGACAGCATGCTGGCGCAGGCCAGGCGCGACGCCGGTAAGATCGACAAGGAATTGCGCAAGACCTTTCCCATCGCCGAGCCGCTGCCGCCGCCCGACAGCAAACAGGTCCGGCTGCAACGCGGCTTCGACGCCGCCCGCGAGGCGGTGCCGCCGAAGTGGTATCAGGGCGCCAGAATGGTGGAGCTCAGCACGCCGGACGGCGAGAACAAGACCCGCACCTACAAAATCATCACCGCCCTGCTGACCTACTGCATCAACATTCATCCGGACGGCAGGAGGAGCTACACCGAGTGTCCGCGCTGATTATTTTTCCGCCACGCCCAGCGGCGCCAGGCGGCGCAGGCGCAACGCCACCAGCATCGCCAGCACCAGCGCCAGGCCGAGCACCGTCACCACGCCGGGCCAGCCGTCGCGGCCCCACATGACGCCGGTGGCCGAACCGATCATGCTCGAACCGAGGTAATAGAAGAACAGGTACAGCGCCGACGCCAGCGCCTTGCTGGTGGTCGCGCGCCGACCGACCCAGCTGCTGGCGACCGAGTGCGTGGCGAAGAAACCGTAGGTGAACAACGCCACGCCGGCCACGATCAACGGCAGCCAATTGGACAAGGTCAGCAACAAGCCGGCGATCATGATGGCCATCACCGCCCACAGCACATGGCGGCGGCCGAAGCGGTCGGCCAGGCGCCCGGCCCAGACCGAGCTGTAGATCCCCAGCAAATACAGGAACGACACGGCGCCGACCAGGCTATGGTTCAAGCCGAACGGCGCGCCCAGCAGGCGATAGCCGATGTAGTTGTACAGGCTGACGAACGCGCCCATCAGCAGGAAGGCCAGCGCGAACAGCCACGGCATGCCCGGATCGGACAAATGGAGTTTGAAACCGGAGGCCATCGAGCGCACGCCGCCGCCGGAGGGCACGAAATGACGCGAAGCCGGCAGGCTGCGCCAGAATTCCCACGCCGCCAGCACGCCGGCCACCCCGACCGCGCCCACCGCCAACCGCCACGAAAAATGGTCGCTCAGCACCGACGTGATGACCCGCCCCGCCATGCCGCCGAAGGCGCTGCCGCTGATGTACAGCCCCATCGACAGCCCCAGCGAGGTCGGCTCGATCTCCTCGCCGAGATACGCCATGGCGATGGCCGGCATGCCGCCCAGCGCGACGCCCAGCAACGCGCGCATCGCCAGCAGTTGCGGATAGCTGTCGGCGAAGGCGCTCAGTATCGTCATCAGCGCGGCGATCGCCATCGCCGCGACCATTAGCGGCTTGCGGCCAAGACGCTCGGACATCGCGCTCGACGCCACCAGCGACAAGGCCAGCGCGGCGGTCGACACCGACAACACCATGCTGCTCTGCGCGGCGCTCAGGGCGAACTCGTGGGACAGCAAGGGCATTAGCGGCTGCACGCAGTACAGCAGCGCGAAACAGGAAAAGCCGCCGAAGAACATGGCGCGGTTGCTGCGTTTGAATTCCGCGCTCCCGGCGGCGATACGCGGCGTTGGGGCGTAGGGTACCGGTGGGACGGGCAGAGAGGATGCCGAAGCTGTGCTTGAAGACATGTTGGTGTTCCGATGCAAAACTCGATGAAGTCATCTTAGGATTGCGCTGTACGACTGTCCAATATATATTTAAGGCGTTAGTCATACTTTAAAAAGATAACAAAAAGGAGCCTCGGCTGTGGAATTACGTCATTTGCGCTACTTCGTCGCCGTCGCCGAGGAGCTGAGCTTTACCCGCGCCGCCGAACGCCTGCACATCGGCCAGCCACCGCTGAGCCACCAGATCCAGATGCTGGAAGCCGAAGTGGGCGCTCAGCTACTGGAGCGCAGCAAGCGCTGGGTGCGCCTGACGGAAGCGGGAAAACTGTTTTTGGACGATGCGCGCCGCGTGCTGTCGCTGTCGGAACAGGCGGTGCAGACGGCGCGGCGCGCCGAGCGTGGCGAGGCCGGCGAGTTGCGGGTCGGCTTCACGTTTTCGACGCCGCTGACGCCGCTGTTCGCGACCGTCATCAACCGCTACCGCCAGCGCTATCCGGGGGTTACCTTGACCTTGCATGAGCGATCGACCTTGGCGCAGATCAATGCGCTGGCCGGCCGCGAACTCGATCTGGGGCTGGTGCGGCCGCCGGAGTCGGCCCTGCCCGAGGCGGTGATGACGACCGAGTTGCGGCGCGATCCACTGGTGATGGTGCTGCCGGAGGAGCATCCGTTGGCGGCCAGGGAGACGTTGCGGATCAGCGATCTGGAGGGGCAGCCACTGGTGATGTATCCGAAGACGGCCGGCACCGGCATCCACCCGCAGATTTTCCGGCTGTGCCGCGCGGCCGGGTTCGAGCCGACGATCGCGATGGAGGCCGGCGAGGCGTCGACGATGGCGGGATTGGTGGCGGCGGGGTTCGGAATCGCGGTGTTGCCGAGTTCGTTCGACATCATCCGGTTGAGCGGGGTGCTGTACCGGCCGCTGGCGGACAAGGATGCGACCACGGCGCTGCTGCTGGCGCAGCGCAAGGACGAGATATCGCCGCTGGTGGCGGCGTTCAGGGCAATCGCGTTGGAGGCCGCCAGCGGGTGAGGCCGCTGGCGGCTCGTGACGGATTACGGATGAATCGCGGCGCGTAAACACGCCGGAGGCACGTAGGGCGGATTAGCGCAGCGTAATCGGCCATCGACGAGCCGGCGGCCCACACATGGCCGATTACGGCGTTCCGCCTAATCCGCCCTACGTGTCTCCATGGATGAATTAAATCCGAGGCCGCCGGCCCGCCCATCCGTCAAATCACGAATAATCGGCGTCCAACTCCGACCCGGCATAATTCTCCAACTCGGCGAACAAGGTCTTCATCGCGGTGCGCCCCTTGATGTGCTGAATCACGGTGCAGGTCTGGCGATAACTGTCGATCCGGTCCAACAACACCGGATGATGCTGCACAGGCACCTTGGCCACCAGCGCCGCCCAGCCCTCCTCATAATCCGGCTTGTTCTTGCGCACCGATTTGACGAAACGCTCGAACTCTTTCTGCCCGGTGCGCGCCACCACCCTGCCCCCGCCCTCGATCGCGAAGATGATCGCCAGCGCGATCACGCCCTCGGCATTCAAATCCGTATCGCTGACCGGGCCCTCGGTGTTGTGCCGGCGCAGCCACCCGGCCAGCCGCACGATCGCCTGCACCTCCTTGCGCTGCTTCAGCATGACCGAATACCGGTCGCCGCCGTTCCAGTTCTGGTTCGGATCGGTCTGGCACAGCTCGATGAACAAGTCGCGCAAGCGCCGCGCCGAATACACCGGATCGGTGTCGTACTCGCCGACCAGGGTATCCTCCGGCAAGGCCGACAATTCCTTGATCATCCGGAAACCAATCTGGAACGCATGCTCGGCGCCGTTCTCGATCAGAAAATCGAGCGCGGCCAGATCCGTGTCGTTCGGGATCACGTGATCGAGCCCCAGCGACACCCCGCCCACCGTCAACTGCAACGCCTTCTGGATGCCTTCGGCGGTGCGGTCGTTGGTGAACTTTTCGGCCACCATCGCCGTGATGCCGGTCAATTCATCGGCCAGCGCATAGGCGGCGTCATCGTCCGGATGGGTCGCCAGTTGCTGGATCGCCCGCGTCAGGCGCGGCAAATTCTCTACTACTAGTGCTGGCAGCATGGATCAGAGTTCCATCAAGAGAAAATGCCGGTGCCGACGCTGCGGCGCGAACCCGCCTTGGCGCTGCGGGTCGACGGTACCTGCTTGCGCAAGCGGTACAGCAATTCCTTGGTCGAGCGCTGCAGGAAGGTCGGCTCGTCGTCCGGGTCGTCGCTGAACTCGGCGTCGGCCAGGTCGGCGCTGTGCCGGAACTCGGGGAACAGCTCGAACAGCGAACGATCCCAGCCGTCTTCCGACGCCTGCGCCAAGGCGATCGCCAGCGGCACGACGTCGTTGTCGGACGAGGTCTGGCCGGTCAGATATGGGCCCTTGGCGATGATCTCGCCGGCCACTTCCAGAATCTCCTTCGGCGCCATCGAGAACAGGATGGCGAAGATGGTGGCGCCGTGGTCGGTGGCCGAGGCGGCCTGCAGCAGTTCGCTGCGGCGCTCCTCGTCGTCGGTCGAGAACACCACGCCGTGCACGTGCGCGAACAGCGATTCGGCGATGCGCTCCGGGTCGTCCTCGATCAGGTCGTCCTGCCAGGTCGCGGCGAAGAAGGCCAGGCTGTCGGCCCAGGCCTTGGGCGGCACCAGCAAGGTCGCCAGCGACATCTTGCCGCCGTCGAAGCCGGCCATGTGCAGCGCCGTCACTTGCGGCGGGATGTTGCTCAATACTTCCACCACCGCCAGGTCGCCGAACTGGTCGGCCGCTTCGGCGAAGGCTTGCTCGGCGTGGCCCAGCGAGCCGGCCAGCACCAGCTCGGTCACTTGCTTGCTCAGCGCGGGCAGATTGCTTTTGTTTTCGTCGGACATGGTTTAATCCTCCTTGTCGAACATTTGGGCGAAGTCGTCGGTCGCGTTGTCTTCGTCCGCGATATCGTCGCCGTCGTCGTTGGCCGACAGTTGTTCCAGCGATTGGTCGTCGTCGTCCCACTTGCGCGGGTTCTTGAACAGGAAGGCGGTGATGATGGCCTGGCGCGCCAGCTCCGGCAGGTTCTCTTCCAACGCCGCGTACATCTGTTGCGCCGCCTCGCCTTTGCACGAGGCCATCGTGAACACGCGGGCCGGGTCGCCGAACTCGTAATCCTGGGCTTCGGCCAGCAGTCCTTTCGGGTCGCTGAACTCGAGGTGGTCGACCAGGGCGAAGGCCAGCATGTTGACATCCTCGATGCCGCCGCCGCTGGCGTACTCGGACACCAGCGCGTCGATCATGCGCTGGTAGTTCTTGCGGTCGGGTGGATCGCCCAGAATGCCTTCGATCTGGCCTTCCAGTTCGCGCGATTGATAGGCGAATTCGGGGTGTACTTTTCTCATTGCTTGCTTTCGTTTTTTGATGCTGTATATATGTGTGTTTGGGGCGCTGGCGGCGCTTGGCGGATTACGGCGTGCCGCCTAATCCGCCCTACGTGTCACCGTGGTCATACGGGCGCCGTGGTTCAAGCTAACGTTTATGCTGGCGGCAGTACCGTGCCGTGCAGGTTGAACACCGAGCGCCATAACTGGTAGGCTTCGGCTTCCGAATCGATGATGATGCGGTGGTTGACGCTTTGGTTGTATTCCTCGCGCTTGACCGGGTCCGACAAGATTTCGTAGGCTTTGGTGATGCTTTTGAAGCGCGCCTCGGCGCCGGGCGCCGGGTTGCGGTCGGGGTGGAAGCGCATCGCCAGCGAACGGTATATCTTTTTGATCTCGTCTTCGGTGGCGTTGGGCGCGATCCCCAGCGTGTTGTAGTGATTTTCCATTTTGGAAACTCCGCGGCCATGTGCCGAAACAATTAAAGGCGAATTATACCCGTCGCACCACCGGCAATCCCGGCCGGGCCGCCGCGTCGCAGCATTTCCCCTCGGCCCACGGAGGGGATACGGTAAAATGCCCTTCACACGAACTCTTGCAAAGCCCACTTTTCAGATGAGCAACGAAAAAAACAGCCCAGCGCCCGCCTTACCGTCCAATTTCCTGCGCGCGATCATCGATCACGACCAGGCCGCCGGCACCCACGTGCGCGCAGGCATGCCCAGCGTGATCACCCGCTTCCCGCCCGAGCCGAACGGCTACCTGCACATCGGCCACGCCAAGTCGATCTGCCTGAACTTCGGCCTCGCGCGCGACTACCAGGGCCGCTGCAACCTGCGCTTCGACGACACCAACCCGGCCAAGGAAGAGCAGGAATACGTCGACACCATCATCGACAGCGTCAAGTGGCTGGGGTTCGACTACGACTACCCCAAGGCCGACGGCGGCGTCGAGCACCACTTGCACTACGCTAGCGACTATTTCGACCAGCTGTACGCGATGGCCGAGTACCTGATCGGCAAGGGCTATGCCTACGTCGACAGCCAGTCGGCCGATGATATGGCGGCCAATCGCGGCAATTTCAACACACCGGGCAAGAATTCGCCGTTCCGCGACCGTCCGCGCGAGGAATCGCTGCAAATCTTCCGCGACATGAAAGCCGGCAAATACGCCGACGGCGAGCACATCCTGCGCGCCAAAATCAGCGAGGACGCCATGTCCTCGCCGAACATGAACATGCGCGACCCGGCCATCTACCGCATCCGCCACGCCCACCACGTGCGTACCGGCGACGCCTGGTGCATCTATCCGATGTACGACTACACGCACCCGATCTCGGACGCGCTGGAAAACATCACCCATTCGCTGTGCACCCTTGAATTCCAGGACCACCGCCCGTTCTACGACTGGCTGCTGGAAACCCTGGCCGAGGGCGGCTTCTTCACACTGCCGCTGCCGCGCCAGTACGAGTTCTCGCGCCTGAACCTGACCTACGTCGTCACCAGCAAGCGCAAGCTGCGCCAGCTGGTCGAGGACGGCATCGTCAGCGGCTGGGACGATCCGCGCATGCCGACCATCGTCGGCCTGCGCCGGCGCGGCTACACGCCGGAGGCGATCCAGCTGTTCTGCGAGCGCATCGGCGTGACCAAGTCCGACGGCTGGATCGACATGAGCACGCTGGAAGGCTGCCTGCGCGAGGATCTCGATCCGAAGGCGCCGCGCGCCACCGCCGTGCTGCGTCCGCTCAAGCTGATCATCGACAACTATCCCGAAGGCCAGAGCGAGCAATGCACGTCGCCGGTCCACCCGCACCACCCGGAAATGGGCGTGCGCACCTTCCCGATCACGCGCGAGCTGTGGATCGAGGAAGAGGACTTCATGGAAGTGCCGAGCAAGGGCTATTTCCGCTACTACCCGCCGATCGACGACAAGCCGGGCAGCCGCGTGCGCCTGCGCCACGGCTACGTGACCGAATGCACCGGCTTCGACAAGGACGAGAACGGTAAAGTCGTCGCTGTCCATGTCAATTACTTCCCGGACTCCAAGTCGGGCACACCCGGTTCGGACAACTACAAGGTCAAGGGCAATATCCACTGGGTGTCCGCCGCCACCGCGCTGCAGGCCGAAGTGCGCCTGTTCGACCGCCTGTTCACCGACGCCCAGCCGGACGCCGGCGGCAAGGAATTCCTGTCGTTGCTCAATCCGAACGCCAAGGAAGTGGTCACCGCCTATCTGGAGCCGGGCATGAGCGCCGCCCTGCCGGACCAGCGCTTCCAGTTCGAGCGGCACGGCTACTTCGTCGCCGACCGCGTCGACTCGAGCGCCGGCAAACCGGTGTTCAACCGCATCGTGACGCTAAAAGACAGCTTCGTCGCCAAATAGCGCATTTGTCGACCATGAGACCGGCGTCCTCCGCGAGAGGCGCCGGTTTTTTTCATCCCAAGGCCGCAAAAGCGTCCGGGACAGATGGCATTACTTATAAAATTACTTGACTCGCATGAGTAATATTTTCTATATTCAAGCAGGGCGAAATATGACAGAAGTTGCTTGAAAGGCAAACGCAATGGAGGTACTGCTGGCACAGCGACAAATGTTTTCCCCGCCCAAATCCGTCTGGTGGGCGGGCATCATGCTATCCCTGGGCGTGGGTGCGCTGTGCTATGTCGCCGCCTATAAAATGGTCGAGTACGACGCCGGCGAACGCTTCATGCACCAGGCGCGCAACGCCCAGTACCACATCAGCTCCCGCATCGACACCTATGCCGACGTGCTGCGCGCCACGGCCAGCTACTTCGACGCCAGCGGCAAGGTCGAACGCGAAGACTTCCATCGTTTTGTGCGCGGATTGAAACTGTCTACCCAGTTTCCCGCGCTCGTCAGCATCAACTACGCGGAGTACATTCCCGAAGCGCGACGCGAGGATTTCGAAAGGGTATCGCGCCACAGCGGCGACGGCACCGCCAACGGCTATCCCGACTATGTCATCCAGCCGACCGGCCGCCGCGCCGACTATTCCGTCATCACGATGATCGAGCCGATCGCGGCGTTCCGCTGGCGGGTCGGCCTGGACATCACGCACAAGCCGGCGGTCGCGCAAGCCCTGGCCAACGCGCGCGACACCGGCGAGATCAGCACCTCCGGCAAGCAGATCGACATGGACAGCTTCGGCCAGGGCGGCGGCATGGCGATCCGCCTGCCGCTGTACCACAAGGATATGCCGCTGACCAACATCGAGGAGCGCCGTGCCGCCTACCGGGGTTCGGTCGGCATCGGTTTCAGCGTGCCGCGCCTGGTGCAACTGGCGATGGACCAGATGCAGGTGCGCGACGTCCGCCTGCGCCTGTACGACGGCGGCGAGAGCGGCGACCGTTCCTCGGCCTCGTTGGCGCCCACTTTATTATTCGACAACAAGCTCAACGGCGGCGAGCACGTGCGTGCGGCCGACCAGTTCGGCATCGTGCTGCCGCTGATGTTCAACGGCCGCCAGTGGCATGCCCACTTCAGCGCGCCCAAGGCGGCCTGGTCGAGCCGCTTCGACCTGTTCCTGCCGTGGCTGGCCATGTTGAGCGGTTTTATCGGCTCGCTGCTGTTCTACCTGCTGATCCACACGCTGTCGTCGTCGCGCATGCGGGCCATCAAAATGGCCAAGGTCATGACCAAGGAATTGCGCGACAGCCAGGCCAAGCTGCAGCAGTCGCACCACAAGCTGCGCCGGCTGGCCGCGCACGCCGACCAGATCAAGGAGCAGGAACGCAAGCGCATCGCCCGCGAAATCCATGACGATCTGGGCCAGAACCTGCTGGTGCTGCGCATCGAGGCGGACATGCTGGCCACCCGCACCCGCCACCGCCATCCGCGCCTGCACGCCCGCGCGAAAAGCACGCTCAGCCAGATAGACAGCACCATCAAAAGCGTGCGCCACATCATCAACGATCTGCGTCCGAACGTGCTCGACCTGGGCCTGAACGCCGCCGTCGAATGGCAGATCGCCCAGTTCCGCCAGCGCTCCGGCATGGTGTGCGAGCTGATCGAGCACCAGCGCGACATCCGCATCGACGACCATTGCGCCACCGCCTTCTTCCGCGTGCTGCAGGAATCGCTGAGCAATATCGTCCAGCACGCCCACGCCAGCCTGGTCCGGGTGGAATTGCGGCAGGCCGGCGGCATGCTGAGCATGACCATCACCGACAACGGTGTCGGCATGCGGGCGAGCAATCGCAACAAGGTGGGTTCGTTCGGCCTGGTCGGCATCGAGGAGCGCATCAGCTTGCTCGGAGGCGTCTGCTCCATCATCGGCAGCCCCAACGCCGGCACCACGGTCGCCATCTCGGTACCGATCGACCACGTCCCCCCGCCCTCCAACGAAGATATCAACGATATCAACGACGCCGGCCATCTGACCGCCAACGTCATCGCCTGATACCCTCCGGTTTGCCTCGTCCTTGGCTAGGAAAAAGTCAGAGGCGTGTAGGAATTTCCTCAGCAACATTGATAAATATCAAATGTTAAGAAGCAAAGTTAGGCAAAAATCAATTTGCTCGCAATGTTTCTTAACCCGTATCAATTTAGAGGAGATGTCCATGAACGTCATCAACGCCCTGGATCTGGACCCAATTAAGGTCAAGCTGATGCATAAAGAATCCGGCGAAGGCTGGTCGCTGGAACATGTTAACGCTATCGAGTTGGAATATCGCCGATTCCTGACGCTGATGAAAAAATACCCGCACGAACAGACCTCGCCGCTGGTCGACGTGGACACGTTCTGGCACTACCACATCCTCGATACGATGAAGTACGCCGCCGATTGCGAGGCCGTGTTCGGCTACTTCCTGCACCATTTCCCGTACGTCGGCATGCGCGGAGAGGAAGACGAAGCTGCGCTGGCGCGCATCGGGCAGCGGATGAAGGAACTGTACGAAGCGGAATTCGGCGAGGCCTATGTGCGTCCGGCCAAGCGTGCCTTCGAAGGCGCCACCCAAGCCAACGCCTTCTGCGGCTCGCCGGAAATGCAGGCCAACGCTTTCTGCGGCTCCCCGGAGAAACAGGCCAGCGCGTTTTGTGGCTCGCCAGAAAAACAAGCAAACGCCTTCTGCGGCTCGCCAGAGAAACAAGCGAACGCATTTTGTGGAAGCCCAGAGAAGCAGGCCAACGCGTTCTGCGGCTCGCCCGAGAAACAGGCCAACGCGTTTTGCGGATCTCCCGAAGAGAAAGTTGCTTTTTGCGGCAGCCCGGAGAAGGCAGTAGCCGCCAAAGTTCCGAACCAGCCCGGCCTGTTCAGCGGCCGTCCCACCCTGAGCTAAGAAGCACCCGGCGGCCATCAGCCTGAGCTTTCATCTAAACCACGTAGGGCGGATTAGCGAAGCGTAATCCGCCATCTCCGGTCCGCCAACAACATAAGCCCTGCCGGCGTTGCCACACAAAACAAGCAACACCGACAGGCGGCATGATTAAATAAGTGGCATACTCTGAACTCCACCGTCTTGGGAGCTCATCATGGCCGTCAATTCAGTCGCCTCAAACAGCGCCGCAGTCCAATCAACGCCGCCACCGCGTCAGGCGGAGCCGGTGCAGGCCGCGCCCAAACCTGCCGAGCAAGCTGCGCCACCGGCACCGCCGCCACAGCAAGCGGCACCCGCGCCAATCGTGAACACCAACGGCCAGCGCATCGGCACGACGATCAGCACGTCAGCGTAAGCGAACCCAACCCAGGCGGGCCGACCAAAACCGGACCCACCAAAGAAAACGGCGCGTTACCGAGAGGTGCGCGCCGTTGTCTTTTTTGTTGGTCGCCTATCAGGCCGCCATCAGTTCGCGCAGCTCGCGGATGCTGAAATCGCTGATCTCGTGCATACGGATCAGGATGGTTGCACCAATCGGGAGGGTATTGTGGCGAATTTTGCTGATGACTGGAGGAGCTACTTCCAGAGCACGCGACAACGCAGCATCGTTTTTCAATTGCAGCTTTTCGATGATGGCGTCGAGGACGCGGTTCGGATTGTAGGTTGGGGATGCGGTGATTTCTTTGATAGACATAATGTTTAAGTAGGTTCGTGGCCGCTTTCGCAAAAAAACGACACATGGGTAAATAAAATTTTTAGCTCAATTACCAGTGAAGCACTACAAAACGCGAACGTTTATGCCGGTTTTTAGTGCCTAGCCGCGATAATACACGTTTTTGTTAACGAACGGCTAACCCGAGCTGTTTTTGTGTGAGATTTTGATAGATTTTACACCTATTTCTTATGCTAGTAAGAAAATTGTTGCAAGAAAAGGTATAAAACATTGTAAAGATTTGTAGCAACTCAGTTGGAACGGCTGAGGCCGGAGGCGAGGACACACCATTCGACGGCCATCAGGGTGGCCAGTTGCGCGATGGTGCTTGGGAGGAAGATCGTCGAGGCCGAGCCGAAGCCCGCACTGCTGGACGCGCAGCGCCAGCCCAGCTGACGACGGATTTCTTCCGGCGTCGGCGGTGGACGGCGGTCGCACTCACGCAGCTGCATGTAGGCACGGACCTGCTCTTTGGTCGGATGCAAAGTGGCTGGCATACGCGAGCTCCTCTTAGAGATAACAACAATATCGCATTAAGCGTTGCTTTGTTTGATGTGCGTCAAGCAAGTCATCTTAATAGTTTGACACAGAAAGCTGACATCGGGCTTGCACTGGTATAAGTCTCCGTATCTTTTTACACCTTTTTGCTGGGCAACTACAAGCGCCGCACCGCCACTATGTGCGAGTAGCAACGCTCGACATGATCCGGTCGTTTAAAATGACGTTTTTCCCGCCTCTGGCCGGACCAACAACCGCAATCCAACAACACTAAGGCGCCCATGACCTACGAAGAATTCCTCGATGAGGTAACCACCCTGCTGCACGAGATCTACGACCTCGACGATGCGGCCGCGATCAAGCTGGTGGTCGACGCCCAGGACGCCGATTATTTTGTCGCGCATGACGACAAGGAAGAGATGCGCACGGTTGAACAGGCGAAGAAAGACGCCACCGCGCTCTACGAAGCGAAGCAAAACCGCAATCAGACACAGCGCAAGCAGCAGTTGCGCAAGGTGCAGCAGAAGAAATAAGCAAAGAAATAAGCGACAAGCCGGGCGGCCCGGCCTTCCCCCCTTGCCGCCCGCCGGCATCACATCCCCGCCAACATCCCCGCCACCGTCGGATACCGCAACCGCACGCCCAATTCCCGCTTGATGCGTCCATTGCTCAGCCTGCGCGACTCGGACATGAACGACAGCAGCGCCGGCGTGATCACCTGTTGCAATTCGGCACGCGGCAAACGCGGCGGACGTTGCATGCCGAAAGCGTCCGCCACGGCGTCGAAATACTCCGCCATCTTCATATCGCTGTCATCGACGGCGTGGTAGATACGGTTTGGCAAGCCGCCAAACAGAGCGCTGACGATGATCGTGGCCAAGTCGTCGGCATGGATATGGTTGGTATACACATCCTCGGCGGCCAGCAAGGCCGGCGTGCCCTGTTGCAAGCGCTTGATTGGCAGCCGCTCGGCCCCGTAAATCCCCGGCACGCGCAGGATGGACAAGTCCGAACCGGCACGCACGGCCCAGCGCCGCAGCACGGCCTCGGCGTCGACCCGGCGCGTGGCCCGGGGGTTGCGCGGCGCCACCGGACGGCTCTCGTCGAACAACGCTCCGCCACAATCGCCGTACACCCCGGTGGTGCTGACATAAACCATGCGGCCTTGCTCAGGTAAAATGGCGGTCAGGTTACGCGTGCGGCGGTCCAGCGCGCCCTCGGCCGGCGGCGGCGCCAGGTGCACCACGTATCGGGCCAGCCCGGCCAGGCGCCGCAAGCCGGCGGGATGGTCGAGATCGGCCACCAGCGGCACGGCGCCCAGCGCGCGCAATTCGGCGCGGCGCTCGGGCTGGCTGGTGGTGGCGAATACGCGGAAATGGCGCCGCAGCAGCGGCACCAGACGCATGCCGACGTCGCCGCAGCCGACGATCAGCAGACGCGGCCGGTTGAATGCGTGGGAATGTAGTTCGTGATTGATTAGCTTGATGTTTTTCATCTGAAGGATTGTATGACGTTTCAAATTACTGTACAGCCTAGCGGCCACCAATTCAGCTGCGAGGAAGACGAAACCGTCCTGGCGGCCGCCATCCGCGCCGGTGTCGGCTTGCCTTACGGCTGCAAGAACGGCGCCTGCAGTTCCTGCCGGGGCAAGGTTTTGTCCGGCTCTGTCACGCACAAGGCCCACCAGGAGCGCGCGCTGAGCAAGGAAGACGAAGCGGCCGGCTACTCGCTGTTCTGCTGCGCCACCGCACACGCAGACCTGGTGATCGAAGCGCGCGAAGTGGCCGGCAGCGACGACTATCCTATCCGCAAGATGCCATCGCGCGTCGCGACCCTGGAAAAAGTGGCGCCGGACGTGGTGGTGATGACTTTGCAATTGCCGGCCAACGAGACGCTGAAATTCCGCGCCGGCCAGTATATCGAATTCATGCTGCGCGACGGCAAGCGCCGCAGCTACAGCCTGGCCTCGCCACCGGACCAGGACCAGCCGCTGGCCCTGCACATCCGCCACATGCCGGGCGGCCTGTTCACCGACCAAGTGTTCACGACGATGAAGGAACGCGACATCCTGCGCTTCGAAGGCCCGATGGGCACCTTCTTCGTGCGCGAGGATACCGACAAGCCGATGGTGCTGCTGGCCTCCGGCACCGGTTTCGCGCCGATCAAAGCCATCGTCGAGCACCTGCGGGCGCAGGACTCGCAGCGTTCGATGACCCTGTACTGGGGCGGCCGCCGCCCGCAAGACCTGTACATGGACGCGCTATGCCGCCAGTGGGAAGCGATCCTGCCCAACTTCAAGTACGTGCCGGTGATCTCGGCCGCGCTGCCGGAGGACAACTGGAACGGCCGCACCGGCTACGTGCACGCGGCCGTCATGGCCGACCTGCCCGACCTGTCCGGCCACCAGGTGTACGCCTGCGGCGCGCCGGTGATGGTCGACTCGGCCAAGCAGGACTTTGTCGCGCAATGCCGTTTGCCGGAGGAGGAATTCTACGCCGACGCCTTTACAACAGAAGCCGACATCAACAAACCGTAACAGCATCCAACCGGGAGCGGCCTGGGATGCGGAGTCCCAGGACACCGCTCCCAGAAAGCCCCAATGTCAGACAGTACCGCCTCTTCAAACGCTAGCAATGGTTTCAGCGTTCTGCGTCACCGCAACTTCACCCTGTACTTAAGCGCCCGCACCCTCGCCACCCTCGCCGTCCAGATGCAAAACGTCGCCATCGGCTGGCAGGTGTATTCGATGACGCACAATCTGTTCGACCTCGGACTGATCGGCCTGGCGCAATTCGCGCCCTTCCTGCTGCTGATCCTGATCGCCGGCCACGCCGCCGACCGCTACGACCGCCGCAACCTGATCGCCATAGCGCTCGCCGCGCAGTTGCTGTGCGGGCTCACCCTGCTCGCCTTCACCATGGCCGGCCTGGGCACCGTGTGGCCCGTGTTCGCCGTGCTGGTGCTGTTCGGCAGCGCGCGCGCCTTCATGGGGCCGGCCACGCAGGCCATCCTGGTCAACCTGGTGCCGCCGGAAAGCTTCAGCAAGGCCGTCGCGCTGAGCTCGTCAAGCTTCCACGTGGCCGTCATCCTCGGGCCGACCTTGGGCGGCCTGTTCTACCTGGCCGGGCCGAAAACGGTGTATATCATTTCCTCGGCGCTGCTGGTGGCAGCCGTGGTCATGATGTGCATGGTCAAATCGGTCAAACAGCCGAGCAACCGCGAACCGGCCACCTGGCACACGGTGCTCGAAGGCCTGCGCTTCGTGCGCTCGCGCCCGGTGGTGCTGGGCGCCATCTCGCTCGACCTGTTCGCCGTGCTGTTCGGCGGCGCCACCGCGCTGCTGCCCGCGCTCGCGCACGACGTGCTGCACGTCGGTCCTACCGGCCTCGGCATGCTGCGCACCGCGCCCGGCGCCGGCGCCGCGCTGTGCTCGATCGCGCTGGCCTTCTTCCCGATCACGCGCCGGGTCGGCATGTGGATGTTCGGCGGCGTGGCGGTGTTCGGCATGGGCACCTTGGTGCTCGGCGCCACCTCCACCTTCATCGTCGCGCTGGTGGCGCTGTTCCTGATGGGCGCCGGCGACATGATCAGCGTCTACGTGCGCCACCTGCTGGTGCAATACGAAACGCCGGACGCGATACGCGGCAGGGTCAGCGCCGTCAACTCGGTGTTCATTGGCGCCTCCAACGAACTGGGCGAGTTCGAATCGGGCGTCACCGCCGGCTGGATGGGCCTGACGCGCGCCATCCTGTTCGGCGGCGCCGCCACCCTGGCCGTGACGGGACTATGGGCCTGGCTGTTCCCGGTCCTGTCGCGCATGGACCGCTTCCCGCACGAGGATAAAAAATGAAATTCCTGCCCAAGATAGCGCATAGCCGCCCCCACCTGACCCTGGCCATCGTGATCGGGGCCGTGGTGCTGCCCTTGCTGCCCGGCCATTGGCACTGGCTCAGCCGCGTGCTGACGGCATGGGACGTGGTCGTCTGGGTCTACCTGGCGACGATGGGATGGATGATGCTGCGCGCCGACCAGCACGACATCAAACGGGCCGCCTGCCGCCAGGACGAGAAGGGGCCGGTGATCCTGGCGACCTTGTCGATCGCCGTGATGATCAGCCTGGCCGCCATCGTTTCCCAGCTCACCACGCTCAAGGACGCGCCGCATGCCGATCTGGCGATGCACTACGGCTTCGTGGTACTGACCTTGACGGGCTCCTGGTTCATGGTGGGCGTGATGTTCTGTTCGCACTACGCGCACCTGTATTACACCCATCCCGGCGGCGAGCCGGCGCTGGGCTTCCCGGACCGCCACCTGAAACCCAACTATTGGGACTTCCTGTATTTCTCGTTCACGATCTCGGTGGCGGTGCAGACCTCGGACGTGACGGTGCGCTGCCGGCGCATGCGCCAGGTGGTGCTGGGCCAGTCGGTGCTGTGCTTCTTCTACAACCTGGCGATTCTCGGTCTTTCCATCAATATCGCAGCGTCTCTCATCAACGGTTAGCTACTTAACGAGAACCTAAGGCAAAAAGGAGTAATATTGATTCGCAGTTCAACAACACAGGAGCAAAGCATATGCAGATCAATATTAATTCCGACAAAACCATCGATCGCAACGCGGGTCTGGACGAGCATGTGCAATCAGTCGTGAACAACGCGCTTCATCGCTTTGGTGAGCAGATCACCAGTGTGGAAGTGCACCTGAGCGACAACGTGGGTCAAAAATCAGTGGATGGCGACAACCGCGTCCTGATGGAAGCACGGGTTACCGGATACAAGCCTATCGCCGTGAGCGATCACGCAGCCACCCTGCACCAATCGATCGGCGGCGCCGCCGACAAGCTCAAACGCGCGCTCGACAGCGCCCTCGGCCGCCTGCACGACAAGGACAAGCGCCACGCGGCCGATCCGGTCGTCGCCACGGCGGATACGGACGAAGACGAGTAATCGCCCCGGGGCTGGTGCGCCACCCCGGATACACGTAGGGCGGATTAGCGTAGCGTAATCCGCCAAGCTCCGTCGGCGGCTCATGGCGGATTACGCGCTGCGCGCTAATCCGCCCTACGTGTTTTAGAGTGTTTCACCCGCCCGTGGCCAACTCGCGCAAATACCGCAGCCCCCGCACCGACCGGCTGCCATACCACGACATCATTTCCCCGTCGACCAGCAGCACCGGCTTGCCCAGCTGCTTCTCCAGCGCAAACGCATGAGCCTCCGTGAATCGATACGGCTCGCTCGACAGCAGCACGCCGTCGATACCGTTCACCAGCTCCGAAGACCACACGAACTGCGGATACCGCACCTCGCCCAGATCCGGCACGCTCCAGCCGATCTCCTCCAGCATGCGCGCGATATAGGTATCGCGCGAAATCGTCATCCACGGGTCCTGCCAGATACAGTACAACATCGTCTGCGGCGGCCCTTTCGGCGCCGCCTGCAACAACGCATACTCCGCCTCGAACGCCGCGCACCAGCGCTCGGCAGGTTCCTCCCTGCCGAACACCCCGCCCATCAAGCGCGCCAGCGCCAGGTTATCGCGCGGCCGCAGCGGATGCGTGACGACGATATTGGGAATAAACTCGGCCAGCGCCTCGACGGTCGGCTTTTCGTTCTCGTCGATATTGACCACCAGATGCGTCGGCGCCAGCTTGCGGATCTTTTCAACGTTGACATCCTTGGTGCCGCCCACCTTGGGAATGGCCTGCACAATGTCGGCGGGATGGATGCAAAAGCCGGTGCGCCCCACCAGTTGCCCGCCCAGACCGAGATCGCACAACAACTCCGTAATCGACGGCACCAGCGAGACGATGCGCGCGTTCGGGTCCGCCCGGTGCTCGGTGCCAAGCGCATCGATATAAGTCATGAGGTTTTCCGTCTTGATAGCAATGGCAATATTGAAGCACTCCACACCACAACACGCAACAACTACGTGACCCGGCTCCCTCGTTTGGGTATGATGTTTGAGTATCATAAGAATGCCTGCCAGCATAAATCGCTGCGCTACTGAAAGATTATCTTGAAACAGATCAGCACCTTCGGCACCTCCACCCACCAGATCGGCGACTTGCAGCTGCTGCGCAATGCGAATGATGACGCCGCCATCGCCAAACTGCTGGCGCACTGCCCCATCATGCGGCTGGAAGCGGACGAAGCGGTCACGGACTCGAGCAAGGCGCGGCTCTACATCGTGCTGCGCGGCGCGCTGTCGGTTGCCACCGACACCCGCACCGGCATGGCCGACGGCACCGTCAGCAAGATCCTGCCGGGCGAAAGCGTGGGCGAGCAATCCGTGCTCGACGAGGAAGCCAATCTGTCGAGCATCACCGCGCTGGAGGAAAGCGATGTGCTGGTGATCGAAGCGGAGATCGTTTGGCAATTGATCGACGAATCGAACGTGCTGGCACGCAATCTGCTGCGTCTGCTGTCGTTCCGCATCCGCGCCGCCAACGCCCAATTGCGCCGGCGCCAGAAACTGGGCGAGTTCTACCGTCAGTTGTCGATGATCGACGGCCTCACGGGCCTGTATAACCGCGCCTGGCTCAACGACCTGCTGCCTACGATGATCACCACCGCGCACGGCTCGAACTCGCCGCTGGCGCTGATCATGATCGACCTGGATCACTTTAAACGTTTCAATGACAGCCACGGCCACCTGGCCGGCGACCAGGCCTTGCGCTCGGCGGCGCAGGTGCTGAGCGGCGCGCTGCGCCCGACCGATTTCGCCGTGCGCTACGGCGGCGAGGAAATGATGGTGCTGCTGCCGGACACGCAGCGCAAGGTGGCGCTGGCGGTCGCCGAGCGCTTGTGCGAGCGGATGCAGCAAGCGGTGGTGTTCAGCGACATGCGCGCGCCGCTGCCGCACATCACCGCCTCCTTCGGCGTCGCGATATTGCAGCCTCAACAGAACGAACAAGACCTGATCGCCGCCGCCGACGCCGCGCTTTACCGCGCCAAGGAACTGGGCCGCAATCAGGTAGTACAGGAAGAACTGGCGTAGTCTTTACTGCGCCGGGGCGATGAGCTCCACGTACTCGTACAACTCGGCCAGAATCTGCTCGGCCCGCTCATCCGCATCCTGCTGCAAATGGTCGATCTCGCCAAAGAACTGATCGATGCTGCGCGCGCCGGCGGCCCCATCGTAAAACCGCGCCGCCCGATGCTGTTCCCAATGCTCCATCTCCGGCTCGGACAAGGTCTCCGGGAAATTACGCGCGCGATAGCGGAACAGCAATTCAACCAGGCGCGCATCGTCGAACGAAGGTGACGCCACCGCCAACTTCGCCGGCGCCTCCTTGCGCAAGGACTCCAGCAAACGGCGATCCTCCTTGCCGATAAAGCCGTTATACAAATCCTCGTCGACATCGAGCTCGGCGCCGGGGGGACGATAAAACACCTGCTCCCACTCGATATCCATATTGCGCCCGGCCGCGGCCAGCGCGGCATACGCCTTGCCCTGCTCCAGATCGATACCCCACTGGGCCGCCATGGCCGGCGACAGCGTCTTCAGGTTAGACACCAGCATCGGCGATTTGTTCAGATGGATGCTCTTGACCGGCAGCCGCGTCATGCCCTCCGGCAGCGCGTCGGCACGCGTGAAGATGCGGGTGCGGATCGTGTCCGCATCCAGGGTAAATAGTTCGGTCGGATCGTAGGTGCAATCCCATACGATGACTTCGTTCTTGTTGGTCGGATGCGTCGCCAGCGGCCACACCAGCGCGATGCAGCCGCGTTCGGCCGGGAACATGCCCGACACGTGCAGGAACGGCGCGCGCAGCTGCGGCGCCAGGTGCATGCCGATCTCGTCGGCCACGCGGTCCTTCTTGTGCAGCGCGAAGCAGAAGTCGAACAGTTTCGGCTGCTTCTGCTTGATCAAGCGCGCCAGCGCGATGGTGGCGCGCACGTCGGACAGCGCGTCGTGCGCCGCCTCGTGCAGCAGCCCGTTGGCCTTGGCCAGGTCCTCCAGCCGGAAGCTGGGCTTGCCGTCGGCCTTCTTCGGCCATTCGATGCCTTCCGGACGCAGCGCATACGTCATCCGCACCACGTCCAGCAGGTCCCAGCGGCCGCACTGGTTCTGCCATTCGCGCGCGTAGGGATCGATCAGGTTGCGCCAGAACATGAAGCGGGTGATCTCGTCGTCGAAACGGATCGTGTTGTAGCCGACACCGACGGTGCCCGGCTTGGCAAACGCCTGCTCGATGGTGGCGGCGAACTTATGCTCCGGTACGCCCCATTCCAGGCACTGCTGAGGCGTGATGCCGGTGATCAGGCAAGATTGCGGATCAGGCAAGAAGTCATTGGCCGGCTTGCAATACAACATGATCGGGTCGCCGATCTCGTTGAGGTCGGCGTCGGTGCGGATCGCGGCGAATTGCGCCGGGCGATCGCGACGCGTCTGCGCGCCAAAGGTTTCGTAGTCGTGCCAGAGAAAAGTCTGTGTGGTCATAAAGGCGCATTCAGGGGGGCTACAGTTATTCTAAAAACTGCCGATAATTCAAGGGTATTCCAACCGGAGCAATATCATGGCTACTCCCGTCTCAGTTACAGCAGGCAGCACGGCCGCCAAGGCCGCACCACTCCAGACAAAGGACGTCCAGGCCAAGGACGAGAGCACGATGTCGGTCGGCGCCAAGGCCAAGGCGCAACTTAACGCTTCCATCGTACAAGCTTCTTTGACGGTATCGTTGAAATCTTCCAACGAACCGATGTCGGTCGTGCTGAAAACGGCGCTGACCGGCATCAACGAGGCGCTCAAGGACGACTTCGGCGACAACGCCATCCAGAACGCCGTGTCGCAGGACAATACACCGGAAGGCACCGCGAGCCGCATTGTATCGCTGTCGACGGCATTTTACGACGCGTTCAAGCAGCAGAACCCGGGTGTGGATGAAGAGACGCTGCTCAACAAGTTCGTCGATACCTTGAAAAAGGGTGTCGACCAGGGCTTCGGCGAGGCGCGCGATGTACTGGAGGGACTGAAAGTGCTGGGTGGCGATGTCGCCAGCAATATCGACAAGACCTACGAATTGGTACAGAAGGGATTTGAGGATTTCATCGCCTCGCGCCTGGCGAAGCCGGCGGAAACATTGCCCAAAACGGATTGAATCACCAGAAACGCGGGAAATCACGTAGGGCGGATTAGCGAAGCGTAATCGGCCATGCATGCGTCGCGGCGACGCACGCATAGCCACGACAACAATCACCCGCGATGCAGATTAATGGCGTCCCGCGTCTCCAGCGCCACACGGCGCGCGGCGGACGCGAAATCCTCGCCCGCCTGTGGCGCCGCATACAAAATCGCGCGCGACGAGTTGATCATCATGCCAGCGCCAGCCCCCGTCTTGCCCGATTTAACGGTGGCCGCGATATCGCCGCCCTGCGCGCCGATGCCCGGCACCAGCAATGGCATATCGCCAACAATCGCCCTCACCTGCGCCAACTCCTCCGGAAAGGTCGCCCCCACCACCAGCGCGCACTGACCATTGGCGTTCCACTTCTCCGCCACCAGGCGCGCGACGTGCTGGTACAGCGGCTTGCCGTCCACGTTCAGGAACTGCAAATCCGAACCGCCGGCATTCGAGGTACGGCACAGCACGATGATGCCGCGATCCGCCCACTCCATATACGGCTCAACCGAATCCGAACCCATATACGGGCTGACGGTGACCGCGTCGGCGCCATAACGGTCGTAGGCCTCGCGCGCGTACTGGCGCGCGGTGGCGCCGATGTCACCGCGCTTGGCGTCCATAATCACCGGAATATGCGGATAGTTCTCGCGCGCATAGGCGCAGATTTTTTCCAGCTGGTCTTCCGCGCTCAGGGCGGCAAAATAGGCGATCTGCGGCTTGAACGAGCAGGCCAGGTCGGCAGTCGCGTCGATGATCTCGCGGCAGAAATGATAAATACCTTGCGGGTCCTTCTGGAACCGGGCCGGCAGCTTGGCCATGTCCGGGTCCAGGCCCACGCACAGCAGGGAGTCGTTGGCCGTCCACGCGGCAGACAATTTGTTGATGAAATTCACGACGCACCTTTTAATCTGTTGCAAACCCTCTATTGTAACGCGCCACCGGCGGGCTGTTAAAATTTGGCCTCCATCCCCGAACGCTCAGAAAGCACTCCTATGAAATTATCCCAAAAAGTCGCTATCGTGACCGGCGCCACCCAAGGCATAGGCTTGGCGTGCGCCCAACGCCTGATCACCGAAGGCGCGAAAGTCATGCTGGTCGATATCAAACCGGAGGGCGAGCAAGCCGCCGCCGCGTTGGGCGGGCAGGCCCGCTTCTTCGCCGCCGACGTCAGCCAGAAGGCCGATGTCGACGCGCTGGTCGCCGCCACCATGGCCGCCTTCGGCCGTATCGACATCCTGATCAACAACGCCGGCGTGACCCACGCCGCCGATTTCCTCGATGTCACCGAGGACGATTTCGACCGCGTCATGCGCATCAACCTGAAATCGATGTTCCTGTGCGGCCAGGCGGTCGCGCGCGAGATGGTCAAGCAGCAAAGCGGCTGCATCATCAATATGTCCAGCGTCAACGCCGAGCTGGCGATCCCGAACCAGGTGCCCTACGTGGTGTCCAAGGGCGCGATCAATCAACTGACCAAGGTGATGTCGCTGAACCTGATCCCGCACGGCATCCGCGTCAACGGCATCGGCCCCGGCACCATCCTGACGGAACTGGCGAAGAAAGCGGTCATGTCCAGTCCGGAAGCGCGCAACACCATCTTGTCGCGCACGCCGATGGGCCGCTGCGGCGAGCCGGAGGAAGTGGCATCGATCGCCGCCTTCCTCGCCAGCGACGACGCCAGCTATATGACCGGACAAACGCTGTATGTCGACGGTGGCCGGCTGGCCTTGAATTACACCGTCCCCGTTAAATAAATCGTTTAAATGGAGAGTTATGCGCCTGCCTGATGTCTGGTATCTGAAACAACAATTAGACACATATCTGACGCAGGCCCATAATTACACCTGTCTCCACTATTCTCCTCCAAGAAAATAGTTTTAAGCCCGCTTTAACCAGCGGGCTTTTTTTTGCCCTTTTTTCGCTGGTATTGTTTTTTGTCATGGCCGCGTCATATTGCCGCCCTATACTCATTACATCTTAAGTACATGCAACCGATAGGCATGACTGAAGAAAGGTGCACCGGGATCCTGGTGCACCACTCCCCATTTCGCGCAGTGCGTGGTATTGTCTGGTTTATGATCAAGCAATTACTTCTGACTTCATCCCACGCCAAACTGCGCTACCGAACCGCCATCTTCCTGTATCTGCTGATTCTGATTTTCGGCTCGATTCCCGGCGCCCGCCAGGATATCGGCGAGGTCGCGTCCGGCGTCTTGCTGCACTCGATCGCCTATGCGGGCCTGGCCTTCCTGATCTTTACCGGCGGCACGGGCAGCCCGGCACAACGCGGCGGCAAGGCCGTTCTCACCATCGCGGCCATGGGTGCCGTGGACGAGCTGGTGCAAAGCTTCCTGCCCTACCGCCATGGCGCTGTTTCCGATTGGCTGGTCGACTGTAACGCCGCCCTCCTGACTTCGCTGGTCATGTGGGCCTTGTGGACGCGTTTCCGTACCCAGCCGCAAGCTTAAGATCGGGACTGACATCGGCGGGAAAACTTCTGCCGCCGCCGGTCGCCGACTCCACATCCAAACGCATTTGCTGCAGTTGCTCGGCTTGGGCCACGCGTACCAATCCGTGCAATGCATGAGTGAGCAAATGCCTGCAGCGGGGATCCTGCTTTTCCCCACAGGCTAGAGTGATTAACTCTTCGATAATAGTGTCTGTCACGCGTGTCAACATATCGATATCCTTTAAAGTGATACCGAACAATTATTGTCTGTAGGTAGCATGTTTCAATTGATGTACATCAATTGTGGCGGGATAGTCTGGAACAAAAAAGCATCGCGCCTCTCTCACCCAAGTGGCTGGCCACTTTGATTAACCAACGGGGAGGCAAAAAATGTACATCACCAGGCAAAATAAATGGGTTGCAGTTGTATGCATGGCGGCGTTGGCGGGATGCGCTTCGGACCGGATGTCCGACAGCTCGTCCAGTGCCAACACCGGCTATACCGCGCCGGGCACCACGGCAACGTCAAGCACCGGCGAAACCGGCAGCAGCACCGCTGGAACCGGCACGGGCAGCATGGGGACTACCGGCAGCAGCGGTAGCACGGGAACGATGGGCAGCACCGCCGGCGACACCAGCTCCGCGCAAACCTCGTACGGAACGGTGCAGGCCATCGATCAGATGCAGCGCCAGGATGTGGGCGCGGGCGCGGTGGGCGCGGCGGCGGCGGGCGGCACCATGGGCGGTTCGCCGACCGACCGGGTGTACCGCGTCACCGTACGGATGGAAGACGGCAGCAGTCAGCTGGTAGTGGTCGATTCCATGCCTGGCTACAAAATAGGGGACCGGGTCCGCTACAGCAACGGCACCCTGACGCCCTATTAATACAACTGTTCTACCTGGTAGCCGCGCCGCTTGAGCAACTGCGGCAGGCCATCGTCACCAACCAGATGCAGCAGGCCAACGCCGACAAAGGCTACTTTGTCCTGCTGCATGATGCGTTCGATATTGGCGGCCATTTCAGGATTCCGTTTGCCCAGCAGCACCCGCTGCATGAAGCCGGCCGAAATGGAATCGCCGGTGGTGGCCGAGTGCCATGCCGCCTTGATGCCTGGCGCGTCGGCGGAACTCCACGCGTCGATCAACGCCTGCGACTTCTTCAACGACGAGCCGCTGGCCAGGTCGGCCAGGCTTTCCACCAAATATTGCTCTTGCTGGCGCGCGTCCAGCATGTCGAACAAGCCCAGCTGATATTCGGCGCTTTCCAGTTCCTGCACGGTCTTCTCCTGCTTCTGCGCGGCCGCCAGCAGCGCGTATTCCACCGCCTGGCTGCGCCGGTATCCGTGCAGGTCCAGCTCCGACCCGACCAGCAGGTTGGCGATCAGCCACGGCTTGTAGTGCTGCACCGACTGCAGCGACAAGCCCGCCTTGGCCAGCGCCCCGACCATTTTGTTCAAGGTGGCCGGGCTCAGATGGTTCTGAACGACATCGCCGTCCGGATAGCGGCCATGACGGGCCAACGCCTTCTGGAACGGCAAATCCTGGCGAATGTCCAGTTCGATCACCAAAGTGTTAGAAGCCAGCAGCGCCCGCGACGCCTCGGCGTCGAGCGGGTAAAAACCATCTTTGCCGACATGGATGGTGCCAAACAAATAACTTACCTTACCTTCATGACTAATCCGGTACAACTGACCGCGACGCTGCGAACTTGTCTCGCTCACACCCGCCGCGAACACGGCTTCGCTGACAAAACTGAGCAACAATGCAAACAAGATGACAAGTTTCTTAGGCATGCGAATTCCCGACGATAGCAGGAGATGCCATCGAAATAACATTATTTAAGAGGAGTGGGAGCAGCGCGGCGTGGCGCTTTACTGTTTCCAATAGTAAATCAGGAAGGCGCTGGAGAAAAACTTTTTGTGAAATTTGGCGCGACTGTCGGCAAATTAAACACACTTAAATAGCAGGGAAATAATAAAAAAGCTGTGCAAAAATAAAGATATTGGCGCTTTAACATGGGTTCACTAAAACCACATGCTCGCCAAGGGCTTCATTGAAAGCTGTGCGATTGGCCCGATATGTTAATCATGATCCCATTTTCCATACTCGACCTCGCCCCGATCGCCGAAGGCAGCAACGCTTCCGCATCGTTCCGCAACACACTCGACCTCGCCCAACACGGCGAGCGCTGGGGTTATCAGCGCTACTGGCTGGCAGAACACCACGGCATGCCGGGCATCGCCAGCGCCGCGACCGCCGTGGTCATCGCCCATGTGGCCGGTGGCACATCGACCATCCGCGTCGGCGCCGGCGGCATCATGCTGCCCAACCACGCGCCGCTGGTGATCGCCGAGCAGTTCGGCCCCCTGGAAGCGCTGTATCCAGGCCGCATCGACCTCGGACTGGGCCGCGCGCCCGGCTCCGACCAGACCACCGCCCGCGCACTGCGCCGCACCCTGGAAACGGACGCGGACGCCTTCCCCCAGGACGTGCTCGAGTTACAAGATTACATGTCCGACTCGCCGCGCCAGCGCGTGCTGGCCGTGCCCGGTAAAGGTGCCAAGGTGCCGCTGTGGATACTGGGTTCCAGCACCTTCGGCGCGCAACTGGCCGCGCACATGGGGTTGCCGTTCGCCTTCGCCTCGCACTTCGCGCCGCAGATGATGATGCAAGCGTTGACCTTGTACCGCGCCAATTTCCAACCCTCGGCGCAACTGGCCAAACCTTATGTCATGCTGGGCTTTAACGTCTTCGCCGCCGACACGGACGAGGAGGCACGCCTGCGCGCCACCTCGATGCAGCAAGCCTTTGTCAACCTGCGCACCGGCAAGCCATCGCGGCTGCAGCCGCCGCAACCGGGCTATCTGGAATCGCTGGGGCTGCCGGAGCGCGCGATGCTCGACTCCGTTCTGTCGTGCAGCGCGATCGGCGCGCCGGAGACGGTCGGCCGCCAGTTACAGGAGTTCATCAACCGCACCGGTGCCGACGAGCTGATGATCACCTCGCAGATCTTCGAACACGCGCACCGGCTGCGTTCGTATGAAATCACCGCCGAAGTGCACCAGTCACTGAAGCGCGCCGAGGCCGGCCTTTAAGCAAGGGCATAGACGGTAGATTCCATGAGGAACCACGTTGGGCGGATTAGCGCGCAGCGCGTAATCGGCCATTGATGAGCCGCCGACGGCACATCGATGGCCGATTACGGCGTTCCGCCTAATCCGCCCTACGTGTGTCCGTGTCTCCATGACAATTTCAGCTTGCTCAGCAACATTTTGCGATCGCCGGTAGAATTGCCGCCTGCAAAATGAAGGAGCACCCGTGAGCCAGTCCCACGCCCAGCAAGATCTCTCCCCCGGCATGGTCTGGCTGTTCGCTGTCGCGACCGGTCTGATCGTCGCCAACCTGTACTACGCGCAAACCCTGATCGGCCCGATCAGCCGCGCCACCGGCCTCGCCCCAAGCGCCGCCGGCCTGATCGTCACCCTCACGCAAGTCGGCTATTGCGCCGGACTGCTGTTTATCGCCCCGCTCGGCGACCTGGTGGAAAACCGCCGCCTGATCTTCATCGCTTTGCTGACCAGCGCGGTCGCCTTGCTGGCCACCTCCGCCATCAGCGATCCCGGCCTGTTCCTGCTGGCCGCCTTTTGCATCGGCCTCGGCACGGTCGCCGCGCAAATCGTCGTGCCGTTCGCCGCCCACATGTCGCGTCCCGAAACACGCGGCCAAACGGTCGGCAAGGTCATGAGCGGCCTGATGATGGGCATCATGCTCGCCCGTCCCGTCGCCAGCCTGATCGCCGACGCCTTGAACTGGCATGCCGTGTTTGTCATTTCCGCCGTCACCACCACCGCCCTCGCCTTCCTGCTGCGCGCCCGGCTACCGCAGCGCCATCCGAACTCCGGCCTGCATTACTTTGAACTATTGGGTTCGATGTGGCACCTGCTGAAGAGCACCCCCATCCTGTGCCGGCGCGCCGCCTACCAGGCCTGCATGTTCGGCGCCTTCAGCCTGTTCTGGACCAGCGTCTCGCTCGAGCTGACGGGGCCGTACTTCCACCTCAGCCAAACCGGCGTCGCCATTTTCGCGCTGGTCGGCGTCGCCGGCGCGGTCGCCTCGCCGATCGCCGGCAAGCGTGCCGACCAGGGCAAAAGCCTGTCGACCACGTTTATCGCGTTCTCGCTGGGAGCCGTGGCGTTCCTGCTGCCGCTGGCGATACACGCCAACCGTATCGTCGATCTGGGCGTGCTGGTGCTCACTTCGATCTTGCTGGACATGGGCGTCTCGGCCAGCCTGGTGACGGGGCAGCGGGCGATCTTCGCGTTGCCGGCGGAGATACGCGCGCGTTTGAACGGGCTCTACATAGCGTTGTTCTTCATGGGAGGAGCGATCGGCTCGTCGCTGGGCGGCTGGATGTTCGCCGCGCACGGATGGCGCGGCGTGTTGTGGGCGGGGTTGGTGTTTCCGCTGGTGGCGCTATGCGTTTTCGCCAGCGAACCCGGGGTCAGGTCCACCATTGCTACACGGGCTGGACGCTAACGACGCGAACCCGCGAGCCCGGGGTCAGGTCCACCATTGCTACACGGGCTGGACGGTTAGGACATTGGCGGCTCGGTGGCGGATTACGGCGTTCCGCCTAATCCGCCCTACGTGTCTCCGGGGTTATTCGACGTTTCTGGGCTTTATTTACGGTGCATCTTGCCGTCGGCGCTGTATTCGATTTCCTGCATCAGGATCGAGCGGCGATGGTCGCCGCCGCCGGGCAGCACATTGTCGTGGTAGAACAGCAGCGTCCTGCCACCATGCTCCAGTATCGCCTGGTGATTGGTCGATATCTTCAGGAAGTCGATCAGCACGCCGCGATACTCAAACGGCCCCAGCGGCGACTTGCCGGTCGCGTAGACGATCTGCCCCGGCCAGCCGGTCGAGAACGAGAAGTAATACAGACCCTTGTGCTGATGCAGGAACGGCGCCTCGCCGTACGCGGTCTTGGCCGGGAACTTGTCCACCACCACATTCTTGATGCCGCCCACCGCGCTCTTGAGGTCGGCGGACAGCTCGACCACCTTCGGCACGCGCGTGCCAAAGTACAAATAAACACGCTTGTCCTTATCGATAAACACGGCGGGATCGATCGGCTCGTCACCGGCATTGGCGTCGCGCGGCGTCTCGACCAGGGGCTTGCCGATCAAATCGACGAACGGCCCCATCGGGCTATCGCTGACGGCCACGCCGATTTGCTTGCCACCGACCGGCGCGAAGAAATAGTATTTGCCGCCGTGCTCGACCGCTTCCGGCGCCCATGCTTTGGCATCCGCGCTGGCCCACTTGAAAATACTGGCGGGCAAAGTCGGACCGTGATCCTTCCAGTTCTTCAAATCGGGGGACGTCAGCACGCGCCATGAGGTCGAGTCCCAATACTTGCCCGAGTTGTTCTGATCGTCGGTCGCGTAGACGACGTACTGTCCGGCGAAAAAGTGCGGCGATGGATCGGCTGCGAAATTCTTCGTCAGCAAAGTTTGCGCGCTTGCGCAGGCGCTCGCTGCCAGCAGCACGGTGGCCAGGATAGTTTTCATGAAGTCTCCAATATTCTTATTGAGACAATGGTAAAACTGATAATGACCGCCGAGATATAACTTTATTGAGTTCTGCCATAAAAAAAGCGGCCCGAAGGCCGCTTCCCTGTAAAACATCCAGCGCTTACTTGACGTTGCGCGGCTTGGCGAATGCGTCGCCGGCCTTCCATTCAGGCAGCTTCGGGCTGTCGGCGATCATGCGGCCCAGGTTCAGCGTGTACTGCGCCATCTGCACCATGCCAGACAGATCCCAGTTGGCGTCGTATTCGTCGCTGACCTGGTGGTAGCGCTTGCCATAAGCGTCCGCCTTCAGCTTGGAGCCGGCCGGATCCTTGATGTATTCGCGGCCGCCGTCGATCGAAAACGCCGGCACACCCTGCTTGGCGAAACTGAAGTGGTCGCTGCGGAAATAACCGCCGGCCAGATCCGGTTCAGCCTTGGCGATGTGCATGCCCATGGCCTTGGCGGCGGCCTCGGCCATCTTGCCCAGTTCGGTGCGCTCGCTGCCCTGGGTGCCGATGTCGCGCGTGGCGCCGACGAAATTCAGACTATCGAGGTTCAGGTTGGCGGCGGTCTTCGCCAGTGGCCACAACGGCGCCGTCGCGTACGCGGCGCTGCCCAGCAGGCCCTGCTCTTCGGCGGCGACCCACAGGAACATCTGGCTGCGCTTGGCCGGCGCGCGCACCGCCTGTTGCGCCATCGCCAGCAAGCCGGCCGTGCCCGAAGCGTTGTCTACCGCCCCGTTGAAGATCGTGTCGCCGGTGTCGCCTTGCTTGCCCAGGTGATCGTAATGCGCGCTGTAAATGACGACTTCATCCTTCAGCTTCGGATCGGTGCCAGGCACCACGGCGGCAACGTTGAACTGCTCGACCTTGCGCACGGCAGCCTTCATTTCGCCGCTCAGTTTGGCGGCCAGCGGCACCGGCTTGAAGTCCTTGCGCTCGGCGGCGGTGCGCAGCGCGTCCAGATCCTGGCCGGCGGCCTTGAACAAGGTGCGCGCCGTGTCGTCGGTGATCCAGCCCTGCAGCTCGGTACCGAGGGTGCCGGCCGCCAGCTGGAAGCGCTCCACGCCGGACCAGCTGTTCTGGATCACGCTCCAGCCGTACGACGCGGTCGGCGTCGTATGGATCAGCAGCACGCCGGCGGCGCCCCGGCGCTTGGCTTCCTCGAACTTGTAGGTCCAGCGGCCGTAATACGTCAGGCCCTTGCCGTTGAAACGGTTCGGCTGCTCGGCGCTCGGCTGCGGATCGTTGACCATCATGACCAGGATCTTGCCTTTGAGGTCGGCGCCCTTGAAATCGTCCCACTGCTCGTCCTGCGCGGTGATGCCGTAGCCGACGAACACCAGGTCGGCGTTGAAGCTGTGCGCGGCGGTCGCGTCGCCCGGCGCGAACACCCAGTCCTTGCCAAAGCTGATCGGCAGCGCCTGGCCGCCCGCTTCCAGTTTCAGCGTGCTTTCCGCCGGCAGCGTTTTGACGCCGGCGATCTGCACCGCCTGGCGATAGCTGTCGCCGTTACCGGGTTTCAAGCCCAGCGCCAGCGACTGCGTTTCCAGATAGGAAACGGTCAGGTCGGCACCGCGCTGGCCGGTGCCCCGGCCCTCCAGCAAATCGCTGGACAGGAACGCGAGGTGCGCGCGCAGGGGGGCTTCCTGCACCACGGCAGCGGTTTTGCCGCTGGCCGCGTGTGCGGGGAAAGCCAGCGCCAGGCTGATGGCCAAGGCGGAGGCAACAAAGGATGGGGTCATTTTTTGCATGATGTCCTGAAGGCGTGGATGATGAAGGCGGCTAAAGAATGCGGCTAACTTTAGCGCGCGCACATTGTAAGACATTTGCCGAGGCCGCCGAACGCCATCCATTGCGCAGCGCAGCATAGTCCGCCGCGTTAAAATGGCGTCATGACCGACCGCATCGCTACTGCTGACAACTACATTGGCCGCTTCGCGCCCTCGCCCACCGGCCCACTGCACATCGGTTCGCTGGTGGCGGCCATGGCCAGTTATCTGGACGCCAAAGTACACAACGGCCAGTGGCTGGTGCGCATCGAGGACGTCGACGGCGACCGCAACGTCCCCGGCGCCGACCGGCACATCCTGGCCTCGCTGGAACGCTGCGGCATGCGCTGGGATGGCGAGGTCACCTGGCAAAGCCGCCGCACCGGCCTGTATGAGCAAGCACTGGCGCGGCTCGGCGACCTGATCTACCCCTGCGGCTGCTCCCGCAAGGAAATCGCCGATTCGCAACTGAGCCTGACCGGCAGGCAGGCGCAGGCGCTGATCTACCCCGGCACCTGTCGCCACGGCCTGGCGCCCGGAAAGAGCGCCCGCGCGCTGCGCCTGAAAGTGCCGCAATCGCCGCACTGCGTGATCGGCTTCGACGACCGCTGGGCCGGCCGCGTCGGCCAGGACCTGACCGACGAGGCGGGCGACTTCGTCATCAAGCGCGCCGACGGCTTCTGGGCCTATCAACTGGCGGTGGTGGTCGACGACGGCGACCAGGGCGTGACCGACATCGTGCGCGGCGCCGACCTGCTCGACTCGACCCCGCGTCAAATCTATCTGCAACAGGCGCTCGGCCTGCCGCAGCCGCGTTACCTGCACGTGCCGGTGGTGGTCAACGAGCTGGGCGAAAAATTATCCAAGCAGACCGGCGCCCTGGCCTTCGACAACGGCGCGCCGCCGGACTTGCTGCTGCAACAGGCGCTGCTGCCGGCCGCGCGCTTCCTCGGCATGGATTTCCAGGCCGACACGATCGAAGCCTTCTGGCGGGCAGCCACCCCGGCCTGGGCACAAGTTCTGCGGAATCCGCCTATTTCGCGGTAGTCTCGACCTCGCTCAAGCCCGGAAGAGCCGTGCGCCGCCAGCCCGGATTTTTCATCTACACTGGCGCCATGGAAGTCGAACTCAAACTACTACTCGCCCCCGCCGACAACGAGGCGCTGATGCGCCACCCGCTGATCGCCGCCCACGCCAGCGGTCCCGCGCGCGCGCAACAGATGACTGCGCGCTACTTCGATACGCCGGACCTGCATTTCCTGCACCACGGCGCCGGCCTGCGCGTGCGCAACGTCGGCGAGGAATGGATACAGACAATGAAGGCCGGCGGCAGCGTGCAAAGCGGCTTGCATAGCCGCAATGAGTGGGAATGCCCGGTGGACCGTGCCTGGCCGCGCCTGGGCCGCCTGCGCAAGCTGATCGGCAACGATCCGCAGTGGCGGGACATGCTGGACCTGCCGGACCTGAAGGAACGGCTGGAGCCGCTGTTTCTGGTGGAGGTCGAGCGTCACACCTGGGATCTGGAAATCGAAGGCAATTCGATCGAGCTGGTGCTCGACCAGGGCCACATCGAGCGCCACGGCCGCAAAATCGACATCAACGAGATCGAACTGGAACTCAAGGAAGGCGAACCGGCCGCGCTGTACGCCTTCGCGCTGGAACTGCACAAGCAAATCCCCCTTCGGCTCAGCAACATCAGCAAGGCCGAACGGGGCTATCTGCTATGCCGCCAAACCGGCACCGCGCCCTACCGCGCCCAGGCCCTGAGCCTGGACCCGGACAACACCGTCGGCGAGGCGCTCAAGACCATCCTCGACAACTGCCTGCAACACATCCAGCGCAACGAGGAGGCCGTCATCCACGGCGACGATCCCGAGACCTTGCACCAGATGCGCGTCGGCCTGCGCCGCCTGCGTTCGGCGCTAAAACTGTTCGACAACGTCGCGCCCTGTCCGGAAACGCTGGCGGCCGACATCGCCTGGCTAGGCGCGGAACTGGGCGCCGCGCGCGACGCCGACGTGCTGCTGATGTCGACCTTGCCGCGCATCCAGTCCAACCCCGGCGGCAAGAACGGGCTGCGGGAACTACAAGCGCTGGCCCTGGCCGCCGCGCGCGGCTACCGCAAAACAGCCGCCAAGGCGCTGTTGTCGCCCCGTTACACGCAACTATTGCTGTCGATGGGCGTATGGATGCAACACATCGCCACGGACGTGCCCGACAGTCCGCTGCCGAAGTTCGTCCACTCGACGATGCAACGGCTGCACAAGCAATTGATCAAGCGCGCCAACCGCATGGACGACGATGACGCCGACGCCATCCACCGCACCCGCATCGCCGCCAAGCGCGCCCGCTATGCGCTGGAGTTTTTCCACTCGCTGTACCGGCAGAAAGGCTCGCGCCAATACTTGAAGACGCTGGCGGCGATCCAGTCCGAGCTCGGTCAACACAACGACCTGATCATCGCCGACCGGCTGTTGCAGGAAATGGCCGAGCAGCATCCGGACGCGGCCGACACCATCGGCTACGCGCGCGGCTATCTGCAGGCGTTGCAGTCGCAGAAGCCGGTCGACCTGAACCAGATCCGCGACACCTTGCACCACCTCAAGCTGCCGCACTAGTTATCGCATCAGCCTACCGCGCCGTGCCGCTCGCGGCCGGGACCGGCTTCGACGTCACCGTCCAGGCCAGCGTACCCGTGCACTTGGCCCGCACCACCGCCGCCAACGTATCGTCGGCCTCCTCGCTCGCCAGCGCATATTCCCTGGCACCCTCGATCTTGAAATGCAGATCGGGCATGGTGGAACTGGCCGTCTTCGACAGCACCGGCGCATAACCACGCTCGGCAAGGATCTGACGGCAAGGCTCGAGGCCCTTCAAATCAAACGATTCCAGCTTGACGCTGAACACCCAGCGCTCCGCCACGCCGCGCGCGGCCAACACAGGGTCGGGCAACATCAGGTTCGATGGCAAGGTGGCGGCACCGGCATTGGCGGCGAGCACGGAAGCGGCCAGCAAGGCGGCGCGGACAAAGGAGGAAACGAGACGGCGAGACATGGGCATTCCTCAAAATTCGAATCAAGCCGCCATGGTATCAGCCCACGAGAATCGGATACAGCGTGGCCACCAACAGCAGCGCCATCACCACGTTAAAGATGCGCACCGAGCGCGGATCCTGCAACAGCCGGCGCATCGCCACGCCGAACATCGCCCACGCGCCGACGCCGAACGTGCCGACCGCGTTGAACACCAGCGCCAGCTGCGCCACATCGACGGCGCCGAACCCCTGCGGCAGATAGGTGGTGATCGCGCTGATGGCCATGACCCAGGCCTTGGGATTGACCCATTGGAACGCTGCCGCGCCGACAAACCCCATGGGTTTGGACCGCGCCGCCTGCTCGGCGTTCATCGGCGCCGCGTTGGCCAGCTTCCACGCCAGCCACAGCAAGTAAATCGCGCCGACATACTTCAGTATCAGCTGCAACATCGGGAACTGGACAAACACCGCGTGCAAGCCCATTCCGGTGGCGAAGATCATAAAGGCGAAACCGAAGGTGATGCCGAACAGATGCGGCAGCGAGCGCTTGAACCCATAGTTCAATCCCGAGGCCATGATCATCGCGTTATTCGGTCCCGGCGTGATCGACGTGACGGCGGCGAAGGTGCACAAAGGCAGCAAGAGTTCGGGCGACATAAATTTTCCAGTGACAATCGATGGTGGGAATCAGTGCTTTATTGTAGACGCAACTGTGCTGGCGCGTACCAGTACAGTTACACACACTATGCACCCACGTGTATTGGTCACTTGGCCGATACGACCTTGGGCGTCCTCGCCTTTGCCGCCGCCCGCGCCGGCTTGCGCTGGCCGCCCAACAGCTTGTAGAAACTCTCCAGCTCCCGCCGCACCAGGTCCTGGCCGTTCTCGATGACGAAATCCTGGAACGACGCGGCCACTTTCGGAATCGGCTGGCCGCTCAGGTGCATGATGTGCCAGTCCGCCTCCACCGGATTTTCCTGCATCGGCAGGATCGCCAGCAGGCCGGCCTCGAACTCCAGCCCGCAGGCGTGCACCGACAGGAAGCCCAGCCCCAGTCCGGCCGATACCATGCGCTTGATCGCCTCGTTGCTCGACACCTCGGAGCCGAATTCCGCCGGGTGCCCGGCCTCGCGCAGCAGCTTTTCGACGGCCGTGCGGGTGCCGGAGCCGCGCTCGCGCACCATCAGGTTGGCGGCCATGACGTCGTTGAGCGTGATCTTTTTCTTCTTCATCAGCGGGTGCGCGGGACTGGCGACAAACGCCATCGGATGCCGCGCGAACTTGGCCGCGTTGGTGCGCAGTTCGCGCGGCGGCGTGCCCATGATCGCCAGGTCGATCTCCTGGCGCGCCAGCATGTTGACGATCTCCGAGCGGTTCCCCACCTGTAGTTTGAGGCGCACGTCCGGCCGCTTGATCGTGAACGGCACCAGCATCGGCGGCAGCAAATGCTCGGCGGTGGTGACGGCGCCGATGCGCAAGGTACCGCTGGTGACGCCCTGCAGCGCCGCCAGCTCGTCGCCGGCCTGTTCGAGCAGTCGCAGGATGCGTTCCGAAAAGGTGGCCATGACCTCGCCGGCGGCGGTCAGCTGGATGTTGCGCCCCACCTTGCGCGTGAGCGCGATGCCGGCGATGTCCTCCAGCGTGCGCAGTTGCAGCGAGACGGCCGGCTGCGTGACGTGCATCGCCTCGGCCGCGCGCGACACGCTCTCGTGGCGGGCCACCAACACCAGCGATTGCAGCTGGCGGAAACTGGCGTGATACATAAGCTCTCCCTTATCAACTATCGAATATCTTTAATTTTTCTTTTGTAGATTCTACCGTTATATTTACGTCAATGCGATAGATCAAATTTTGAGGGAACGATATGAGCATAGACGTGATCTTCCTTGGCCTCGACGGCGTACTGTTCGACACCGAAGCGCTGCACCTGGCGGCCTGCAACGCGGCCTTCGCCAACGCCGGCCTGTCGATACGCTGGACCGCGCCCGCCCTGCGCGCGGCCGCCGCCACCCACGGCTATGCCCGCTCCATCGGCACCGTCATCACCCGCGAACTGTTCGGCCGCAGCAAAGACCGAGGCCGCGCGGCCGAGCTGTACGCCGACAAGCACCGCCAGTTCCACCAGGCGATCGTCGACGCTCCGCCGGTGGCGCTGCCGGCCGCGCTCACGCTGATCGACGACGCCATCGCCGCCGGCTGCAAGATCTGCATCCTGACCGACTTGCCGGCGCCGGCCACCTCTGCGCTGCTGGCCAGCAGCTTCGGCGCGCATGTCAACAGCGTGTTCACGGTCGTCACCGGCGGCGCCGGTTTCGACGGCCCGTCCGGCACCGGCCCCTACGCCAAGGCGCTGCACGCGATGGGCGTGAGCCCGGGCGACGCCATCGCCATCGACACGGCCGTGCCAAGCCTGCGCGCGGCGGAGGAAGCCGGCCTGTGGACGGTCTCGGTCGCCCCGTACGGCGCCGACGTGGTCCGCCCGCGCCAATTCATCACCTTCGAAGCGCTGAACGAACTGCGCTCCAGTCCCTACACCCCCGACCAGCAGCAAGACCAGCAGCAAGCAGCATGACCACGGAGGCACGTAGGGCGGATTAGCGGGCGAGGCCCGCCAATCCGCCCCGGGGGCCCATCGAAGAGGCGGCCTACCTAGCCGGTAGGCCTTAAGAGGCGGAACGCCGTAATCGGCCACGCTCCGCCACGGTCACCAATCGACTCACCAACCTGGAGAAAAAAATGGAAACGATCGTCATCGTAGGGGGAGGTGCGGGCGGACTGGAACTCGCCACCCGTCTTGGAGACACACTGGGCGCCAGCAAGCGCGCCCGCATCCTGCTGGTGGACCGCTCGCCGGGCCACTTCTGGAAGCCGCTGCTGCACACCGTCGCCTCCGGAAAATGCGACCCGCAGGTCACGGAACTGGCCTTCACCGCGCAAGCCCTGGACCACGACTTCGAATTCCTGCAAGGCGAAGTGCTGTGCGTGGACCGCGCCCACCAAACCATCACCCTCACCCCGCGCGGCGGCCGGCAGGACGACGGCGTCTGCCGCACCATCGGCTACGACAAGCTGGTGCTGGCCCTCGGCGCGGTCACCAACTTCTACAGCGTCCCGGGCGCCGCCCGCCACGCGATGAGCCTCGACAGCGTGGCCGACGCCGAAGCCTTCCGCCGCCGCTTCGTCGACGGCTGCATCCGCGCCGGCGAGCGCAAGGAACAACTCAACGTCGTCATCGTCGGCGGCGGCGCCACCGGCGTCGAACTGGCGGCGGAGCTGAGCAACAGCGCCCGCGCGCTGGCCGACTACCGCGTGCACACGCTCGATCCGGAGCGCGACATCCGCATCACCGTCATCGAGCGCGGCGAGAACCTGCTGCCGCACCTGCACCCGCTGCAATCGCAGCGCGCGGCCAACCATCTGCGTTCGCTCGGCATCGACGTGCGCACCGCGACCGCCGTCGCCCACGTCACCGACAACGCGGTGATCGACACCACCGGCGCGGCCCATCGCGCCGACCTGACCTTGTGGGCCGCCGGCGTCGAAGCGCCGGAACTATGCGCGACGCTTGGCCTGACGCTCAACCACATCCGCCAGATCGTGGTCGACTCCAGCCTGCGTGCCGCCTGCGACAGCCGCATCTACGCCTTCGGCGACTGCGCCAGCTACGTCTGCCCGATCAAGGGCGCCGCGCCGCCGCGCGCGCAGGTCGCGCACCAGCAGGCGATGTTCCTGGCCGAGCTGCTGTCGCGCCGCGACGACGGGCCACGGCCGGAGTTTCGCTACCACGACTACGGTTCGCTGGTCTCGCTCGGACCGCAGGCGGCGGTCGGCGTGCTGACCGGCGCCCTCACCGGCAAAAGCATCCGCGTCGGCGGCGCCGCGGCCAGTTTGCTGTATGCGCTGATGTACCAAAAACACCTGTTGCAGCTGCACGGCGGCTTGCGCATGGCGGCGCAAACGCTGGTGGACTGGCTGCGCGCAAAAATCCTGCCGCCGGTGCGATTGCACTAGTTTGAGGCCCGGTCTTCCCCGGTGTCCAACGCCGGGGAACCGTTCTATAATGGGTTCATGACCACCATCACTCCATTCAACCGGGACACGGCCGCTAATGCGGCGGCTGGCGTTACCGCATCCGCCTCCCGCTCAACATCCCCGACCGCCAGCGGCCCGGCCTCCGGCACCCGCAATGGTGGCGCGTCGACCACCGTATCGCTCAGCGGCGGCCAGGATGCGCAGCAGCCCAGGGCGGTGGTCTGGGAGAACCGCACCCGCAGCACCTCCAGCACGATGATGGCGCGGAATTTCGCCGATCAGCCGCCGGCGGGACGCCTCAAGGGCCTCGGCGGCGAGCTGCTGAAACAGATCGCCTACGACGGCGAGGATTTCTCGCAATCGATCCAGCAGGCCCCCACCGGCGTGCAAGCTGATACCTACGACATGCTGGTATCGCCGTCGCAGGTGTCGCAGCACGGCATGGGCGACAACCGCATCGGGCTGACCATCACCACCCGCAGCGGCGTCACGGTCGAACTGTCGCTGGACGCCGGCGACAACAGCATCGCCGTCGAAGCCAAAAGCAGCGGCAAACTCAACGAAGTGGAACGCAAAGCGCTGGGCAAGCTGTCGGAAGCCTTCCAGAAAGCGGTCGATGGCCTGACAGAAGATCCGCCACGCGTCGACCTGGCCGGCCTGACGCAGTTCGACAGCGCGGTCCTGTCATCGGTCGATCTGAAGGGCGAGATCAAGCTCAATCCCAAGGAAACGCAGCGGCTTGAATTCCATGCCGACAGCGGCAAGCGCACGGTGAGTTTTAGCGGTCCGGATGGCGTGGCCAGAATCGGCGTGGACCTCAGCCAGCCCGCCAGCTGGGGCAACAAGGAACAGCAGGCCAAGGCGCTTAACCGCTACCTACAGCAGGTCGACCAGGCCGGCATGCGCGGCCAGGGCAACGCCGCCATGCTCACCATGTTCAAGGACGCGCTGGTCGATATGAACAGCGACTACGGCACGCCGCCGGTGGCGCCGCGCGACATGCTGCTCACCGACCGCGATCGCGCGACCACCACCGGCTTGGCCGACTTCACCGCCTCCGTCACCCAAACCGAGGTGGCGTCCAATCCCGCCAAGTCCACCGAGAAGGACAGCTTCGCCTACGAGCTGTCGCAAAAAACCAGGATCTCCGGCCGCTCGCAAATGGACCTCGCGCTCTCGCAGCAGCAACAGTCGCACCTGAAGGCGCGCTACCACGCGCCGGTCTCTCCAACCGCCACCTTGGCGCTGGACCTGGAGCCGCAATCGCAGAACTACAAATACATGATGATCGACGAATCGGCCAGCAGCACCACCAGCATCGAATACGACCGGGGCAAGCTGGTGAAGGCCTCGCTGGAGATGCAGGCCAGCCGCTCGACGCGGGTACTGGAGTACATGTTCGGCAAGCTGAAGGACGACCACACCACGCCATCCGGCAAAGCGATGACGCGCGACCTGTTGCCGACGCTGGACCCGCAAGACGGCGGCCAGTCCATGGGCGACTTCGAACGCGCGCAGATGCTGTCCAAGGTGAACGATGCCATCTTCCTGCAGTCGAATCCCGACGCGATTGCCGCGGAATGAGCATATGAGCACGCCCGAACATTTCGTCCTGCTGGCGCGGTATAACGCCGACATGAACCGCAACCTCTACGCGGCGGCGGCCAAACTGCCGCCGGGCGAACTGACGGCGGACCGCAAAGCCTTCTTCGGCTCCATCGCCGGCACCATGAACCACCTGCTGGCGGGCGACACCATCTGGCTCAAACGCTTCGCCGCGCACCCGGCCAATTTCCCGGCGCTGTCCGCGATGGGCGGGATGCCGCAGCCCGGCGGGCTGTCGCACAGCTTCAGCGACGACCTTCCCACCCTGCGCCGCCACCGGGAACAACTGGACGCTATCATCAGCGCCTGGGTGCCGCAGCTCGCCGCCGCCGACCTGGCGCACAGCTTCGAGTACCGCAGCACCAAGGGGGACGTCTACCGCAAGCACTTCGGCAGCGTGCTGGCGCACTTTTTCAATCACCAGACCCACCACCGGGGTCAGGCCAGCACCTTGCTGACCCAGGCGGGCGTCGACATCGGCGTCACCGACCTGCTGCTGTGGGTACCCGACCTGGAACCGACAAGTCCATGAAAATCGCCGTCTACAGCGCCCAGCCCTACGACCGCCGCTTCCTCGACGAGGCCCGGCTTGAAGCGGTGGAAGCCACGCCGGCGTCGCCGATCGACGCCGTCTACTTCGCCAACCGCCTGACCATCGACACGGTGCCGCTGGCGCACGGCTGCGCCGTGGTCTGCGTCTTCGTCAACGACATCCTCGATGCGGAGGTGCTGGAAGCCCTGCATGCGCTGGGCGTGCGCGCCGTGCTGCTGCGCTGCGCCGGCTTTAACAACGTCGACGTACAGGCCGGCGAGCGGCTCGGCATGTTCATGGCGCGCGTACCCACCTACGCGCCGGAAGCGGTGGCCGAACACGCGCTGGCGCTGGTGATGACGCTCAACCGCCGCACGCACCGCGCCTACGCGCGCGTCCGCGAGGGCAATTTCGCGCTCGACGGCCTGCTCGGCATGACCCTGCACGGCAAGACCGTCGGCATCGTCGGCGCCGGCCAGATCGGCACCGCCGCCGCCCGTATCTTCAAGGGCATCGGCTGCACGGTGCTGGTCAGCGATCCGGCGCCGCAGTTGCAGCTGCAACTGGGCGCCATCGCCGCCCGCGTCACGCTGGAACAGTTGCTGGCGCAATCGGACATCGTCTCCCTGCATTGCCCGCTGGTGGACGCCACGCGCCACATGATCAACGCCGCCAGCCTGGCGCTGATGAAGCCCGGCGCGATGCTGGTCAACACCTCGCGCGGCGCGCTGATCGACACGATGGCCGTCATCGCCGCGCTCAAGTCCAAGCACTTGGGCGCGCTGGCGATCGACGTCTACGAGCAGGAAAGCGACCTGTTTTTCCACGACCATTCGAGCGACATCATCGACGACGACGTCTTCCAGCGGCTGATGACGTTCCCGAATGTGCTGGTCACCGGCCACCAGGGTTTCTTCACCATCGAAGCGATGCGCGAAATCGCCGCCGTCACCTTCGCCAACCTGATCGCCTTCATGCAGGGCGAGCCGACGGCCAACGCGCTGGCCGCCCACGCGCCGCCGACTTAGCATCGCAATCCTCAAAAAAGTGATCACCCGGAAGCGTTTTCCCCGGTAACATCTTGGGTGACATCGCCGATACGCATAACCGACATGCGCACTGCGCGGTTGTGGCCGCGCCGCGCCTGGCTTATACTGCACTGCAACAATCCGGCTTTTCTACAACTAATAATATCGATCCACCGGAGAAGGTCATGTCCCTCGCTTACCGCGCCACCGCCGATTTCGCCAAATTGAACCACCCGATGCGGGTGCCGCTGTCGGCGGAGATCCACTCACGCCCCTTCCTGCAATTGCAGGCACCGGAAAGCCTGACCCATTTCGCGCTCTACGTGCAGCAGGATCAGCCCTCCCAAAAATACCATCGCGGCACGCAGCACCAGATTTTGCAGCAGCTGTGCACCCACTACGGCGTGGCCGGCCCGCATCCGCAGGCGCGCTACTTCTTCCATGACTTCGGGCGTTTTCGCCTGAAGTGGGAATGCCACACCGAGTTCGCCACCTACACCTTCGTCGAGCGCGGCGAGCCGGGACTGGACTTCCGCACGGCGTTCGACAGCATGCCGCTGCAGCACGTGCCGCAGGAATGGCTGGCCGGCCTGGCCGGGAAAATCATCGTCGCCTCGCATGTCGTGCTGCGCAACGGCGACAGCGCCGGCGCCGACGAGCAAGCCATCGCCGAACTGTTTCAAGGTAAATCGATGGTCGGCAGCAGCGTAGGCAGCGGCGCCGAGGTCTGGACCGATTTCCTGATCCAGCCCGACGGCTTCAGCCGCTTCATCGTGCGCGATCTGGGCCTGCGCGAATTCCAGGCCGGCCGCCTGGTCGGGCGCCTGCTGGAGATCGAAAACTACCGCATGATGGCCCTGCTCGGCCTGCCGCACGCCGAAGCTTCGCAGCCGCTGTTGAACGGCATCGAAAACGAGCTGGCCGACCTGACCGCGACGCTGGTGCAGGCCGACATGCCGCAGTCGCTGGACGCGCGCGGCCCCGACGCGCACGAGGAACAGAACCTGCTGCACCGTATCACCAGCCTGGCGGCGCGGCTGGAAAAACTATCGGTCAACAACAGCTACCGCTTCGCCGCCTCGCAGGCGTATTTCAGCCTGGTGCAGGCGCGCATCCACGAGCTGCGCGAAGTGCGCATGACCGGCATTCCGACGCTGGCAGAATTCATGGGCCGCAGGCTGGCGCCGGCGATCCACACCTGCACCTCGGTCTCGCAGCGGCAGGAAGCGCTGGCCAAGCGTATCGCCCGCAGCAACGACCTGCTGCGCACCCGCGTCGGCATCGAACAGGAACGCCAGAACCGCAAGATCCTGCAATCGCTGGACGCGCGCGCGGCCCAGCAACTGCGGCTGCAACAGGCGGTCGAGGGCCTGTCGGCGGTGGCGATTTCGTACTACACGCTGGGATTGATCGGTTACGCCGGCAAGGCGATGAAGGCCGGCGGCCTGCCGGTCAATCCGGACATCCTGCAAGGCGTCGCGGTCCCGGTGGTGATCCTGGCCGTGTGGATGGGACTACGCCGGGTGCACAAGCAGCTGACGGCGCGCGGCACGACGGCCGCGCAGCGCCACGCCGCCTGATCACAACTGGACGGTGACCGGCTGGCCGGGTGGGTCCGGCTGGACCGGTTGCGGCAATTGGCCGCTGAAGCGGCTCGCCAGGAAGGTGGCGATGCGCTGCTGCGTCGCCTCCAGATACGGAATGTTCATGTGGTCGGAATCGGGCACGATTTCGTCCGCATGCAAGGTGCCGAGTTTTTGCACCAGCAGATCGGTATGCGAATGGGGCACCACATCGTCGAAAGCCGCCCGCAGCACATAGGTAGGCGCCTTCAGCTGATGCGCGTACTTCACCGACTCGAATTTATGCCGCAGCACATACTCCACCGGCAGCGTCCTGAATTTTCGCTTGGCGATCGCCAGGATCGAATCGTAGGGCGTGATCAGCACAATGGCGCTGGCCTCGCGCTCCATCGCCACCTGCACCGCCACGCCGGAACCGAGGCTGCGGCCAACGACGGCGATGCGCGCCGGATCGACGTGATGGCGCTCGCTGAGCCAGTCGAACAGCATGCGGCCATCCTCGACGAAGTGGGCCTCGGCCGGATCGCCGTGCGAATCGCCGTAGCCGCGATAATTCACCGCCAGCACCGCCATGCCGGGAAACAGCTTGCCGGCGTCGCGCGCCACCCACGAGACCTCCTCGGAGCGGCCGCCGAAATAAACCACGCCCGGCGTCTGTCCCGCCACCAGGGGCGTCATCAGCCATCCGGACAGACGGGTGCCGTCCTTCGCGCGAACCACGATGGGGCGCGTGCGGTGGCCGGTGCTGTAAGGCTTGAGCACCTCGCGGCGGCTGCCGAGAGGGTTAAACAGCAGGCGTTTCTGGTTGGCCGCGACGGCGGCGGTCAACCCCATCCACAACACGCTGACGATGCCGGCCAGACCGGCGACTTTTTTTGAATTGTCCATCCCTCTACTTTACCCTCGTCTTGACTCTCCGCTGTACGCCAGCGTACAAATACATTTTCCCGTGGCAAACTTTAAATGCGGGCGGGCCGCCGGTTTCTCAAGGCAAGGGGGCGAACCGGTATAATCGGCGCTTCGTTTCGCTCTCCCGCCCTCTATGAAACCGGCCATCGTCCTGCTGCACAGCTCCATGAGTTCCAAGGCCCAATGGGCGACACTTGTCGACCAGCTCACGCCCGATTTCCGCTGCATCCCAGTTGATTTGCTTGGCTACGGCGCCGCGCCCTATCCGCCGGGCGCCGGCCAGGGCGAAGCATACACCCATACGCTGGCCCACGAAGCGGACGCCATCGCCGAGGCCATCGCCGCGCAACTTGCGCCAGACGAAACTTTCCACCTGGTCGGCCATTCGTTCGGCGGTGTCGCCACGCTGCACCTGGCGCGCCGCATGCCGCAGCGCGTGAGCACGTTGACATTGTTCGAGCCGGTCGCCTTCCACCTATTGCCGGAGCGGGACGCGGCGCGGGTGGAGATCGTCACCGTCGTCGGCGGCATCATGGCATGCGCCACGGAGCGTGACGCCACCCGCATCTTCATCGACTACTGGAACCGTCCGGGCGCGTTCGACGCCGCGCCGGCATCGGCCCAGGACAAGATGGTCGCGCAGATCGCCAAGGTCAAGCTGGACTTCCAGGCGCTGCTGGGCGAGCCGGTCTCCCTGGCCGATCTGGCCGTGCTGACGATGCCGGCGCTGGTGCTGTCCGGCCAGCACAGTCCCGCCTCGACGCGATCGCTGGCCGCGCAACTGGCGGCCGCGCTGCCCAACGCCCGCGCGCTGCAAACGCGCGGCGGCCATATGGGACCGATCACCCACGGCAACGCGATCAACCCCACCATTGCCGCCTTCCTGCGCGGTGAAGACCTGACCCAAGGCTGACATGCAAACCAATCTCCCATCGCGCGGCGTCCCCTCGCTCATTCAACGCGGCTTGCTGGCCCTGGCGTTTAGCGGCATTACCGCCCTGTCGCATGCCGCCGTCAAGCCGGTGGCCGTGGCGCCGGAGGTCACCGGAGAATGGGTCACGCCCGATGGCGCCTGGGACGGACGCACGGTGCTGATGCTGCACGGTTTCGCCGACGACCTGAATGGCGCCGGAGACCTGAGCAAGCGCATGTCCACGCGGCTGGCGGAAATGGGGATCGCCTCGTTGCGGATTAATTTCCGTGGCGAGGGTGGGCGCATGCGCAGCGACATCGATTCGACGCTCGACACGCGGGTCGCGGACACCGAAGCGGCGTACGCCTTCCTGCAGAAGCAGGCCGGCGTCAAGATCGCGCACAGCGCGGTGCTGGGGTGGAGTTTGGGCGGCGCCACCGCGATGGTGGTGGGCAGCAAGCACCCGGAATGGTTCCGCAGCATGGTGGTGTGGTCGACGCCCAGCGGCGATTTGTATAAGTACTTCATGTCGAAGCCGACGCCGCGGAAGGCGGTGCGGGATGGCGTCGCCTCGGAGGTGATCCCGGGCTGGAAGACCATCACCACCAAACGGGAATTCTACGAGAGCTTCAAGGGTGTGGATCTGGACAAGGCGCTGGCTGGATACCGGGGCGCGTTTTTGACGGTCCGGGGCAGCAAGGATTATCTGCCGCAGCGCGATTTTGACTTGATCAGGATCGCGCCGGGCAAACCGGCGCAGGCGGAGATGATCGATGGCGCGGATCACGTCTTCAACGTTTTCGAGGCCAACAGTCCGGCGGCAAAGCGGGTGATCGACATCACCGCCAGTTGGCTGGCCAAAACCCTGTAGCGACGTAAAATTCACCTGGGAGACACGTAGGGCGGATTAGGCGGAACGCCGTAATCCGCCAAGCTCCGTCGGCGGCTCATGGCGGATTACGCTACGCTAATCCGCCCTACGGTCCGATATCGCATCGTTTAACGGTCCCCGATTACGATATCGATCGTATTCTCGAACCACGCCCCCAGGTTGGGCGTGCGCCCCCGCTGCGCCGACGGTCCCAGTTCGTGCGGCGGATTGAACTTGGTCCCGATCGGCAGAATCGCGTTCAGGAACGAGATATCACCCGGCGGGAAATCGATATGCGTGCCTTTCGGCTCAAAGCCCTCGCCACTGGCCTCCCTCGGCGTGAACACCCGCAAAGCGATATCGTCGCTATGGTTGACGAATCTGATCGGCAAATTCCTCGTTGCCAGCTCCGCCCAATACACCTTGTCGTGGAAGCCTTTGAACTCCGGATAATTCCACGACAAGCCGGTGATGGTGTCGTTGTAATCCTTCTGCCACACATCGAACTCCACACCCTGCGTGCGGTTCTTCCATACGCGATAAGGACCGCGTCCCAGCCAACGCATCGACTGCACCTGCGCATCCGGATAGTCGAAGGTCACGCCCAGCGCATCGGCGGGCTTGCCGCCCTCCATGCCATACGCGTAGTTCACGCTCAACGTGCCCGCCGCATTGAGGCGCCAGTTCACCTTGCGCAGGTTCCCCGTGTATTCCGCCTGCACCACCACGTCGTTGCCGTCGCGTCGTGCGGCGATGCTCTTCAAAGTAGCCGTCCCCGCCACCAGACGCGGGCCGTTCGTCAACGGCACCACCACATCGCCCTTCTTCAGCGAACGCAGATAGCCGGTGCTCTTGTCGATAACGGCATTCAGCGCGCCAGCCTGCAACTGGAAGCCGTCGTCCGCTTCGATCGCCGTGGCCGCACCTGGCGCCACCCCCGCCGGCTGCATCCGCTGCGCAACCTGCTGCGCGCTGGCGATCATCCACGACCATGTGTAGATCTCGCGGCCATCGCGGTCCGTCGCCGTGAAGTACAACGCATCCTGCCGCGCCCAGTCGGCCGGCAAGGCGATGCTGGTGGTGCCGCGCATGCCGGCGGCAACATCCGGCGCCTTGGCGCTGCCCTTCGCAACGACCTTGTGGCCCGCCTCGCTGCCGAACTTCACCAACTGCCAACTCAACTTCACCTGATTCAGATTGCCGATATCGTAACGGTTCTCCAGCGTGATCTTGCCGTCGAAGCTAGGCGGCAGGAAGGCCATCTCCGACAACGGCAGATATACCGGCGTCCAGATCTTCTTCACGGCGAAGAAGCTGCCCTCTTTTTCGCGGTAAGGACCGACGATGCCGTCCGGCGCCAGATTGCCGGCGACGTCGATGGCGCCATTCTTGTCATCGCGGACGATACCCTCGTCGGCGAACGCCCAGATAAAGCCCCCGGCGCTGAGCGGATTGGACAGCATATCCTTCCACCAGTCGTCCAGGCTCGCACCGGCGCCGCCATCGTACAGCCCATGCAGGAACTCGGTCGGCATGAAGACATCACGCCCATGGAACAGCGACGCCGCGCAGCAGTTGTAGGTCGGATAGTGGGCGGTATCGATGCCGCCGAAATTCGCCCATGGATGGATGACGGGACGCTTCTGCGTATCCCACTGCGGATACAGCTTGTCCAGATCGTGATTGAAGCCGCCCTCGTTACCGTTGGCCCAGAAGACGATCGACGGGTGGTGCTGATCGCGCGTCACCAGTTCCCTTACCAGCGGAGTCGATACATCGGTGTCGTAGAATTTCTGCCAGCCGGTCAACTCGTCGATCACGTACAGGCCCACTTCATCGGCCACGTCGAGGAAATGCGGGTCCGGCGGATAGTGGGACATCCGCACCGCGTTCATGTTCATCTCCTTCATCAGCTTCGCGTCCTGGTAGCTCAGCGCCTTGCTGCTGGCGCGGCCCGAGGTCGGCCAGATCGTGTGCCGGTTCGATCCCTTGAAGCGCACCTTGTAGCCATTGACATACACGCCATCGCGCGGGCGCAGTTCGATGGTGCGGAAGCCGATGGTCTTGCTCACCTCATGCACCACCTTCTTGCCGCTGACGAGCTGGAAATTGACCTTGTAACGCTGCGGATTCTCCGCCGACCAAGGCGTCACCTTGGCGACATTCCCCTTCAGCTGCGCCTTGCCGTTGACGACTTGCGCGGCCATCTCCTTGCCCAGTGCCTTGCCATCCAGGGTGGTCACGCGGGCTACGACTTTGCCATCCGGCTGGCCCGCGAGGAAAACGTCCGCACTGAAAGCGCCGTTATGGCGCGCATCGAGGCTGATGCGATCGATATTGTCCAGCGGTTTGGCTTCCAGCCACACCGGCCGGTAAATCCCGCTGAACAGCCAGTAGTCGGAGCTGCGCTCGGCGCGGTTGACCGATTTATTGGCAGAATAGCGGTTGACCGTCACCTCCAGCTGGTTGCTCTGCCCCGGTTTCAGCAACTTCGAGATATCGTAACGGAACTCGTAGAAGCCCCCCTGGTGCACCGCGCCCGCAGGCTGTCCATTGATCTTCACCAGCGTATCGGTCATCGAGGCGCCGAACACGATATCGATTTGCTTGCCCTGCCAGTTGGCCGGCACCTCGAACTTATGGCGGTAGATACCGGTGGTGTCGGGCGCCGGGTCTTTTTCCCAGTCGTTGAAGTAGCGGTAGGTGCCGAAGCCCTCCATCTCCCAGTTCGACGGCACCGGTATGGTCTTCCATGTTCCGCTATTGCGTCCACCGTTGACCATGAACTCCCAGTCGACACGATGGTCCTTGTCGGTACCGCTCAAATACCTTACTTGCGTACCTTCCGCAAAAGCCAGTCCGCTCAATGCCAGCAGCAGCGTTCCAAGGACCTGTCGCATCATAGTTTTTCTCCCAGACGTTTGCTCTCCCCGACCTTGAGGTTGAGCGGTACGACCTTGTCGCCGTAGCGTACCTTGCCGGCGCCCTCGCCCGCCGTGCGGCGTATCGTGGCCGAGGCCAGCTTGCCGTTCTTCCATGCCAGATCAACCTCGTAGCCGCCGCGCGCGCGCAAGCCCTTGATCGAGCCGGTGGGCCAAGCCGACGGCAGCGCCGGCAGCAAATGCAGCTCGCCCGTCTGCGACTGCAGCAGCATTTCGCAGATCGCGGCGGTGGCGCCGAAGTTACCGTCGATCTGGAACGGCGGATGCGCATCGAACATATTGGCGTAAGTACCGCCGGCGTTGTTCGATTCCGTGCCCTGGCCGCTCTGCTGGGCGGCGCGCGCGCCGGGTTTCGCCAACTGCCCGCGCAACATCTTGTACGCGTGGTCGCCGTCGAGCAGGCGTGCCCAGTAGGCCGTCTTCCACGCCATCGACCAGCCGGTGCCGGCGTCGCCACGGCTCTCCAGCGATTTGCGGGCGGCGGCGGCCAGTTCAGGCGTCCTGGTCGGCGAGATCTGACGTCCCGGGAACACGCCGAACAAATGCGACACATGACGGTGCGTGTCGCCCGGCTTGTCCAGCACCGGATCATTCTTCTTCTCCTCCATCCACTCCAGCAGCTGGCCCCAGCTGCCGACGCGCGGCGCGGCCAGCTTGTCGCGCAAACTCGCTATCTCATCGCGGAACCCGGTATCGCCCAAAACCTCCGCCGCATCGACGGTATTGTTGAACAAGTCCCAGATGATGGCCTGATCATAGGTCACGCCATCCTCGATCGGTCCATGCTCCGGCGACCATCCCAGCGGCGCGACCAGGCGGCCGTCGGGCAGCACCTTCAGATAGTCCTGCCAAAATGCGACCGCCTCCTTCATCACCGGATACGCGACATCGCGCAGGTACGTCTTGTCCTGCGTGTAGGCGTAGTGTTCCCAGAAGTGCTGTGCATACCACGCGTTGCCGGTCTTGTTCCAGATATAGCCCATGGCGCCGAACGGATTGGACTCGGTGCGCAAGGTCCAGCCGCGCACCGGCTTGCCGGCGGCGCTGACGAAGGTTTCCTCCTTCTGTACCGCCTGGCCGCTCAGGTCCGGCGCGGCCATCACCACGGAGGAAGGGTCGGCGATCGCCTTGGCCGCCGTGTCGGCGATCAGTTGGCGATACACCGGCGCCACGCCCTGCACGAAGTTCAGGAAAGGCAGCGCGTGTTCAGACAGGTTGGCCGGTTCCGCCGGCCAGTAGTTCATCTGGACGTTGATGTTGGTGTGGTAGTCCGATCTCCACGGCGGGTTCGGGTTGTTGTTCCACAGCCCTTGCAGATTGGCCGGCAGCGAGCCGCGCGAGCTGGAGATCAGCAGGTAGCGGCCATACTGGAAGAACTGCGCCTCCAGCTCCGGGTCCCTGCCCTCGCTTGTATAAGTCTCGATGCGCTGATCGGTCGGCAGCGCGCGCCGCGCCGCCGTGGCCGCGCCGAAGTCCACGCTCACGCGGTTGAACTGCGTCTGGAAGTCCTTGCGGTGTTCCGCCAGCAGCGCCGGCCACGGACGCGTCGCCGCGCCCACCTGGGCCGATACCCGCGCCAGCGGGTGCTCGCCCTGGAACTTCTTCTCCGCATCGAGCACATAGCTGGTGCCGGCGCCGAGTATCAAGGTCACGGCGTCGCAGCCGGTGAAGGTGATCTTGTTGCCGTCGATGGCGATGGCGCCGCCCTCGTTTTGCACCTGCACCTGGCTGGCGTAGTCCATCGCGTTCGACGATGCATCGCCCTTGCCGCGCAGCGATCCGGTGGCGACGATGCGGTTGCCCAGCGCGTTGATCTGCGCGTCATGCATGTCGGTCAGTTCGATCGAGCCGGTGTACTGGCCGCGTTTGTCGGCGGTCAGCCGCACCGCGATCACCTGCGCCGGATAGCTGGCGAAGGCTTCGCGCTTGAACTTCACGCCCTTGTGCGTGTAGCTGACGCTGTGCAGGCTCTGGCCGATATCGAGCCGGCGCGAATAGTCGGTGGTGGACTGGTCGTGTCCCGGCAGGTTCACATACACGTCGCCGAACGGTTGGTAGGAACCCATCACCTTGTCGTCGCCTGTCCACAGCGTGATGTCATTGAACTGGATGCGCTCTCGCGCCAACTGGCCGAAGATCATCGCGCCGATACGGCCGTTACCGATCGGAAGCGCTTCGCGCTCCCACCCTTGCGGCGTATCGGGCGCCGGCTGTTTGTAGCGCAGCGTCAGGTCCGGCGCCGCCGTCGCCGCAATCGCAAAGGAAGCGGAGAAGCAAACCGAAGAAAGAAAGAGCGAGGAGCGCAGCAAAGTTTTCATGAATATTTTCTTGTGGAGCGAAGCAAAAACGGCGGAGGCGGCATGCACCGCCCCCGCCGTCATCGAGGAACCATCGTCAGTGCGGAAATCAGCGCTTGACGGTGACCGCCTTGCCTTCGTAGCTGACCGTCTTGTCGGCAGCGTCGAAGTTGTCCGAGCTCGAAACGCCAGGCTTGATGAAGCGTACCTTGAACTCGCGCTTGGCGACCATGCCCTTGTACTGGCCAACGCGCTCGCCGATGGTGACGGTGCCGGTCTTGTCGTTGTAGCTCAGCGGAATGCGCGTGAACTCGTTGCGCATGTAGGCATTCGACACGCCGTCATCCTCGTACAGGCTGAATTTACCATCCGCGCCGGTGTAGATGTTCAGCGTGATCGGCGCATCCGGCTTCTCGTCGACGTACTGAGTCACGGGACCCATCGGCAGGATCGCGCCGGCTTTCACCAGCAGCGGCATGCGGGTTTCGGGCGCATTGATCGACTTGCGGGTGCCACCCTTGTGCACTTCGCCGGTATAGAAGTCATACCAGTTGGCGCCTTTAGGCATGTAGACGCTACGCTCGCGCGCACCGTAGACGTACACCGGAGCGACCATCAGATTGTGGCCGAACAGGTACTGGTCGGCGATGTTCTTGACCGCGTCGTCCTTGGGGAAGTCCATCACCAGACCGCGCATGATGGTGCCCGATTCGTGGTGGGTGGTCGCGGCGGTCGAGTAAATGTACGGCATCATGCGGTAACGCAGTTTGTCGTACCAGACCATCGAGTCGCGCATCGGCGAGCCTTCAGGCGAAATCTCGTGGATCTCGCGCTTGACCACTTCGCCGTGGGAGCGGAACAGCGGCGACAACGCGCCGAACTGCCACCAGCGCAGATTCAGCTCGCGCCATTCCTTCATGTCCTCCGGCTTGGCTTTGACCGCCGCTACGGCGCGATTCTCCTGGGCGGTGCCGGTGGCGCCGTCCTGGAAGCGCTCTTCCTGCGCGTAGCCGCCGATATCGTGCGTCCAGTTCGGGATACCCGACATCGAGATGCTCACGCCGGCCGAGATCTGATCGTACAGATTGTTCCAGCGGCCGACGGTATCGCCGCTCCACAGGGCGGTGGCGTTGCGCTGGATGCCCGCGAAACCGGAACGCGACAGGATGAACTGGCGCTTCTCCGGCTGGTCGTTCTTCAGGCCCTGGTAGAAGCCCTCGGTATGCACCAGGCTATACGGGTTGAAGGTGATTTCGCCGGCGCCGTAAACGGTCGGTCCGATCAGTTTCTTGAAATCTTCCAGGCGGGTGTTCGACAGCACGTCGGGCTCGGTGTTGTCCATCCACCAGGCGTCGAAGCCCAGGTCGACCAGCTTGGACTTCATCTGGCGATAGTACATCTCGCGCGCGCCTTTGGTGTACGGATCGTAGTGGCTGTTCTTGTAGCCAGGGCCAACCCAGTCAAGATCGCCGTTTTCGACGTTCTTGGTCCACATGTAGCCTTTCGACGCCAGCTCCTTGTAGTTGGCGGTGTTGTCGTAGAACTTGCCCCAGATCGAAATCATGATGCGGGCGTTGTTCTTGTGGACCTCGTCCACCAAGCCTTTAGGGTCCGGGAAGCGCTGTTTGTCGAAGTCGTGCGAACCCCAGCCGTCCTGCGGCCAGTAGAACCAGTCCTGCACCATGGCGTCGACCGGCCAGCCCTGCTTGCGGTACTCCTTCAACACGCCGAGCAGCTGCTCCTGCGTCTCGTAACGCTGGCGCGACTGCCACAGGCCGTAGGACCACTTCGGCATCATCGGCGCCTGGCCCGTCAGATGACGGTAGCCGGCGATGACGTTGTCGATGCTGGTCTCGCCGTTGACGACGTAGTAGTTGATGCTCTGCGCGACTTCCGACGAGAAGGTCAACGAGTGGCGTTCAGGCGCCGGCAGCGGATCGTTGTGGGTCATGGCGATCATGCCGCCCGACGGTTTCCATTCCAGGTGCAGCTTGACCGGTTTGCCCGCTTCGAACTTCTGCTCGAAGTTGTGGTACCACGGATTCCAGCTCTGGCGCCACACGTCCATGACTTCCTTGCCGTCCATGGTCAGCTTCGCGTAGTCCGACGAATACATCTGCATCTTGTGCACGCCGGCCTTGTCGGACGTGAGCGTGCCCTCCCACACCACCTTGACGCCTTTGGCCTTCTTGGGATCGCCCAGTTCCTTCGGCCAGTTCTCGGCCACGTCCTTCAGGTACTGGAAATCGATGTCTTTTTCCTGGCGCGTCAGCACCAGTTTGTCGTCGACGTAGTAGCGCGCGGTCAGGCCGCCGGCCTTGCCTTCGGCATCGGCCAGTTTCAGGTCGCGGCTCAGGAAGCCATATGGCTTGGCGTCGCCGAAGCGCGAAATCGAATTGTTATCCCACAAAACGCCGTAGTTCTTGTCCGAGACGATGAACGGCACCGCGATGACCATATTGTGCTGCATCAGCAGCACGTCTTCGCCGTTCAGGTTCATCTGGCCGTTCTGGTGCTGGCCCAAGCCGTAGTACGCGTCCTTGGTGCCATGGTTGAAGCCCTGCTTGACCGCCATGAACGGCTTGCCGCCGACATCGACGGGCGACATGCTTTCCGAGGCCTGGCTCAGGAAAGCCTTGCCGGCCGCGTTGAAGAACTGCACCTGGCCGGTCGCCAGCGACACCGCCACCGAGATTTTCTTGGCCTTGAGCGTGACCTTGTCCTTGCCCTGCGCGGTGACACTGAAGATACCGCTAACAGGTGCGGCCACCGTCATCAGCGATGGGGTCAGCTCCTTGCCTTCCTTGTCGGTCTTGACGACGTGGATGATGTTGTCGCTCATGACTTCCAGGCGCACTTCCTTGGCGCCCGAATCGGGCTTGACCACCACGCCGGTGGAGGTTTTCTCAAACGTACCGGCCAGGGCCTGGCCGGACATCATCACCGCCAGGCACGAAGCCGCCGGTACTATCGCTTTGAATCGCATCTTCTCTATCTCCTGTTTTTTTTACTCAGTACGTACCGACTTTGACCTTCAACACCACCGGCTTGCCGGTCAGATTGAGGCCGTAGTCCGTCTGGTCGCCGTTCCAGTTGCGCTCCATGACCCATTTACCGGATGGATCATAATACCCTTCCTCGACGCGCGCCCACATGGTTGGTTTGCCGTCCGCGTGGTCGATCTTCACGCGCGCATGCTGGCCGACGATGATGAACTCATTGTCGGCGATCTGTGCGATCGCCACGCCACCGTTGGGCTTCTCGGTGCCTGCCGGCAGATCCTTCACTTCCTTGAAATACTCACGTTCGCCGAACTGCCATTCGCGGAACGAGATCGTGCCCTTCCAACCCTTCATCGCGATGGTCTGCGGCGCACGGTCGTCGCCCTCGGCCACGCCGTAGGTGCGGCCCTCGAAGGCCCACTTGGACCACTGGCGCTCCATCGGCCGGAAGGCCGAATAGATTTTGCCATACGGTTCAACCATGGTCTTGTCGGTGGCCTTGTGACCGAGCGGGAAATTGCTGTAGTCCGCGTAGTCGATGCCGAACGGCGAGAAGTTGATCGCGCCGCGGCCAAGCACCAGATAGGCGTAGCGCACGTATTCGGCGGCGTTGCTCATCTCCGGCACGGCCAGCGCGTTGTCCGGACGCTGGAACTTGTCGAGCGTGGCGGCGAACTTCCTGGAATCAGGGCTGTAGATATCCGGCGCGGCGAAATCGATCGCCGGCGCGGCGGCCTTGTAGATGTCGATCACGTCGAAGGTCGGGCCGCCGCTGGCGAAGTTCTTGTTCCACGGCTTGACCGGCTCTTCGAGCGAATCGCGGATCGAGTTATTGACATACATCGGCAGGTTATACACCGCGCGTCCGGCCTTGGCGATGTCGCCGATGTAGCTGGCGATCGAATACGCGTGGAAGTACTCGTCGGCGTAGTCGCCGTAGACCTGCTTCCAGGTGCCGCTGGCGGCAAGCGCCACCGGCGATTTTTTACGTTTCAACACCGCTTCGGGCACCGGCTGGTTGAACTGCGCTTCGGCCTTCGGACCGTAGTCGCGCGCGAAGCCATAGGTGCCCACTTCGTTCTGGACCTGCATCATGATGACGGTGCGGTGCGCCTCGTCGATCTTTTTGATGTGCGTCATCAGCGCGACGAACGCCTTCTTGTCGGCCTTGAGCGTCTCCTCGCCTTGCGGCGACAGGCAGTAAATCGGTTTGCCTTCCTTGTCCAGCATGCGCGGGAAGCGGGCGTTGTTGAACTTGACCCACTCCGGCGCGTAATTGGCGCCGGTGTTTTTCCAGGTGCCGAACCACAGCAGCACCAGGCGCACCTTGTTCTTGCGCGCCTCGGCCACCAGGGTGTCGACGTAGCTGAAATCGAACTTGCCTTCCACCTGTTCGATCTGTTCCCATGCGACCGGGATCTCGAGCGTGTTGGCGTTCATGTCCTTGATCGCCGCCCACACCTTGTTCAGTGCAAGCGGATAGTTACTCGAATTCTGCGCCTGCCCCCCGAACATGACAAAAGGCGCGCCGTCCACCATCAAGGCGTGACGGCCATCCTTTTGCACCAGTTCCGGGATAGGCGCGGCCGCCGCGCCAGCTGCGGCCAACATAACAAAACCAAAAGAGCTTACAAGCTGGCGGGCGGTAATCTTCATGCAGTGTAGCTTCCTTAGTCGAAGTTGTAGCTCAGGCGAGCGGTGTAGCGCGGACCGGACGAGAACCATGCGCGGCCCATCATACCGATGTTTTGCTGCATCAGGACCTTGTACTTGGAGTCGGTGATGTTCTGGGCTTCCAGACCGATCTGAATACGCTCGTTGATCTTGTACGACACCGAGGCATCGGCCTGGCCGTAGTCGTCCGCCCAAGTCGGCAGACCCCAGGCGACGTTACGCTGGCCGAAGGTGGCGCTGGCCGGATTGGTGTCCGTGCCGTCGGTACCCTGGGTGCCGTTCACGTTGACCGCCTGCAGGCTCTTCGAACGCCAGTTGTAGGCCAGGCGCGCCGACCATGGGCCCTTGTCGTACATCAGGGCGATGTTGTACGAACGACGGGACAGGTTTTCCAGCGGCAGATTGCCGAAGGTGGTGCCGTTGGTGTCGCAACCGTTCAGGTTCAGGTTCAGGTTGGCCGCGCCACCGCCGCTGCCGGTGCAGTACTGCTGGAACACGCCGTTGTACAGGGTGCGCTCGCTGTCGACGAAGGTGAAGTTACCCTGCAGGCCCAGGCCCGACCAGGCGCCAGGCAGCTTGTCGAAGTACTGCTGGTAGGCCAGCTCGAAACCGCGCGCGCGGCCCTTGGCGCCGTTGACCGGCGCCGTGGTGATGAAGTTGTAGGCCCGACCGGCGACGTCGTTCAGCTGGAACGCGGTGGTCTGGTTGACGATGACATCCTTCAGGCGCTTGTTGAACACGGCCAGCGTGAACGAACCAACCGGAGAGAAGTACCACTCGGCGGTCAGGTCGAGCTGCTTGGCGGTGATCGGACGCAGGTTCGGATTGCCCTTGGCTTCACCGGAATAGGTGATGCTGTTGACGGTGCCGTTGGCGGCGACGTCGGCGCTCTGGCTCAAGGTCGTGTAACCCTGCAGCTGCGATGGGTCCGGACGCGACATCGCGCCGGCGTAGGCGAAGCGGAACTGCAGCGTGTCGCTGGCCTTCATGCGCAGGTTCAGGCTAGGCAGCCAATTGTGGTACGAGTTCTCGAAGGTGTCCGCGCGGGAGAAGCTGTTGAACACCGGGATCGCCGGGTTGCTAGGCGCGGTCGAGTTGAACACCGTGTAGCCGCTGGCGGTGGAATCGGTCTTCACATAGCGCAGGCCGATGTTACCGTCGATCGGGAACTTCAGGTCATCGAAGCCGAAACGGGTTTGCGTGTACAGCGCCTTGGTCTTCTCGCTTTGCGAGTTGAGACCGGCCGGGTCGCCGCCGAAGGTGGCTGCCTTCCACGGCGTGCAGGTGTTGGTCTGCTGGCCGGCGGCGGCCAGGGTGGCGTTCTTCTCCGCGCACAGGATATCGTGGTAGGAGTGCAGCGTCGCGTAGCTCGATGGATAGCCCTGGGACAGCGAGGAGTTCGGGAACACCACGGCCGGCACGCTCATTTTACCGTTGAAGAAGTTATCGAAGGCGTGGGTCGAGGTATTGCCCGAGAAACGCGGGTCGCCCAGGTAGGCCAGACCACTGATCTCGCCCTGCCACGGCTGGGTGACGGCGGCCCAGTTGTAGCTTGGGTTGGAGTTCTCGGTGACCGAATCACGGTTGGTCATGCGCGCACCGAACTTGATGTCGCGGAAGATCGGGTGGTCGAAGTCATATTTCAGATCGATCTTGCCGGCATCCGAATCGGCCTTGGCGCGATCCAGGTGCTCCATCGTGAACGCCCAGTAGTAGTTGTTCGGATTGGCCAGGTTGGCGCGGTCGGCTGCGTCGAAGATGATGTTCGGCAGGCTGCCCGACAGGTCCAGCTGTTCCTTCGGCATTCTCAGGCCGGTGGCCACGGTCGAATCGACGCTCTCGGTGTTGGCGCGGATGCGCTGCAGATCGGTGGTGATGGTCCAGCGATCGTTCGGGCGCCAGCGCATGTTCCACGACACGTCGGTGGTGTCGGACTTGCGCCACGCGGTACGGGTGTCGTTGTTGAAGTTGATGCCGCCGTCGGCCGGATCGCTCAGCGTGCCGCTGATGAAGGTGCCGTTGTCGGCGTACTTGCCGTTCGCGACCTGGATGTTGTAAGGGCTCGATTGGGCGAAGATCGCCTGCTCGTCCCAGGTCATCTTGTACTTCGACTTGAAGTAGGTCAGGCCGGTGGTGATCTCGCTGTTAGGCTTCCATTGCAACGCGCCGTACGCGCCTTCGCGGGTGCGGTCGAAGTTCAGCGAACGCCATTGCGCGCCCTTCGGCACGTAGACGGTGCGGCCCGGCTCGATATCGGTGCGCGGGTAGTACGGCTCGACCTGGATCGCGTCGGTGCGGGTGGCCGATTCCGAGTAGGCCAGGTCGATCAGGGCGCCGACTTCACCGAACGGGGTTTTCCAGCGGTTCGAGACCATGCCGGAACCCGATGGCGAAGCTTTGCCCTTGCGCAGTTCGGAATACGTCTCCGAGCCGCTGATGGAGGCCTTGAAGCCTTTGTAATCGAACGGCATCGCGGTGCGCAGGTTGATCAGGCCACCGATGGCGCCCTCCACCTGTTCCGCCGACGGGTTCTTGTAGATGTCGACGCCGGCCATCAGCTCTGGCGGCACGTCTTCGAAGTTGAGCGAGCGGCCACCGTTGGCGGAGAACGAATCGCGGCCATTGAGTTCCGAACGCACGTAGCTCAAGCCACGCACGGACACGCCCGAGCCTTCGACCGAGAAGTGATCCGGGTCGGCGCGCGACATGGCGCGGTCGATGGTCACGCCCGAGACGCGCTGCAGCACCTCGGTGACCGAGCGGTCCGGCAGCTTGCCGATATCGTCGGCGGAGATCGAGTCGACCACCTCGTCGGCGTTCTGCTTGATCTTCTGGGCCGACTGCAGCGCCGCGCGCTGGCCGGTGATGACCACGGCCACCGGCGCCGCGGCTGGCGCCGGAGTGTCGGATTGGGCGGCCGGCGCCTGGGCGGTCTGCGCGTGCGAAGCACCGCTGGCCATCATCGCCATCTGGGCCAGGCCCAGTGCGATCGCTGTCTTTTTAAACTGTTTCATGTTACGCTCTCCAAAAGGTATACGATTTTTTCATAGCTCTTAGGCTATTTGTTATTGGTGCTTTTCAGCGGCACTTGGGACTAGCCTGGGGTGGGTGATTCCGAACGCGGGGCGAACGACACCCGCAGGCGCCACAAGGCGCGGTTGTTTGATCTTCATTGGGACGTCTCGCTCTTTAATATTTTTTTTCGTTCTGGCTTTACTGGCGGAGTGCCGGGGCCACACGATGATGTGCAAACATTTTGCAAGTTACGCAAAAGTGTGGCAATTGCGAAATTCACCAAGCGGCGGAATGATAATCCGCAAGCGTCGCGTACTTTCGACAAACTCACACACAACCCCTCAGAAAAACAACGGGCGTAAACGACAACGCGGCCCGTCGTTGCGGGCCGCGTTGGTGAAACCGGACTCAGCTATTCAGCTTGGCCATTCAAATTCAACGACGGCCCGAGCGCGTCGCCACGTCGACCCACACCGCCAACGTCAGGATGCAGCCCTTGACGATCATCTGCCAGTAGGTGTCGACGTCCAGCATCGACATGCCGTTATCCAGGCTGGCCATCACCAGCGCGCCGATCAAGGCGCCGTACACGGTGCCCGAGCCTCCGCGCATCGAGGTGCCGCCGATGAAACAGGCCGCGATCGCATCGAGCTCGCCCGAGGTGCCGGCCGACGGCGAACCCGCCGCCAGACGGGCCGTGTTGATCAAGCCAGCCAGCGCGCACATCAGGCCCATGATCCCGAAGATCCACAGCTTCACGGCCTGCACGTTGACGCCCGACAGGCGGGTCGCCTCCATGTTGCTGCCCACCGCGTAAATGCGGCGACCGAACACGGTTTGCGTCGCAACATAGCTGAACACACCGAGCAAAACCAGCAGCAGCAAGACCGGCAGCGGGATGCCCTCGTAGCTGTTCAGGGTACGCACGAAAGCGAAAAGCACCGCACCAATTGCTGCAAGGCGCAAAGCGTCGCGCCACATCGGCGGCACCGGCAGGCCGTGGCGCGCCAGGCTGGCGCGCTGGCGCCAGGTCAGCACCGCGCCGAGGATGAACAGTCCGACGCCCAGCACCACGCCCATTTGCGGCAACAGGTAGCCCTGGCCCAGGTTGACCAGCGGCTCGGACACCGGCGCCACCGTCACGCCGTCGGTCACGCCCAGCACGATGCCGCGGTAGGCCAGCATGCCGCCCAGGCCGACGATGAAGGACGGTATGTGCTTGTACGCCGTCAGATAGCCGTTGAACAGGCCAAGCACCAGGCCACAGGCCAGCACCACCGCGATGGTGGCCGGCAGCGGCATGTGGTGCGTGACGTCGAGCACCGCCGCCACCCCGCCCAGAAGGCCGAGCAGCGAGCCGACCGACAGGTCGATCTCGCCGGCGATGATGACGAAGGCCATGCCGCAGGCGACGATGCCGGTGACGGCCATCTGGCGCATCAGGTTGGACAGGTTGCGCGGCGAGATGAAGCCGCCCTCCGTCTTCCAGCTGAAGAAGGCCCAGATGATGGCGATGGCGATCAGCAGCGCCAGGATCTTGTACTGCGTGAAGAGCTGTTTGAGATTTAAGGTTTTCATGGATTTCAAAGGTAAGTCATCACGAATGATCGAGTGCCGCCGACAGCAGCGTTTCCTGGGTCAGGTTCTGGTTGACGAAATCGCCGCGCAGCTTGCCCTCGCCCATGACCAGCACGCGGTCGGACACGCCCAGTACTTCGGCCAGTTCGGACGACACCATGATGATGGAGACGCCCTGGCTGGCCAGTTCCAGCATCAACTTGTAGATTTCGAACTTGGCGCCGACGTCGACGCCGCGCGTCGGCTCGTCGAGGATCAGCACCTTGGGGCGCGTCAGCAGCATCTTCGACAGCACCGCCTTCTGCTGGTTGCCGCCCGAGAGCGACGTGATCGACAGGAACGGGCTGGCCGTCTTCAGCGCCAGCCGCGCGATCTCCTCGCTGACCACCTTCAGTTCCGCCTCGCGGTCGATGCGGGTGAACTTCGAGAAGCGCCCCAGCACCGACAAGGTGATGTTCTGGCCGACGTCCAGGTCGCGCACGATGCCGTGCTGCTTGCGGTCCTCCGGCACCAGCGCCAGGCCGGCGCGGATCGCCTTGAGCGGCGTGCTGGTATCGATCCTGGCGCCGTTGAGCCATACCTCGGCTTCCGAACGGCCCGGATAGGCGCCGAACAGCGCCGACACCAGCTCCGTGCGGCCGGCGCCGACCAGGCCCGCGATGCCGAGGATCTCGCCCTTGCGCAGCGCGAAGGAGACGTTGTCGACCTTCCTGCGTTCCGGCTTCTCGACGTCGTAGCAAATCACGTTGCGCGCCTCGAACACGATTTCCTCGCTCGGCGTGCGCTCCAGCGTCGGATACAGCTGGTTCATTTCGCGGCCGACCATCTGCGCGATGATCTGCTTGACGTCCATCTTGTCCATCGGCGTGGTGGCGATGTGCTGGCCGTCGCGGATGACGACGATGGTGTCGCAGATCGCCTCGACCTCGTCGAGTTTGTGCGAGATGTAGACGCAGGCCACGCCCTTGGCCTTCAGGCCGCGGATGATATTGAGCAGCACCTGGATCTCGGAGGTCGTCAGCGACGACGACGGCTCGTCCAGGATCAACAGGCGCGCGTTTTTGTTCAGCGCCTTGGCGATCTCGATCAACTGCTGGTGGCCGCCGCCGTAGTTCGACACCGGCAGCACCACGTTGACGTCGGTCAGGTTCAATTCCTTCAGCAGCGCCTCGGCGCGCTGGTTCATAGCCGAATAATCCATGCGGCCGCCCGGCAGCGTGATCTCGTTGCCGAGGAACAGATTCTCGGTGACGGACAGCTCGGGCACCAGCATCAGTTCCTGGTGGATGATGACGACGCCGGCGGCTTCGCTTTCGCGGATCGACTGCGCCCGCAGCGGCTTGCCGTCGAAGTGGATCTCGCCGTCCCAGGTGCCGTGCGGGTAGACGGCGGACAGCACTTTCATCAGGGTCGACTTGCCGGCGCCATTCTCGCCGCACAAGCCGATGCACTCACCGGCCCGCACTTGCAGGTCGATGCCGTCGAGCGCCGGAACACCGCCAAATTTTTTGACGATGCCCTTCATTTCTAGCAAATAGCCGGACATACTGGTTCTCGCAGAGGTGGTGGAACTCGCCACGCGCAAGCCGCTACACAGCGCGGAACAGGGCGTGGCGAAAGACAGTGCGAACGCACGGCGAGGCGTCTTAAGACGACGCCCCGGTCTTCATGAAGCGGCGATTACTTCGCAGCCGCGAGTTGGGCCTTGGTATAGAAGCCGTCGGCCACGACAACATCCATATTCGCCTTGGTCAGCATGGTTGGCTTCAGCAGCAGCGTATCGACTTGTTTGAAGCCGTTTTGATACTGCGAATTGAAGCCCGGCTTTTCGCCGCGCACCAACTGGACCGACAGCTTGGCCGCCTCGGTGGCGATCAGCTTGAGCGGCTTGTAGACGGTCATGGTCTGGGTGCCGGCGATGACGCGGCGCACGCCGGCCAGATCGGCGTCCTGGCCGGAGACGGCCACTTTGCCGTCCAGCTTTTGCGAAGCCAGCGCCTGGATCGCGCCGCCGGCGGTGGCGTCGTTGGAGGCGACCACCGCATCGAGCTTGTTGCCGTTGGCGGTCAGCGCGTTTTCGACGATGGACATCGCCTCGGCCGGATTCCAGTCCTTGACCCACTGCTTGCCGACGACTTTGATGTCGCCCTTGTCGATCAGCGGCTGCAATACCTTCAGCTGGCCTTCGCGCAGCATCTTGGCGTTGTTGTCGGTTGGCGCGCCGCCCAGCAGGTAGTAGTTACCCTTTGGTTTGACGGCCACCACGCCCTGCGCCTGCATCTCGCCGACCATCTTGTTGTCGAAGGAGATGTAGGCGTCGATGTCGGCGTTGAGGATCAGGCGATCGTACGAGATGACCTTGATCTTGGCCTTCTTCGCCTCTTTGACGGCGTTATTCAGCACCGTGGCGTTGTAGGGAACGATGACCAGCACGTCGACGCCGCGCGAGATCAGGTTCTCGATCTGGGCGATCTGGCGCTGCTCGCTGGCGTCGGCCGACTGCACGAAGACTTTGGCGCCCTGCTTTTCAGCGGCGGCGACGAAGTAGTCGCGATCGCGCGCCCAACGCTCGAGGCGCAGGTCGTCGATGGAAAAGCCGATTTTAGGATTCTTGGCGTCCGCCATGGCGTTGCCGCCGGCGCACACCATCATGACCGCGATGGCGGCCGCACTCAGTAATTTCTTCATTTATTCCGTCTCCTGATTCGAATGCCGTTTTGCCTGACACAGGCCCTACATTTTTCCAGCTCGTTACCGTACAGGTCTATGCCCATTTTTACAGATTTTCGTAGGGCGGATTAGGCAAAGCCGTAATCCGCCATGCGTCGCCAACGGCGTCACGTTTAATGATTATGCCGGGCCGGATTATCCACCACGCCCCGGTATGGTACAGCCAGTTCCATGCAAGCGCCGTTTTCCATTTGGCCCACGGTGCTGCGATAAATCTCCTGCCAGGGCGTCTGGCTGGCCGGAATGGCCGGCAGCGCGCCCTTCTTGCGTTCTTCCCACTCGGCCTGCGGCACCAGCGCGTCGCAAGTACCGGCGTTCAGATCGACGCGGATCATATCACCGGTACGCAGCCACGCCAGGCCGCCGCCGACGGCGCTTTCCGGCGACGCGTTCAGGATCGACGGGCTGTCCGAGGTGCCGGACTGGCGTCCGTCGCCCAAGGTAGGCAGCCAGTTGACACCGCGCTTGACCAGCGCATCGGGCGGTTGCATGTTCACCACCTCGGCCGAGCCAGGCCAGCCCACCGGGCCGGCGCCGCGAATCACGAGGATGCAATCCTCGTCGATGTTCAGCGCCGGATCGTTGATACGGTTGTGATAGTCGGTCGAACCGTCGAACACCACGGCGCGCGACTCGAACACGTTTTCCTGCCCCGGCTTGCTCAGATAACGCTCGCGGAAGGCCGGCGAAATCACGCTGGTCTTCATGATCGCGAAGTCGAACAGGTTGCCCTTCAAGACGAAGAAGCCCGCATCTTCTTTCAGCGGCGCGTTGAACGGGAAGATCACTTCCCGGTCCTGCGTCTCTTTACCGGCCAGGTTGTCGCGCATGGTGCGGCCGGTGACGGTGGCGCGCTCCGAGCGCAACATGCCCTGCTGCTCCAGCTCCCACATCACGGCCGGCACGCCGCCCGCGCGGTGGAAACGCTCGCCCAGGAATTTACCCGCCGGCTGCATGTTCAACAACAGCGGCACTTTGTGGCCGTATTCCATCCAGTCGCTCGAATGCAGCTCGACGCCGGCGTGGCGCGCCATCGCGACGATGTGCTGCTGCGCGTTGGTCGAACCGCCGATGGCGGCGTTGACCACGATCGCGTCCAGGAAGGCGTCGCGGTTCAGGATCGAAGACGGCTTGATGTCCAGCTTTGCCATCTCGACGATGCGGCGGCCGGTTTCATACGCCATCTGGCCGCGCTCGCGGTACGGCGCCGGAATCGCCGAGCAACCGGTCAGCGACATGCCCAGCGCCTCGGCGATGGCGTTCATCGTCGATGCCGTGCCCATGGTGTTGCAGTGTCCCGCCGACGGCGCCGAAGCGGCGGCGATCTGCAGGAATTTCTCATTGTCGATGGTGCCGGCGGCCAGTTGGCGGCGGCCTTTCCAGATCGCCGCGCCGGAACCTGCCAGCTCGCCTTCGAACCAGCCGTCCAGCATCGGGCCGCCGGACAGCACGATGGCGGGAATATCCACCGTCGATGCGGCCATGATCTGCGACGGCGTGGTCTTGTCGCAGCCGGTGGTCAGCACCACCGCATCGATCGGATAGCCGTGCAGGATCTCGACCAGGCCCATATAAGCCAGGTTGCGGTCGATCGCCGCCGTCGGACGACGGCAGTTCTCGAAGATCGGATGCAGCGGGAACTCCATCGCGATACCGCCCGCATCGCGGATGCCGTCGCGCACGCGCTTGGCCAATTCCAGGTGGATGCGGTTGCACGGGCTGATGTCGCTGCCGCTTTGCGCGATGCCGATGATCGGCCGGCCCGAGCGCAGCTCTTCCGGCGTGATCCCGTAGTTCATGAAGCGCTCGAGATAGAGCGCGGTCATGTCGATATGGTCTGGATTGTCGAACCAGTCTTGCGAGCGGTAGCGGCGTGGCTGCTGGTTGTTCATGTCATTGCTCATTTTCTTTAAGCGTCCCTGTGCTGCTTATGCGCCGTACCAGCCGGCATCGACGAAGTATTCACGACCGGAGCACGCCGAGGCGCTGTCCGAGGAAAGGAACAGCGTTATGGCCGCCACGTCGTCCACTTGCACGCGCTTTTTCAGGCACTGGCCGGCCAGGATGCGAGCTTCCTCGTCCGGGGTGTGCCACAGCGCTTCCTGGCGCGGCGTACGGACGCCACCGGGAATAATGCAATTGACACGGATATTATCAGGTCCCAGATCGCGCGCAAGGCCTCGGGTCATGCCTTCGATGGCGGCTTTGGCCATCATGTACAGGGTCAGGTCCGGCAGCGCCAGGTGCCACGAGATCGAACCGAAGTTCAGGATCACGCCGCCGCCCTGCTCGCGCATGCCCTGCGCCACGGCCTTGGCGCAGAAATATTGGTGGCGCAGGTTGACCGCCATGCGACCTTCCCAGTATGCCGGCGTGACGTCGGCCAGGTTGTGGCGGTCGTCGTTGGCGGCGTTGTTGATCAGGATATCGACGGTGCCGATGTCGGCGAAGGTCTTGGCCAGCACGTCGAGGTTGGTCAGGTCGCAGTGCAGGTACTTCGGCGGCACCGCCAGGGTCGACAAGGTCGCCTCCAGCGCGCGCGAATCGGCTTCCGCGATATCGAGGAAGGTCACGCGGGCGCCCTGGCGCGCGTACGCCTCGACGATGCCGGCGCCGATGCCGCTGCCGCCGCCGGTGACGACCACGCGCTTGCCGGCCAGGCTGGGATAGATCGCCTGCTCGCGTTTGGTCTGCGCGGCCGGTTTTGCGGCCACTGGAGCGGAAGCGCGCGCACGGTTCATCAGCGCGCGCACGCCGTAGGTCCACGGCGCGATCTGGTCGCTGCGCTGCACGTGGTTGACCAGCGCGCCCAGCGAAGGCGTCGAGATGCTGACGCGGTCACCCAGGTGGTGGGTGAAACCGCCGCCGACGGCGTCGCGGTCTTTGATCGGCGAGAACATCGTGCCCAGGAACAGCATGAAGCCGTCCGGGTACTGGTGATGGCGGCCGCACACCTGGCCGACCAGGTCCAGCGGATCGCGGCTGATTTCGCGCATGCGGCTGGCGCCGGCCAGACGGAAGTCGTCGTCCTGGCCTTCGATCAGCATGCTCACTTCCGCGTTGCGGATGGTGTCGATGGTGAAGTGTTCGTCGAACAGGCGGATGAACGGGCCGATCGAGCACGAACCGTTGTTGTCCTTGGCTTTACCCAGCAGCAGCGCGCTGCGGCCTTCGATGTCGCGCAGGTTGACGTCGTTGCCCAGGGTGGCGCCGAGCACCTTGGCCTGGCTGTTGACGGCCAGGACGATCTCCGGCTCCGGGTTGTTCCACTTCGAATCAGGGTGCAGGCCGACGTCGGCGCCCACGCCAACAGCGGACATCGGCTGCGACTTGGAGAACACCTCGGCGTCCGGGCCGATACCAACTTCCATGTAGGGCGACCACAGGCCGCGCTCGATCAGGTCCGACTTCAGCTTGGCCGCTTCCGGCGAACCCGGACGGATGGCCGACAGGTCGGAACCGATGATGGTCTGGATTTCCGCGCGCAGGGCGTTGGCGCGCGACGGATCGCCGGCGGCCTGCTCTTCGATCACGCGTTCCAGCAGGCTGACCGCGAAGGTCACGCCGCAGGCCTTGATCGCCTGCAGGTCGCATGGCGCCAGCAGGCGCGGGATGCCGTCGTCGGCGGCGGCGGACAGCGCGTTCTCCAGCAAGGCCTGCACGGGGCCGAGCGATTCGCCGGGAGCGGAACGGGCCACTTCCAGCGCGTCGTCGCGCTCCAGCAAATCGGACATGGTCGGGGCGTGGCCGGTGATGTCGAACACCTCGCCGTTGCGTACGGCGACCACACATGGTCCGTTGATGACGCCACTGCGCCATACACGTCCCACCAGCACTGCGCGGCTCACATCGTCCGGCAGCATCGAATTTATATTATTTTCCAAGGTCTCTCTCTCCAGGCAGGCTAGCAAACTGCGTGGGAGATTTTCACCTTATTCAGGGGTGGGGGCAATTACGAAAACCACCAAGCACGGTCATGATTTACGCGTATATTGGTCAAATACGTTAAACCCGAACCGCGATCCGCCGCGGGGTGCGGGTTCAGGCGACGCTGCGCAAGGCGGGTTGAGCGCCCTCCGGCGCGGCCGCCGCCTCGGGGCATTTGAGCATGCGGTCCTGGTAGGCACGCGGCGTGCAGCCCAGCTCCCGCTTGAACACCGCGTGCATGTACTGGACGGAGGTGAAGCCGCAGGTCAGCGCCACTTCGGCGATGCTGCTGTCGCCGCGCGCCAGGCGCTCGGTGGCCGCGTCCAGTTTGAAGCGCAGGATCACATCGTGCACGCTGCAATCGAGCTCCTGACGGAAGTACGACTCCAGCGACGAGCGCGAAATGCCGACATATTCGGCCACCTGGTGCGTCTTGATGCCCTGGCAGGCGTATTGGCGGATGAAATGGCGCGCGCGCATCACGTGCGGATGCTTGGGCGCTTCGTGGCGGGTGGAGGTCTGGACGTTGATGCCGACCGGCGGCACCATCACGCGCGTGCCCTGCAAGCGCACCCCGTGCAGCATCTGGTCCAGCAGGTGGGCGGCGGTGCGGCCCATCTCCTGGGCGCCCTGGATCACGGAACTGAGTGGGATGCGGGTGAGCATGCGCGCCAGCGGATCGTTGTCGATGCCGATCAGCGCCACCTGCTCCGGCACCTCGATATTGGCCATGATGCAGGCCTGTAGCAACTGGCGCGCGCGGGCGTCGGTGACGGCGATGATGCCGACCGGCTTGGGCAGGCTGTGCAGCCATTTGATCTGCTGTTCGACCGCCTCGTCCCACGAGGCGGCGCTGGTACCCAGGCCGCGATAGATCTGCGGCTCCATCTTGTCCTCGACCATCAGCTTGCGGAACGCCGTCTCGCGCTCCTGCGCCCAGCGGTTTTCCTGCGCCTCGGGCAGGCTGAACATGGCGAAATGGCGCAGCCCGGCCTCGATTAGATGATCGTGGGCAAGTTTAATCAGTTTGAAGTTGTCGGTCGCGACGTAGGGCACGCCGGTCGGATAGTTGGTTTCGCTGGCGTAGGAGCCGCCCACGGCCACCACCGGGATGCGGGTGCGCGACAGCGCGGCGGCCACGGCCGGATCGTCGAAGTCGGCGATGATGCCGTCGCCCTGCCAATGTTCGATGCCCGGCAGGCGCAAGCGGAAGTCTTCCTCCAGGAACAGATCCCAGGACGCGCGGGTACTGCTCAAATGCGCGGCAATACCGGCGATGACTTCGCGGTCAAAAATCTTGTTTGCGTTAAATAACAGCGCAATACGGTGGGACTTCATCTGCATATTCAACTACCTCAATCGGGAACGGCACGTCTCATCGCACCCTCTCGGGGATGCGATTTGTATTGTGGCATGATTCCGTCACGATTTAGATGAAAAAGACGTTCCCGTCCGTAAATGTCACCATCTATTCGGCTATTTTTCTCCTGTCATAGGGGTAGGTTTCCCAAATACAATGCCCCGGCCCGCCGTACTCATGAAAACGATGCCAAAAGTGTTGATGTCACCGATAACGAATTGGGCATCGCCCGGGCCGCCGTATTGATGATCATCGTCATTAATGCGCAGCCATGTGGCTCCCGTGTCGGTGGAGCGGAACACGCCGCGCACGCCGCCGACGGTGCCCCAGATGTAGACGGCTGGGTAATTCGCGCCCGGCGCGGCCTTGCCGAAGCCCACCGCCGCCGCGTAGCCGACACCGGGCAGGTTGCTGAAGCTCTTGCCGGAATCGGTGGAACGGGCCAGGCCGCCGTCGTACTGCGGTACCCAGATATCGCCCTCGCGGCCCGGCGCCGCCCGCAGCACCGCGCGCGTGCGCTTGGCCGACGCCAGCGCGCCGGCGGGGGCGAAACTGGCGCCGCCGTCGGTGCTCACCAGCACATGGTCGCCGCCGATGGCGTAAAACTTGTTCGCGTCGACCGGATCGGCCACCGGACGGGCGCCGCCCAGGCCCTTGACCGGAGTCCAGCTGTCGCCGCCGTTGGTGCTGACGTAGCTGGTGTCCGATTTCTCGGGACTGTGCACGATCACCTTGCCGTCCGCGCTCAGGGCCAATTGGCCTTTTGTGCCGTTCATGGACGCGGTCTTCTTCCAGCTCACGCCCATGTCGTTGGAAAGGTAGATAGCGCTGCCGGCGCGGGCCACCACGTTCGGATTCTTCGCCGCGAAATCCAGCCCCCAGGTCGTACCCATGGTCGGCGTGTGGATCGGCGAGTATTTGGTCGGATCGGTGTGGCGGAAGCCGTCATAGTCGCCGATCGCCGAAATCACCGGGCCGCCGGGAATGCTGACCAGGTTGAGCGGCACCGATTCCTCCAGCCCCTCGTCCTCGAACTTCCAGATCGCCGGCGAGGCGTTGATATCGGTCGAATTGAAGATGCCGTTGCCGGAGACGACCATCAGTTTTTTCGTGTCGAAGGGATCGAATTCCACGCTGGCCGCCCAGTGTATGAAGCTGCCGGCGATCCAGCTCACGCCATTGGCGTCGATCTTCGCGCCCTGGTCGACGATGCTCTTCCAGCTCTTGCCGCCGTCCAGCGTCTCGAAGAACTGGTCGCGGATCGCGTTGGTGTGGTTGCGGTAGTAGCTGATGGTGGTGACCACCATGCGCTTGGGGTTGCCCGGATCGACGGTGATGCCGGCGTAGGCGCGGTTCAGCGGCGGCGAAATATCGGTCCACTTCTTCGCGGCGATATCGTACTGCCACACGCCGCCCTCCTCCAGGCCCTCGCCGTGGGCGACATCGCCCCACGGACCGGCGCCCTTGGCGAACGTCACCACCAGCTTGCCGTCGGCCAGAACCGCGCGGTGCGGCATCAGCTTCGAGGGTCCGCCCGCAATGGCGGCAAAGGTCTTGCCGGCGTCGTCGGACACGTACATATTCGCGCCGTCCTTGCCGAAGCGCGAGACGCCGGCGAACAGGCGCTGCGTGGCGCCATCCTTCACGCTCGACGGATCGAGGACGACCAGGCTCACGCCGTTCTTGTTGACCGGCGTGGTGGTCACGTCCAGGCCATCGAGACGGCCCCAGGTCATGCCCTCGTCCACGCTCTTGAACATGCCGTTGGCGCGTGTGCCGATGTACAGGATCTTGCCATTGGCCGGATCGACCTGCAGCTTCTCGCCGTTGCCGCGCCCCATGCCGTTGCCGTGCACCTTGAACTGGTTGGTGACGTCGATCTTGGTGAAGGTCTTGCCGTAGTCGCTGGATTTCAGGATCGCGCTGGCGCCGCCGTTCAGATACTCGATGCCGGTCGACATATACACCCGGCCCGGCGTGGTCGGATCGATGGCGATCGACTCCACGCCCAGCATGCCGGTCTCGCGGTCGGACACCCAGTCCATCAGGGCGATCCAGCGCTTGTTCGGCGCGTCCCAGCGATAGGCGCCGCCGACGTCGGTGCGCAGGTAAATCAGGCCCTTCTCGGTTTTGCTGGTGATGATGCCGGAGACGAAACCGCTGCCGCCGATGGCCACCGGCTGCCAGGCATAGGGCACACCCGAACTTCCGCCGGAATTTTCACCCGCCGGCATCAGCTTTTTCAGCTCCGGCTCCAGCGCCTTGGCCCAAATCTCATAGCCTTTTTCGTTCGGATGCAGCAGGTCCGGCATGATGTCGGTCGACAGCGTGCCGTCCGGCGCCAGGAACTGCTGATTGAGATCGGCGAAGAAGACCTTCCTGTTGTCGGCGTAGCCGGCGATGATGGCGTTGACCTTGTTGTTAATCTCGCGCAGCAGGTCGTTCGGCTTCTCGCCGCGCGGGAAGATCGCCAGCAGCAGGATCTTGGTGTCCGGCAGGCGGCGCTGCAGTTCCTCGATATTGCGCTTGATGCCGGCGGCCGTGGTCTTCGGGTCCTCCTGACGGTGGCCGGTGTTATTGGTGCCGAACATCAGCACCGCGACCTTGGGCGCGATGCCATCGACCTCGCCGTGCTGCAGGCGCCACAGCACGTTCTCTGTGCGGTCGCCGCCGAAGCCCAGCGCCAGGCCGTTCATCGGCTTGTAGTGGCGGGCCCAGACCGGCGCGCCGTCCTTTTCCCAGCCTTGGGTGATGGAGTCGCCGATAAAGACGATCTGGCTCTTCTTGCCCATCGCCTGGACCTCTTTCAGCTTCGCCTCGTGGCGCCCGGTCCACCAGCCGATCGCCCACGATTCGTTCAGTTTATCCGGCGTGACCGACACGGTGCGGTAGTCGGGGCAGCTGGCGTTCGGCTTGCCGCTCTTGAGGATCTTGACGTTGGCGACGGCCACCTCGCCGGTGCCGGTGCCCTCGAGCGCGAACGGCCGCGCCACCTTGCTGAAATCGTCGCCCTCGCGCGCGAAGCAGCTCATCGCAAACACCAGATGCCGCCAGCCCTTGCCGGCCGCCTCGCGCCCTTGCACCACGTAGGGCACGGCGCGCTCGCAATTCTCGCCGCAACCGACCTTGAAGTTGATGCCGCCGTTGCTCAATTCCTTGACATTGACGTCCAGCGCCAGCACACCCTTGGCCATGTAGGGACGCAGGTCGAGCGGCTGCTTGCCGCCGTCGATGCGCAGGCTGGCGTACCAGGTATCCTTCCATTGCAGGGTCAGCGCGTCATCGGCCTTCTTCATGCCGGACTTGCCGACGCTCACGCTGCCGTTCGGCGACTTGTTCGCCTGCGAAATGACTACCTTGGCGCCCTCCAGCGTTTTTTGCGATTCGAAATCGGCGGCGGCGGCCTGCAGGGAACCAAGCGGCCGCCCGCTGTAAATATTGAGTTCGGTGGACGGCACGGCTGCGCCTGCCTGAGCGGCGCAGGCGAGCGCGACGACGGCGAGGGCCCGCCGATGGGGGATGATCATTGAAGTGTCTCGTAAAGATAGTATTTTCATATATTCTGCAAGCAGCGCGGAGCTGCCGCAATTGCGAAAATCACCAAGCGGCCGAATGATATTGGCCGCGCCGCCCGCTCACACGCCGAGGATGCCCCTGTTGAGCGCGATCGTGACCGCATGGGTGCGGTCGTTGGCCGCCAGTTTGGCCAGGATGTTTTTCATGTGGGCCTTGACCGTGTCCTCGGTCACGCCCAGCAGCAGCGCCGCGCGCCGGTTCGAATTACCGTTCGCCACCAGGCGCAGCACTTCGACCTCGCGCGCGGTCAACGCGTCGCCCGGATGGCGGAACACGCCGAGCTGGCGCGCCACGTCGGCCGACATCGGCCGTCCGCCGGCGTGGACGTTGAGGACGCATTCGAGCAGCTCGGTGCGCGCGGTGTTTTTCAGCAGGTAGGACACCGCCCCCTGGCGCAGCGCGCGCATCACCTGGGCGTCGCCGCTGTAAGTGGTCAGCGCGATGATGCGCGCCGCCGGATCGGCCCGCAGGATGGCGCCGATCGCCTCGGTGCCGCTCATGACCGGCATCTGCAAATCCATCAGCACCACGTCCGGCGCGTGCCGCGCGTACAGTTCGATGGCCTGGCGGCCGTCCTCGGCTTCGGCCACCAGCGACAGGCCGCGATGGCAGGCGATCATCGCCGCGATGCCGTCGCGCATCAAGGGATGGTCATCGACCACCATTACCCTTACCGGTGCTGCCAGAACCTCGTCCATCGCCCCCTCCGTCGCACCATTCGCCGTCATCCACCGTCCGAATCCTACAGGGAAAGCGGCGAACGGGCCAGTGGCGGCGCGCTACCCTTTCGGGTATAGGCCGCCGGCGCGCGCCGGCCTACCCTGTACGGTTTGAGCCGTGGCGACGCATGCCGGCACGGCATCCATCGCAACCCGCCGCCGGCATCACGAGTCCGTCGGCATTCCAGGAGTCCAACCATGAACCGCCTCTTCCCCCTCACCCGCCACGGCCTGCGCGGCGCCGCCGCCATGCTGATCTTCGCCGCCCACGCGGCCCAGGCCGCCGAGCCGATCGACACGCCGGTGCCCGGCTTCAGCGACAAGTACGCCACCGTCAACGGCGTGCGCCTGCACTACAAGATCGGCGGCCAGGGCACACCGGTGGTCCTGCTGCACGGCTACGCGCAAACGGGCCACATGTGGGGGCCGGCGATGCGCGAGCTGGTCAAGAAGCACACGGTCATCGTGCCGGACCTGCGCGGCGCCGGCGGCTCGGACAAGCCGGCCGGCGGCTACGACAAGAAAACCATGGCGGTCGACATCCACGAACTGGTCAAGTCCGTCAGCAGCGGGCCGGCGGCGGTGGTCGGCCACGACATCGGCATGATGGTGGCCTACGGCTACGCCGCCCAGTTCCCGGCCGATACCAGCCGCCTGGTCGTCATGGATGCCTTCGTGCCCGGCGTCGGCGACTGGCGCACCGCCTTCCCGGCGCAGGCGGTGTGGCACTTCCATTTCTACGGCGACACGCCGCTGGCCCTGGTCAAGGGCCGCGAACGGATTTACTTCGAGCATTTCTGGAACGACTTCTCGGCCGACAAGGGCAAGTCGATCAAGGAGGCCGACCGCAAGCTGTACGCGGCCGCCTACGCGCAACCGGACGGCATGCGCGCCGGCTTCTCCTACTTCAGCGGATTCGAACAGGACGCCGCCGATTTCGGTCCGATGAGCAAGACCAAGCTGACCATGCCGGTGCTGGCCATCGGCGGCGAGAAGTCGGCCGGCGCCTTCGTCGGCAACCAGGCCAAACTCTACGCCACCAATGTGCAAAGCGTGATCATCAAGGGCTCCGGCCACTGGCTGATCGACGAGGCCCCGGAACAGGTGGTGCCGGCGCTGGTATCGTTCATCGACTAGGGAGTCGGGCGGCGGGTTTGCTATAGTATTGTGAAAATGGCACACCCTTCTCCCATGGCCGCCGCGCGGATTTGCCGCTTCGCGGCCGCCGCTCTGGCCCGCCTCCTGGCCCGCCACCTGGCCCACCTGCTGGCCGGCCTGCTCGGGCTGGCCGCGGCGGCGCCGGCGTGCGCCACCGCCATCGACCTGCACCACGCCAGCTGGACCGCGCGCGACGGCGCGCCGCAGATGGTCCTCACCATCGCGCAAACCGCCGACGGCTGGCTGTGGCTGGGCGGCGCCACCGGCCTGTTCCGGTTCGACGGCGTGCGCTTCGAGCGTTACGTGCCCCCCGGCGCGCCGCTGCCGGCCAACGGCATCGGCATCCTCAACGCCGTGCCGTCGGGCGCCTTGTGGATCGGCTACCGCTTCGGCGGCGCCAGCGTGCTCGATCAGGGCCGCCTGCGCCATTACGACCAACGCGACGGCCTGCCCGCGCACAGCGCGGTGTGGGGCCTGGAACAGGACGGCGGCGGCCGCATGTGGGCCGCCACCAGCGCCGGCATGTTCCGCCTGGAGCGCGGCCGCTGGCTGGCGGCCGATCCGGTCTGGCTGCTGCCGCGCACCGGCTACAAGACGCTGATGCGCGACCGCCAGGGCATCCTCTGGGCCCAGGGCAACGAGGGGGTCTACTCGCTCGCCCCCGGCGCCACCCGCTTCGTCAAGTCTGTGCCCGGCACCGGCACCGGCGTGCTGTTCGACGTCCCCGACGGCAGCATCTGGAGCTGGGACGGCCTGCACAACCGGCTCAACCGCTTGACCGCGCCGGCCAACGGCGCCCGGCCGCGCCGCTGGCACGTGGGCGGCGACGCCAGCAGCATGCTGTTCGACCGCGCCGGCGACCTGTGGGTGGGCCGTCAGGAGGGCCTGGAATACCACACGGCGGGCGCGAGCGCCGCCAGCGGGCCGCGGCAAGGCCTGAGCGGCAGCGGCGTGGCCGCCCTGTTCGAGGACCGGGAGGGCAATATCTGGGCGTCGACCTCGAACGGCATCGACCGTTTTCGCGCCAAGCGGGTGGCCCGGGTGGCGCTGGCGCACAACCCCGGCACCCACGCGCTGGCGGCCGACGACAACGGCGGCGCTTGGGTGGGACGCTACCACGTCGCCGTCCCCGGCGCGGCGCGCCGCCCGCCACGCCGTTGTGGCCGGCTTCGCCGCTGCCCTGGCACAACGTCGTCAGCTGCTCCTACCGCGACCCGGACGGCGTGTTGTGGACCGGCGGCTACGGCGGCCTGTGGCGCAAACGCGGCGACGACATCCGCCCGGTCGCGCTGCCGCCGGGCGTGGCCGGCGTGGCGATCAACAGCATGGCGCGCGACCGCGCCGGCGGGCTGTGGGTGGCGCTGGCGCAGCGCGGCCTGTACCGGCGCGCGCCGGACGGGGCCTGGGAACGCAGGCACGGCATGGCCGGCCTGCCGGACGACACGCCGCGCGCCATGGCGCACACAGACGCGGCCGGCCTGTGGCTGGGCTACCCGGGCGGCCGCCTGCTGCAATTGGAGGACGGGCTGTGGCGCCGCTACGGTCCCGAGAACGGCGTCGGCGTCGGCATGGTCATGGCGCTGCACCTGAGCGGCGACCATGTGTGGGCCGGCGGCGAGAACGGCCTGGCGCTGCGCCACGGCGCCAGGTTTGTCGGCGTGGGCGGCGTCGACGGCCAGTCCTTCGAAGGCATCTCCGGCATTGTCGAGCTGGACGACGGCGACCTGTGGCTCAACGCCGCCGCAGGCCTGTTCCGCGTGCCGGCGGCGGAGATCGCCCGGCTGCGCGCGACACCGGCCTACCGCGTGCGCTACGAGCGGCTCGACAGCCTCGACGGCCTCGAGGGCAGCGCCCCGGTGCTGCTGCCGACGCCGTCGCTGATCCTCGCCGCCGACCGCCATTTATGGCTGACGACGACGACCGGCGTGTTCCGGCTCGATCCGGCGCGCGGTCCGCCGCCAGGGCCGCCGCCGGCGCAGATCCGCGCCATCGGCGCGCCGGGCCAGGCCCGGCCGGCGCTGGCGGGCATGCAGCTGCCGCCCGGCACCGACGCGCTGCAAGTCGACTACACGGCGTTGGCGTTGGCCATGCCCGAGCGGGTGCGCTTCCGCTACCGGCTCGAGGGCGTCGACCGCGTCTGGCGCGAGGCCGGTCAACGGCGCACCGCCTACTACAGCAACGTCGGACCGGGCGCCTACCGCGTCCAGGTGATGGCCAGCGGCGGCGACGAGCGCTGGCCGGCGGAACCGGTCACGCTGGAGTTCAGCATCGCGCCCATGGCGACCGAGACGTGGTGGTTCAGGAGCCTGTGCGCGCTGGCGCTGCTGACGGCGGCGTGGCTGCTGTACCGCTGGCGCACGCGCCTGCTCGCCCGGCGCCTGGCCGGACGGCTGGAAGAGCGCATCCACGAACGCGAACGCATCGCCCGCGAGCTGCACGACACGCTGCTGCAATCGGTGCAGGGCCTGATCCTGCAAGTACACGCGGCGGCGATGCGCCTGCCGCCGCCGGAACCGGCGCGCGAGCTGATAGAAAAAGCGCTGCTGCACGCGGACGACGTGCTGCACGAGGGCCGCGAGCGCGTACGCGACCTGCGCGGCCACGACGTCGGCGCGCAGGGGCTGGCCGAGGCGCTGGTGTTGGCGGGGGCGCAGGCGCGGCCGCCGGACGCCCCGCCGCCGCGTCTGCTCGTGAGCGGCACGGCGCGCGCGCTGCATCCGATCGTGCACGAGGAAGTGGTGGCGATCGCCGGCGAGGCCATCGCCAACGCCTACCGCCACGCCGCCGCCGGCCGCATCGAGGTGCGGCTGCACTACGGCGCGGCCGAACTGCGGCTCGACATCGCCGACGACGGCGTCGGCATCGCGCCGGAGGTGCTGGCCGCCGGCGGCCGCCGCGATCACTGGGGATTCGCCGGCATGCGCGAGCGGGCCGCGCGGATCGAAGCCAGGCTGGCGTTGCGCAGCCTGCCGGGCGCGGGAACCGAGTGGCGGCTGACGCTGGCCGGCGGGCTGGCCTATCACACCGCGCAACGGCGTTTCTGGTTTCAATGAAAAACGCCAGCGTGGACGCTGGCGTTCTTGTTGTCGTTCATTGTCGAGATTCAAGCTCCCGGCAGCCGCATCGAATCGATGCAGTACGCCCGCTCGCGATACTCGAAGTAGTCGAAGTCCGCGTGCAAGCCCGTGCCGGCCATGTCCTGGCACCCCATGCCGACAAACGCCCCGGTGAAGTTGGGTTGCCCGGGCGCGTTGGCCTCGTCCGACAAAATGCTGGCATCGAACTGCTGGGTCAGCCACTGCCAGTCACCGTCCGCGATCCGGTAGCCGAAGTACAGCCGCTCCTCGTCCACCTCCACCCGCAACGCCACAGGCCCGTCCGAAGGCAGCGCGACCGGCGCCGTGAAGGTGTCCGTCTGCACATGGTTGGGCAGGCTGCTCATCACGCGCAAATGCTTGCCGACCGCCTCGTCATGCGTGATGTACAGATAGTGGAACTTGGCGCCGCCGTAATAGCAGACCAGCCCCGCCTGCTGCTGGTAATGCTCCGGCTCGAAATCGACCACGGTGGAGGCGCTATAGCAATGGGACTGCTGGCGCCGCGCCACCAGCGCCTGGCGGAACTGGCTGCCCAGGCTCTCGCGGCCGTACAAACGCAAATGGCCGGGCCGCTCGGTCAGGCTGAACAGCTCCTCCGGCCAGGGCGTGCGTAGCCACTGGAAGGCCAACGGCAAGCGCGGCGCATCGAATTCTTCACGGACCGGCTCGACCGGCCAGGGATGCGGCGGCAAGCCCGGTGCGGCGGCCTCAAGCTGCGCCGTACCCTGCCCGTCCACGGTGCGCAGCCAGCCATCCGCGCCCCACACCACCGGCTGGATCGCGGTCTCGCGTCCCAGCGTGCAGGTGCCGCGATTGCGCAGCGGCCTGCCGCACAGATACACCATATAAGTCTGGCCATCCGGCGTCTCCACCAGATCGGCGTGGCCGGCCCGCTGCAGCAAGGCATCGGGCCGGTGACGCGAACTGAGGATGGTCTGATCGGGATGCAATTCATACGGCCCGTGCAGATCGCGCGCCCGCGCCATGGTCACGCCATGGTTCCAGCCGGTGCCGCCCTCGGCGGTCAGCAGATAGTAATAGCCGTCGCGCTTGTACAAGTGCGGCGCCTCGGTCAGCCCGTGCGCCGTGCCTTTGAAGATGTTCTCGCGGCGGCCGATCAAGCGCCCCTCCGCCACCGAATATTCCTGCGCCACGATGCCGGCGAAGCGGTTGCCGCCCGGCCGGTGGTCCCACAGCTGGTTCAGCAGATACTTGCGGCCGTCGTCGTCATGAAACAGCGACGGATCGAAGCCGCTGCTGTTCAGATGCACCGGATCGGACCACGGACCGTCGATGGCCGGACTGGTGACCAGATAATTGTGAAAGTCGCGCAGCGAAGCGCTGCCCGCCGCGCCGCCGGTGGAGGTGCGGCCGTAACGCTTGACGTCGGTATAGATCAGCCAGAACAAGCCATCCGCATAGGTCAGGCAAGGCGCCCACACGCCGCAGGAGTCCGGCGCGCCCAGCATGTTGAGCTGGCTGGCGCGCGTCAGCGGACGGCACAGCAGGCGCCAGTTGACCAGGTCGCGCGAATGGTGGATCTGCACGCCCGGATACCATTCAAAGGTGGACGTGGCGATGTAATAGTCGTCCCCCACCCGCACGATGGACGGATCGGGATTGAAGCCGGGCAAAATGGGATTCTGGATCATGCTGGTTTGATGATAAGGGGTTCTACAATTGCCGCCGGTTCGCGCACCAGCGTCCACAGCAGCACAGCGGCGACCAGGTCGAGCACGGCCAGGCTGACAAAAAACGGCGTGTAGCCGACGGTGGCCATCAAGCCGCCGATCAGCAACGAGAAAATCAGCAGGCCCAGGTTGCCGAAAGTGCCGCACATGCCGGCCACGGTGGCCACCTCGTTGCGGCGGAACAGGTCGGACGACATCGTGATGACGGTGACGGACAAGGTCTGGTGCGCGAAGCCGGCCAGGCTGAGCAAGGCGATGGCGGCGTAGGGACTGTCGACGTAGCCGACGAACGCGACGCCCATCATCATGCAGGCGCCCAGCGTGAAGGCGCCGCGCCGCGCATTAATCAGGCGCACGCCGCGCTTTTGCAGCGCCAGCACCACCACCGGCCCGAACATGCAGCCCAGGTCGGCGGCCAGGAACGGCAGCCAGGCGAACATCGCGATCTGCGCCAGGTCGAAGTGGCGCACCGTCGTCAGATACAGCGGCACCCAGAACGACAGCGTACCCCAGGCCGGATCGGCCAGGAAGCGCGGCAGCGCGATGCCCCAGAAATTGCGCATCTTCAGGATGCTGACGATGGACGGGCGCTTGCCGTCGCCTTCCAGGTGCTTTTCCTGGCCGGCGGCGATGTGCTCCTTCTCGGCGGCCGACAGGCGGCGATGGCGGGCCGGGGCGTCGTACAGCAGCAGCCAGGCCGCCACCCACACCAGCCCCAGCGCGCCGGTGATCACGAAGGCGGACTGCCAGTTGTAATACAGGATGGCCCATACCACCAGCGGCGGCGCCAGCATGGAGCCGAACGAGGCGCCGATATTGAAGATGCCGCCGGCCAGGCCCCGCTCCTTGGCCGGGAACCACTCGGACACGGCCTTCATGCCGGCGGGATTGGCCGAGCCCTCCGCCAGCCCCAGCAGGGCGCGCAGCGCCGCCAGCGTCTGCCAGTTGGTGGCCATGCCGTGCATCATGCAGATCACCGACCAGGCGGCGGCGAACATCGCGAATCCCCATTTGAGGCCGATCACGTCGAGGATGTAGCCGCACAAGGGTTGCAGCATGATGGTGCCCTGGAACGCGGCAGTGATGTACGAGTATTCCTTGGTGGTGATGCCCAGCTCGGTGAGCAAGGTCGGCGCGGCCACGGCCAGCGTGCTACGCGTCAGATAGTTGATGACCGCACCCAGCATGATCAGACTGATCATCCACCAGCGTAAGCCCTTGATCTTTCTCAGAGACATGTTTGCGCAATCATTTACTATGGAGCGGCAACATTAACACATTTTGCCCGGCAAATGATAGCGCAATCTTGGAGCCGGCCCGGCCCTCGCCCGCCGCCGCCTCACGCCGAGGCGGGCACCCTGCGGGTTTGCAGGAACGCCTCCAGCGTCTCCCCGCGCATGCTGGCGTACACCTGCAGGTTCGACATCTTCTGCACCCGCGCGAACTTCTCCAGCACGAAAAAGCTCACCCCATACCGCACCAGGCCAAGCCAATCGCGCCGCCGCACCAGCTCCCGCTCCTCCTCGCTCAATCGCGATTCGTCGAAGGCCGCTTCAAGATCGCGCGCCACCAGTTCGCGGAACAACGGTTCGCGGTGGCGCCAGAAGAAGCGGTTCAAGTCCAGCGCCTTGACGCTATGCGCCACATCGAACGGATAAGTGCCGTCGATCTCCTCGATGCCGGCCAGCTGCTCGTTGGAGCGCCCGCGCGCCGGCGTGGCCGGCGGGCCGCCGGCCTCCTCCTGCTCGTAGATGGCCACCGCCATATTGGTGGTGGTGGCGAGGTAGTGATTCTGGTGCACGCAGCGTATCGTGTCGGTCAGCGCGCCGCGCATCGCCAGCCACATGATCACTTCGGCGCTTTCGGCGCCGCCACGGCGCACCAGTTCCGCGTGGGTCAACGCCGTCAGCGCCTCGGGCGCATCGACGAACAGACGCAGGAATTCCTCGTCCCATTCGGTGTCGTTAAAACCTGTGCGCTCGCCATGGATCTGGTGCGACAGGCCGCCGGTGCCGACCACCACCACCTTCAGGTCCTGCGGGAAGGACTCGACCGCCCGCCGCACCGCCTTGCCCAACTTGTAGCAGCGCAGCGCCGTCGGCAGCGGATACTGCAAGACGTTGATCGCGATCGGCAGGATGGCGCCCGGCCACGCCGGCTCGTGCGGCCACATCAAGCCCAGCGGCGAATTGCAGCCGTGATCGAGCGCCCGGTCCTGGAACACCGCCATGTCGAATTCCTCGTTGACGAGGCAATCGGTCACGTGCGCCGCCAGCGCGGCGTTCCCTTTGATGCCGGGCAGCGGGCGCCGGCCCGCGCCCTCGTCGGCCATGTCGAATTCGGGCGACACGCCGATCGCGAAGGTCGGATAGCAGTCGAAGAAAAAGCTGTTGGCGTGGTCGTTGTAGAAAAACAGCAGCACGTCCGGCTTGCGCTGCTCCAGCCATTTGGCGACCGGCTCGTAGCCCTCGAACAGCGGCGCCCAGGCCGGATCGTTCTGGCGTTTGCGGTCGTACGCGAGGCCGATGGTGGGCACGTGCGAAGTCCCGATGCCGCCGATAATTTTTGCCATGATGGTCCTTGTGATTGAATCTTGATTGCGCCGCGTGTCAGGCCGGCAGCCACAGCGAACCGCGCCGCGACGCGAAGCGCCAGCCGTCCGCCGTCAGCCGCAGAACGTCGACGAACACGCCCGGCACCGGCGCCCGCACATCGGTCGGCGCGCCGCCTTCCGGCGAACGTGTCCCGCTCATCATCAGGATGCGCGAGCGGCAGCGCGCCGTCGTCGCGCTGTCCACCTCCACCTGCACATCGCTGGTGACATGGAAGGTCGTGGTTTCCGGCGGCCGCTTGCGCAACGCGGCCAGAATGGCCTGGCGGCCCTCGATCGGCTGCTCCGGCGCCGATGGCCGGAACAACACGGCGTCCTCGGTGAACAGCGCGGCCAGTTCGTCGAAGCGGCGCTCGTCGTTCAGGTAGGCGTAGCGGACGATCAAATCGGCGCAGTCGCTTTTGATCGCGGCTTCGTCGCCGCGTGGGACGGTCCTTGCGGTCATGGCAGCACCAGCCAGTCGCGCAGCGCGCCCAGCACCGCCTCCGGCTGCTCCATCATCGACATGTGGCCGCAGGCGTCGATCAGCCGCAGGATGGGCGGCCGCGCCATCAGCGCGGCCATGCGCTCGTGCCGTTCCGGCGGACTCCAGCCGTCCTGCCGTCCGCACAGCACCAGCGCCGGACAGTCGACCCGCGCCAGCACGTCCGCCGCGTCGGGCCGCGTCAGCAGCGCGCGGGTCTGCGCCACGTAGATCTCGGGCGACATCCGTCCGACCATTTCCAGTATCTCGGCCACCAGCTCCGCGTCGAAGCGGTGGCGCGGCGCCAGCATCGGCAACGCCCACTCGGCGGCGATGGCGTCGATGCCCTCGGCCCGGGCCCGGTCGACCAGCACCGCGCGCCGGGCCGCTTCATCCGGCTGCGGCGCCTCGTAACCGGTGTCGAGCAACGCCAGCCGCTCCACACGCCCGGGCGCTTGGCGATACACCTCCAGCGCCACCCTCCCGCCCATCGAATGGCCGGCCAGCGCGAAGCGCTCGGGCGCATCGGCCAGCACGTGCCCGGCCATCGCATTCAGGCTATCCTGCCGCGTGAAGCTGACGACGCGCACGTCGAAATCGCGCGCCAGCGCCCCGGCCTGCGCCGCCCACGCCTCCTCGTCGCAAAGCAAACCGCAAAGTAAATAGATCGTTTTCATCGTCAGGCGGCGATCAGTCCGTGCGGATCGAGCACGAATTTCTTCGCCACGCCGGCGTCGAATTCGTTATAGGCCTGTGGCGCATCCTCCAGCCCGATCACCTGGACGTTGACCACCTCGGCGACATTGATACGGTCCCACAGGATGGCCTGCATCAGCGCGCGGTTGTACTTCATCACCGGGGTCTGGCCCGTGTGGAAGCTGTGCGACTTGGCCCAACCGAGGCCGAAGCGGATCTGCAGGCTGCCATGGCGCGAGCCGGCGTCCGGCGCGCCGGGATCGTCGGTGACGTACAGGCCGGGAATGCCTATCTTGCCGGCCGCGCGCGTCACCTCCATCAACGCGTTGAGCACCGTGGCCGGCGCCTCGTGCGCGGCGCCGGCATGCCCATGCCCGCGCGCCTCGAAGCCGACGCAATCGACCGCGCTGTCGACTTCCGGCGTGCCGAGGATCGCCGCGATCTGGTCGGCCAGGCTGGCGTCCAGCGACAGGTCGACCGTCTCGAAGCCCACCGCCCTGGCATGCGCCAGGCGGGCGGGATTGACGTCGCCGACGATGGTGACGGCCGCGCCCAGCAGCCGCGCGGAGGCCGCCGCCGCCATGCCCACCGGACCGGCGCCGGCGATGTACACGGTGCTGCCCGGCCCCACGCCGGCGGTGACGGCGCCGTGGTAGCCGGTCGGCAGGATATCGGACAAACAAGTCAGGTCGCGGATCTTGGCCATCGCCCGGTCGCGGTCCGGGAACTTGAGCAGGTTGAAATCGGCATACGGCACCAGCACGTATTGCGCCTGGCCGCCGATCCAGTCGCCCATGTCGACATAGCCATAGGCGCCGCCGGCGCGCGCCGGATTGACGTTGAGGCAAACGCCGGTGTGCTGCTCTTTGCAAGTGCGGCAACGTCCGCAGGCCACATTGAACGGCACCGACACCAGATCGCCCTTGCCCAAGGTCTCGACGTCGCGCCCCACCTCCAGCACCTCGCCGGTGATCTCATGACCGAGCACCAGGCCGACGGAGGCCGTGGTGCGGCCGCGCACCATGTGCTGGTCCGAGCCGCAGATGTTGGTCGACACCACGCGCAGGATCACGCCATGCTCGATCTTCCTGCCGCGCGGATCCTCCATCTTCGGATAGGCGATTTCCTGTACCCGCACCTGGCCCTGCCCCATGTACACCACACCACGATTGTTTTCCATGTCTCCTCCTTGGTTGGTAAAGCACTCTGCTACAAAGCCTGCATCAACGCGGCGCCAGCCGCACTGCGCCATCGAGGCGTATCACCTCGCCGTTCAGGAAACGGTTGCCGATGACATGGCCCACCAACTCGGCGAATTCATCCGGATGCCCCAGTCGTTTGGGATAGACCGAGCTATCGATCAGCGCCCGCATCACCTCCGGGCCGACGTTGGCCATCAGCGGCGTTTCGAAGATCCCGGGAGCGACCGTCATCGCGCGCACGCCGAACTGGGCGAACTCGCGCGCCAGCTGCAAGGTCAGCGCCACCAGCGCGCCCTTGGACGCGGCGTAGGCCGACTGTCCCACCTGCCCCTCGAACGCCGCCGCCGAGGCGGTGAACAGCAGCACCCCGCGTTCGCCGTCCAAGGGCGGCGCGGCGATCATGTCGGCGGCTGCCAGGCGCACCATGTTGAAGCCGCCGAACAGGTTGAGGTTGACCACCTTGACGAAATCCTCCAGCGGCATCGGCCCGTCCTTGCCCACCACCCGCTTCGGTTTGCCGCCGCCGGCGCAGTTGACCAGCACCCGCGCCACGCCGTGCCGCTCGCGCGCGGCAGCGATGGCGCCGGCGGCGCTGGCCGGATCGGTAACGTCGCAATGCAACGCGAGGCCGCCCACCAGTTTGGCCAGCGCCTCGGCGCGTTCGCGGTCGATATCCAGGATCGCCACCCGCGCTCCCTGGCGCGCCAGATGCCGCACCGTGGCCTCGCCGAGGCCCGATGCGCCGCCCGTGACCAGGGCGGCCGTGTCTTGTAATTGCATGTCGTACCTTTCGGGATGATGGGAGGATCAGCAGCAGTCGGCGCCGGCCGGTGGTTGCAGCCGCTGGTAACGGCCGTAGACCGGATGGCGGTCCAGTCCCAGCAAGCGGATCGCGTTTTCCTTGAGGATCAGCGGCCGCACCTCGTCCTTGATGCCGATCTGCTCGAAGTCGGACATCCAGCGCTCCGGCGTCAGCGCCGGAAAATCGGAACCGAACAACATCTTCTTTTTCAGCAGACCGTTCGCGTACTGCACAAGCAGCGGCGAGAAGTACTTCGGCGACCAGCCCGACAGGTCGATATACACCTGCGGCTTGTGGGTGGCCACCGCCAGCGCGTTCTCCTGCCACGGAAACGACGGGTGCGCGATCACGATCGGCATCATCGGAAAGTCGACCGCCACGTCATCCAGGAACATCGGATCGGAATACTTGAGCCGCACCCCGCCGCCGCCCGCCATGCCCGCGCCCACGCCGGTCTGGCCGCTGTGGAAAATCGCCGGCAGCCCGGCCTGCGCGATGGCCTCGTACACCTCGTAGGCGGCGCGGTCGTTCGGATAGAACTCCTGCGCCGACGGATGGAATTTGAACCCGCGCACACCATAGTCCTCGATCAGGCGCCGCACCTCGCGCGCGCCCATCTTGCCGCGCAGCGGATCGACGCTGGCGAACGGAATCAGCACGTCGGGATGGGCTGCGGCCTCCTCGGCCACCTCCTCGTTGGCGATCCGCACCTGGCCGTTGGCGCGCTCGGTGTCGACCGAAAAGATCACGGCCAGCATTTTGCGTTCGCGGTAGTAGGCGGCCGTCTCGGCGATCGTCAGGCGGGCGGTCTGCTCCTTGAAGTACTTGGCCATGGCGGCGTCGAAGGCGGTGGCCACCGGGTCCGGCGCGTTGCGCGTCGAGACGGTGGCGTGGATGTGCATGTCGATGGCGACGATGTCATCGAGGTTGATCATACGGTCTCCTTGTGCTTGGTGAGGGATGCGTGCAGCACGCGCGGGTCGCCCGGCGGCGCGTACAGCAATTCGACCAGCTGCGCGCGCAGCTTGAGCACCGTGCGCTGGTTGATCGAGCCCTTGTCGGTGCACTCGCCCAGATCCATCGAGGCCGGCTCTTCCATCTCCATGGCGTGCATGATGCGTTGAGAGCTGCCGGTGGCTTGCGCCGCTAGCTTGTCCAGCAGCGCCTGCAGCCACACGCGCCTGGCAGGCGCCGTCATCGCGGTGTGGGCGGCCGGCAGCAGGAACACCAGCATGCCCAGGGTGTCGCGGTCATGCCCGGTGATGACGGCGTCCTGGATGTAGGGCGCGCCGGCGGCGATCACGCCCCCGCGCAGGCTGCCGACATTGGCCCAGGTGCCGCTAATAAGCTTGAAGTCCTCGGCGATGCGGCCGTCGAAACGCAGCCCGCGTTCCGGCTTCGCCTCGTCGATGAAACGGGCCGCGTCGCCGCTGCAAAAATATCCCTCGTCGTCGAAGGCTTCGCGCGTAAGCTCGGGCTGGCGCCAGTAACCCGGCGTGACGTTGGGGCCGCGATAACGCACTTCGAGCTTGTCGCCGACCGGCGCCAGCTTGACGGTGACACCAGGGGCGGGCAAACCGATCAACCCCGCCTGCCAGTCCGGCAGGTGGGCCGACAGCGCGAACGGCGCGGTCTCGGTCATGCCCAGGCCCATCGTCATGGCGATGCGGGCGCCGCAGGCTTCCACCGCCAACCGGTCCACCGCCGCCTTCAGCGGCGCCGACAAGGCCGCGCCGGCCGGAAAGATCAAACTCAGCCGGCTGAAAAAATGATCGCGCAGGGCGCTGTCGTCCTGCATCGCCCGCACCAGCATCTCCAGCCCCTTGGGCACGGTGAAGTAGATGGTGGGCGCGATCTCGCGCAGGTTGCGCACCGTTTTCGCGAAGTCGTCCGGCGTCGGCTTGCCGTCGTCGAGGTACAAGGTGCCGCCGCAGAACATCACCATGCCGGAGATCAGATTGCCGCCCGCGGTGTGGTGCCAGGGCATCCAGTCGAGCAGCACCGGCGGCCGCTCGTCCAGGAAGGGATAGCACTGCGCGTGCATTTGCTGGTTGGCGCACATCATGCCGTGGGTGTTGATGACGGCCTTGGGCAGCTTGGTCGAGCCGGACGTGAACAGGAACTTGACGATGGTGTCCGGCCCGATCGCCTGGTGCGCCTGCTCGACCTGCGGCCCGGCCACGGTGGCCAGCAGCTCGTCGAAAGCGGTGCAGGAACGGCCGGCCAGACCGCCCTGGGTGAACACCAGTTCCATGGCGGGATCGACGCATGCCTCGATCGCGCGTCCATAGCGCGCCGCGTCGGCGGCGAACACCAGTCCCGGCGTCAGCAGCTCCAATGCGTGGCGCAGGCGCTCGCCATCCCTGGACAGCAGCGAGTAGGCCGGCGACAACGGCACGAACGGCACCCCGACGTGGGCAGCCGCCAGCGACAGCAGCGCGGATTCGATATCGTTCTCGGACAGGATCAGCAGCGGACGATCAGGCCCCAGGCCGCGCCGCAACAGCGCCTGCCCGATGCTGCGCACCTTCTCCAGCGCGTCGGCATAGCTCAGATGGCGCCATTCGCCATCGGCGCCGCGCTGCGCCAGGTAGGACAAGTGCGGCCGTTCGCGCGCCCAGCGCACCAGCGGCTCGGTGTAGCGCGCGGCGGCCGGACCGAGCGGTTCGTCCGAGCGCAGCAGCACGGCGCCGTCGGAGCGCCGCTCGACCTTGCCCGCATAGGGCCCAAGCGACAGTGCGCGAAAAGCGGGAGTGGCCGCGGCGGCGACGGCGTTCATGCCTTGCCCTCCGGCGCGATCTTGTCCGCGCGTTTCTCCAGGAAGGCGTTGACCCGCTCCTTCGCCTCCGGCGCCGACTGCGTGATGGTCGCCATCAGCGCCTCGGTCAGCAGGCCGTGCGCCATCGGCTGCTCGGCGATCAGCGGCAAGGCGTTCAGGATGGCGAAGTTCGACAGCGGCGCGTTGCCCGCGATCTTGCCGGCCAGCTCACGCGCCTTGCGCATGCCCTCTCCGGCCGGCGTGACGTAATGCGCCAGTCCTACCGCGAAGCCCTCGGCGGCGGTCAGCACATGGCCGGTCAACATCATCTCGGTCACGCGCGAAAAGCCAATCAGCTTGGTCACCCGCACCGAACCGCCACCACCGAGGAAAATACCGCGCTGGCCCTCCGGCAAACCGAAATAGGCGCTTTCCTCGGCCACCCGCACATGGGCCACCGACGCCAGTTCCAGGCCGCCGCCGACGACCGCGCCTTGCAGCACGCAGACCACCGGCACCCGGCCGAACTGTATCTTGCCGAAGGCCTCGTACCACATCATCGATTGCTGCATGCCCTCGGCCGGCGTGGCCTCGCTCAACGAGGCCAGGTCCAGGCCTGCCGAAAAGTGCGGGCCGGCGCCGGCCAGGATCACCACCTTGACGGTGGGCGGCAAGGTCTCGACGCAGCTGCGCAACTGGGCCACCATCGCCAGGCTTAGCGCGTTGCGCTTGTGCGGGCGGTTCAGGGTGATGGTGGCGATCTCGCCTTCGATCTCGCGCTCGACCAGGCGCTCTTCATTGTGCTGCGTCGTTTCCATGCTTTGTTCTCCGTGATTGTCAAAATCGTTTTTTCGATACAACCTGCCTTTCATCCATTTTCAAACGCCGCTCAAACGGCAGCTAGCCCAATCAGTTGCCACAACCATCGAATCTGCTTATTGCATCCGAACCCGCGTCCGCATCATCTTCCACGCCGCGCGCGGCCAGCACCAACCGCATATGTTCGACGGCCACATACGCGTGCTCGCGCACCAGCGCACCGGCCCTGGCGCCCTGGCGCTGGCGCAGCGCCTGATGGATCATCACGTGGTCGCGCTGCGCGCTGACCAGCAACGCCATCTGCGCCTCCCTGGCGTCCGCGCTGACGTTGATGGCCACCGCGCCGGCGGCGGCGAACGGCAAGCGGTCGTTGAAGGCCAGCGCATGCTTCAGGGAACGGTTGCAGGCCGCGTCGATCACGGTGTCGTGGAAGGTTAAATTCATGTTGGCGAAGACTTCCTCGTCGCCGGCCGTCATCGCGCTTTTTCCGGCCAGCGCGCGGCCGATTTCGATGCACTCTTCGAGCCGCGCGAAAGCCTCGGGCGAAAGTCCGCGCCGAGCGGCAGCTTGCGCCGCCAGTCCTTCGAGCACGCCGCGCACTTCGATCGCGTTGACCACGTCGCGGAACGAGAACTGCCTGACCTGGTAGCCACGCGCGCCGTTCGAAACCAGCAGGCCCTCGCCCTCTAAAATCTTGATCGCGCGCCGCACCGGCGTGCGCGACGCCTGCAGCGTCTCGGCCAGCGCCACCTCCAGCACGCGCTCCCCCGGCGCCAGTCCGCCATTGAGTATCAATTCGCGCAACTGCAATACGATCCGCTCCTGCTGGCTCATGGCGCCTCCTCCGCGCCGGCGAACAGGCTCTCGCCCGCGATATGCAGACTGTGTTTCGCTGCCTGGGTGTGTTCGCGCATCAGCGCCTCGACCCGGGTGCCGTCGCCCTGCTCCAGCGCCTGCACGATGGCGTGATGCTGCATGTGCGCGAAGTTCAGCACTTTGTATTGCTGCGGAAGTTCGGCATGGTCGAAGGCGAACGCGCCGGCGGCGGAAAACGGCACGCGGCGGTTGAAGGCCAACAGGTCCACCAGCGCATGGTTGCCGCTCGCGCGGGTGATCAAATCGTGGAAGCGCCGGTTCATCTCCGAGTAGCGCGCGGCGTCACCGGCGACCAGATGGCCCTTGGCGAACAACGCGTCGCCGTCGGCCAGACAGGCGAGCAACTCGCGCCGCAGCTCGGGGCACAGCCCCCGCTCGGCCAGGGTGCGCGCGGCCAGGCCCTCGAGCGCCGCGCGCACGTCGATCGCGCCCAGCACGTCGTCGACATGGAAGGTGCTGACCACGTAGCCGCGCTTACCCAAGCTGCTCAACAGGCCCTCCTGCGACAGCGCTGTGAGGGCGTAGCGCACCGGCGTGCGCGAGGTGCGCAGCGCCTCCGTCAACGCCGTCTCTGTCACGCGCTGGCCGGGAGCCAGTTCGCCGTTGAGTATCATCTCGCGCAAATCGATGACCGCCTGTTCCTGGGAGGTCGGGAGACCGCCGCTCATTTTTGTCATGCCTACTCCACGTTGACTGCTACATGCGGGGCGCGGATGCCGATGAGACGATTATGCCCGTCCCGTCCAAGCAAATGTATACATTTGACGTTCCGGACAATCTAATTACCTTATCGCATCCGCGTGTTTTTCAGCATTTTACGGGTACAGGCGCAGTAAATAGCAATTTATTACTCGACATTACCAATCCCGATGTATACATTTAAGACATTGGAACCTCCACCCGACTTTTGATGAACGCGCTCCCAGCCATGTCCCAATTAGTCAGCCTGCGCCACCTGCGCGCCTTTCTCGCCGTGGCCGACATGGGCAGCGTGACCAAGGCCGCCGACGCGCTGTACCGGGCGCAATCGGCCGTCACCCGGTCGGTGCGCCAGCTGGAAACGACCTTGGGGGTCGATCTGTTCGAGCGCAAGACCAGCGGCATGCTGCGCACCGCCTTCGGCAACCTGGTGCTGTTCCGCGCGCGCCGCGTAGTGAACGAATTCGAACAAGGCTGCGACGCCCTCGCGCGCCCCCGGGTGCCCATGGCGATGTTCAACGAGCGCCGCCTGCTTTGCCTGGTCAGGCTGGCGGAATCCGGCCACATGCCGACGGTGGCCAAGACGCTCGGCATCAGCCAGCCGGCCGTCAGCGGCTTCGTCAACGACCTCGAGGCGAGCCTGGGCACCAACCTGTTCGAACGCTCGTCCAAAGGCATGAAGCCCACCGAGGCCGGCGACATCCTGGTGTTTCGCGTCAAGCGCGCGCTGGCCGAACTGCGCCACATCGACACCGACCTCGCCGCGCTGCGCGGCAACACCGAAGGCAAGGTGGTGATCGGCGCGCTGCCGCTGGGGCGCACCGCCATCCTGCCGCGCGCCATCAGCGACGTGCTGCTGCGCCATCCGGGCCTGCGCTTCTCCACCGTCGAAGGACCGTTCGACCAGCTGGCCGCGCAGCTGCGCGCCGGCGACATCGACTTCGTGCTGGGCGCGCTGCGGCCGGCCGACTATGCGAACGACTTGAGCGGCGAAGCCCTGCTGGACGACCGGATGTCGCTGGTGGTGCGCAGCGGCCATCCGTTGACCAAACAAACAGGCCTCGGCATGGCCGACCTGGTCTCCGCCCGCTGGGTGCTGGCCAACCAGTCCACGCCGGCGCGCGCGCTGTTCGACCTGTCCTTCCAGTCGCTGGGGCTGGCCGTGCCGCGCGCGGCCGTCGAAACCAGCGACCTGGCCATCCTGCGCGGCATGCTGATGCACAGCGACGCCGTCACCGCGATCTCGCCCCAGCAACTGAGCTACGAAATCGAGGCCGGCCTGCTGACCGTGCTCGATGTGGAAGTGCCGCACACCAGCCGCACCATCGGCATCACCCAGCGCAGCGACAGCCACGCGTCGCCGGGCGCGCTGGAGTTGATGGCCACGATCCGGCGCTTCGCCGCCACGCAGGCCGGCTGCGCGCAAACACACCCCCGATAAGCAAATTCGAAGGCCTTGCACCGGACATTGCAGAGCGCTCCCGACAGGCTTCATCGATACTAAGTTCTGGACGAGCGGCCAGCCCCACCACCGCGCAACGTCATGCCGGCAAAACATCCCTCAGAGGATGCGGCGCACTCAACACCCCGTTACAAGCCATAGGAGACCTCATGGATAGCACCGCTGCGCCCGCATTTTTGAACGACACGCTCTGGACCGGAAAAATCTTCAACGGCGACTGGATCGCGGCCGACGGCGGCACGCATCCCATCACCGAGCCGGCCACCGGCCAGCAGCTCGGCACCACGGGCAAGGCCAACGCGCAGGACGTGGCGCGCGCCGCCATCGCCGCCCGCGCCGCCCAGCGCGCCTGGGCCGCCACCGACTACAAGGCCCGCGCCGCCATCTTCCGCAAGGCCGCCGCGCTGTTCGAACAACACCACGCCGAGCTGGCGACCTGGATCGCGCGCGAAACCGGCGGCATCATGCCCAAGGCCGATCTGGAAGTGCGCGAAGCGATCGTCTACATGCACGAGGCGGCCGCGATGCTGACGCAGCCGACCGGCCAGTTGCTGGCCTCCCCTACCGGGCAACTGAGCATCGCCCGGCGCCTGCCGCATGGCGTGGTCGGCATCATCTCGCCGTTCAACTTCCCGCTGATCCTGTCGCTGCGTTCGGTCGCGCCGGCGCTGGCGGTCGGCAACGCCGTGCTGCACAAGCCGGACCTGCAAACCCCGGTCAGCGGCGGCGTCATCATCGCCCGCATCTTCGAGCAGGCCGGCCTGCCGCCTGGCGTGCTGCACGTGCTGCCGGGCGGCGCCGAGGCGGGCGAGGCGCTGTGCCTCGATCCCCACGTCGCCATGATCTCGTTCACCGGCTCGACCCAGGTCGGACGCCGGGTGGCCGAGCTGGCCGGCAAAACGCTCAAGAAAGTCGCGCTGGAACTGGGCGGCAAGAACTCGCTGGTCATCCTGGACGATGCCGACCCCGACCTGGCCGCCTCCAACGTCGCCTGGGGCGCCTATCTGCATCAAGGCCAGATCTGCATGGCGTCCGGCCGCATCCTGCTCCAGCGCGGCATCGCCGCCGCCGTCACCGAGCGGCTGCTGGAGAAGGCCAAACACCTGCCGGTGGGCGATCCGATGAGCGGCCAGGTCGCCCTCGGCCCGCTGATCAACGCGCGCCAGGTCCAGCGGCTGCACGGCATCGTCCAGGACTCGATCGCGGCCGGCGCAAAACTACTGGCCGGCGGCCAACCCGACGGCACCTTCTATCCCGCCACCGTGCTGACCGGCGTCAAGCCCGGCATGCGCTGCTTCCAGGAAGAACTGTTCGGGCCGGTGGCTTCGATAACCGTCTTCGACACCGACGAGGAAGCCATCGCGCTGGCCTCGCTCACCGAAGGCTGCCTGGCGCTGGGCGTCATCTCGCCATCGCTCACGCGCGCGCTGCACATCGTCAACCGCGTTCCCTGCGGCCACGCCCACATCAACGACCAGACGGTGCTGGCCGAAGCGCACGTACCGTTTGGCGGCAGCGGCACCTCCGGCAACGGCGCCCGCCACGGCGGCCCCGCCGACTGGGACGAATTCTCGCAATGGCAATGGCTAACAATCAAAAGCAACGCCCCGCGCTACCCCTTCTAAAAGAAGACAAGCAAAGCGCGCGTAACACGGAGACACGTAGGGCGGATTAGCGCGCAGCGCGTAATCCGCCAAGCTCCGCCACCGCCCCAACCATCGCCAACGGAAAAAAGATGAACTTCCCCAACAAAACCATCGTCATCACCGGCGCCTGTTCCGGCATCGGCGCCGAGGTCGTCCGCCTGGCCAGGGCCGGCGGCGCCAAGGTCATCGGCATCGACCGCAATCCCCCGGGCCTCACCCTCGACCAATACATCCAAGCCGACCTAAGCGACCCGGCATCAATCGACGCCGCAGTAACACAGTTGCCGCCACAAATCGACGCCCTCTGCAACATCGCCGGCGTCCCCGGCACCGCCAACGGCGACCTGGTCGCCCGCGTCAACTACCTCGGCCTGCGCCACCTGTCCGAAAAAGTCCTCGACCGCATGCCCGCCGGCAGCGCCATCATCAACATCGCCTCCGCCCTGGGCGCAGAATGGCCACAACGCCTCGAACTCCACCGCGAACTGGCCAACGTCCAGGGCTACGAGAACGCCCAAGCCTGGTTGCGCGACCACCCCGTCCCCCAGGAAACCTGCTACCAATACTTCAAGGAAGCCCTGCTGGTCTGGACCTTCGTCCAATCCCAGCGCTGGTTCCTGGAACGTTCGATCCGCATGAACTGCGTCTCGCCCGGCCCGGTCTTCACGCCCATCCTCGGCGACTTCGTCACCATGCTTGGCCAGGACGTGGTGGAACGCAACGCCAACCGCATGAAACGCCCCGCCTACACCGACGAGGTCGCCCCAGTGGTGGCCTTCCTGATGTCGGACGCCTCGCGCTGGGTCAGCGGCGTGAACATCCCCGTTGACGGAGGGCTGATGTCGACATTCATCTGAAGCATCTAAGCAAACACGCAATCCAACAATACCTATAAATACCCCTGGGGGAGACATGAAACCGACACAACAAACACGGCGCACTTCGCGCAAGTCCGGCGCCCTGACGATGGCGCTGGCCGTGGCCGCCGCCCTGCCCTGCCAGTCGGCACTGGCCTATGAATTCGACACCGGCTCCGACATCAAGGTCAGCTGGAACAACACCATCAAGTACAGCACCGCCTATCGCCTCAAGGATGCCGATCCGGGCTTGCTGGCCGGCGGCTACGCGGCCGCCGGTCCCGGCGACTTCACCGGACTGAACCTGGACGACGGCAACCAGAACTTCCGTAAAAAAGGCATCGTATCGAACCGTGTCGACTGGCTGACCGAGCTCGACATCAGCATCCACAACATGGGCATGCGCGCCTCCGGCGCCGCCTGGTACGACACGGTCTACAACCGGCGCAACGACAACGCATCGCCGTCGTCTAACGCGGCCGGTCTGGCCGGCGTCGCCAACAACGAATTCACCGAAGGCACGCGCAAACTGCACGGACGCAAGGCGGAGCTGCTGGACGCCTTCGTCTACGTCAAGGGCACCGTCGGCGGCCTCTCCGGCAACCTGCGCGCCGGCCGCCACACGCTGCAATACGGCGAGAGCCTGTTCTTCGGCGCCAACGGCATCGCCGCCGCGCAAGGCCCGGTCGACCTGGTCAAGCTGCTGTCGGTGCCCGGCGCCCAATTCAAGGAAATCCTGCGGCCGGTCAACCAGATCTCCGGCCAGCTGCAACTGGCGCCCACCGTCTCGCTCGGCGCCTACTACCAGCTGGACTGGAAGCCGAGCATCATTCCCGGCGTGGGCAGCTACCTGAGCGCGTACGACGCGGCCGGCGCCGGCTCCACCGCCTTCCTCGTGGCGCCGGTCGGCTCGGGCGCGCCCGCCTTCATCACCCAGCCCGACATGAAGGCCAAGGATTCCGGCCAGGGCGGCGTGCAGCTGCGCATCGCCCCGGTCGGCCTGGACATCGAGTTCGGCCTGTACGCGGCGCGCTACCACGACAAGGGCGCCAATTACTATCTGGGCTTCTCGCCCACCTTCCCGCCCGGCGCGCCCGCCACCGTGCAGGCCGTGTATGCGGAAGGCATCAAGACCTATGGCGCCAGCGCCAGCACCGTGCTGGGCGGCGTCAACGTGGCGATCGAGGGCTCGATACGGCGCAACAACCCGCTGGTGAGCGGCCCGACGCCGAACTTCCTGTCGGCGCGCGGCGTCGGCATCATCGCCAACAACACCGACAACCCGGCCTACGCGGTGGGCAACAGCGCCCACGTCAACCTGTCCGCCGTGTACGTGATGCCGACCAACAGCCTGTTCGAAGGCGGCGCGCTGCTTGGCGAGCTGGCCTGGAACCGCCGCCTCAGCGTCACCCACCAGGGCTCGCTCGACGTCAACACGACGCGCGACGCCAGCGCCATCCGCATCGCCTTCGAGCCGGCGTATTACCAGGTGCTCAGTGGGCTCGACCTGACGGTGCCGATCGGCATCGGCTACAACCTCGACGGCCGCTCGTCGACCGTCTTCAACTTCAACGGCGGCGCCGAGCATGGCGGCGACCTGAGTATCGGCCTGAGCGGCAGCTACCAGCAGGATTGGAAGTTCGGCATCAGCTATGTGCGCTTCCTGGGCCGCAGCGGCACCTTCTTGACGAACAATCCCGCCGCCAACGCGCCGATGCTGAGCTATGCCCAGCCGCTCAAGGACCGCAACTACATCTCGTTCAACTTCAAACGCGCATTCTAAGATCAGGAACACATCATGAAACCACAATTGAACATGCTCGCCTGCGCGATCGCCCTCGCCTTCGTCGCCGGCCAGTCGCACGCCGCCACCGCCGAGGAAGCCGCCGCGCTAAAGACCACGCTGACGCCGTTCGGCGCCGAGAAGGCCGCCAACAAGGACGGCACCATTCCCGCGTGGGAAGGCGTCTACAGCAAGGTCGCTCCGGGCTACAAACCGGGCGACGCCCGCGCCGATCCGTTCGCGTCGGAAAAACCGGTGCTGAGCATCACCGGCAAGAACGTCGACCAGTACGCCGCCAAGCTGTCGGCCGGCACCGTCGCCATGCTGAAGAAATATCCGACCTACCGGCTCGACGTCTACCCCACCCACCGCACCGGCGGCGCGCCGTCCTGGGTCTACGACAACACCTTCAAGAACGCGACCGGCGCCAAGACCGTCGACGATGGTTACGGGGTCGACGGCGCCTACGGCGGCATTCCGTTCCCGATTCCCAAGACCGGCTACGAGGCGATCTGGAACCACCGCCTAGCCTGGGTCGGCGACACCGCCATCTACGCCAGCCGCACCTGGATCGTGCCGCCGGACGGCAAGCGCACCCTGGCCAACGAGGCCGAGCAAACCTTGACCCGTCCCTACTACTTCAAGGAAGGCAGCCTGGACAAGATGGACGGCATCTACCAGTACGGCCGCCTGATCACGCGCGCACCGGCCTCCAAGGCGGGGGAAGGCATCCTCGCGCACGACGGCCTGAACGCCGCCGCCCCGCGCGCGTTGTGGCAGTACCTGGTGGGCCAGCGCCGCGTGCGCCGCGCGCCGTCGGTGGCCTACGACACTCCGGACTCGGTCGCCTCCGGCATCGGCTTCGTGGACGAGGCGTTCATGCTGTTCGGGCCGATCGACCACCACCAGCTCAAGCTGATCGGCAAGAAGGAGATGTACATCCCGTATAACAACAACCGCGCGGCGTCCGCCAAGATCGCCGATCTGATGGGCCCGCAATTCCTCAATCCCGACCTGGTGCGCTGGGAACTGCACCGGGTGTGGGAGGTGGAGGCGACCGTCGCCCCCGGCAAGCGCCACGTGGTGAGCAAGCGCCGCTACTACCTGGACGAGGACACCTGGCAAATCATCCAGATCGACGGCTACGATGCCCAGGGCCAGATCTGGCGCAGCAACTACGCGCTGACCTTGCTGGCGCCGGATCTGCCGGCCCTACTCGCCAACGTCATGTGGGGCGTCTATAACGTGCAGACCGGCGCCTACCTGCTCAACGCCTCCGCCAACGAAACGCCGAACCAGTACAAGGCCATCCCGCGGCTGCCGCTGAGCTACTTCGGGCCGGAGGAATTGGCCAACCAGGGTGCTCGCTGATGAGGACGCGGAATCACGTGCTGGCGGCGTTGCTGCTGGGTTCCCTCGCGCCGGCAGCGGCCTTTGCGCAGGCCGCCGCTTCATCTTCTTCGGCGGCGCTGCCGGACGCGCTGACCCAGCCGTCCGTCATCGCCGCCAAGTCCGGCACGGCGGCCATGCTGGCGGTGACGCGCGCCGGCAAGCGCCTGGTGGCTGTGGGCGAACGCGGCATCGTGCTGCTGTCCGACGATCAGGGCGGCAGCTGGCGCCAGGTGCGCACGCCGGTGCAGGTGAGCCTGACGGCCGTGCAGTTCGCCAACGAACGCAGCGGCTGGGCGGTGGGCCACCTGGGCGTGGTGCTGCACACGGTCGATGGCGGCCTGAGCTGGCAAAAGCAGCTGGACGGCATCCAGGCTGCCGAGCTCGCGCTGCGCGCCGCCACCACGCCGCAGGAGAAGACGGCCGCCGAGCACCTGCGCGCGGATGGTCCGGACAAACCCTTTCTCGACCTGTACTTCCAGGACGCCAGCACCGGCTACATTCTTGGCGCCTACAACCTGCTGTTCCGCACCACCGACGCCGGCAAAACCTGGACGCCGTGGCAGGGCCGCGTGCCCAATCCCAAGAGCCTGCATCTGTACGGCATGCGCGCGGGCGGCGGCGCGCTCTACCTGGTCGGCGAACAGGGCAGCCTGTTCCGTTCGCTCGACAGCGGCGCCAGCTTCACGGCGCTGGCCTCGCCCTACAAGGGCAGCTACTTCGGGCTGGTGACGGCGCGCGGCGGCGAGGTCGTCGTCTTCGGCTTGCGCGGCACGGCCTATTGGTCCGGCGACCAGGGCAACAGCTGGAAGCAGATCGAGACCGGCTCGCAGCAAACCTTCAGCGCCGGCGTCGAGCTGGCCGACGGCACCCTGGCGCTGCTGAGCCAGGGCGGCGACGTGCTGCTCAGCGGCGACCATGGCCGCACCTTCACGCGCCAGCCCAATCCACAGCCCTCCCCGGCGGCCGCGCTGGTCCAGGCCGATGACAAGCACCTGGTCGTCGCCGGCCTGCGCGGCCTCAAGCGCCAGCAGCTACTCACCACCAATTGAATTCATGAACATTGACAACGACATGCAGCAGCAACCGGTGATCCGGGCGCTGCGCGACTTCGACAGGCGCTCGGGCAACCTGGCCGAGCGGGCGCTGTTCAACCACCGGCCGCTGATCGTGCTGCTGTGCTTGCTGATCACGGCACTGCTGGGCTTCCAGGCGACCCGCCTGACGCTCAACGCCAGCTTCGAAAAGATGATCCCGACCAGCCATCCGTACGTGGTCAACTATCTGGAGAACAAGAGCGATTTGAGCGGCCTGGGCAACGCGTTGCGGATCGCCGTCGCCGTGCCCCGGGGCGACATCTTCACGCCGGCCTACCTGGCCACCCTGCAGAAGATGAACGACGAGATCTACCTGCTGCCCGGGGTCGACCGTCCGTACATGAAGTCGCTGTGGACCGCTAACACGCGCTGGACGGCCGTGACCGAGGATGGCCTCGACGGCGGCACCGTGATCCCCGGCGACTACGACGGCTCGGCCGCAAGCATCGATGTGCTGCGCGCCAACGTCGCGCGCTCGGGCGAGATCGGCCAGATCGTCGCCGCCAACTACCAGTCAAGCGTGCTGTTCGTGCCGCTGCTCGACATCAATCCGCAGACCGGCAAGGCGCTCGATTACCACGCCTTCTCGCAGCAACTGGAAACCATCCGCGCCAAGTACCAGCAGCAAGGCGTGCAGATCCACATCACCGGCTTCACCAAGATCATGGGCGACCTGATCGACGGGCTGCAACAGGTGCTGGTGTTCTTCGTCGTCGCGATCGGCATCGCCACCGCCGTGCTGTACTGGTACACGCGCTGCTGGCGCAGCACCATGCTGGTGATGCTGTGCTCGCTCGTCGCGGTGCTGTGGCAGTTCGGCCTGCTCGCCACGCTTGGCTATGAGCTCGATCCGTATTCGGTGCTGGTGCCCTTCCTGGTGTTTGCCATCGGCATGAGCCACGGCGCACAAAAGATGAACGGCATCATGCAGGATGTCGGACGCGGCACGCATAAGGTCGTGGCCGCGCGCTACACCTTCCGGCGACTGTTCGCGGCCGGCATGGCGGCGCTGCTGTGCGACGCTGTCGGCTTCATGGTGCTGACGATGATTCCGATCAAGGTGATCCAGGACTTGGCGGTGATCGCCAGCATCGGCGTGGCCGTGCTGATCTTCACCAACCTGGTGTTGCTGCCGATCCTGCTGTCGTATACCGGCGTCAGCCTCAAGGCGGCCGAGCGCAGCCTGCAGGCGGGCGCGCAGGACTCCCCAAAGCCACGGCTGTGGGTGTTTCTTGACCGCTTCACCCAGCGCCGCTGGGCCACGCTCACTTTGCTTGTCAGCGGCATACTGGCCGTGCTCGGCTTCGCGGTCAGCCTGCAACTGCAGGTGGGCGACCTCGATCCCGGCGCGCCGGAACTGCGGGCCGATTCGCGCTACAACCGCGACAACGCCTTCATGGTCAGCAACTATGCCGCCAGTGCGGACGTGCTGGTGGTCATGATCAAAACCGGCGCCGACCAGTGCACGCAGTACGACACCCTGGCCAAGGTCGACGCGCTGGCCTGGCAACTGGAGCAACTGCCCGGCGTGGAAGCGACCAATTCCATGGCCCTGCTCAGCAAGCTGGCCGCGACCGGCTACAACGAAGGCAACTTCAAGTGGTACAACCTGACGCCGAACCAGAGCGCGCTGGGCGCGGTGCAAACGCGCGCGCCGCGCGAACTGTTCAACCAGAGCTGCTCGATGCTGTCGCTGTACGTGTATCTGAAGGATCACAAGGCCGCGACCTTGAGCGGCGTGGTCGGACTGGTCGAGCAATTCTCCGCGCAACACGGCACGCCGGAGGCCAGGTTCCTGCTCGCGGCCGGCAGCGCCGGCATCGAGGCGGCGACCAACATCGTCGTTAAGAAAGCCATGCGCGAGATGCTGTTCTGGGTCTACGGCGCGGTGACCTTGCTGTGCTACGCGACCTTCCGCTCCTGGCGCGCGGTGGTGGTGGCGGTGCTGCCGCTGGTGCTGACCTCGATTCTGTGCGAGGTGCTGATGGTGTGGCTCGGCATGGGCGTGAAGGTGGCCACTCTGCCGGTCATCGCGCTGGGGGTGGGTATCGGCGTCGACTATGCGCTGTATGTGCTGAGCGTGGTGCTGGCGCGGATGCGCGGCGGCGCGAACCTGTCCGACGCCTTCCACCACGCGCTGGAGTTCACCGGGCGGGTGGTGCTGCTGACCGGGATCACCCTGGCGATCGCGGTGGCGACGTGGATCTTCTCGCCGATCAAGTTCCAGGCGGACATGGGGATACTGCTGGCGTTTATGTTCTTGTGGAATATGGTGGGAGCGTTGGTGTTGCTGCCGGCGTTGGCGCATTTCCTGTTGAAACCAACGCCTCGGAAGGAGGCCGGATCTTTTAGCAATGAAACGTACGGCGCAAAAACGATGGTATCTTGAACTCGCAGCACGGATGAATCGCCTTCTTCGCCGGAAAGGAATTTCGCCATGAACAAGATCTCCATTTATGTCCTCGTTGCGTTGCTCGTGGCAATCATCGGCTACTTCGCCTTCGCACGTAGCAATGCGAGCAAATTAACGGGAACTCAAACCTCTCAGCATTGGGAGCTCGATCAGCGGATGACTGCGGGGTGACGCAGCCCTGCAGTTCCGTCCTGTCACATCTTCGATGGCGAATCCGCAGTCGATTTACAGTTAAGGAATAGCGTGCCGCCGCCGTGAGCGGCACGCGTCTCCGCCCGCTGGCCGGCACCGCAAGCCTTGTCGAGACCCGGCGGGGTGTAGGTGCGCAAAATGTCGCCATTCGGCGCCAGAACCACGCCCTTGCCGCCTACCAAGACTCTGTCGTGGCAATCCTGATCGGTGCAATAACTGACGCATTCCGTGCAGGCCTCTCCTTCTCCCTCGCGAAAGGGGGCGCACTGATCGTACTGTGCGGGCACTACGATACGAAACTGTTCGGCCTTGAAGTAGCCGCATTTCAGCACTGGATGCGTATCGTCGCCGGCCACATTGACAGCAAAACGCCCGATCCCACGGTCCGCCGTCGGGTAGTCGAAATCGCCGGTGTGACGGATATTCGGTACCACCACAACGCCTCGGCGATTGACGGCAACCATCTCGCGCGGGTCGTCGATGGTGATAACGGCCATGCCGTGGCGGTTGGCGTTTATGCGTTTCAAATACCGCGGCTTCACTTTGCGCTCGCCGCCCTTTCCTGTGAAGCATTGCGCCGACCATTCGGCGCCGGATCTCGTGGGCGGGCATAGGTTGACTGGCTTCGCCGCGAGTGCATGCGTGGTAACGGTCATTACCAGCCATCCTGCCAACAGCGCGCTCACCTTCATTTCTGCTCCCAGTTCAACTTCGCTTGAATCCGTTGCTTCTGCTTCGACGTATAAATTGTTTAAGCATAAGCGCATTCGGTTGGAATGCACCGGAGGGTGGCGCCATGAGAAAACTCGTTCTTGCAGTTCAATTCTGCATGTATTGGGACCCTGCCCGCACGTTCGCCGACGCGGAAAACTCGGTCTGCGCCGCCTTCCTATCCACGCACTCGGAAGCCGAATTTGCTCGCTGGAATACCCGGCTCGATCCTGCCTGGGCGATGTCATTCTTCCGCACTTATCGGGACGAGCCCGGTATCGATCTGTCGTGGATTGTCGAGGCGCTGTACGAGATTCGCTAACGCTGTGCCCCGAGGCCCAACAGCACTGTAGCGTAAGCTGAACGGCAGGTGCAACTAATTGCGCCAGGGCAAAACTCCAGCCGCGCTCCCGGGCTATCCTCGAATACCGATTCCATTCGATGAGAGAGCCATGAACGACGCCCACACTTCCTTGCTCACACCGACCGCAACGCTGAAATGGGCACTCTTTATTCTCTTGCTCACAACGCATCTCTTCCTGACCTGGAAAGCGTTCGAATTGGATTGGCTGTACCTGGAGATCGCCGCCATGGGGCCGGCGCTTGCCCTCGACGAGATTGGAATCAGGCTCGACGCGTGCCGTGGATTCATTTGCATGCCAGGCCCCGTAGGATTGACCTTTTGCTTACTAGTCTGGACTGGGGTGCATTATCTGGCGGCCAAATTCCTCAGTATGTGGGCGATAAAAAAGGAAACGCCTCAAGCCTGAGGGGGATTGTCCATCGCCTTCAGAATGACTGGGATAGCCATCGATCAGGCGGCAGTCGAACGGACGATTTAGATCTGTCGCCATCGGCTGGGCTAGCCTATTCGTACGCCGCCAGCGCCCTGCCGAATCGAGTTTGCCAGATAGGCTATCCGGCGGCCAGCTTCTCCCGGACGGCCTTGGCGCTGGGTCCAACTTCCTTGACCAACTGTTGCAGCCGGTCCTTGGTTACACCTAGCTCATTGGTCCAGTAGGTAACTTCGTGCACCTCGTTGACATTGATGCGGGCGCGGTCTTGCACACCGGCTTTGGTCAGATCATCGCTCATGACATCCTCCTTTAAATAATGGTGCGTGAAGGATTGCACGATGACGGGATTCACTCCGTTACTTAGCGCACATGAGCGAAATGCAACCAACGCCGTGAACACCACCTGATGAGCAAGAGTGGGACATTCGCTCTGCATGGAAGACTATGGTATTTTCGTATTTTTTCTCCGAGAATACGATGACGATAATCCGCTGGTTGGCTGGTTGGGCGCTGCTGGTTTGCAGCTTTGCGGCGCAAGCGGATGGGCAGACCTTCAAGGTGCCCACGCGCCCCGACGTTGAAACCAGTGTCTACTGGGAAGCGCAGGAAGGCGCCAAGGCGACGGTGTTCCTGTTCACAGGCGGGAATGGCGGCTACGGCAAAGTAGTGGACGGCAAGCCGACCAGCCGCAACTTCCTCGCGCGCAGCGTGGCGCTGTTCCTCGCGGACGGCTTCAACGTCGCCATCTTCGGACTGCCCAGCGATACGCCGGCGCTGGACTACAGCGACCGCGTCAACGAAAAACACCTCGCCGATGTGCGCGCCGCGCTGGAGTTCGTGCGCAGCAAGAGTCCGGCGCCGATCTGGTTGGTTGGCACCAGTCGCGGCACCATCTCGGCCACTTATGTCGCCATTGGCAGCACTGCCGACGCCGGTATCGCCGGCCTAGTGCTGACCTCCAGCGTGACCGCCTACAAGAAACAGGGCGCGGTGCCGTCGCAAAATCTGGCCGCGCTCAAGCTCCCAGTGCTGGTAGTACATCACGCCAGCGACGCCTGCCCGATCTGTCAGCCTTACGATTTGGACTGGATCATGAAGGGTTTGAAAAACACCTCCGTCAAAAAATTGGTAATGGTTACCGGGGGAGTCAATCCCAGCGGCGACGTTTGCGAGGCCATGCATTACCATGGCTTCATAGGCCAGGAAAAAAAGGTGGTGGACTTAATGGCGAACTGGATGAAAAATCCGGTGAACTGATTGGCCTAGCCCTCTGGTAAAAGCCATCCCACGATCAGACAGCAACCGAACTGAGCAAACCGAATAGACCAGTCGACAATTTTACCATCCAAATAACCTCACGAAAAACATAGATGTCACGATTAGAGCGCCGCTGACAAGTGTACACTAGGCCAAATTCTTGGCGTGAATGCGCGAAGAGAAAAATTTGGTAACAGGGTGAAGTTTATGCGCAAGGAGGCCGGTTTCTCGCAGGAGGGCTTTGCGCATCGGTGCGGATCTGCTCCTACATGAGTCGCATTGAACGCGCCACGTCGAATTTATCGTTGGACGGATAGAACGTATAGCAGATACTTTAATTGTCTCAGTGGAAAACTTGTTTATAAATCTGTAGTCTCAGATACTGTGATGTGTTCATAAAGTCAGTGCTGCATTAGATGAATTGGAATTTTATTATTAAAGCGGTTGGCGTTGAAAGCACCAAATCGATTGAGTCAAGATACTATAGGGACATCACATGAAGACAGAAATTGTTATGGATGACGCAGAGGATGATGTAGAAACTCCGTTATCCGATCCAAAGCAGGATCCAGAGGAATTTTTTGCAAAAAATGCGTTTCGCATCATATATCAGACGAACAACTTTTTTCTTCCACAATTGAGGGACTTGATCGATAAGGGTGAAGTATTAAATCTCCGTCCTGAATATCAACGCAGACTCCGCTGGAGTGTCTCGCAAAAGTCTCGGCTCGTAGAGTCTCTACTATTAAACATTCCAGTACCACCTGTTTTTTTATACGAAAATGATGCCGCTCGATATGAAGTAATGGATGGCCAACAACGGCTGAACGCAGTTCGGGAATTTATTGCCGGTGAATTTTCGCTGACCGGTCTCTCTGTCCTATCGCCGCTGAACGGGCTACGCTACTCTCGCTGCCCTCCCCGCATAAAACGTTCATTAGACAGGGCAAGTTTGTCTGCAATTGTTTTATTACTCGAAAGCGAAACCGAAAAAACTCACGGAAGCTTGACTATAACTGACATTCGCAGATTTATATTTGACAGACTAAATACCGGCGGTACTAAGCTTAACTCACAGGAAATCAGGAATTCTGTGCACGCCGGTTACTTTAAGAAGGTAATCCTGCAACTGACAAGATTTGAACTTTTTACTAAAGTATTCGATATCCCGCCCTATACAGAAAGCGACCCAAACGACTATTACGAAAATCCGGATAGGCAAAAGAACATTTTATATTCTACTATGGGAGATTGTCAGCTGGTTCTTCGTTATTTCGCGCTTAGAGAAGAGGAAAATATTCGCGGATCGATGAAGTTAATGCTTGATAGAGCAATGGCAAAAAGCGTGAGCGATGAAGACGGCGCCGCGCTCCAACGGGAATTTATAGAACGATTCACATTTTTATATTTCTTGTTTGACGAGAATCCTTTTGTTTTGCCAGCAGACGAAAGAAAACGGAAACGTGTCTCTGCCGCAATCTACGATGCGTCAATGGTCGCCATAAATGATTTATGGGATTGTCGTGAGGCTATAAAGTCCGACAAACTGTTTGTCCAAGAAAGATTTAATGTTGCGCTAAACGACGCTGCCCATTTTTTAGTTTTAACAGGATATGGCAATACTGCGAAAGCGGTCAAGGAACGGATTGCCCTGATGCGAAATATATTGAAGCCGGGGTAAATATGGAGATTGCATTTGAGATTATCTCCGACGATTATTGCAGAGAACTTGGCGCGCTGCGTACGTTGGTCACCGTGTCGAGCCAAAATAACTTACACGCGAAGGTGCGTATTGCTGCCTCGAATTCCGCTACGCTCCTACTAGCAGCAACTTTCGAACAATTCATCCGTGAGATGGCTAGAGAATATGCCCGTGTCGTTGTTCAAAGTGTCGACTCCTTTGAACGGCTTCCCCAAAAAATTGCCTCGACGGCTTGGAAGCGTATCATGGACGGACTTTCAAAAGTTCAATTTGATATGCGGAATAACTCCGGCCGCGAATCCACAATAGCCGCAGCACAAGTCAAGTTTTCCCTAATTCATGATTTTTGCAAAGGTGACCTTACCAAAGACATTTATACGGATTTGATTCACAATGAAAACAATATGCGCCCCACTATGCTAAATAGTTTATTTGCGATTAGCGACTTGAAAGATGTATGTCAAAAAATGAGCTTCAAACATCCGATATTGGATTTTTTTGGTGAATCTGAACCTGGAAAAGCTCACGGCAAATTAATATCCGGCTTGGAAAGCTTTTTTGAGCGCAGGAATTCAATAGCGCATGCTCTTAATCATAGGCAGTCAGACGGTCCGACTCAAATTGAAAACGATATCGCAATGTTTGAATGTGTTGGCAAGGCATTACTATCGACACTCAAAGAAAACGCGCCGGCGCCAGCGTAGCATTTAGCATCGAACCGTAACAGACTTGTCCGGCGTAGACGCAACGAGGTCAGGTACGACCTTCGGACAAATGGGGGCGAGAAATAGTGTTGACAGGAATTTTTTGCGCTCCGCGCAGCGCCTCCCGGCGCGCCACCGCTTACGCGGCGGCAGTCAGCCGATTCGGAGCGGCACGCCCGTGCACGGGCGAGGCCTTCGAATCCCCCTCGGAGGGCGCGCAGGCGCCCTCCTTCTCTCCGCCACGAAAGAAATGCAAAAAGGCCACCCGAGGGTGGCCTTTTTCACATTTCTATTCTTGGCGGAGAGAGGGGGATTCGAACCCCCGATAGGTTTGACCCTATACACGCTTTCCAGGCGTGCGACTTCAACCGCTCATCCACCTCTCCTGCATTCCTTCCCCTCTCGGAGAAGCCGCGAATTATAGCAAACATTCCCCATACCACCAACTTTATTTCCCCTCCCACATGCAACCAACCCCGCCCCTTCCTGCGCTACAATAACCCGCGTCCCCCACGCAGCCACTAAACGGCCTGCTAACCCCGTGGCGGCGACCCGATATCCCTCCGCCTGGCCCCCAACCGCGCCCCGGCAAAAGCACCAAAGCCCCAAACAAACACACCAATACCACCGACAACACCCAAAAACCGTCCACCAGTCCACCCCGGACAGCTAAAAAAGCCTCACCAAAAGACCACTATGACGACTTCGCTTTCATTCATGGACAACGGCGGCGAAATGGGCGCTCGTATGCGCAGCCACGATTGGTCCACGTCATGCCTGGGCGATCCCCACATCTGGCCGCAATCGCTGCGCTCGGTCGTGTCCGCCTGCCTGAACTCGCCCATCCTCGGCACCATCCTGTGGGGCCCCGACCTGTGCATGCTGTACAACGACGCCTACGCCCCCTCGCTGGCCGACCGCCACCCCGCCGCCCTCGGCAAACCCGTGGCCGAGGTGTGGGGCAGTGTCTGGGACGAGGTCGCTCCGCAATTTTACGAAGCCATGAAGACCGGCATCGGCTTCTCCAGCTCCAACGTCGAGCTGATGATCTTGCGTAACGGCCAGATGGAACAAACCATCTGGAACTTTTCCGCCGCGCCTATCACCGGCGAGGACGGCACCATCGTCGGCCTGTTCAATCAGGGTATCGAGATCACCGAGCAGGTGCGCAGGGAGATCGCGATCCACCGCGCCCAGGAGACGCTGGAACGCACCGTCGATGAAACCACCCGAGACCGCAACCGCCTGTGGGAGCTGTCCGCCGATATCATGCTGCGCTGCGGCTTCGACGGCCAGATCAAGAGCGTTAATCCGGCGTGGAAAGATGTACTGGGCTGGGACGAGGCCGATCTGGTCGGCGTTAGTCTGCTGAAACTGATCCATCCCGACGATATCGACCGTACCCTCGACGCCGTGCAGTTCCTGGCCGATGGCGGCTACCATACCCGCTTCGATAACCGTTATCGCCATAAGGACGGCAGCTACCGCTGGATCTCGTGGTCCACCCAGCCGGACGCCGATAGCATCTATGCCGTCGGCCGCGATTTCACTTCTGAGCGCGAGAACGCCGAGGCGCTTCGCTCGGCCGAGGATGCCCTGCGCCAGGCCCAGAAAATGGAGGCCGTGGGACAACTCACCGGCGGCCTGGCCCATGACTTTAATAATTTGTTGGCCGGGATTACCGGCAGCCTGGAGATGCTGGAGTTGCGCGCCAGCCAGGGACGCTTCGGCGATATCGCCCGCTATATCGATGTCGCCAGCGATGCGGCCAAGCGCGCGTCGTCGTTGACCCATCGCTTGCTCGCTTTTTCCCGCCAGCAGACCCTCGATCCGAAACCGACCGACGTCAACCGCCTGGTCCTGGGCATGGAGGATTTGCTGCGCCGTACCGTCGGCCCGGCCGTGGCCATCGAGGTCATCGAGGCGGCCGACCTGTGGACCGCGCTGGTCGATGCGTCCCAACTGGAGAATTCGCTGCTGAACCTGTGCATCAACGCGCGCGATGCGATGCCCGACGGCGGCCATATCCGTATCGCGACCGCCAACCAACGCCTGAACCTGAAGGCCGCCGCCGCGCAGCAAATGCCCGAGGGCGAGTATCTGTCGCTGAGCGTGACCGATTCCGGCATCGGCATCGCGCCGGAGGTGATGAGCAGGGTGTTCGAGCCCTTCTTTACCACCAAGCAGCCCGGCGAGGGCACCGGCCTGGGCTTGTCGATGGTCTATGGCTTCGCCAAGCAGTCCGGTGGCCTGGTGCGTATCTATTCGGAGGTGGGGCGCGGTACGACCGTGTGCATCTATCTGCCCCGCCACGATAGTGTGGCCGAGCCGGTGCCGGCGCCGTCGCTGCCGTCGCTGCCGGTCCACCATGGCACACACGAGACCGTGCTGGTGGTCGACGACGAACCGAGCGTCCGCCTGCTGATCGTCGATATTCTGGAGGATATGGGCTATAAGGTGATCGAGGCGGCCGATAGCGCCACCGGCCTGGAGCTGCTGCTGTCGGACGTGCATGTGGATTTGCTGATCACCGATGTGGGCTTGCCCGGCGGGATGAACGGGCGCCAGATGGCGGAGGCCGGCCGGGTGAACCGGCCCGCCATGCGCGTGCTGTTTTTGACCGGGTATGCGCAAACGGCCGTGTTCGGCGGCGGCCAGCTCGACGAGGGCGTCGAGGTGATGACCAAGCCGTTTAATATCGATGCGCTGTCCGAACGCGTGGACAGGATGCTGGCGCCTCGCTGAGCCGGCGGCGCGGCCGGCACTCGCCGGCGCGCGCCACTCAACCGATCAGGACGATTCCTTGAGCTGCTCGAGGATGGCCGGGTTTTCCAGGGTGGAGACGTCCTGCGTGATCGTCTCGCCCTTGGCCAGCACACGCAGCAGGCGCCGCATGATCTTGCCCGAGCGCGTCTTCGGCAGGTTGTCGCCGAAACGGATTTCCTTCGGCTTGGCGATCGGGCCGATCTCCTTGGCGACCCAGTTGCGCAGCTCCAGCGCCAGTTTCTTGGCTTCGTCGCCGGTCGGACGCGCTTGCTTGAGCACGACGAACGCGCAAATCGATTCGCCCGTGGTGTCGTCCGGCTTGCCCACCACCGCCGCTTCCGCCACCAGCGGGTTGGCCACCAGCGCCGATTCGATTTCCATCGTGCCCATGCGGTGGCCCGAGACATTCAGCACGTCGTCGATGCGGCCGGTGATGGTGAAGTAGCCGGTGTCCTTGTTGCGGATGGCGCCGTCGCCGGCCAGATACATCTTGCCGCCCAGCTCTTCCGGGAAGTAGCTGGTCTTGAAGCGCTCTGGATTGTTCCAGATGGTCCGGATCATCGACGGCCATGGACGCTTGACCACCAGGATGCCGCCCTGCCCGTTCGGGACGTCGACACCGGCTTCGTCGACGATCGCGGTCATGATGCCCGGCAGCGGCAAGGTGCACGAGCCCGGTACCATCGGGGTGGCGCCCGGCAGCGGCGTGATCATGTGGCCGCCCGTTTCCGTTTGCCAGAAGGTGTCGACGATCGGGCATTTTTCGCCGCCCACTTGCGTGTAATACCACATCCAGGCTTCCGGATTGATCGGCTCGCCCACGGTGCCCAGCAGGCGCAGCGACGTCAGGTCGTAGTTTTTCGGGTGTACTTTCGGGTCGACGTCGGACGCCTTGATCAGCGAGCGGATCGCCGTCGGCGCCGTGTAGAAGATGCTGACCTTGTGCTTGGCGATGGTGTCCCAGAAACGGCCCGCGTTCGGGAAGGTCGGGATGCCTTCGAACACCACTTGCGTGGCGCCGACCGCCGTCGGGCCGTAGGCGATGTAGCTGTGGCCGGTCACCCAGCCGATGTCTGCGGTGCACCAGTAGACGTCGCTCGGCTTGATGTCGAAGCTCCATTTCATCGTCAGCGCGGCCCACAGCAGGTAGCCGCCGCTCGAGTGCTGCACGCCTTTAGGCGTGCCGGTCGAGCCGGACGTGTAGAGGATGAACAGCGGGTGCTCGGCGTCGACCCATTCCGGTTCGCATTCGGCCGGCTGGTTGGCGACCAGTTCGTGCAGCCAGGTGTCGCGTCCTTCCTTGAAGGCGATCGTGCCGCCCGTGCGGCGGTAGACGATGACGTCCTTGATGGTGTCGCAGCCGCCCAGCGCCAGCGCTTCGTCGACGATGGCTTTCAATGGCAGGTGCTTGCCGCCGCGCAGTTGCTCGTCGGCGGTGATGACGGCCACCGCGCCGGCGTCGATGATGCGCTCCTGCAGCGATTTGGCCGAGAAGCCGCCGAACACGACCGAGTGCGTGGCGCCGATGCGGGCGCATGCTTGCATGGCGGCCACGCCTTCGACCGACATCGACATGTAAATAATGACGCGATCGCCCTTTTTGATGCCGCGCGATTTGAGGCCGTTGGCGAATTTGCAGACTTTTTCATGCAACTCGCGGTAGCTGACGTTGGTCGACATGCCGTCGTCCGCCTCGAAGATGATGGCGGTCTTGTCGGCGTTGCCGTTCTGTAGGTTGCGGTCGAGGCAGTTGTACGAGACGTTCAGGTGGCCGTCCTCGAACCATTTGTAGAACGGGGCGTTGTCTTCGTTGAGGGTTTTGGTGAACGGCTTTTGCCAGACCAGATGTTCTTTCGCCAGGCGCGCCCAGAAGCCTTCGTAGTCGGCCTCCGCTTCGGCGCACAGCGCGTTGTACGCTTCCATTCCGCCGACCGTGGCTTGGGCGACAAACTCCGCCGGTGGCGTGAAGATGCGGGATTCCTGTGGACCTTGTTGTGTGGTAGTGCTGCTCATACATGTCTCCATTGTTGTAATGTTTTTCACCAACATAAACTTTGTCGCTTACTGAGCCCTTACAGACTGCTAGCCGCCATGATCGATGCTGCGCTGTACAATTTTACCAACATTTCTACAGCATTACGCTTCGGCGTTGCGCCGCAACACGGGCGGTGCGGTAGCTGAGCAGCACGTGTAAAATGTCGGCAACCTTTATCTAGTCTGCCTTATTTTCAGGAGTACTGCCTTAATGACCGATCCTAAACCCAAGCTGCGCCCCCTGCCAGCGTTTATCTTCATGTCGCGCTGGCTCCAGCTGCCGCTGTATCTGGGCCTGATCCTGGCGCAGTGCGTGTACGTGTTCCACTTCTGGGTCGAACTGAAAGACCTGATCGGCGCGGCCATGGGCAACGAGGCGGCGCTGCAGCACATCTTCCAGGCCGTGGCGGTGCCGGGTGGCGGCGCGGTGCCGACCAAGCTGAACGAAACCACCATCATGCTGGTCGTGCTGGGCCTGATCGACGTGGTCATGATTTCCAACCTGTTGGTGATGGTCATCATCGGCGGCTACGAGACCTTTGTGTCGCGCATGAACCTGGAAGACCATCCCGACCAGCCCGAGTGGCTGTCGCACGTGAACGCCTCCGTGCTCAAAACCAAGCTGGCCATGGCGATTATCGGCATCTCGTCCATCCATTTGCTGAAGACCTTTATCAATGCCGCCTCGTACTCCGAGAAAGTGTTGATCGCGCAAACCGTGATCCACGTCGCTTTCCTGCTGTCCGCGCTGGCCATCGCCTACACCGACCGCCTGACGTCGATGACGCACCAAGATTCCAAGACCCACTAAGTCCACTAAGCACCATCCTTCCCTCGCGAGAACATCATGACCATCATAAAGCAAGAAGACCTGATCGAATCCGTTGCCGCCGCGCTCCAGTACATCAGCTACTACCATCCCGCCGACTACATCGAGCACCTGGCGCGCGCCTACGAGCACGAGCAGAGCCCGGCGGCCAAGGACGCGATCGCGCAGATCCTGACGAACTCGCGCATGTGCGCGGAAGGCAAGCGTCCGATCTGCCAGGACACCGGCATCGTCAACGTCTTCCTGAAAATAGGCATGGGCGTGCGCTTCGAGGGCTTCAGCGGCACCGTCACCGACGCCGTCAACGAAGGCGTGCGCCGCGCGTACAACTTCGATGACAACAAGCTGCGCGCCTCCATCGTCGCCGATCCGCATTTCGACCGCAAGAACACCAAGGACAATACGCCAGCCGTGGTCCATATGGAACTGGTCGAAGGCAATACGGTCGACGTCAAGGTCGCGGCCAAGGGCGGCGGCTCGGAAAACAAATCCAAGATGATCATGATGAACCCGTCCGATTCGCTGATCGACTGGGTCATGAAGACCGTGCCGACCATGGGCGCCGGCTGGTGCCCGCCGGGCATGCTGGGCATCGGCATCGGCGGCACCGCCGAGAAGGCCATGCTGATGGCCAAGGAAGTGCTGATGGAAGACATCGACATGTTCGAGCTGAAACAGCGCGGCCCGCAGAACAAGCTGGAAGAGCTGCGCATCGAACTGTGCGACAAGATCAACTCGCTGGGCATCGGCGCGCAGGGCCTGGGCGGCCTGACGACCGTGCTGGACGTTAAAATCATGATGCACCCGACCCACGCGGCCTCCAAGCCGGTGGCGATGATCCCGAACTGCGCGGCCACCCGCCACGGCCACTTCGTGCTGGACGGCTCGGGCCCGGCCTACATGACGCCGCCTCCGCTGTCGACCTGGCCGGACGTCTCGTGGGCGCCGGACACCGAAAAATCGAAGCGCGTCGACCTCAACACCCTGACCAAGGAAGAAGTCGCCTCGTGGAAGCCGGGCCAGACCCTGCTGCTGAACGGCAAAATGCTGACCGGCCGCGACGCCGCGCACAAGCGCATCCAGGACATGTTGGCCAAGGGCGAGCCATTGCCGGTCGACTTCAAAAACCGCGTGATCTACTACGTCGGCCCGGTCGATCCGGTGCGTGACGAAGTCGTCGGCCCGGCCGGCCCGACCACCGCCACCCGCATGGACAAGTTCACCGACATGATGCTCGAGCAAACCGGCCTGATCGCGATGATCGGCAAGGCCGAGCGCGGTCCGGTCGCCATCGAATCGATCAAGAAGCACCAGTCGGCCTACCTGATGGCGGTCGGCGGCTCGGCCTACCTGGTCTCCAAGGCGATCAAGGGCGCCAAGGTGCTGGGCTTCGCCGACATGGGCATGGAAGCGATCTACGAGTTCGACGTGGTCGACATGCCGGTCACGGTGGCCGTCGACGCGGCAGGCACCTCGGTGCACAACACCGGCCCAGCGGAATGGAAAGCCAAGATCGAGCAGTTGAACATCCCGGTCGTCACCGCCTGATGACCAGCGCCCGCCCCCGTTCGGCCGAGGCTTCGGCCAACGCTTCGGCCAAAACATCGGCTGAAGCGCCCATCGGCGTTTTCGATTCCGGCGTGGGCGGGCTGTCGGTGCTGCGCCATATCCGCGCGCAGCTGCCGCACGAACACCTGATGTACTTCGCCGATTCCGGCCACGCGCCGTATGGAGACAAGACCGAACAGTTTGTCGTCGACCGCGCGCTGGCCGTGACGGATTTCCTGCTGGAGCAAGGCGCCAAGGCGCTGGTGGTGGCATGCAACACCGCCACCGTGGCCGCCATCAAGGCGGTGCGCGCGCGCTATCCGGATTTGCCGGTGGTCGGCGTCGAGCCTGGCCTCAAGCCGGCCGTCGCGGCGACGCGCAACGGCAAGGTCGGCGTGCTGGCGACGGCGCGCACGCTCAAGGGTGAAAAGTTCCTGCAACTGCGCGAGCAGATCTCCGCCGCGAGCAATACCGAGTTCCTGCTGCAACCGGCCGTCGGGCTGGTAGACCTGATCGAACAGGGCGACCTGGAGACGCCGGCCATCGGCGCCATGCTGGAGCGCTATGTCGCCCCGCTGCTGGACCAGGGCGCCGATACGCTGGTGCTGGGCTGCACGCACTATCCCTTCATCAAGACCGGCATCGAACGCGTGCTGCACGATCACGCGCGCACCGATGTGATGTTGATCGACACCGGTGACGCCGTGGCGCGCCAGCTGGTGCGCCTGCTGGAGGCGGCCGGCCTGCTGCGCTTAGCCGCAGACGGCGAGCCCACCCTGCGCGGCTACACCACGGCCGATGTCGGCGCCTTGGCGCCCGCCTTCGACAAGCTGCTGGGCTTGCGTCCGCCGGTCGAGAAAGTTGATGTCTGAGCAAAACTCCATCTTTCACGGGAAACTTTGCATTTAGATTTGCAGGATTCAAATCAGGCTTGTATAATTCGGCACCTGTTCAGCGAATAGCTGGATAGCCGAAGTAAGACAGTGGTGGCTGTAGCTCAGTTGGTAGAGTCCAGGATTGTGATTCCTGTTGTCGTGGGTTCGAGCCCCATCAGCCACCCCAAAGAATTAAGTGAAAAGCCCGGTCTCTGACTGGGCTTTTTTCGTTGTGCATGCTCCAGCTAAAAAAGGGGCCCCTATCCGTTCCCTCCCCGCTCTATACCCTAAGGCCCGGGCCTGCCGAACATCAATACTTGTATTAAAAATGCTTGACGAATTAAGCATTCGTGCTTAACTTGTAGATGGCGCAACGACAGCGGGGGCCTCGTGAAGCAAAGCGAGTTTGTGAAATGGCTCAAGGAACGAGGCGCGACTTTTGAGGAACGAACGAATCACCTCAGAGTCTACTGCAACGGCGAGATGAGTCACTTACCAAGGCACCCGGCCAAGGAGTTGAAAACCGGCCTGGTGGAGAGCGTAAAGAAGCAGCTCAAATTGAAGTAAGGACGCGCCGTGGAACCGCCTCTCGCCCAGTACAGCAAACAAGCAAGTGATCACCGCTACGCGGAAAAGGAGTTCGCATGCAATACCCTGCCGTTTTTGAAGCGGATGTCGATGACGGCGGCTACGTCGTCAAGTTTCGCGACATTCCCGAGGCGATCACTCAAGGTGACGATGCTGCCGAAGCGATGTCGATGGCAGAAGAAGTCCTAATCTCTTCTATCGAGTTCTATCTGCAGAACAAACGCCCAATCCCCGCCGCTTCCAAAGCCCGGCGCGGCGAGCGCCTTATTCCCCTGCCGGCCAACATTTCCGCCAAGGTTCTCCTGTTAAATGAAATGCTGGCTCAGAACGTCGGCACGTCCGAGCTGGCCCGCCGAATGGGGACGATTCCGCAGAACGTTACCCGTCTTATCGACGTGCGGCACACATCAAAGCTCGAAAGTATTGAACAAGCAATTCGTGCGCTTGGAAAGCATCTTGAACTGACCTTGGCTTAAGGCTCGCATGCCCTGCCTCGACGCCAGCCGTGATGCCACTCAAGGTCAAAGGCTGGGAGGGATGTAAATTAGATTTTCAATCCACTTGGAAAGTCTAATATGCCTTCCTCAAATTCCACTGCCAAACCCAACGCGCACATGCGCATGAGTCTTGCGGCTAAAGCCAGGATGCGCTCTACCGAACGGGCCGTCTACAAGTATTACAACGACATGGGGAAAAACAAAGGCCATTGCACATGGGGCGCGGGCATCCTCGCGCACAGGGGCGTCTGCAGCGAGGAAGAGCTTGGGAAGAAGGTTAGCGTCACTTCAGTTGAGATTGAGTTCGAACGTCGCGTGGCCGAGGCCGAGCAAGGTGTGAAGCGCTGTGTAGTCACTGAACTGAATCAGGAACAATTTGACGCTATCGCCAGCCTCACCTACAACGCCGGAGTCAGCGGCTCACTAGACACCTACAAGTATCTCAACAGGAAAGACTTTGCAGGCGCTGCCTCGAACATATCAACGATGATACGGGTGCGTGTGGGAGGCAAGTTCGTCATCGCCCCCGGCTTAATCAAGCGCAGAGCAGAGGAGAGCGCACCATTTCGCGTCGCCGCTCAGGCCGAATCGACATCGAACAAGTAAACCTGGGAGTGAAAAATGCTCAATCTTCGTTTAAATCCTCCTCTCCGCACTAGTGTCACGGTGCTGGCTTTAATTTGCTCATCCACCCAGCTCTTGCACGCAGGGGAGCAGCAGGACACCTCCGTTATTGGCAGGTGGAAGCTGACCGCCGCGCTCGACTCCTCCGACATCACCTCTATAGACGACCAGGAGGCGGAGGAGTTAGTAGGTCAAATCATCACGATCAATCGCGATAAAGTTCAGCTTGGTGCTCGTGTGTGTGATTCGCCAAGCTTTGAGGTGACCAAGGCAGAAACAAACAAATTCTTTCGCGACCAAGCGCACGCGAGCGCAAAAAAATTGGGACTGCCCAATCCCGTGACCGCTGTCTACGTGAGTTGCACAGAGGTCTACATCAAATCCCGAAATCGCCTCGTAGTACACTGGAAAGGCTTCTTCTTCGACGCCATCCGCATGCCCAGCAAATCCCTCTAAATCACGTAGGGCGGATTAGCGCAGCGTAATCGGCCACTGCATGCGTCGTGACAGCTCATGCATTGGCCGATTACGGCGTGCCGCCTAAACCGCCCTACGAAATCCATTCCCTCATTGCCAGAATATTTTGCAAGCCATTGCCCAATGGCACTAGATTGACGCTACAATAAGTATGCCTTTCGGCACCAACCAGCGTTCACTTCGCTCCCCGAATTACGTCATCTAAGTCTCACCTACAGCGCAGCCATGTCTGAACCAAAATCCCTCTCAGAAGTCAGTACCTATAGCAAAGACACGCCCGTCGGCCGTCCGGACATCGACGGCCGCGCCGGCGTGTTCGTTCCCTCGGAACTGTTCGACCCCGGCAGCAACAGCGCCATCCGCAGTGGCTCGGGCATCGTCGGCTACGGCAACCCGGACGGCTCGCTGACCGTCTACTTCGAAGCCAATCGCTTCGAGGACAGCAGCCTGCACAAATGGGAAAACAAGGCGCGCAAAGCCTACGACCGCATGGTCATGGGCGCGCCCACCGTCTCCAAGGCCAAGATCGACGCCAAGATGCTCGATCAAGTCGGCCTGATCGACGGTATGGGCATCCACCTCAAGCAGCCGGAAGGCCTGCAGCGCTGGCTCGAAATCTCCAATGCCGCCGACACCGCCCCGGCCGGCCCGGTCGTATTGTGGAAAATTAAATAAGAAGTTGGCAAAAAGATAGAGACGGCGTGTTGTCCTACACGCTGTCGGACATTTTGCTGATGTTCTTAATGTAGCCTTAAGACTATTCTGGAGACATCAACAACCCTCACCCAAAATCCGGGAGTCTGTCATGGCACGCTATCTCCATTTCGCATACGGCGCTTTCCTGCTCAGTCTTGCATGCGCTTCGACTTATGTGTTGGTTGAGGGTAACGCACTGGGCCAGGCATCGGTCTACGTGCTGCGCTAATACCCCGATACGCCGGCGACCAGGCACGGCATAAATTCCCGGACGGACGTAAAAATCCCGCCAGGCCCGATGAGGCATGGCGGGATTTTTGTGTCCGCGGTTGAATCAGCAACCGGCGATCAACGGCGATAGCCGCCACGCCCCCAACCACCGCGTCCGCGATGCCCGCCCCAATAGCGGCCGAACGAAAAGTCCAGGCCGATCGAGACCGGTGGGTAGTAATACGATGGCGCCGGCTGGTAATACACGGGCGCCGGCGCGTAGTAGACCGGCGGCGCGACGACATAGGTGGTGGTGGTGGTCGGCTGGGCGTAAACCACGCGCGAGCTCGGCGCCGGCAGTTCCTCGGTCGTGTAGACGGTCGTCGGCGCGCTGCCCGGGGCGCGGTTCGACGGCGTCACGGATACGGTGCGCCACTGGTAGGGATCCTGTACCTGGGCGGTGGTGTAATACGGCTGCTGCACTGCGCACCCGGTAAGCGCCGCCAACGCGCCGACCACGGCAAAGATAATCTTCATGGCAAATCTCCTTGTTCCAGAATCGTACTATATAAGGAAGTTTAGCGCGTCCGCAGCCAGATTACAGCTTGTTACACGTAATAGTACGGGCGAAAAAAAAGGAGCCGAATGCGGCTCCCTTTGGTATTGCCCTGCGGGACTATGCTTAGTCCAGCTTCCAGGCGTAGTCGACCTTGGTCCAGGTTTCGGCCGGCGCGCCGTCCTTGGTGCCCGGCTTGAATTTGCAGGCGCTCAGCGCCTTGATGGCGGCCTTGTCCAGGTTCTTGAAGCCGCTCGTCTTGTCGAGCTTGGAATCGGACACCGAGCCGTCGGCCTTGACCAGGAACGACATCGATACCGTGCCCTGCTCTTCGTTCATCAGCGACGCTTTCGGATATTCGGCCTTGCAGCTCTTGGCATCGAAACTGGCCGGCACTTCGGCGGCGAACGCCGCTGGAACGCTCGACACGAGCACTGCTGCAACCACACTCAACCAACGCTTATTTGTAGACATCTGATTTCCCCTAGTGGATGGATTCGGCAATCGGCCATGCGCCCCGGCATGGCCACTTGAGACAGGTGTTACAGCTTCCAGCTATAGTCGACCTTGGTCCAGGTCTGTGCTACCGCGCCGTCCTTGGTGCCCGGCTTGAACTTGCAACCGCTCAGCGCTTTCAGCGCCGCTTTGTCGAGGTTCTTGAAACCGCTCGACTTTTCCAGCTTCGACTCGACGACGTTGCCGTCGGCGCCGACCAGGAACGCCATCTTGACGTCGCCCTGCTCTTCATTCATCAGCGATGCCTTCGGGTATTCGGCCTTGCAGTTCTTGGCGTCGACCGAGGCCGGCACTTCGGCGGCGATGGTGACGGCGGAAACGGCGGACAGAACGACGGCGGCGATGATCGAAAACTTGTTCATTTGTATTTCCCAACAATTATTTTTAGACACTGATTAGATAGACGCCAAGGCCCGCACACGTGTCGCAATGGGCGACAGCAGGCCGAGGCAAGCTTAGAACTCTTCCCACTCGTCGGCGCCGTTGCTGCTCGCGGCGTTGACGACCTTCTTCGGTTTGGCGATCGCTGCGGTTGGCTTGGCGGCCAGTTTCTTCACAGGAGCGCGGGCGGCGGTGATCGGCTTGACCACTGCCTTCGGGGCTGGCGTAAATACCGGAGCGGCAACGCGCTCCTCGCCTTCCACCAGCTTGAAGATGCTGACCACCCGGGACAACTCGGAGGCCTGGTCTTGCAAGCTTTGTGCTGCGGCGGCGGATTCTTCCACCAGCGCGGCGTTTTGCTGGGTCATGCTGTCCATCTCGATGATGGACAGGTTGACCTGTTCGATGCCGGCGCTTTGTTCCTGGCTGGCGTTGGCGATCTCGCTCATGATGTCGGTCACGCGGCGCACCGAGGCGACCACCTCATCCATCGTCACGCCGGCCTGGCCGACCAGCTTGGTGCCGGCGCCGACCTTCTCGACCGAATCGTCGATCAGCATCTTGATTTCCTTGGCGGCGCCAGCGGAACGCTGGGCCAGGTTGCGCACTTCCGACGCCACCACGGCGAAGCCGCGGCCCTGTTCGCCGGCACGGGCCGCCTCGACGGCGGCGTTCAGCGCCAGGATGTTGGTCTGGAAAGCGATACCGTCGATCACGCCGATGATGTCGACGATCTTCTTGGCCGACGCGTCGATCGAGCTCATGGTGTTGACCACTTCCGACACCACCTTGCCGCCCTTGATCGCCACGTCCGACGCCACCGACGCCAACTGGTTGGCTTCACGGGCGTTGTCGGCGTTCTGTTTCACGGTCGAGGTCAACTCTTCCATCGCCGAGGCGGTTTTTTCCAGCGAGCTGGCCTGCATCTCGGTGCGGGCCGACAGGTCGATGTTGCCAGCGGCGATCTCGCGCGAGGCGGTGCCGATGGTTTCGGTGCCCGAACGGACCTGGCCGACGATGTCCACCAGGCTGTTGCGCATTTCCTTCATTTCGAACAGCAGGCTGTCCTTGTCGTTGCCGCTGGTGTCGATGGCGACGGCCAGGTCGCCGTTGGCGATGCTGCTGGCGATCGAGGCGGTGTAGTCCGGCTCGCCGCCCAACTGCTTGAGCAGGCCACGGGTGATGACCAGCGCGGCGACGATCGAGATACCGACCGCCAGCAGGCCCATGATGATCATGAAGGTGCGCCCGCTCGAGAAGCCCTTGGCGGCGTCGACCTGCATGTCGGCGTTCAGCTTGTCTTCCAGCGTGGCCAGTTGGTCCAGCGCGGCCATCCATTTTTTCTGGGCAGGACGGATTTCCTTGATCAGCACGCGGGTCGCGCCTTCGGCATTGCTTGCCAACCACAGTTCGGTCGCCTTGGCGATCGCCGGCATGGCCAGGCCTTCCTGTTCCTTGATGGTGGCCAGCAGGGCTTTTTCTTCAGGGATGGCTTCGATCGCGAATTTGGCGCTCAACTTGTTCTGTGCTTCGGTGTACTTGCCGGCCAGTTCCTTGACGCGGTTCAGTTCCGGTTCCATGTCGGCCGGGTCGGTCATCAGGGTCAGCACGCGCAGCGAGCTGATGCGGTCGTTGACGTTGGCGCGCATGTCGATCACCAGGCGCGAGACGACGTTGTTGACGCTAATGACGTGGTCCAGGCGGTCCTGGATCTGTGCCATGCGGAAGATGCCGACCGTGGTCACGGCGATCAGGAACAGCAGTACCAGGGCGAATCCGAGGCCCAGGCGCGTTCCGACTTTCATTTTTGCTAAATTCATTTCGTCTCTTCGTAAGTGACACTGTTGATAAGAATTTGCCCTGAACTGCCTCGTTGGTACGAGAACACTATCCGCACACTCATTGCCGCACATCAATAAAACATGACATTAGCAAACAATGACTGCGAATGCAAAACTTAGCGCTACACAAAGCCTTGGGTGTAGTTTTTGCGCAGCAACATGCGGTCGGATGGCGTTGGAAATGTGTGGTATTTGATGAATTATAGATGCAAATTTTTCCTCAAAGCAAGAAAAAAATGCCACTACTTTACTCATCTTAAATTTCTGCGTGGAAATACCAACAGTTTCATCGCATCAAGGGCCGAATTGTAGGAAATCCGGCCCCGCCTGTAGGGATTCAGGCGGCGCTGCGCAGCCGGGCGGCTGCTTCGAGAAGGAGATTGGCGTCGCCGGCGGCGAGCTTTTTGGAATCGGACAACACTTGGCGGAAGGCGCGCGCGCCCGGCAATCCGGTCATCAGACCCAGCATGTGGCGGGTGATGCTGTTGAGTTTGAGGCCCTTGGCGCCGTGCTGCGCCAGTTGAGCCTGGATGTAGGGAATCATCACCTCGAGAATTTGCTCGCGTGACTTGCTGGCGCTGTCGTCGCCGTAGTAGCGCTGGTCGAACGTGGCCATCACAAACGGGTTGTGGTACGCCTCGCGGCCCAGCATGACGCCGTCCAGATGGCGCAGGTGCTCGTCGATCTCGGCCTCGGTTTTGATGCCGCCGTTGATGATAATTTCGAAGTCAGGAAAGTCGCGTTTGAGGCGGTAGGCGTAGTCGTATTTCAGCGGCGGGACCTCGCGGTTTTCCTTCGGCGACAAGCCCTTGAGGATGGCGTTGCGGGCATGGACGATGAAGGTTTTGCAACCGGCGTCGGCCACGGTGCCGACGAAATCGCGGACGAAGTCGTAGCTTTCGGTCTGGTCGATGCCGATCCGGTGCTTGACGGTGACGTCGATGCTGACGGCGTCGCGCATGGCCTTGACGCAATCGGCCACCAGTTGCGGCTCGGCCATCAGGCAGGCGCCGAAGGCGCCCTTCTGCACGCGCTCGGACGGACAACCGCAGTTCAGGTTGATCTCGTCGTAGCCCCATTTTTCGCCCAGTTTGGCGCTGGTGGCCAGGTCGGCCGGATCGCTGCCGCCCAGTTGCAGCGCGACCGGATGCTCTTCGTCGTTGAAGCGCAGGTGGCGTTCGACGTCGCCATAGACCAGCGCGCCGGTGGTGACCATCTCCGTGTACAGCCAGGTGTGGCGGCTGATGTGGCGGTGGAACACGCGGCAGTGGCGGTCGGTCCAGTCCATCATCGGCGCGACCGACAGGCGGCGGCTCGGCTTGACGCCGGGCGCTGCGGCTGTATCGGTGGTCGGCTGATCGATGATAGTCATGGCGGCTGCTACGGGAAACGGATGAGGGTCGTCATTATACAGCGAAACCTCCGGCGAAGACCGGCACTCCCGGCGCCATCGACAGGGGGCCACATGTGGCCGAATTTGCAATATTCATCGATATTCCGCTATATTCAGCTTCTTATTCGTTGTGGAATCCACAAGAATACAACTCAGACGCTGCGCACCGTGGCGCGTGTCCCCCCCCCACACAGGAAAAGGTCAGGTCGATGAATTTTGGCGAGAAGCTCAAACGGATCAGAACGGAAAAAAACCTCACCCAACCGCAGTTCGCCGAGGCGATCGGCATCGAACAATCGTATTTGTCCAAGCTCGAGAACGATAAATCGCAACCCTCCGCCGACATGTTCAGCGCGATTCTCAAGGCCCTGGAACTGGACGCGGCGCACTTCCTGGCCGATATCGACAAGAAGGTCTTGCAGACCTCGCTGCGCCACGTTCCCGAAGTCGGCCTTTTTTTGAACGGGGCCACCACGCGCAAGGTTCACGACACCAGGAAATACTGGTACGGCGCGGCCGCCGCCGGCGCCCTCGGCTTCGCCCTGATGCTGGCGGCCAATGACGGCATCTTCTTCCCCAACGATCAGTATCGCTACGTGTCCCAGGGCGTGATCCTGGACGGGGAGTCGGAAAACATCTTCGAGCAGTTCGAAGCCACCCTGGCGTTGCAATTGGAGGCCAACACCATCGACGGCGCCGAACGCGCGCGGCGGCTGGCCGAGTTCAAGACGGAGCGGGTACGGGTGTCCACCGTCGAATTCTGGGGGGATCGCGGCACCGTGTTTTTCGAATCGGCGGGCAACGGCAGACGCAAGTTCGAGCAAGTCAATATCCGCCGCGTCCGGTCGAAAGCAAACAAGATTTTGCAGTATCTGGGCGCCGTGCTCGCCGTTTGCGGCGGGCTAACGCTCATCGTCGGATGGCGGATGCGCAAAGCGGCCGCCGGCACGGAAAAGCCGGTCAACTAACGAGAAAAGGAGCACCTTGTGTCACAAATCCGAACCTTCTTTGCGGGAGCCACGACGATGGCCAGCGCCCTGGCGGCCGTATTCCTGTTGAGCGGCGCCAAACAGCCGCCCAAACATGAGCACTTCGACGAGATCACCGTCGGCCGCATCAACATCGTCGAGCCGGACGGCACCAAGCGCATCGTCCTTTCCAACCGGGCGCAGTTCCCCGGCGATTTCATGCAGGGCAAGGAAGGCGCGCGGCCCGATCGGGGCAGCTTTGCCGGCATGCTCTTCGTGAACGAGGAAGGCACCGAGAACGGCGGCCTGATACAGAAAGGCGCCATCGGACCGGACGGCAAAATCTCGTCGGGCCTGTCGCTGACCTTCGACCGTTTCCGCCAGGACCAGGCGCTCCAATTACTGAATACCGACAGCGCGACGGATCACCAGACCGCCCTCATCATCAACGACGTTCCGTATTTCAAAGTGACATCGTTCGAGGACCAGCGCGGCTTCCGGGAAGAGGCCGGCAAACTGCCGGCCGACGAGCGGCGCGCGTACTGGCAAAAACTGACCGAGCAAGGCCGCCTGGGGACCAACCGCGTATGGCTGGGCAAAACGCGCAACCAGGACTCGTCGCTGCAACTCAAGGATGCCCAGGGCCGGGTGCGCATGAAGCTGCAGGTCAGCGCCGCTGGCATCGCCGAAATTCAAATGCTTGATGACACCGGCAAGGTGAGCAAGACCATTTCCGCAGCGTCGAAAGACTAAGCCGGCGCGGTGAAGGGCAAGGTCACCAAACCGACCAGATAGCGCGCCGGCCGGCTGCCGGGATTGGCGTAGATGATCTGCTGATCTTCGCGCATCGCCACGCAATCGCCCGCTTCCAGACGCCATTGCTGCTCGCCGCACGAGATATCCATGACGCCTTCGAGCATCCACATCTGATGGTGGATGTCCGACGCCCGCGCCATGCGCTCATAGACGACGCGCTGGCCGGGCGGGAACACCACCTCGACCAGTTGCAACGGCGAGCGCGCCGCCGGCGACAAGTGCCGCCGCACGTAGCCGGAGGCCGGGTCGGTCCACACTTGCTGCTCCGCGGCGCGGCGTAGCGGCGACGGCGCGGCCGAGCTGTCGCCGGCCTCGAACAGCGAGGCCAGTGTCACGCCGAGGGCGCCGGCCAGCTTGTCGAGCACGGTGGCGGTGGCGCTGCTCTCGCCCCGTTCGATCAGGGAAATGTTGGAACGGCTCACACCGCTCAGTTCGGCCAGGGCCGTCAACGACAGTTGGCGCGCCTCGCGCAGGGCCAGCACACGGCCCGCAATTAATTTGTTTATATCCATGTTATCCATTATACTGGATTTACCGTCCAACAAAATGACCGATCATCCCATGCATATCGCCTTTGAAACCCCGAACCAGCCTGAAGTCATCTCCCTGATCGCCGATCTCGACGCGTATCAACTTTCGCTGTACCCGCCGGAACTGGTCTACGCGCTGGATTTGCCGTCGTTGATGGAGCCGCATGTGAAGTTTGCCGTGGCGCGCGAGGGCGGTGCCGCCGGCAAGATCGTCGGTTGCTGCGCGATCGTGCTGTCGCCGGAATATGGCGAGATCAAGCGATTGTATGTGGACCCCGCCGGGCGCGGCAAGGGCACCGGGCGAGGCTTGCTGAGCTTGCTGGAAAAGGCCGCGGTGGAAGCCGGTTGCGCGCAGATGGTGCTGGAGACCGGGCCGTCGCAGCCGGAGGCGATGGGGCTGTACGAGCGGCAAGGTTTCCGACGCTGCGGCGCGTTCGGCGATTATCTGGACGATCCGATGAGCGTGTTTATGCGCAAGGAGTTGCGGACCACCGCGTAACGGCCTCGGGGTACCTCTGTTAAAACACCTCGGTCATACCTTAAAAACACCTCGGAAACACGTAGGGCGGATTAGCGCAGCGTAATCCGCCAATGCGTGCGTTTCGACAGCGCATGCGTTGGCGGATTACGGCGTGCCGCCTAATCCGCCCTACGTGTCTCCGTGGTTTCTCGGCTTACGCTTCCTTTTTCTTCTTGCGCACCACGGCCAGCTTCGGCGCCTGCGGGCCGAACATCTCCGCCACGCGCTCCAGCCGCACGGCGCCGTCGCCGACCAGGGTACCGGTAGCGCCCGCCACTTGCCGCACGATGCCCAGGGCCGCCGCGCGCGCTTCCGGCTCGTCCGGCAGCAACAGCGGCAGGTCGCGCATCGCCGCCTCCTCATCGACCTGCAACATCAGATACTGCTCGCGCACGATGGTCTTGAATTGCGTCACACTCAACTCCTCGTCGTCCGACGTGCGCAAGCGCAGCTGGCGTATCGTCGCGAACGCGCGCTCGTCGGCGGCGCTCATCTCCGGACTGCGATAGATGTACAGCAGGCCGCGTATGATCGCCTCCGTCGCCCCGCCCTCGGCCGTCTTGGTCGCGGCCGCCGCGCGGAACGCGTTCAGCGCCGCCTCATGCGCCAGGTCGCGGCCAATGCGGCGCGGCGCGCCCGCGTCGGAGCGCAAGCCCACCAGCGCCTGCAACACCGGCGAGCCATACACATTGAGGAAGAACTTCTCCGTCGCCTCGTCGCGGGCGTCGCGATAGGCGTCCAGCGTGGCGACGATCTGCTTCGACATGTGTTCCTGCATCCGCAGGAAGACGTTGTCCTTGTCCACCGGACGGCGCTGCGCCCTGACCTTCTCGGCCAACGCCGGGATGCCGTCGAGCAGTTTGTTTTTGCTGGAGAACGCCGTGTAGCGCAAGCGCAACGGGTGCGACTCGCGCAGCCGTTCGGCGCTCTCTTCCGTCACCATGCTCTTGACGATCGGGCTGACAAACTGGCGGTACAGGCCCTGGTTGATTTCCGACACCCGCGCGACGGTCGCGAAACGGCGATCGTCCTCGGCGTCGTTGCCGCCCAGCGCGCGCAGCGCGTCCAGGCCGCGCCGTTCGAAACGCATGACGAAGTCGCCGCCCATCATGTCGCCCGCCGCGATCTCGGCCTGCAGCATCTCCTCGTCCTTGTCGAGGAACACCGCTTCGTACAAACCCGGCGGCATGATGTCGATCATGTCCATCGCGGCCGTGAATTCCTCGTGCTCCTTGTTGGCCACCGAGGCCGAGACGAAGATGCCCAGGTGTCCTATGCTCTGGTGCATCGAGTAGATGATGGTCTGGCCGCCGGCGACCAGCGCGGCGTCGTCCTCGTACAGGTCCAGCACCCAGCCGAGCGCCTGCTGCGGCGGCGTGATGTCGTCGCCCCACGAGCAAAACACGACGATCGGCGACTTGATGTTGCGCAGGTCGATGCGGCGGCCTTCGCTGTCGAGCAGTGCGGCGTCGCTCAGGCGGTTACCGACGAACAGCGAGTCGGCGATGTATTGCATTTCGCCGGCGTTGAGCAGCACCGGATTGCCCCACCAGCGCTCGAACTCCAGGAAGCGCGCCGCCTCGGTGTCGATCTTCGAATAAACGTTGTAGTTCTTGCTCCACATCGTGTTCGACGGGTTCATCTTCTCGAAATTCTCGACCAGTTGCGCGCCGTCGAAAATGCCGTTGCCGAGGTCGCCCGCCAAGGTGGTCGTCCACGTCCCGCCGAGCGCGCCGCCCAGGTAGCGCATCGGGTTCTTGCCGCGCACGCCGGCCCAGTACGACAGCGGCGCCCCGGCCAGCACCAGCGGACCGACCAGGTCCGGCTGCAGCGCGGCCGTCATCATGATTTGCCAGCCGGCCTGGCAATTGCCGATCAGCGCCGGTTTGCCGTCGGCCTGCGGATGCAATTGGGCCACATGGGCGATGAATTTCGCCTCGGCCCGGCACACGTCCTCGATGGTCTGGCCGGGCTCCGGATGGGGCAGGAAGCCGACGAAATAGCAGGGATGGCCGGCCTTGAGCACGACGCCGATCTCGCTGTCCTGCTTCATGCCGCCGATGCCGGGGCCGTGGCCGGCGCGCGGATCGAACACGATGAACGGACGCTTCGATGGATCGGGGGCCACGCCGTCCGGCGGCGCGATATAGCACAGGCCGTAGTTGACGGGACGCTCGAAGTCGCGGCCGTCCATAATGACTTCGAAAGCAAAACTGAGCACGTGCGGAGCGGTCTCTTCTGTGCGGAGATTGCGCTCGTCGCCGCGCTGGCGCAGCACGTCCATGAACAGCACGCTACGCTGGAAGGCATCGACCCAATAGTCGGTCGCCTGCCGGGCGAGAGCGAAGGGATTGGTCGGCCAGCCTGACCACGGATTCAACTTTTCGTCACTCACCTTGAGGCTCCTCAATACTGATTTATGCTGCCATGCGTCAAATTACTCCAGCACTGGTAAAAAGGCAATTGAATCCGCTGCCACGAAAAAAAACCCCGGAGGCTCCGTGGAGGCCGGGGTTTTCTTGTCAAGCGACGAAACCGATCAGGATTCGCGCGATGCTTTTTTACGCTCGTGCTCTTTCAGGAAGCGCTTGCGCAGACGGATCGATTTCGGGGTGATCTCCACCAGTTCGTCGTCGTCGATGAATTCAACGGCGTATTCCAGCGACATCTGAACCGGCGGCACCAGGCGCACCGCTTCGTCGGTACCCGACGAACGCACGTTGGTCAGCTGCTTGCCCTTGATCGGGTTGACGACCAGATCGTTGTCGCGCGAGTGGATACCGATGATCATGCCTTCGTACACCGGGTCGTTGTGGACCACGAACATACGGCCGCGATCCTGCAGTTTCCAGATGGCGTAGGCCACGGCGGCGCCGTCGTCCTGCGAGATCAGCACGCCGTTGCGACGGCCGCCCAGTTCGCCCTTGGTGTTGTCGACCGGAGCGTAGGCGTCGAACACGTGGCTCATCAAGCCGGTACCACGGGTCAGGGTCATGAACTCGCCCTGGAAGCCGATCAGGCCGCGCGCAGGAATACGGTATTCCAGACGCACACGGCCTTTGCCGTCCGATTCCATGTTTTGCAGGTCGCCACGACGACGGCCCAGTTCTTCCATGACGCCGCCCTGGTTGGCTTCTTCAACGTCGACCGACAGTTGCTCGAACGGCTCGTGGCGCACGCCATCGACCATTTTGAACACCACGCGCGGACGCGACACGGCCATCTCGAAACCTTCGCGACGCATGTTTTCGATCAGGATGGTCAGGTGCAGCTCGCCGCGGCCCGATACTTCGAAGATCGTGTCGTCGTCGGTTGGCGCCACGCGCAGCGCGACGTTGGCTTTCAGTTCCTTGTCCAGACGGTCGCGCAGCTGGCGCGAGGTCACGAACTTGCCTTCGCGGCCGGCCAGTGGCGAGTTGTTGACCATGAAGTTCATGGTCAGCGTCGGCTCGTCGACGGTCAGCATTGGCAGCGGGTCAGGGGTATCGACCGCGCACAGCGTCGAACCGATGCCGATTTCATCGATACCGTTGATCAGGCAGATGTCGCCGGCGACGGCTTCGTCCACCAGCACGCGCTCCAGGCCCTTGAAGTTCAGCACCTGGTTGATGCGGCCCTTGATCGGGGTGGCGCCTGGGCCATTGATGACCAGGACGTCCTGGCCGACCTTGACGGTGCCACGGTTGACGCGGCCAATGCCGATCTTGCCGACGTAGGACGAGTAGTCCAGCGACGTGATTTGCATCTGCAGCGGGCCTTCCGGATTGTCGTCGCGCACTGGAACGTGTTCCAGGATGGCGTCGAACAGCGGCTTCATGTCGCCGGAGCGGACGTCTTCGGTCAGGCCGGCGTAGCCGTTCAGGCCCGAGGCGTAGACGATAGGGAAGTCCAGCTGCTCATCGTTCGCGCCCAGTTTGTCGAACAGTTCGAAGGTCTGGTTGATCGCCCATTCAGGACGTGCGCCCGGACGGTCGACCTTGTTGACGACGACGATAGGCTTCAGGCCCAGCGCCAGTGCCTTGCGGGTCACGAAGCGGGTCTGTGGCATCGGGCCTTCCTGCGCGTCGATCAGCAGCAGAACGGAGTCGACCATCGACAGCACGCGCTCCACTTCGCCGCCGAAGTCGGCGTGGCCCGGGGTGTCGACGATGTTGATGTGGGTGCCTTCGTACTCAACCGCGCAGTTCTTCGACAGAATCGTAATGCCGCGTTCCTTTTCGAGGTCGTTCGAGTCCATGACGCGGTTATCGACCGCTTGGTTTTCACGGAAGGTGCCGGACTGGCGCAGCAGCTGATCCACGAGGGTGGTTTTGCCGTGGTCAACGTGGGCGATAATGGCGATGTTGCGAATTGCGCGTTTTGTAGTAGACATGGTCGTTATATTTGCTGAAAAACTGCGGGTGCGTACAAACTGTACGGGGGGTATTCCGGGATGTTCGTGGGCTACAACTGCTTAGCCAATTTCTGGAACCGCGTAGTATAGCATGTTGCGTTGCAACTCCTTAAAAAAATCGAGTATTTTCAAAGAGTTGCTTTGTGGTGCTTACACTCTCGGCCGGCGGCATGGATGAATCGAGGGATCACGTAGGGCGGATTAGGCGGCACGCCGTAATCCGCCATCTTTGGGCCGTCGGCGGCGCTCGGCGGATTACGCGCTGCGCGCTAATCCGCCCTACGTGTTTTAGATGGACGCCTCTGGCGCGGTGAAGGCGATCAGCCGCTCCGGCGCGAGGATGCTGTATTCACCCAGCATCGCGGTGCCGAGCAGCTTGTCGTCAAGGTAGACGCGCACCCTGCCCTGCTCCGCCGGCACCGTGACCGGCTCCTTGCCCAGCGCCAGCCGCTGGCCGTTAAGGAAGCGTTTGGCCAACTCGGCATTCAATTGCACCGCCGGGAAACTGGCCAGCAAGGCGTCGACCGGGGCCAGCAGACTCAACGGTTCTGCGTGCGCGGTCAGCGCTTCCAAGGTGATCATGTTGTCCATCGTCAGCGGGCCGACCTGCGTGCGGCGCAGCGCGTTCAAATGCGCACCGCAGCCGAGCGCTTCGCCGATGTCCTGGCCCAGCACGCGGATGTACGTGCCCTTGCTGCACGTGACCGTCAACTTCAGCAACGGCGCTTCGTACGACACCAGCTCCAGCTTGTGGATGACGACGTTGCGCGCCTCGCGCTCCAGGGTGATGCCGGCGCGCGCGTATTCGTACAGCGGCTTGCCGTCGCGCTTCAACGCCGAGTACATCGGCGGCACTTGCGCGATCGGGCCACGGAACTTTTCCAGCACCGCGTGGATCTGATCCAGTGTGACGTTGACGTCGCGCGTGTCGATGACCTCGCCCTCTGTGTCGCCGGTGTCGGTGGTCACGCCCAGGTGCACCGTGGTCTCGTAGGTCTTGTCCGCTTCCAGCAAGTCCTGCGAAAACTTGGTCGCCTCGCCAAAGCACAACGGCAGCAAGCCGGTGGCGAACGGGTCCAGCGTGCCGGTGTGGCCGGCCTTCTTGGCGTTGAGCACGCGCTTGGCTTTGATCAGTGCATCGTTGCTCGAGAAGCCGACCGGCTTGTCGAGCAACAGCACGCCGTCGACCAGGTCGCGGACTTTTTTAGGATGATTTTGCTTCATGGATGGGGCCGAAAAGGCTTATTCGGCGCCGTCTTTTTTCTCGTCGGCCGGTTTGGCTTCGTCGTCGTCCAGCGAACGCGTGGCGTTGGCCTGGTCGATCAGCAGCGACAATTCCATGCCGCGCGAGGTCGACGTGTCGTGCACGAAGTGCAGCGCCGGCAAGGTGTGGATGTGCAAGCGCTTGCCTAGCTGGCCGCGCATGTAGCCGGCGGCCGCCGACAGGCCTTCGACGGTCTGCTTGACCTGCTCCGGGCTGTCCTTGAGCATCGTGAAGAAGATCTTCGCGTGCGCATAGTCCGGCGTGACCTGCACTTCGGTGATGGTGATCATGCCGACCCGTGGGTCTTTCAACTCGTAGGCGATGATTTCGGACAGATCGCGCTGGATCTGGTCCGCGACGCGCTGACCGCGCTGCGGGATGGTTTTACTGTGTTTTGCCATGATTCGGTACTGCTTTCCATAAACGGCAAGTGGACGGGGGCTGTTGCCCCCGTCCACTCTACCTAGTCCTACTGTCCGTAACGATTACAGCGTACGGGCGATTTCCTGAACTTCGAACACTTCCAGGGTGTCGCCAACCTGGATGTCGTTGTAGTTCTTCAGCGACAGGCCGCACTCCAGACCGGCGCGCACTTCTTTCGCGTCGTCCTTGAAGCGTTTGAGCGAGTCGATCTCGCCGGTCCACACTACGATGTTGTTGCGCAGCAGGCGTACCGACGAGGCGCGCTTGACCACGCCATCGGTGACCAGGCAACCGGCAACCGCGCCGACTTTCGAGACCAGGATAACCTGGCGAATCTCGACCTGACCGATAACGGTTTCGCGCTTCTCCGGCGCCAACATGCCCGACAACGCCGCCTTGATCTCGTCGATCGCATCGTAAATGATGTTGTAGTAGCGAATGTCCACGCCGTTCGACTCGGCCAGCTTGCGCGCCTGTGCGTCGGCACGGGCGTTGAAGCCGATGATGACCGCTTTCGAGGCCACCGCCAGGTTGACGTCCGACTCGGTGATGCCACCGACCGCGGCGTGCACGACTTGTACGCGCACTTCCGACGTCGACAACTTCTGCAACGAGCTGACCAGTGCTTCCTGCGAACCTTGCACGTCGGTCTTGATGATCATCGGCAGGTTTTTGACTTCGCCTTCGGCCATCTGGTCGAACATGTTTTCCAGCTTCGCGGCTTGCTGCTTGGCCAGTTTCACGTCGCGGAACTTACCTTGACGGAACAGACCGATCTCACGGGCTTTACGCTCGTCAGCCATGACCATTACTTCTTCACCGGCTTGCGGCACTTCCGTCAGACCCTGGATTTCGACCGGGATCGAAGGACCCGCTTCGTTGATCGGCTTGCCGTTCTCGTCCAGCATCGCGCGAACGCGGCCATACGAGGAGCCCGCCAGAATCACGTCGCCGCGCTTCAGGGTACCGGACTGCACCAGGATCGTCGCGACCGGGCCCTTGCCCTTGTCCAGACGGCCTTCGACCACCAGACCACGCGCTGGCGCGTCGACCGGGGCTTTCAGTTCCAGAACCTCGGCCTGCAACAGAACCTGTTCCAGCAGCGCATCGATACCGGCGCCGGTTTTGGCCGAGACCGGCACGAATGGCGATTCGCCACCGTATTCTTCCGGCACCACTTGTTCGGCGACCAGTTCCTGCGTCACACGGTCGACGTTGCCGCCCGGTTTGTCGATCTTGTTGATCGCGACAACCAGGGGCACGCCGGCCGCTTTCGCGTGGGCGATCGCTTCCTTCGTTTGCGGCATCACGCCGTCGTCGGCCGCCACCACCAGAATCACGATGTCGGTCGCTTTCGCGCCACGGGCACGCATCGCCGTAAAGGCTTCGTGACCCGGGGTATCGAGGAAGGTGATCATGCCGCGCGGGGTGTCCACGTGGTATGCGCCGATGTGCTGGGTAATGCCGCCGGCTTCGCCCGACGCCACTTTGGCGCGGCGGATGTAATCCAGCAGCGAGGTCTTACCGTGGTCGACGTGACCCATGACGGTCACCACCGGTGCGCGCGAGACGGACTCGAAGTGAGCGTGCTCACCCTGGTCTGCCAGCAGCGCTTCCGGATCGTCCTGTTCGGCGGCGAAGGCTTTGTGGCCCATCTCCTCGACCAGGATCATCGCGGTTTCCTGATCCAGCACCTGGTTGATGGTGCACATCTGGCCCAGCTTCATCAGCTGCTTGATGACCTCGGATGCCTTGACGGACATCTTGTGCGCCAGTTCGGCCACGGTGATGGTTTCAGGGACGTACACGTCCTTGATGACCGCCTCGGTCGGCGCCTGGAAGTTGGTTTCGCGGTCGTCCGAGTGCGAGCCACGACGGCCGCCACTCTTGCCACCACTGCGCCAGCCGTCACGGCCGCCCGAACCGGTGTTGCCACGGCCCTTGTTGGCGGTGTTGCCCGGCGCGCCGCGTTTCTTGGCGTCGTCCGACCAGGTCGACGAGACATTGGCCGACTTGATCGACTTCTTGTCGGCGGTGACCGGCTTCTTGTCGCCCGGCTTGTCGCCAGGCTTGGCAACGGCGCCGGTCGCAGGCTTGTGCAGGGTGCCTTCGGCAACCTTGGCCTTGACGGGAACCGGCACAGGTTCGGGAGCCTTGATGGCGCGGCGTGGCGCGTTCATCATGGCCTTGATCTGGGCGACCTCGTCCGCCACGGCCTTGCGGGCGCGGTCGGTGGCTTCGGCTTTCTCGGCGGCTTCCTTGGCGGCGGCGGCGGCCTTCTTCTTGGCCTCGTCCGCCGCGGCTTTTTTCTTCTCTTCGGCGGCGGCATCGCTGGCGCTTGGCGCAGCTGCGGCGGCGCCGGCGTTGGTCGCGGCGGCGGCTGCCTTGGCGGCGGCTTTCTTCGCTTCGGCGTCGGCTTCCTTCTTCGCTTCGGCTTCGGCGGCGGCCGTGGCTTTGGCCTGGGCTTCCTTCTCGGCGTCCAGCTTGGCCAGGCGGTCTTGCTTCTCGCGCAGCTCGGCTTCCTGGCGCGCGATCAGTTCGGCCTGCTTGCGGGCGTCCTCTTCACGACGGGCCACCTCGGCCGCGTCCACCACCGGCGCCACGGGGGCGGGGGCGGGAGCGGCGACCGGCTCGTCGCGCTGGACGAAGGTGCGAACCTTCTTCACAGCGACCTGAATCGTGCGGGCCTTGCCATTGGCGTCGGCCTGCTTGATTTCAGTGGTTTCTTTGCGCGTCAGCGTGATCTTCTTCTTCTCGGTATCAGCCGATGCGCCGTGGGTACGACGCAAGTGATCAAGCAGCTTATCCTTATCATCTTTCGACAATGGATCTGACGTCGAACTTTTTTCGACGCCGGCAGAACGCAGCTGCGTCAGCAGCAAATCTGCAGGCATCTTCAGTTCGGTGGCAAATTGGGCTACGTTGTTACTCGCCATTCAGTCCTCTTTTCTATGTGTCGCGGAGATGATAAAGATACTCAAATTATGCCTTTGCAGATTCGGCAAGACTCCATGCCTTGGCCTGGAGGCCTTTGGCACGATCGTCGTACTTCGAGTCAACCAACTTCATCTCATCGTCGGTCACATCTTCAAATTCACTTGTAATCAGTGCGCGTGCACGGTCGGCGGACAGGGCCAGGATGGCGCCAAATTCGTCGTAGGCCAGTGCAGCAAATGCATCGACAGTCTTGATACCAGCCAGGCCCAGCTTGCCGGCGGTGATGCGGTCCATGCCTTCCAGACCGACCAGCGCCTCGTCCATGCCTTCCAGGCCTTCTTCCGAAGCGATCGCTTCGGTGACCAGGGCGTCACGGGCGCGGGTGCGCAGTTCGTTGACGGTATCTTCGTCAAACGATTCGATTTCCAGCATTTCGGAGATCGGCACGTAAGCGATTTCTTCCAGGCTGGCAAAGCCCTCTTCCACCAGGATGTCGGCGACTTCCTGGTCGACGTCCAGTTTTTCCATGAACAGTGCGCGCACCGCCGCGGTTTCCTGGGCTGCCTTGTCGGCCGATTCCTCGGCCGTCATGATGTTGATCTTCCAGCCGGTCAGGTCGGAAGCGAGGCGCACGTTCTGGCCGGAACGGCCGATCGCGATCGCCAGGTTTTCCTCGTCGACAACGACGTCCATCGCGTGCTTCTCTTCATCGACCATGATCGACGACACGTTGGCCGGAGCCAATGCGCCGATGACGAACTGGGCCGGGTCTTCCGACCACAGCACGATGTCGACGCGTTCGCCGCCGAGCTCGCCGGTGACGGCCTGTACGCGCGAACCGCGCATGCCGACGCAGGTGCCGATCGGGTCGATGCGCTTGTCGGCCGTGTAGACGGCGATCTTGGCGCGCACGCCGGCGTCGCGGGCGGCCGATTTAATTTCCAGCATGCCTTGCTCGATTTCCGGCACTTCCAGCTCGAACAGCTTCATGATGAAGTCCGGCGCGGTGCGCGACAGGATCACTTGCGGGCCGCGCATATTGCGGTCGATACGCAGGATGAAGGCGCGGACGCGGTCGCCGATACGCAGGTTTTCCTTCGGAATCATCTGGTCGCGTGGCAGGCGGGCTTCGATCTTGCCCGACTCGACGATCGCGTCGCCGCGTTCCATGCGCTTGATGGTGCCGGTCACGAGCGAATCGCCGCGTTCGAGGAAGTCGACCAGGATCTGTTCGCGCTCGGCGTCGCGCACACGCTGCAGGACCACCTGTTTGGTGTCTTGCGCGAAGCGGCGGCCGAATTCGACGGACTCGATCGGTTCTTCGATGTGGTCGTCCACTTCGATGTCCGGAATCTGTTCCTTGGCTTCGAAGTGCAGGATTTCCTGGTCCGGCAGTTGCAGGCCCGCCTCGTCGGGCACGACGTGCCAGCGGCGGAAGGATTCGAACTCACCCGACTCGCGGTCGATCGAAACGCGGATATCGACTTCACCTTCATAGCGTTTCTTCGTGGCTTGCGCCAACGCGAATTCCAGCGCGCCGAAAACGACATCTTTATCGACGTTTTTTTCACGCGCCAGCGCGTCTACCAATAACAAAACTTCGCGACTCATGCTTTGCGTCCCTTAAAATCCACCTGCGGCACCAAGCGTGCCTTATCCACGTCGGCGAGCGTAAACTCCAACAGCGCCGGACCATCATTGCTATCAAATTCCAACGACAAATTATCGCCCTGGGGTTCTTGCAGAACGCCCTGGAACGATTTCCGGTTGTTCGTACCCGGCATTGCGGTGCGCAGCTTGACGATTACCTCGTAACCGGCAAAACGCACGAAGTCTTCCAGCTTGCGCACCGGACGATCCAGACCCGGCGACGAGATTTCGAGGCGTTCGTAATTGACGTTCTCGACTGTCAGCACGTGCGACAGCTGGTGGCTGACCGTGGCGCAATCCTCCACGGTGATCGGGCCTTTTTCTTCCGCGTCGGCTGCGCTGAAATCGATAAACACGCGCAAGACTCCGCGCTCGGCCCGTTCGACATCAACCAGCTCGTAGCCCAGACCCATGACGGTCTTTTCAATTAGTTCCGGCAGCTGCAAGAAATTCTCCAAATCAAGGCCTGTTTGCAATTATTCAAAACAGGCCGTACAAAACGCTTTAACAAAAAAAAAATGGGCATCTGCCCATCTTCTTGTAATACCTAGCCAGATGAAAGGATTCTTGGGAGCTACCCGCGAAGAACTTTTACTAGGCTGGTTATTATAACCTTATCTGGTCTGCGCCGCAATCGGCGCATAACACAAATAAGGTCAATGGACCAGAAAACAAGCGGCCTGTTTGGCAGCCGGGCCGGGATTAACCCTTGCGGCGACGCGGCATGCCATGGTCGATCGCACCACCGCGTGGCGGCTGGTTGCGGCGCGGCGCGCCGGCGTTGCCGAAGCCGAAAGTCGTCTGCAACGGATCGGGCTGGCGCGGACCACGGCTCGGACCTTTGGCCGACTGGCCGCCGCCCATACCGCCCTGGCCGCCTTGACCACCCTGACCCTGCGGACGGCCCTGGCCTTGCGGACGGCCCTGACCCCCACCTGCGCTGCGCGCCGGGCCTTCGCCCAGCGGACGGCCACCGGCGTAACCGCCGATACCCTGCGGACGACCACCCGGACGGCCCGAACCTTGCGCGCCGCCTGGACGGCCCTGGCCGCCACCCTGGCCTTGGCCATTGCCGCCCGGACGACCCGAGCCCTGCGCGCCACGGCCATTGCCGCCGCCGTTGGGACCGCCGGCACCACCGGCGCCATTGCCCGGACGGCCCTGGTTACCGAAACGCGGACCGCGCTGCTGCTTGGCGAAAGGCATCGCGTTGTCGTTGCTGACATCGGCGCGGTTGAAGTTCGGCTCGTCGCCATCATCCTCGTCGTCGTCATCGTCGCGGTCGTCGAAGTCGGCGCGGCCGCGCTGCGGACGCTTTTCCGGACCTTTGTTCTGGCCGGTCGGCTTGGCTTGCTGCGGGCCTTTGCCGCGCGGCGCGGCAGCCGCCGGCGCATCGCTGCCTTTTTTGTCGACGCCGTAGGCGGCCAGCAGGTCGCGCACGGTGTTTTCTTCCATCTCTTCCCAACGGCCGCGCTTCAAGCTGCTTGGCAGGGTCATCGCGCCGTAGCGGGTACGGATCAGGCGCGACACGGTCAGGCCGATCGCCTCGAACATGCGGCGCACTTCACGGTTACGGCCTTCGCCGATGATCACGCGGTACCACTTGTTGATGCCCTCGCCGCCGCCGTCGGCGATCTTGGAGAACTGCGCCAGGCCGTCCTCCAGCTCGACGCCGGCCAGCAGTTTCTGGCGCATGCCCTCTTCCAGCACGCCCAGGGTACGCACCGCGTATTCGCGGTCGATGCTGTAGCGCGGGTGCATCAGGCGGTTGGCCAGGTCACCGGAAGTCGTGAACAGCAGCAAGCCTTCGGTGTTGAAGTCGAGGCGGCCGATGGCCAGCCACTTGCCGGCCTTCATCGTCGGCAGGCGGTCGAACACCGATGGACGTCCGTCCGGATCGTCATGGCTGACGATCTCGCCGGCCGGCTTGTGGTACACCAGCACGCGAGGCGGCTTCTTGCTGACGCGGCGCTGGAGCAATTTGCCGTTGATACGCACGGCATCGGCGGGCAGGATGCGCTGGCCGATGTGGGCCGGCTCGCCGTTGACCGACACGCGGCCGGCAACGATCAGCTCTTCCATGTCGCGGCGCGAACCGAGACCGGCTTCGGCCAGCACCTTGTGCAGTTTCGGCGCGTCGTCGTCCGACGTCAGGTCGCGGCGCACGGCTTTCGGCGCGTTGCGGCCCTTGCCGGTTTCCTCGCTGTCGAAGGCGTCGGAAGTGACGTACGAGAATGCGGCGTCGGCATCATAGGCCTTGCCGGCATTGCCGAAGGCGCCATGGACGCGCTGCGGCTTCGGTCCCTTGCCGCCGCGGCCGCCCTTGCCGTTGCGCTGCTGGCCGTCAGGACGCGGACCACGCCCGTTGCGCGGCTTGCCGTTCGGCTCGGCGCCCTCTTCTGCCGGCGCCGCTTCGCCTTCGGCCGCGACCACCGGCTCCGGACGTGGCATCGTCGCCTCGCGCAGCGCGCGTTGCTCGCGCATCTGGCGCGGACCGCGTGGACCGCGCGGGCCACGGTCGCTGCGCTCGCGCTGGGCGGCTGGCTGCCCCTCCGCACCCGAACCGGCTGCGGCAGGAGCGGCTTGCGCTTCCACTGCCACGGCTGGCGCGGACGATTCGGCCGAAGCCGTTACGGCGGCGACCGGCTTCTTGGCGCGTGGCGCCTTGGCCGGCGCTTTGGCCGCTTCTTCAACCGGCGCGGCTTGCGGCGCCGATTCAACAGCCTGGACAGCGTCGACGACAGCCTTGGCGACCGGTTTGGCGCGCGGCTTTTTCACCGGCACGGAAGCGTCGGCGGCAGGAGCGGCAACTGCAGCGGCGGCGACGGGCGCGGCGGCTTCAACGGCGGCTTCAGCCTTCGGCTTGCGCTTGGCCTTGGCGGCAGGCGCGGCCTCGGCGGCGCCGGAGGCGACCGCGTCGGCTTCGATCTGTGCTTTGGTGCGGCGTTTTGGCTTGGCGACCACTTCTGCGGTGGCGTCGTTGACTGTCTCGGGGGTATTAGATTTGTTCATTATTCGTTTCTTGGTTGTGCTCAGCGTCAACCGTTAAATCTGGCGCATGGTCGTGATTGATTGCTTGCTGGCCGGCTTCCGGGCTAGTCGCGGCGTCTACTGCTTCGTCGGCCACTTGCAACTCGCTATCCGTACCATCTCGTTGTTGCGCGACGCTTTCGCTGTGCGCGGCTTTGTCAAAGTTCTCTTGCAGGGCCGCCTCCAGCGCCTCCATATCCGGACCGCCGCCCTGCACATCGCTCAATTGCTGCAACGGCGGCAGCTGGGACAGCGAATTCAATCCCAAATCATCCAAAAACTGCTTGGTCGTCCCCAGCAACGCCGGGCGGCCCACGACGTCGCGGTAACCGATGGCGTCCACCCAGCCGCGGTCTTCCAGCATTTTGATCGTCTGTGAATTGACGGCGACGCCGCGTATCTCTTCGATATCGCCCCGCGTGACCGGCTGCCGGTACGCGATGATCGCCAGGGTTTCCAGCGTCGCCCGCGAATATTTGGGCGGTTTTTCCGGATTCATCCGGTCCAGGTACAGCTTCATCTCAGGGCGGCTCTGGAAGCGCCAGCCGGTCGACAGGCTGACCACTTCGATGCCCTTGCCGGCCCAATCGAGCCGCAGTTCTTCCAGCAATTCCTTGATCGTATCGGAACCTACTCCGGGACCGCGCGGCCTGCCCTGGTCATCGACATCGACATACAGCTTCTTCAGACTGTGGATCGACAATGGCTCATGGGCGCATAGCAAGGCGGTTTCGAGGACTCTTTTAGCCTCAGCTGTATCCATAGCAATCTTGTGGTTGCATTGTCATGCAAAGAAAGAAATCAATCACATTCAGTGAGGCACTGGCCGCATTCAAAATGCCGCCTGCCGGAGTACTCGCTGAAGCTGTTTTCCGAGCCCGGGCGATACGCGCCGGGCGGGAGAGAGGGGCATGCCGACGACGACCGAGGCCGCCGCTTTTCTACGTGAAACGCGACTGCGAAACGCGATTTTCGGGCGAAAACATGCGAAACCAATCAATGACGTTTCATCCTACAAGCCGAATTGTACCTGATAAAAGCGCAAAACGCGCGTTTCGGCCACATCGAAGTGTAACTTGCCTTACGCGGCGGCAAGCCGTTCCGACAAGATTGCGGATACGCCAACAAAGGCCGGGTACTCGGCGGTGATGACCCAGGTGGGCACCTGGCACAGGTATTTGTTGAAGCGGCCCTTCTGTTCGAAGCGCGCGCGGAAGCCGGATTTATCGAAACGTTCGCCCAGGCGCGGCACGATCCCGCCGCCTATATAGATACCGCCCTGCGCGCCCAGGGTGATGGCGATGTTGCTGGCGATGGTGCCCAGCATGCGGCAGAAGGTCTCGATGACGTCGTCGCACAGCGGGCATTCGCCGGCCAGCGCGCGGGTGGAGATGTCGGCCGCGCTCAACGGCTCGGCGGTGACGCCCTGCTGGTCGGCCAGCGCACGGTAGATCAGCTCGATACCGGCGCCGGACATCAGGCGCTCCGCGGACACGTGTTCGAATTCCTTCCAGGCGAATTGCAGGATCGCCACTTCTTTGGCGTTGACCGGCGAGAAGCTGACGTGGCCGCCCTCGCTCAGCAGCGCGGTCCAGCCGTCCTTGCCCGGGATCAGGCCCGAGACGCCCAGGCCGGTGCCGGCGCCGATCAGGCCCAGCGGCGTGCCGGGCACGGCCACGCCGCCGCCGACCTGGTGTTTTTGCGCCGCCGACAGTTGCGGCAGCGAACTGGCCAGCGCGGTGAAGTCGTTGACGACCACCAGGATGTCGAAGTTCACTTCGCGGCGCAGCGCCTCGATCGAGAACTGCCAGTGGTGGTTGGTCATGCGCACCATGTCGCTGGTCACCGGGTTGGCGATGGCGATGGCGCCATTGCGGATCCCGGTGACGCCCTTGCCGGCCACGGCCGGCGAGCCGAGGTAGGCGACCAGCGCATCGGCGATGGTCGGGTAGGCGGCGCAAGGCAGCACTTCGATCGCCTCGATCTTGCCCGGCGCGGTCTCCAGTGCGAAGCGCGCATTGGTGCCGCCGATATCCGCTAGCAGACGCGGGCCGCCGGTGTAGTCGGTGGTCGGGGAGGATGGCGATTGAAGGGACTGGGCTGTCATGGTCGGTCGAAAATAGTTGAGGCCTAAGCTTAAGGTATTTTCACTATTCCAGGCAAGCGGAGTTTGTAGTTTTAGTACAGTTAAGTATCGTTTGCCACAGGAAATTACTTTTCAGAATTTAGTTTGAGTAGTATGACTACCCGGCGCGGCGCGCCGTCGGGTTGCGTCGTTGGCGCCTCATGGCGGATTACGCTGCGCTAATCCGCCCTACGTGGAACACGTGTACCCACAGTTAGGCGTACCCCGAGACACCACCGAGACACGTAGGGCGGATCAGGCGGCACGCCGTAATCGGCCGCGATCCGCCGATACATTGTCCGGCTACGCCGCCGGCGCCGTATCGATCGTTTCGTTGGCCGCCGGCTCGCGCGTGCCGAACCGCGCGTTCCACGCATCGAGGCCGCCATGCAACGGCCGCGCCAGCGTGAACCCGTGCGCCTTCAACTCCTTGGCCACCTGCGCCGCCGTCACATCGTTGGGGCAACTGCAATACACAACAATATGCCGGCGCTTATCAAGCGCGATGATCTCCGTGCTCGGCTCGCCGCCCTTGAACAACAACGCGCCCGGAATCGCCGGCTCCAGCATCTGCGCCGTCACGCTGCGCGCATCGACCAGCACCGGCTCATGGCCCTCCTCCAGCAACTGCTTGAAATCGTCCACCGTCACCCGGTCGATCTGCACCGACTGCCGGAAACGCTTGCGCTCCACATACTTATACGCGACAAACAGCGCCAGCAGCGCCGCCAACACCATCAGCGCCGTCGAGCCCAGATCGCTCAAGGTGGTCAACACCGAATCGATACTGGCATGGAAGAACGCGCCGATCGCGATGCCGGTGCCGCTCCACAATGCCCCACCCAGCACGCTATAGCCGAGAAAAACCTGATAGCGCGTGCCCATGGCCCCGGCCAGCGGCGAGGCGATGGTGTTAAAACCGGGAATGAACTTGGCCACGATCAGCATCTTCGGCCCCCACTTGGTAAAGCTGTCCTCGGTCTGGCTGACGCAATAATCGGGGGAGAGCGAAATCCTGCACAGCAGCTTGAGGATGCGCTTGCCGTAGAAGCGCCCCATGCGGAACCAGAAACCGTCGCTGATCAAGCAGGCGCAGATGGCCGCCGCCAGCACGGCGGGCCAGCTGAAGTCGCCATCGACGGACAAGGCGCCGGCGACGATCAGGATCGGGTAAGCAGGAATCGGCATGCCGATCTGCTCGATCAGCACGATCGCAAACACGATCAGTACGCCATATTCTTGCAGTAGTTGGATTAAATTCGGCATCCGTATATCTTAACTTAAAAATCGCTTAACCGTTCCCTGCGCGCGCCCTCGGCGGCCCCTCACGCCCGCCCGGCGATGGACGCCAGCAAGGTCCGCGTGTAGGGGTGCTTGGGATCGCGATACAGCTCGTCGGAACCGGCCATCTCCACCACCGCGCCCTGCCGCATCACCATCACCTGGTCGGCGATATATTTCACCACCGACAGGTCATGCGAGATAAAGATGTACGACAGCCCGAACTCGTCTTGCAGGTCCTGCAACAGGTTGAGCACCTGGGCCTGCACCGACACATCCAGCGCCGACACCGACTCGTCGCACACCAGTATCTCCGGCTTCAGCGTCAGGCAGCGCGCGATGGCGATCCGTTGCCGCTGGCCGCCGGAAAATTCGTGCGGATAGCGCTGGAACGCGGATGCCGGCATGCCGACCTTCTCCAGCAACGCATAGGCGGCGGCGGTCCGCTCGCGGTCGTCGGCGCCGATGCGGTGGATGCGCATCGGCTCCAGCAATATCTGGCCGACGGTAAAGCGCGGGTTCAGCGACGCGTACGGATTCTGGAAAATGATCTGGATGCGCCGCTTGTAGGCCTGGAACTCGCGCGCCGTCATGGACAGCAAGTCGCGCCCCTCGAACATGGCGCTGCCGCCGGTCGCCTGGTGCAGCCGCAGCAAGGTCAGGCCGACCGTCGTCTTGCCGGAGCCGGATTCCCCCACCACGCCCAAGGTCCTGCCGCGCGCCAGGGTGAACGACACATTGTCGACCGCCTTGAACTCGCGCTTGCCGAACCAGCCCTCGCGCAGATAAAAGCTTTTGCTCAGATTGTTCACCACCAGCACCGGCTCATCGTCCGGCCGGTAGCCGCGCTCGCGCTCGAGCGGATGCAATAAAGTGACGCCCTGCCCCTCGGCGATGTCGCCGCCATCAACGCGCTGGCGCTCGCCGGCCTCGGCCTCCTTCATATAATCGGCGATCACCGGCAAACGCCAGGGCCGCTGGTCCAGCCTCGGCCGGCAATGCAACAGCGCCTTCGTATAGGCGTCCGCCGGTTCATCCAGCACCTGCCGCGCCGCGCCGGCCTCGCGCACCTCGCCATGGCGCATGACGACCACCTGGTCGGCGATCTCCGCCACCAGCCCCAGGTCGTGCGTGATCAGCAACACCGCCATCGCGCGGCGCTTCTGCAAATTGGCGATCAGCTCCATGATCTGCTTCTGGATCGTCACGTCGAGCGCCGTGGTCGGCTCGTCGGCGATCAGCAGTTTCGGTTCGCAGGCGATCGCCATGGCGATCATCACGCGCTGTTGCTGGCCGCCGGACAGCTGGCCGGGATAGGCGTCGATTTTCACCGCCGGATCGGGTATGCCCACCTCGTCGAGCAACGCCAGCGTGCGGCGGCGCGCCTGCGCCCGCCCCATGCCCAGATGCAGGCGCAGCACCTCGCCGATCTGCGCCCCCACCGTGAACACCGGATTGAGCGACGACATCGGCTCCTGGAAGATCATCGCGATCTCCTTGCCGCACAGCGCCCGCCGCTGCGCCGCCGGCAGCGACAGCAACTCGCGGCCGTCGAAGCGGATGCTGCTGGCCGGCCCGATGACGGTGGTGTCCGGCGCTAGCAGTCCCATCACCGCCAGCGAGCTGACCGACTTGCCGCTGCCCGACTCGCCCACCAGCGCCACCGTGCCGTTGCGCGGCACGGTGAACGACACGCCCTTGACGGCTTCGACCGTGGTGTGGCGGTCGACCCGGAAGCCGATCCGCAACGCGCGCACATCGAGAAGGATATCGTCGGCCATCATTTCACCTTCGGATCGAGGGCGTCGCGCAGCGCGTCGGTCAGCAGCGAGAACGCCGTCACCAGCAAGGCCATGGCGATGGCTGCGGCCGTCAGTTGCCACCATCGACCGAGGATCAATTCATTTTGCGCCTCGTTCAGCATGCTGCCCCACGACACCACGCCGACCGGCACGCCGAAGCCCAGGAAGCTCAGAATGACCTCGGCCTTGATAAAGCCGACCACCAGGATCGACAGCTGCACCAGCGCCACATGGCTGACATTAGGGAAAATGTGCGAAAACATCTTGCGCCAGTGCGAGGCGCCGATGGCGTCGGCGGCCAGCACGTATTCGCGCCCCTTGTGCTTGATGTACTCGGCGCGGATCAGCCGGTACGGACCGGTCCAGCCGGTCAGCCCGAGGATCAGCACGATGGTGGCCACGCCGCGCTGCTGCAGCACGGCGGCCACCGCCAGTATCATCAGCACCGACGGGATGGCGGTGAAGATGCTGTAGAACCAGTTGAAGACGTCGTCCACCACGCCGCCCCAGTAGCCCGACAGCGCGCCGAACAAAGTGCCGATGCCGACCGCCAGCGCGGCCGCCGCCAGGCCGACCACGATCGACGTCTCGCCGCCCTTGATGGTTTTCTTGATGATGTCGTGTCCCCATTTATCGCCGCCGAACGGCAAGGTGGCGCGGCGGCCGGCGGCCTCGCCCTGCGGCGCCGCCTGGGCGCGCGCGGCCAGTTGCGCCTTCAATACGCGGATGTCGTCGGCCAGCGGATCGAAGGGATTGTCCGGCAACGCGGCCCGTTGCTCCGCGGCGGGCGCGGCGGCCACGCCGGCAACCTTGGCGCCGACAAAGCCCGGTGGCGCGTAATTGACGCCGACCTCGTCCTCCCAGTCGGCGGCGATCAGGCCGCCGGCAGACAACACCAGCATCAGCAGGAACGCCGCCACCACCGCCAGCGACAGCATCGCCACACGGTCCGCGCGCAGCCGCCGCCACGCCAGGGTCCACAGTCCGGCCGGCGGTCCCGCCAGGATCGCGGCCGTCATGCGAGCTTCACCCGGGGATCGAGCGCCTGGTACATCAAATCCGTCAGCAGGTTGAACACCATGGTCGCCACCGCCACGTACACGGTGATGGCCTTAATGACAGGAAAGTCGCTGCGCTCGACCGCGAGGATCACCTCGCGTCCTATGCCGGGGATGCCGAAGAAGCGCTCCAGCAGGAAGGCGCCGATCAGCAACGCCGGCAGGCTGGCCATCACATGCGTGACGATGGGAATGGCGGCGTTGCGCAGCACGTGCACCCACATCACGCGCCGCTCGCCCAGCCCCTTGGCGCGCGCCGTGCGCACATAATCCTGGCCGACCTCGTCGAGCACGAAGCTGCGGTACAGCCGCAAGGTCGGGGCGATCGACACCGCCAGTCCGATCAGGATCGGCAACGCCGCGTAGCGCAGCAGGTTCTCGCGCAAGCCCTGGCCCCAGCCCTGCACCGGGAACAGCCCGAGCTTGTACGCCAGGCCGTACTGCAACACGATGATGTACACCAGGATGCTGATCGACATGCCGACGGTGCAGGCGATCATCACCGCGCGGTCGGTCAGCGAGCCGCGCACGAAGGCGACCGCCAGCGCCAGCGCGATGCCGATCAGGGTTTCCAGCAACGTCAGGGGAATGAGCACCGTCAGCGACGGCCCCAGCCGCGTGGCGATGATGTGCGACACCGGCTCGCCGGTCGCCCAGCTCAGGCCGAAATCGAAGGTGACGATCTGCCGGATGAAAATCCACAGTTGCATCGGGTAGGACTGGTCGACCCCGAGCTGGTGGCGGATGTTGGCGATGGCCTCGGCGTTGGCCATCTTGCCGGCCAATAGATAGGCCGGATCGCCGCCGACCCAGTTAAACAGCATAAACACCAGCAACACCACGCCCAGCATCGTCGGCAGCATCTGCCATACGCGGCGCACCACAAAAGCCCCCATCCCGCGCCTCTCCCCATGCCGACGTTACGCAATCCAATTTTCCATCCGGGCAGTTATACCCGATCCGGCAGCCGCTGACTACGCCGGGCGGCGGCGGTAAGTATCGGTGGCCGCGACAGCCGCTGTCCGACCGAATTATAAGCAGCCTCGACTGAACAAACATTCAATTGGAAATCCGCATTCTGTCGTCTAAAAGTAACACATGACAGGTTTGTTACAGTTTAATTTCCGGCAAAAACCATCCTTCCCGGAATTTTATTAACGTTTTCATTGTTAGCTAAAAACCAAATACTTAGCGTGGGTTAGTCGAACTTAGCTGCGAATTGGCGCATTTTCGATACCGACTATCACTTTGGAGGCGATGCGACGCAGCAGCGGGAAGGGCCGGCGAAACAATTTTGATGCCAATAGGCCACGTTGACACCCCGGCAAGCCCGATGCTCTTATAAATAATAGAGGAAAGAAAATTTCTCGCACGAGAGCGCCGACATGTCGCGATCGGCCGCATGGCCGGCGGCTCATTTCAGGGTAGTCCCAGTTCAGTTGGAGAGTGTCAGCATGATGATGGAAACAGTATTGTCCCGTTCAGTACGCCTTATTTTCTCGGGTGGTATCGCCGCCGCCGGTTTGATGTCCGCGCCGGCCATGGCGCAAACGACCGACGCGCCGATCCAGCGCGTTGAGATCACCGGTTCGAGCATCAAGCGCGCGACCGCCGAGACGGCGTCGCCGGTGCAAGTGATCACCAGCGAGGATTTGCTGAAATCGGGCAAGGGCACCGTGTCCGAATACCTGCAAACGCTGACCGCCGACGGCGCCGGCTCCCTGCCGACCGGCTTCGGCAACGGCTTCGCGGCCGGCTCGACGGCGATCTCGCTGCGCGGCCTGGGCGCCACCTCGACCCTGGTGCTGCTCAACGGCCGCCGCATGGCGCCGTTCGCGCGCGCCGACGACGGCCAGAAAAGCTTCACCGACCTGTCGACCATTCCGATGCAGATCGTCGAACGCATCGAGATCCTCAAGGACGGCGCTTCGTCGACCTACGGCGCCGACGCCATCGCCGGCGTGGTCAACATCATCCTGCGCAAGGACGTCGAAGGCCTGACGATCAAGGGCGACACCGGCTGGTCGCGCTACGACGACGGCAAGCAGAACAAGGCCTCGCTGACCTACGGCAAGGGCAACCTCGACAGCGACAAGTACAACGTCGTCTTCAACGCCGAGTACTTCCAGTCCGACAGCATCAAAAACAGCGACCGCAAGGACCGCGCCTGGATCGGCAAGTCGGACCTGCGTCCGTACGGCTACCCGGTCGGCACCCAGTTCGCGGCCGGCTACATCTCCGGCGTCAACACCGCCAGCGCCAGCCCGACCGGCTCGATCCGCAACCCGGCCAACAACAACTACGTTTCGCTGCCGGGCTGCTCGACCCTGTCGGCCACCAAGGACCAGACCGGCTCCGGCGGCGGTTGCCTGTGGCACCAGGACCAATTCCGCGACATGCAGCCGCAGATCGAATCGACCAACCTGTACACCCGCGGCACCTGGCAGATCAACGACGACACCCAGGCCTACGCCGAAGCCGGCTACTCCAAGCGCAACACCTCGTTCACCTTGACCCCGCCGTCGGTCACGCCGACCGTGGCCTTCCCGCCGAACGCGGCCAACCCGCTGGGCTTCATCAACTACGGCAACATCGCGCTGCTGGGCGCGACCCACCCGCAAAACCCGTACGGCGTGGCCACCCGCCTGCGCTACTCGGCGTTCGACGTCGGCCCGAGCACCCGCCACGCCAACAACGAGTTCACCCGCGCCGTCATCGGCGTCAAGGGCTCGGCCATGGGCTGGGACTACGACACCGGCTACACCCATTCCGAGTCGACCCTGGACCTGGAATACACCAACATGCTCAACATGAGGGTGCTGCGCTCGGCGCTGGGCGACCCGACCTCGCAGTACTTCCCGTACTACATCGGCGACCAGGCCTCCCGCAACCCGGCCTCGCTGTACGCGGCGCTGCGCGTGAACGCCACGTCGAAGTCGACCACCAAGCTCGACATCATCGACTTCAAGGCGTCGCGTGAACTGTTCGCCCTGCCAGGCGGCAACATGGGCCTGGCCATCGGCGGCGAATACCGCAAGGAACAACTGTCGAACCCGTCGCTGTCGGGCTCGGAAGACGGCACCATCAACTCGAGCTACGTGGCCGCCTTCGGCGACACCAAGGTCAAGGCGATCTACGCCGAGATCCTGGCGCCGGTGATCAAGACGGTCGAACTGTCGGCCGCCATGCGTTACGACAAATACGACAACTTCAGCTCGTCGACGCCGAAGGCCGGCATCAAGTGGACCCCGGTCAAGAGCTTCGCGCTGCGCGGCACCTACACCGAAGGCTTCCGCGCACCGGGCGCGGCCGAAGGCAACGCCACCTCGCAATCGACCGGCTCGGCGCCGGTGCGCGATCCGGTCCGTTGCCCGGGCGGCGTGCCGGCCGCCGGCGGCGCCACCGCGACCGACTGCGCCCTGACCGTGGCCGCCGTCAAGGTCGGCGATCCGAACCTCAAGCCGGAAGAGTCCAAAGGCAAGACCCTGGGCCTGGTCTGGGATCCGCTGGACGGCACCAGCCTGTCGCTCGACGGCTGGACCATCAAGCGCAGCAACGAGATCAACTCGCTGCCATACGACCAGGCCGCCGCGCTGCCAACGGCCGTGCGTAACGACAACAACCTGATCGTCAACGGCGCCGCCATCCCGAACACCGGCACCCTGGTGCTGACGCAGGCGCCGTACCGCAACTCGAGCTACACCAAGGTCAGCGGCGTCGACCTGGACGTCAAGCAACGCTTGCGCCTGGGCGCCTACGGCCGCGCGGTCGTCGGCCTGACCTGGACCCACGTGGCCTCGTGGCTGCGCGCCGAGTCGGCCACCAAGACCTACCAATACGCCGGCACCCACGGCAACTGCGACACGTCGAACTGCGCCGGCACCCCGAAGAACAAGATCAACCTGATGGCTTCGTGGGATCTGGGCAACCTGAACGTGACGGGCAACGTCAACTACCGTGAAAAAATGCGCAACACGGCCGACGCCGCCTCGTTGTGCGCCAACACGCTGGTGGGCGGCGCCAACGCGCCAAACGCCAAGTGCGAGATCTCCTCGTTCACCACCCTGGACCTGTCGACCCGCTACGCGGTCAACAAGCAGCTGACCCTGTTCGCGTCGATGAACAACGTGCTCGACAAGGTCGCGCCGCTGGATCCACAGACCTACGGCGGCATGAGCTACAACCCGATGGACGCTTCCGGCGCCATCGGCCGCTACATGAAGGTCGGCGCGAGCTACAAGTTCTTCTAACCGCCTGACGGCCGGTTGAAGTGACCCCGAGGGGCGGCGCTGCGGCGCCGCCCTTTTTTTGTCGCAAAAATGTAACGCCGAGTATCTTTCCTGTCAGAAAATTATGACTTCCGGTCGTGCACCATGCTGTGGCGCCGCAACGACACCGCCCAATACATTCGCTTCTTTTTTGCCAATTCGTCTATGTTTCGCAGCACCGTTTCCCCCTCCGCACCAAATTAGAACGTTTTTTGGCGCCAAATTGGCGCTGGCCCTGCTCGCATGAAATCCGGCGTTTTAACGGGATACGCAAAACTTTCTACGTTGACAGGCGATATCGCGTGGTGATCTGATGGGGAACGGGGAAAACGTCACGTTTTTCCCACTGGCATCTGCCGACAAAAAACACCGGCCACCGCGTGGCCGTCGACATAAAAGAATTGGGAGAACAACAGAATGATGGTTGAAACAACATTGGCACGATCCGTACGCCTCGTCTGCGCCGGCGGCCTGCTGGGCCTGGGACTGATCGCGCCGGTCGGTCAAGCGCTGGCGCAAACCGCCGACCAGCCGATGCAGCGCGTCGAAGTAACGGGCTCCTCGATCAAGCGCCTGGTGTCGGAGACGGCCAACCCGCTGTCCGTGTTCAAGGCCGACGACTTCGTCAAGCAAGGCCTGACCACGGCCCAGGAAGTGTTGGACCGCATCCCGTCGAACAGTTCGAGCTTCGGCGCCGGCAACGTCGTGGGCGGCAACAGCAGCGGCCTGCCGACCGGCGGCGCGGCCAGCGCCGACTTGCGCGGCCTGGGCGGCGATAAAACCCTGGTGCTGCTCAACGGCCGGCGCATCGCCAACCATCCGTACGACGGCGCCAGCGTCGACCTCAACATCATTCCGGTCTCGGCCCTCGAACGCGTCGAAGTGCTGCGCGACGGCGCCTCGGCCATCTACGGCACCGACGCCATCGGCGGCGTGATCAACTTCATCACCAAACGCTCGGTCAACGCCACCACCATCACGGCCGAGGCGGTGCTGCCGCGCGCGCCCGGCGCCGACGAGAAGCGCGTCAACATCTCCAGCGGCTTCGGCGACCTGGAAAAAGACGGCTACAACGTCTTCGGCGTGTTCGACCACCACAAGATCGACATCCTGACGTCGCAGCAGCGCGAGTTCTCCAAGACCGGCGTGATTCCGTCCCGTGGCCTGGACCTGACCTCCGGCACCACCTTCCCCGGCAACTATTTCGACCCGGGTTCCAGCGTCACCGGCAACCCCGGCTTCGCCACCGGCTGCGACGCGCCGCTGTCGGTGCCGCGCGCCAGCAACGGCACCTGCCGCCAGGATTACACGCGCCAGATCGACGACCTGCCCGAGCAGAAGCAAACCGCCTTCTTCGGCAAGGCCACCTTCAAGCTCAACAACGACCACCTGGCCTCGATCGAGTACCTGCACTCGGAAAACGACGTCGTCTCGCACACGGCGCCGCCGCCGCAGACCGGCCTGCTGCTGCCGACCACCAGCAAATACTACCCGGGCAACTCGGGCGGCGTGCCGGCCATGCCGGGCCTGTCCGGGCAGCCGCTGTCGGTCAACTGGCGTCCGACCGAAGCCGGCCAGCGTGAAATCAATTCCAAGGGCGCGGCCGATCGCCTGGTGTTCTCGGTCGAAGGCTTGCTGGCCGGCTGGGACTACAAAACCGGCTTCAACCTGTCGGAAAGCCGTTCGGCCGAATACTTCACCGGCGGCTATGTGCGCGACGAGAGCTTCGCCGCCGGCGTCGCCAACGGCATCCTCAATCCGTTCGGCAAGCAGGACGCCGCCGGCAAGGCCTATCTCGACAGCACCGCGCTGCGCGGCCAGGTCCAAAAAGGCAAGACGCGCAACACCGGCATCGACGCCAAGGCCAGCCGCGAGCTGATGGACCTGCCGGGCGGCAAGCTGGCGGTGGCCATCGGCGGCGAACTGCGCCGCGAAGAGGCCGACTTCACCGTCAACCGCGACATCGCCGGCCAGGCGACCAGCTCGGGCCTGTCCGGCTCGCAGTCGACCTCCGGCGCGCGCACCATCAAGGCCGTGTTCGGCGAAGTCAACCTGCCGCTGATCCAGGACCTGGAAGTGCAGCTGGCCGCCCGTTTCGACGACTACAGCGACGTCGGCAACACCACCAACCCGAAACTGGGCGTGCGCTACCAACCGACCAAGCAAATCGTGCTGCGCGGTTCGGCCTCGACCGGCTTCCGCGCCCCGACCCTGTTCGAGAAAAACGCGCCGCAGTCGAAGAACGACACCAACAACTCGTACAACGACCCGATCCTGTGCCCGGGCGGCGTGCTGGCGAACAACCCGATCGCCAACCCGCTGCGCGACTGCGACCTGCAACAGTTCAAACTGCAGGGCGGCAACCAGAACCTGAGCCCGGAAAAATCGAAAACCTTCGCCTTCGGCGTGGTGATCGAGCCTATCCCGCAAGCGACCTTGTCGGTCGACTACTGGAACATCAAGCTCAAGGACAAGATCAACGCGCTGCCGGAGGAAGCCATCTACGGCGACTACGCCAAGTACCAGGACCGCTTCCTGCGCAATCCGGACGGCTCGCCGTTCGCGATTCTGGACTTGAAGGAAAACCTGGGCAAGGTCAACACCGACGGCCTCGACGTCAGCCTGACGATGCGTTCCGGTTCCACCCCGTACGGCACCTTCACGTTGACGGTCGACGGCACCTACGTCCACAAGTATGAGTACCAGGACGAACGCGGCGGTCCATACACCCAGAACGTCGGCCGCTACGCCGCCAACAATCCGGTGTTCCGCTGGAAGCACAACGCCGCGCTGAACTGGCGCCAGGGCGTGTGGGCCGCGACGTTGGCGCAGTCGTTCAAGTCCGGCTACACCGACCAGAACCTGGACATCGACGACGAGTTCCTCAACAAGGTGCCGTCGTACAGCCTGTGGAACCTGTCCGGCACCTACACCGGCTTCAAGGGCGTGAGCCTGACGGCCGGCATCAAGAACCTGCTCGACAAGGACCCGCCGTTCTCGAACCAGGGCACCTTGTTCCAGAAGGGCTACGATCCGCGCTACACCGACGCGGTCGGCCGTGCGATCTACCTGCGCGGCAGCTACACCTTCTAAGCGTCAGTGCTATGCACGCCCCCCCCGGGGCTGGCGGCGACCCGGACCCGCCGACTGGCGCGTCCGGGTTTTTTCATGTCCGGCCGGGGTTTGTGGCATAAATGTAACGCCATGTAAAAACATTAATCCATATTCATAGCCCTTAATTTTGCACAAACATGTTGCGTGGAAAGGAGCGGGCGCCGGATATTCGCTTCATTTTTAAAAGCAAATCAAACTTTCAACACATTCCAATCGACAATGCACCAAATTAGAGCGCTTTCCTCCCCGGATTGGCGCACGGGACCCGGGGTTGAATTGAAGCACAGTGGTGCTTTTTTACCCGGCTTTGCACATTGACAGTAAATCGCGCCGGGTGATCTGATGCACGGATGAAGAGCGTTTTCTTCGCCGGCGGCTCGCCGATAACAAGTGTTCAGCGTTTTAAAATTGGGAGAGCAACATATGATGGTTGAAACAGTATTGGCACGCTCCGTGCGTCTGATGTGCGCCGGCGGCCTGGTCCTGGGCATGCAGGCCGCCGTGGCCCAAACCCCGGATGCGTCGACCGACACCATGACCCGGGTGGAAATCACCGGCTCGTCGATCAAACGCATCGCCAAGGAAGGTTCGCTGCCGGTACAGACGCTGACCCGCGCCGATATCGACCAGAGCGGCGTCAACAACGTTGCCGACCTGGTCGCCCAACTGCCGTCGATGCAAGGCTTCATCACCTCCTCCGCCTCGGTCAACGGCAACGGCGGCGGCGTGCAGACCGCTTCGGTGCACGCGCTCGGCACCCAATACACGCTGGTGCTGCTCAACGGCCGCCGCATGGCGCCGTACGGCACCGGCAGCGCCGTCAACCTGGCCAGCATCCCGCTGGCCGCCGTCGAGCGCGTCGAGATCCTGACCGACGGCGCCTCGACCCTGTACGGCTCGGACGCCATCGCCGGCGTCATCAACTTCATCCTGAAAAAGAACCAGCGCGACCTGATCATCGACGGCACCTTGACCGCGCCGGAAAAAGCGGGCGGCCACACCACCAATTTCTCGATCTCCAAGGGCTTCGGCGACCTCGACACCGACGGCTACAACATCCAGCTGTCGTACAGCCACGACGAGCAAAAGGCGCTCAACGCCAACCAGCGCAGCTTCGGCAACTCGGGCGTGCAAAAGTTCACCAACAACGGTAAGCAGTACGCGACCTGGCAGACCAGTATCAACTCGACCCCGGCCAACGTCGAAGTGATCACCCCCAACGACGACGTCGTCCTCAACACCGATCTGCTCAACAAGGGCGGCTGCACCCAGGCCAACACCTTCTCGCGCGGCGGCGCCTGCCGCTTCGACTACGCCGCGACCGTGCAGCTGCTGCCGCAGTTGAAGCGCGACAGCGTGTTCGCCAACGGCAGCATGAAGCTGGGCAAGGACACCACCATGTTCAGCGAACTGGTGCTGTCGAAGTTCACCAACACCGCGCGCTACGCGCCGGCCGCGCAGCCGCTGACCGTGTTCAGCACCGACCCGGTGTCGGGCGTCAAGACCGTCAACAACAGCTACCTGGGCGCGTATAACAGCTCGGTCGTGCCGCTGCTGGCCGGCCAGGGCATCAACGCCAACGACGTCACCGACGCGCTGCTGTACTACCGCGGCGCCGACGCCGGCGGCCGCACCGACGAATACCGCACCGACGCCGCCCACTTCGTGGTCGGCGTGGACACCACGCTGGCCGGCTGGGACATGGGCGCGGCCTACACCCACTCGCAGAACAAGCAGATCGACACGGCGGTGGCCGGCTACATGAGCGGCGACAAGTTCGAGGAACTGGTGCGCACCGGCGCCTACAACCCGTTCGTCTCCAACCCGGGCGCCGCCAGCACCCTGGCCCCGGCCGTGCTGCAGCAGGAGCTGGGCGTGGTCAAGTCGAAGATCGACGTGGTCAGCGCGCAAGCCTCGCGTGAAGTGTTCACCCTGCCGGGCGGTTCGGCCTCGCTGGGCGTGGGCGCCGACTTCACCAAGCAAAGCTACAAGGACAATCCATCGCGCATCAACATCGGCCCCGGCCCCGGCAATCCGGGCTGGACCGACGTGACGATCGGCGGCGGCACCGGCTCGCAGCCGCTCGACGCCAGCCGCAACAACTGGGGTAGTTTCGCCGAGTTGCTGATGCCGGTCATGAAGGGCCTGGAAGTGACCACCGCCGTGCGCTACGACAGCTATGACGCGGTCGACAAGAAAAACATCAGCTACGATTCGAGCGGCAACCCGTCGCCGTCGGGCAAGGTCGGCGAGGACGTCGCCAAGGCCACCTACAAGCTGGCCGCGCGCTACACGCCGACCCAGTCGCTGCTGCTGCGCGGCTCCTACGGCACCGGCTTCAAGGCGCCGACGATGAACAACATCGCCGACCCGCTCAAGAACGCCGGCTCGTCGAACGCCTTCGCCTGCCCGGTCAAGGCGCCGGACCCGCGCGCGGTCTACTGCCGTCCGGGCTCGTCGGAATACGGCCTGCTCGACCGCGGCAACCCGGCCACCGGCGCCGGCTCGCTGCAGGCGGAAACGTCCAAGCAGGCCACGCTCGGCTTCCGCCTGGAGCCGACCACCGCCATCTCGTTCGGCCTGGACATGTGGGACGTCAAGCTGAAGAACCAGATCCGCACCTTCTCGCAGGACCAGCTGTTCACCAACCCGGTGCTGGCCAACCAATGGATCGCGGTCTACGCCGACCCTATCCAGAAGAGCAACGTGCTGGTGGCCGTGCGCTCGCCGCTGAACCTGGCGTCGTCGCACTTCCGTGGCATCGACTGGGACAGCACCCTGCGCGGCAACACCCCGATCGGCCGCGCCAGCGTCAACTGGACCGGTACCTACATGCTCAAGGCCGAGCAGGACGTGCCGGGCGTCGGCCTCGAGAAATCGATCGGCCGCTTCAACTCCTACGACGACGTGGTGTTCCGCGTGGTGTCGAAGCTGGTGTTCGCGCTCAAGACTTCGGACAAGCTGAGCAACTCGATCACCGTCAACTACCGTTCCGGCTACCATGACAAGCCGATCAGCGAGGACGACGCCGCCGTGCGCGTGGTCAACGCCGACGGCAGCATCGGCGGCGTGGCGGCGATGGAGCGCGACGTGCGTTCGTACACCACGGCCGACTACCAGATCAAGCTCGACTATGTGAAGAACCTGACGATCACCGCCGGCATCCGCAACCTGCTCGACGAGAACCCACCGTTCTCGGTGCGCAACTCGGGCGGCGGCAACCAGGTGGGCTACGACGGCCGCTACGCCGATCCGCTGGGCCGCACCTTCTACCTGACCGGCACCTACCGGTTCTAAACCAGGGTTCCCTGCCCTGTTCCAAGCCCGGCCGCCGCCACGCGCGGCGCGCCCCACGGCCCGGTCAATACGTCGACCGGGCCGTTTTCATTGGGTGTCGGCAACGCGCTGCGGCGGATGTGGCAAAAATGTAACGCGACCGCCCGTATCAAGGCAAATTTACCATGACGAACTCCGCACAAGGTCCCGCACGCCCCGCGGGCGTGGGGTCCGGATATTCACTTCTTTTTTGATAGCAAACCAATTTTCACGACACGCGCGGCCGCGCCCCACCAAATTAGAGCGTTTTGACGCGCCGCTTTGGCGCGCGCGCGGCCGCCGGCGCATCGCGCCGATACGTCAAACGGTGCCCAGCCGCCGCATTGACACCAAAACGCGCCGGGTGCTTTGATAGCACTATGGAAAGAACGTTAAAGGCCTTTCCGGGGCGGACAGACCGCCGACACAACATCTCACACCCGTGTTTGCCGTTTTAAATTGGGAGTCACACAATGATGGTTGAAACAGTTCTGTCACGTTCGGTACGTCTGATTTGCGCCGGAGGCCTGGCGCTGGGCATGCAGGCGGCCGTGGCGCAAACCGAAGACGCGCCGGTCCAGCGCGTCGAGATCACCGGCTCGAGCATCAAACGCATCACCGCCGAGGGCGCGCTGCCGGTGCAGACGCTGTCGAAGGCGCAGATCGAACAAAGCGGCGCGGCCAGCGTCGCCGACCTGATCGCCACCCTGCCGTCGATGCAAGGATTCACCACCTCGTCGATGTCGGTCAACGGCGGCGGCGGCGGCCTGCAATCGGCGTCGATCCACTCGATCGGCGAAGGCTACACCCTGGTGCTGCTCAACGGGCGCCGCCTGGCGCCGGCCACCTCCGGCTCCACCGTCAACCTGGCCAGCATCCCGCTGGCGGCGGTCGAGCGCGTCGAGATCCTGACCGACGGCGCCAACACGCTGTACGGCTCGGACGCGATCGCCGGCGTGGTCAACTTCATCCTCAAGAAAAACCAGACCGACGCCATCATCGAGGGTTCCTACAGCCAGCCGCGCAGCCGCGGCGGACGCACCCAGACCGCGTCGATCTCCAAGGGCTGGGGCGACATCGAAAAGGACGGCTTCAACGTGCTGGTGTCGGCTTCGCACGACGAGACCAAGGCCTCGTGGGCGCGCGACCGCGACTTCTCCAAGAGCGGCGTGATCCCGTTCTCGTCGAACGGCAAGAACTACAGCCTCTACCAGTTGAGCTCGAACTCGATGCCCGGCACCGCCACCGTCCAGTACACCAACCCGGACCAATCGGCCGGCAGCGTGCTGTTCAGCCCCAACCTGCTGGCCACCGGCGCCTGCAACGGCAGCAATGTGTTCCGCATCAGCCCGACCCGCTGCCAGTTCGACTACGCCGCCACCGTACAAAACACCCCGGCCATCAAGCGCGACAGCGTGTTCGCCTCGCTCAACTACAAGATCAACGACAGCGCCAACTTCTTCGCCGAGGCGCTCGGTTCGTCGTTCACCAACACCGCCCAGTACGCGCCGCCGGCCCAGCCGTTGGGCGTGCCGCTCGACAGCGCGCTGTACGCGCGCTCGATCGCGCCGTACCTGGCGCGCGTCGGCGTGCCGGCCGGCGCCACCGTCGACAGCGCGACGATGAGTCTGCGCCTGGTCGACGCCGGCGGCCGCGCCGACAACTACAAAACCGTCGCCAAGCACCTCGCCTTCGGCGTCGAAGGCGCCGTCAAGGGCTTCGATTACCGCGCCGCGTTCACGCACTCGGAAAACAAGCAGACCGACACCGCCGCCGGCGGCTACATGAGCCTGAACGCCTTCGACGCCCTCGTCACATCCGGCCAGTTCGATCCGTTCGCGCCGCCGGGCACCTCGCAAGGCATCCTGGCGCCGGCCGTGCTGGGCATCGAGTTAGGCGCGACCAAGTCGACGCTCGACCAGGTGCAGGCCAGCGTGACGACCGAACTGTTCAAGATGCCGGCCGGCGCGGCCCAACTGGCCGTCGGCGCCGACTTCACCCGCCAGAAATATTCGGAGGCGCCGAGCCCGTACAACCAGGGCCCGAACAAGCAGCAGCCCGACTTCGACGACGCGATCGTCGGCGGCACCTCCGGCGCGCTGCCGGTCGACGCCAGCCGCAAGAACTGGGGCGCGTATGGCGAGTTGCTGCTGCCGGTGCTCAAAAACATGGACCTGACCGCGTCGACCCGCTACGACGATTTCGGCGCCGTCACCAACGACAAGAACTTCGACACCGACGGCAACCTGCTCGGCTCGGGCAAGCAGGGCAAGACCGCCAGCAAGGCGACCTACAAACTGGCGCTGCGCTGGAATCCGGTCGACATGCTGCTGGTGCGCGCCTCCTACGGCACCGGCTTCAAGGCGCCGGTGCTGACCGACATCGTCAAGCCGCTGGTCAACGGCGGCTCGTCGCAGTTCCATAACTGCCCGATCACCTCGCCGACCGATCCGCGCTTCCGCCTGTGCCACGGCCCGGCCGAATACGGCCTGCTCAGCGGCGGCAACGCCGCCACCGGCGAAGGCGCGCTGCTGCCGGAGGAATCGAAGCAAGCGACGCTCGGCTTCCGCCTCGAGCCGATCCCCAGCCTGTCGCTCGGCTTCGACTTCTGGGACGTCAAGCTGACCAACCAGATCGCCACGCTGTCGGAAAACCTGGTGTTCGAGAATCCGACCGTGTACGACAGCCTGCTGCGCAGCTACTTCGACCCGATCCAGAAGCAGGACGTGCTGGTGGCGGCGCTCACGCCGTTCAACCTGTCGACCGCGCACTACCAGGGCATCGACTGGGACCACACCTACCGCACCAGCACCGCGCTGGGCAAGGTGGCGCTGCAGTGGACCGGCACCTTCATGACAAAGGCCGAGCAGGACAATCCCGGCACCGGCGTGGAGAAGAACATCGGCCGCTTCAACTCGTATGCCGACGTCACGTTCCGCGTGATCTCGAAGCTGACCGCGTCGCTGCGCACCAATATGTTCATCCACTCGCTGACGGCCAACTACCATTCGGGCTACACCGACCAGGAATACAACGAGGACAACTCGGTGGTGCGTGAAATCCTGGCCGACGGCTCGCTCGGCGGCTACGTGCCGCTGACGCGCCGCGTCAGTTCGTACACCACGTTCGACTGGCAGACCAAGGCGCAGCTGACCAAGCAGTTCTCGCTGACGGCCGGCATCAAGAACCTGGCCGACATCGACCCGCCGTTCACCATGCGCAACGCCGGCGGCGGCAACCAGTCCGGCTACGACGGGCGCTACACCGACCCGCTGGGCCGCACCTTCTACCTGACGGGCAACTACAAGTTCTAACCCCACGGTGGAATGACCAAAAGGACTCTTCGGAGTCCTTTTTTTGCGTCGCTGGCGGAGCGTGGCGGATTACGGCGTGCCGCCTAATCCGCCCTACGTGTCTCCGTGGGCCATTTACGCCCGCGTCACGAGGAGGCACGTAGGGCGGATTAGCGCAGCGTAATCCGCCACGCTCCCCCAACACCGCGTCAGAACCGGTAATTGCCGGTGATGTAGAACGAGCGCCCGCGCGGATCGCTGTAGCGCGCGTCATAGCCAAGCTGGTTGCCGCCCCCGGCGTTCTGCAACGTCAACGGCGGATCGCGGTCGAACAAATTCTTGATCCCTGCCGTCAAGCTGAACGCGCCAAAATCATATTTCCCTTGCCAATCGAACGTCGTGTACGACGCCGTGCGCAAGCCCTCGAACGCCACCGAATCGCCGATGCTCCCATCCGGATTGACGGCGAAGATCGCCGTGTCGATCGGATACGGCTGGTCGTGGTAGCCCGAGCGGTAATGCGCCGTCAAGGTGTTGGTCAGCTTGCCCGTGACCAGACTCAGATTCAAATGACTCTGCAGGCGGAACACCACCGCGTTGTCCGGCCCGAAGCGGCCCAGGTCCGACTGCACCTCGCCGCCGGCCGTGGTGGTGTAGTTCTGCTTGAGCATATACGTGCCGGTCCAGCCCGCCCGCAGGTCGCCGATGCGCGAGCGCAGGCGGTAGGTGAAGTCCCAGTCGATGCCCCGGTAGTTGGCCACGCCGCCATTGATCGGCGCCAGGATGTAGCCGATGGTGGTGTAGCCGGCCGGGTCCGGATACGGATTGACGAACAGCCGCTGGTACGCCTGCGGATTGGCGAACCCCACCTGCTCCGGCACGCCCGCCGACAACACCTGGTTGCGGATCTGCACGTTCCACAAATCCATCCCCAGCGACAGGCCGGCCAGCGGCTCGACCCGCCCGCCGACGGTCCATTGCTTGGACTTCTCCGGCTGCAATCCGTCGGCGCCGCTGGCGCCGTTGGGGCCGGTCAACAGGTCGTACTGCGCCGAGCCCACCTGGCAGCCGCGCGACCCGGGGAACGGGCAGGAATAGCTGCCGGCCGTGCTGCCGAAGAAGGTCGGCGAGCCGGCGATGTCGTTGATGTTGGGCGCCTTGAAGCCGGTGCCGTAGGAGGCGCGCAGCAGCACCGTGTCGACCGGCGTCCAGCGCGCGCTGACCTTGTAGGTGGCCTTGCTGAAGTCGTTGCCGACGTCGCCGCCGGGCAGGCGCTGGCGCAGGCCGCTGGCGTCGGCCAGCCGCTCGAAGATGTAGCCGCTGTGGGTTTTGTCGTAGCTGTCGTAACGGGCGGCCACGGTCGCCTCCAGCGTCTTGGTGGCCGGCAGCAGCATCTCGGTGAACACGCCCCAGTTGTCGCGCTTGGCGTCGAACGGCACCTGGCCGTAGCTGCCGCCGACCGGGTAGTTGGCCGACGCCGGCTGCGTCGAATAGCCGGAGCCGGACAGGATGGTCGGATGGTAATCGGTCTGGTAGCGCGTCTTCGAAAAGTCGCCGCCCAGCGAGACGATGGACATGCCGCCCGGCAGGCTGAACATGTCGTGCTGGGCCGCGCCGTGCAAGGTGTCGAGCTTGGAGTCGGTCTTCGAGAACACGGTGCCGTTGACCAGCGCGCCGCGCAGCTGTTCGGCGCCGATACCGGTCACCGGATCGTAGGCGCCGGAGGCGACCAGCGCGGCCAGCTTGTCGTAGTCGGAATAGCCGCCGGCGGCCACATCCTTGAGCTTGGTCTTCGACAGGATTAGGCTGGCGTTCCAGGTCCAGCCGAAGTGGTTGCCGTCGATGCCGGCGGCGAAGTGGCGGGCGTCGGTCTGGTACTTGTCGGCGCGCCCGCCGATCAGCACCGAGCGGTAGCCCAGGGTCGCCTCGCCGCTGGGGTTTTCCAGGTTGTTGGCGTCCAGGTAGGGCTGCACATAGCGGGAATACAACTGCGGGAAGCGGTCGGTGGTGTTGACGCCCATCGGCTGCGCCGACGGCGCGTATTGCGCGATCATCGCATAGCTCGACAGCACCAGCTCGCCCCACACCGTGGTCGAATCGTTGAGCTTCAAGGTGCCTTTGAGCAGGCCGCTGTCGCGGTGCGAGCCGGGAATGTTCTCCACCGTCGCGCCGTAGTTGAAGCGGCATTGCGTGCCCTGCGGCCCGGCCAGCGCACTGCCGCAATTGCCGTTGGCGGCCAGGTAGGGATTGATCGCCACGCCGCTGGTCTCGACCGTGTCGGCCGAGCCGCGCGGGCGCACGTTGAAGGTGATGTTGGCCGGCTCGGTGTTGCCGGTGCGCTGGTCGAAGTAATACTGGCGCCCGCCGCTGCCGAAGCGGAAGAAGGCGCCGCGCGCCGAGAAGTCGCGCTGCAGCGCCGTCAGCCGTTCTTGTTCCTCGTGGCTGTACGAGGCCAGGATGTTCCAGCGGTCCTTCTCCAGGTCGCCCCAGCCCTTGGTGATGCCGGCGCTCGACCACGAGCCGCCGGATTTTTTCGGCTGGCCGTAGGTGGCGGTCATCTCGCCCTTGGTCAGGTCTTTTTTCAGGATGAAGTTGACCACGCCGGCGATGGCGTCCGAGCCGTACAGCGCCGAGGCGCCGTCGGCCAGGATCTCGACCCGTTCGACCGCCTCGAGCGGGATGCTCTCGATGTTGACCGCGTAGCCGCCGCCCTGGCTCGAGCCGAGCGCGCTCGGCGCCATGCGTTGGCCGTCCAGCAGCACCAGCGTGTACTTCGACGGCAGCGAGTGCAGCGCGGCGGTGGTGACGCCGGCGCCGCCGCCGTTGACCGAGCTCGACGCCGGCACGAAGCCCTGCATCGACGGCTGCATCTGGATCAGTTCGGTTGCCGAGGTGGCGCCGCTTTGCTTGATGTCGGCCGCGCTGAGCACCTGCACCGGCAACGCCCCCTCCCTGGCGATGCGCTTGATCGACGAGCCGGTGATCTCCACGCGCGGCATGACCGGGTCGCCGGCCGCCGCCTCCTGCGCGAGGACCGGCGCCGGCAGGGCCAGCAGGCCGAGCGCGCAACACGCGCCCCCTGTAAACATCAAGCGCAACGAACGGCACAACACTGTTTCCTGCATCATGGCCCACCTCCGCAATAGTTTTGGAAAACACCGGTCCAGGCAATGCCGCGAACTGAAGCGCTCGTCTAAATCACGTAGGGCGGATTAGCGCAGCGTAATCGGCCATGCATGCGTCAACGACGGCTCGTAGATGGCCGATTACAGCGTTCCGCTAATCCTCCCCGCGATTGGCGTGTCTGTCCAACGCCCGCAGCCAAGGTGGCAACGGATCGCGATCATCATTGGTACCGATTGGTTTAGTTAAGGAAGGTGTCCATCGACACCTAGCGTGGTTAGTATAAAAACATGCCACGGAATTAAGTGTCAACCGATCTTGGGCTCGATTCGGGGTTCTTACAACAGCATTGATAGTGAGATGCAAAAACAAACGGCCCCATATGGCGACTGGGGCCGTTTGTGTTGCCGAGGCGTAGCTTCTACAGTTTTACTTCGAAGCAGCTTCCGCTGCCTGAGTGGCAAGACGGCGCTGGCGCACGGCGGCGGCCAGGCCCTGCAACACCTGCACGCTGCTGTCCCAATCGATGCAGCCGTCGGTCACCGACTGGCCGTAGGTCAGTTCTTTCCCCGGCACCAGATCCTGGCGGCCCGCAACGAGGTGCGACTCGACCATCACGCCGACGATGCGGCTGTCGCCGCCGGCGACTTGTTGGGCGATGTCGGCGCACACCGGCACCTGGTTCTCCGGCTTCTTCGAGCTGTTGGCGTGCGAGGCGTCGATCATCAGGCGCGCGGCCAGGCCCTGCGCGGCGATCGCCTTGCAGGCCTCCTCCACGCTGGCGGCGTCGTAGTTGGGCGCCTTGCCGCCGCGCAGGATGATGTGGCAATCCTCGTTGCCGGACGTCGAGACGATGGCCGAGTGGCCGCCCTTGGTGACCGACAGGAAATGGTGCGGTTGCGAGGCGGCCTTGATCGCCTCGACGGCGATCTTGACGTTGCCGTCGGTGCCGTTCTTGAAGCCGACCGGACAGGACAGGCCGGACGCCAGCTCGCGGTGCACCTGCGACTCGGTGGTGCGGGCGCCGATCGCGCCCCAGCTGATCAGGTCGGCGATGTATTGCGGACTGATGACGTCGAGGTATTCGGTGCCGGCCGGCAGGCCCAGCTCGTTGATGTCGCGCAACAGTTCGCGCGCCATGCGCAGGCCGTCGTTGATGCGGAAGCTGCTGTCCATGTACGGATCGTTGATCATGCCCTTCCAGCCGACGGTGGTGCGCGGCTTCTCGAAGTACACGCGCATGACGATCTCCAGGTCGCCGGCCAGTTCGCGGCGCAGCTGGATCAGGCGCTTGGCGTATTCCATGGCCGCCTTCGGATCGTGGATCGAGCACGGTCCGATGACCACCATCAGGCGGTCGTCCTGGCCGTGCAGGATGCGGTGCAGCGCGATGCGGGCGTTGGCGGCGGTGTGCTCGGCCGCCTCGCTGCAGGCGAATTCGCGGATCAGGTGGGAAGGTGGAACCAATTCCTTCATCTCGCGGATGCGCAGATCGTCGGTACGGGGCATGCTGTTCTCCAAATATTCAAAATGTCGGGGTAAAAAAAAACCGCCTCATCAGGCGGTTTTTTCAGGATTTGCGGGAACTCGTTTTTACTTCTACGTGCACCGGCCGCTACTCCACCGCCTTGGGGTTGGAATCGCTAAAGTAAAAGTAGCCGGTAAAGAAGAAGTGGGTCATGAACGTGTTCGACAGGTATTGGGTAAATATCGTGGAATGACTATAACGCCAACGCGCAAGGCTTGGCAAGCTATTTCTTGACTAGCCTCAACGTCACCCCTACAAAGATTTACACCTTGCGGCTTGTCTTTACATCTTATCGGTTATGACCAATTGTAATCGCCGCGCCGCGCGCGCCAGTGCCGGCCTTGGTCCTTTGCGCACAAATCCCTCTTTACAGATGTGAGCGTTTGCCACTGTTGGTTATCAGCACTGTTATCGGATGGTCATTGTCCGCTTGCCACGCCCAATGTTTTGATGGCTCGCCCCGCCCGTGCCAAGAGCCCGGACAGGGCCGCAGATGAAAACCCACCCATCCCAATAGCAGGAGTAAATAATAATGATCATTGAAAGAGCGATGTCCCGAACGCTGCGCCTGATGTTCGCCGGCGGCCTTGCGGTGTCCACGCAAGCCCACGCGCAAATCCAATCCGACGGCGACGACGCCGGCATCCAGCGCGTCGAAGTGACCGGTTCCAGCATCAAGCGCCTGGCCTCGGAAACGGCGCTGCCGATCACCACCATCAAGGCCAGCGACTTCGTCAAGCAGGGCCTGACGACGGCGGCCGAAGTGCTGAACACCATTTCGATGAACCAGAGCTCGACCGGCAGCAGCCAGTCGGTCGGCTCCGGCACCGGCGGCGTCGCCAGCGCCGACCTGCGCGGCCTGGGCGCCAACAAGACCCTGGTACTGCTGAACGGGCGCCGCATCGCCAGCCACCCGTTCAACGGCTCCAGCGTCGACCTCAACATCATTCCGCTGTCGGCGCTGGAACGGGTCGAAGTGTTGCGCGACGGCGCCTCGGCCATCTACGGCACCGACGCCATCGGCGGCGTGATCAACTTCATCACCAAGCGCGAAGTGCAAGGCCTGACCGTCAGCGTCGAGCGCTTCCAGCCGCAGGCCGGCGGCGCCGGCGGCGAATCGCGCCTGAACCTGTCGGGCGGCTTCGGCGACCTCAACAAGGACGGCTACAACTTCTTCGGCGTGGTCGACCTCCACAAGCAGACCGCATTGGCCGCCGCCGACCGCGACTTCGCCAGCACCAGCGTGCGTCCCGACCGCGGCGTCAACAACAGCAGCGGCACCTCGCAGCCCGGCAACTTCTTCTCCGACAACAGCATCACCGGCAATCCGTACTACGCCGGCGGCTGCGTCGGCAAAGGCTTAATTGCCAACGCCGCCAACGGCACCTGCCGCACCGACACCACCCAATACATCCAGGCGATTCCGAAGACGCAGCAGGAATCCTTCCTCGGCAAGGCCACCTTCAAGCTGGGCGGCGACAACCTCGCCACGGTGGAATACCTGCACAGCCGCAGCACCAACACCAGCGCCATCGCGCCATCGCCGCTGACGGGCCTGACCTTGACCTCGGCCAGCCCCTACTACCCGGGCGGCAGCGCCGGCGTGCCGGCCGTCGCCGGCCTGACCGGCGAGGACCTCAGCGTCAACTGGCGCACCGTCGCGGCCGGCAACCGCATGGGCTACGACACCAGCATCTCCGACCGCCTGGTGCTCGGCTCGGAAGGCCTGGTGGCCGGCTGGGACTACAACGTCGGCCTGACCTGGGCCGTCAGCAAGGCCAGCAGCGCCTTCATCGGCGGCTACACCAACGACTCGCTGATGCAGGCGGGCGTGCTCAGCGGCGTGCTGAATCCGTTCGGCGAGCAATCGGCCGAGGGCCAGGCTTACATCGACGCGGCGCAGTTGCGCGGCGAATACCTGTCGGCCAAGATGACCAGCGCCGGCGTCGACGCCAAGGTCAGCCGGGAAATCTTCCGCCTGCCGGCGGGCGCGGTCGGTTTCGCCATCGGCACCGAGTTCCGCCACGACAAGGCCACCTACGATGTCAACACCGAGCTGGCCTCGCAGGCGTCGAGCTCGGGCTACGCCGATGCCCAGGACCAGGCCGGCCAGCGCAACATCGCCGCGCTGTACTCGGAGCTGAGCGTACCGCTGGCCAAGGACGTCGAGCTGTCGATGGCCGCGCGCTACGACCACTACAACGACGTCGGCGGCAGCTTCAATCCGAAGATCGGCCTGCGCTGGCAGCCGGTCAAGCAACTGATGCTGCGCACCTCGTACAACACCGGCTTCCGCGCGCCTACCCTGTACGACCTGCACGGCCCGGCCACGTCGACCTTCACCAGCAATTCGTATGACGATCCGGTGCTGTGCCCGGGCGGCACGGCTGTGTCGGGCGCCAATCCGAATCTGGCGTGCAACCAGCAGCAGTACATCCGCAGCGGCGGCAACATCGACCTGAAGCCGGAAAAGTCGAAGACCTTCAGCATCGGCGCGGTGTTCGAACCGACCAACGCCGTCAGCATGTCGCTCGACTATTTCAATATCAAGATCAAGGACAAGATCGGCACGGTGTCGGAAACCACCATCTTCGACAACTACGACAAGTACGCCAGCTACTTCGTGTACTCGGCCGACGGCAAGACCTTGCAGTATGTGAACGCGGTGCTGGACAACCTGGGCGAGGTGCACACCTCGGGCATCGACGCCAGCCTGCGCTGGAAACTGCCGCGCACGGCGGCCGGCGATTTCAGCTTCGTGATCGACGGCACCTGGGTGCACAGCTACGAATATCAGAACGAGCCGGGCGGCGCGTATGTTGAAAACGTCGGCGTGTATGCGGAGAATTCACCGGTGTTCCGCTGGAAGCACAATGCGGCGATCAACTGGAAGAAGGGTCCGTGGAGCGCGAGCTTCGCCAACAAGTATATGAGCGGCTATGTCGATCAGAACGATGTGGCGGAGGCTTATTATCACAAGGTGCGCGCGTATTCGACGTATTCGCTGTCGGCCAGTTATGCGGGCATCAGGAATACGGATTTGACGGTGGGGATCAAGAATCTGTTCGATACCAATCCGCCTTATACCAACCAGGGGACGACGTTCCAGAGTGGTTACGATCCGCGTTACACCGATCCGTTGGGGCGGACGTTTTATGTGAAGGCCACGTATAAATTCTAAGTACGGTTTTAAGCCGGGCCTGCGGCGTCGGGCCGTTGGCTTTGGCGGATGATGTCATCCGCCCTACGTGATGTCCCGGGCCGGCCTGGCCGGCCCGGGCTCTCTTGATTCTTACTACGCGGTGCCGCCCACCGTGACGCCGTCGATGCGCAAGGTCGGCTGGCCCACGCCGACCGGCACGCTCTGGCCTTCCTTGCCGCACACGCCCACACCCGGGTCCAGCCGCATGTCGTTGCCGATCATCGAGACCCGGTTCAACACCTCCGGGCCGTTGCCGATCAGGGTCGCGCCCTTGACCGGATACGTGATCTTGCCGTTCTCCACCATATACGCCTCGCTGGCCGAGAACACGAACTTGCCGTTGGTGATGTCGACCTGGCCGCCGCCGAAATTGACCGCGTACAAACCGTTCTTGACCGACGCCAGGATTTCCCCGGGGTCCTTGTCGCCGCCCAGCATGTAGGTGTTGGTCATGCGCGGCATCGGCAGGTGCGCGAACGATTCGCGCCGCGCGTTGCCCGTCACAGGCATCTTCATCAGGCGCGCGTTCATCGTGTCCTGGATGTAGCCTTTCAGGATGCCGTCCTCGATCAGCGTGGTGCACTGGGTCGGATTGCCTTCGTCGTCGATGTTCAGCGAACCGCGGCGATCGGCCAGGGTGCCGTCGTCCACCACCGTCACGCCCTTGGCGGCGACGCGCTCGCCGATGCGGCCGGAGAAGGTCGACGAACCCTTGCGGTTGAAGTCGCCCTCAAGGCCGTGGCCGATGGCCTCGTGCAGCAGGATGCCGGGCCAGCCCGGCCCCAGCACGACCGTCATCGGGCCGGCCGGCGCCGGACGCGCGTCCAGGTTGACGACCGCCGACTTGACCGCCTCGGTGGCGTAGAAGTCCAGCAAGGTGTCGCTGAAGTAAGCGTAATCGTAGCGCCCGCCCCCACCAGACGAACCCATCTCGCGCCGGCCGTTCTGCTCGACGATGACCGTCAGCGACACCCGCACCAGCGGACGGATGTCGGCCGCCAGCACGCCGTCGCTGCGCACCACCAGCACCACGTCGTATTCGCCGGCCAGGCCCGCCATGACCTGCACCACGCGCGGGTCCTTGGCGCGCGCCATCTTCTCGATGCGCTCGAGCAGCTTGACCTTGGCGGTCGCGTCCAGCGAAGCCAGCGGATCGTTGGGCATGTACAGCGAGCGGCCACCGGTCGGCGTCATCGCGCCGGCCACCTTGATCTTGCCGGCGCCGGCGCGGGCGATGGTGCGGGTCGCGGTGGCCGCGTCCATCAGCGCCGCTTCGGAAATCTCGTCGGAGTAGGCGAAGGCGGTCTTGTCGCCGGAAATGGCGCGCACGCCGACGCCCTGGTCGATCGAGAAGCTGCCGGTCTTGACGATGCCCTCCTCCAGGCTCCAGCCCTCGTTCTTGGTGAACTGGAAATACAGGTCGGCATAGTCGACCTTGTGCGTGAACATCGCGCCCAGCGTCTTGAGCAGCTTGGCCTCGTCCAGTCCGAACGGCGTCAGCAGGATATCGCGCGCGACGGCCAGGGTGGACAGGTTGGGTTCAAAAGGCTTCATGATGGTGCTCCGGTTCGAATTATTGCGCAATTGTATGGGGTTCACATGGTGCGGTGCTTCAGCGCGGGCAGGCTCTGGCGCACGCCTTCGATGAACAGTGGATCGATGTCGCCCTTGACCACGCCCTCGCCCTCGGCCAGCACGTCCTTGACCGCGCCCCACGGGTCGATCAGCATGCTGTGGCCCCAGGTGCGGCGGCCGTTCGGATGCGTGCCGCCCTGCGCCGCCGCCAGCACATAGCACTGGTTTTCGATGGCGCGCGCGCGCAGCAGGATTTCCCAGTGGGCCTGGCCGGTGGTGTAGGTGAACGCGGCCGGCACGACGATCAGCGAGACCGGTCCCATCGCGCGGTACAGCTCGGGGAAGCGCAGGTCGTAGCAGACCGACATGCCGACCTTGCCGAACGGCGCCTCGACCACGCCGACGTTCTTGCCCGGCACGATGGTTTTCGATTCGTTGTACGACTCCGTGCCCTTGGTGAAGCCGAACAGGTGGATCTTGTCGTAGCGGCCGACGTGCTCGCCCCGGGCGTTGTAGACCAGGGTGGTGTTGACGACTTTTTCCGGATCGTCGGACGCCAGCGGCAAGGTGCCGCCGATCAGCCAGATCTCCAGTTCGCGCGCCAGCGAGGACATGAAGTCCTGGATCGGCCCCTGCCCCAGCGGCTCGGCCACGGCCACCTTGTCGCTGTCGCTCAGGCCCATGATGGCCCAGTACTCGGGCAGCAGCACCAGGGTGGCGCCGCCGTCGGCGGCCTGCGTCACCAGCCGGCGCGCGGTGGCGATGTTCTCCGTCACGGACGGCGAGGAAATCATTTGTACTGCGGCGACTTTAGTCATGGCGGTTCCAATCGTGGATGAACGGAGAGTTAATGCGCGCCCTTGGCGGCCTGCGGCGGCTCCGCCCTGGCCCCGTCGAGCTTGGTGACCACGGGCGCCTTCCACGGCCCCGTCACCTGCATATGATAGGTCAGCGCCCGCATCACCGGTGCGCTGAGGAAAAGCTGGGCGAGGAAGCTGCCGAGGCCGATGACCGGGTTGACGGCCAGCGCGTAGACCAGCGGCGCCGTGCCCAGGTTGACCTCGGGAATGACGACCACGTGCAGGTTGGCGGTCTCGTTGGCGATGTCGGCGGTTCCGTCCATCAACACCGTAGCGGCCACGCCGTGCATTTTCAAGTTGTCGGTCTTGGCGATGCCTTGATGGATGCTGGCATTGGCGGTGATGCCGTCGAACGCCAGGCCCTCGGAGAAGACGTCGTGGAAATCGAGTTTGAGCAGGCGCGGCAAGGCTTGCAGGCTCAGCACACCCAGCAGTTTGGCCGCGCCCGGGTCCTGCTTGAGGAACTGGCCTTTTTCCACGTTCATCGTGATCTGGCCTTCCAGGCTCGGCAGGTCCAGCGAATACGGCAAGCCCTTCCAGGCGATGTCGCCGCCGAGCGAGCCCTTGCCGTTCCTGAGCGTGCCGACGAAGCCGAAGCGGTCCAGCAATTTTCCGGCGTCGGCGATGTCCAGCTTGAAGTGGAGGCTGGTGTTGTGCGCCCCCTCGCGCGTGACCCATTTGCCGGTGCCGGTCAGCTCGCCGTCGGCGTTGGTCAACGACAGCTTGTTGATGCGCCATTCGCGCGCCTTCTCGCTCGGCAATTGCGCGTTGCTGGCCTGTAGCTCCAGTTGTCCCAGCGGTTTGTTGAACAGTTCGAGGCGTTCGACCACCACATCGAGCGCCGGGATGGACGCGGCCGCGCTCTTGCCGTCCGACAGCAGGTCCTGCACCTCATTCGACGCCGACGCCGGGATCACCAGCGACGACAGGCGCGCCGTCACCTTGCCCAGGCCGTGGCCGGTGGACGGTTCGCTCCAGGTCAGGTAGCCGTTGGCCTGCGTGGAATCGATGCTGGCCTGCCACACCGTTTTCTGGCGGCTGACGCCGACGACGACGTTCTCCAGCTTGCGGTCGCCGATGACCAGTTCGCTGCTGCGGGCGGCGATGGTGTCCGGCACCACGTATTGGGCGAAGTCGGTGGCGTCGGCCGGGGCCCCGCCCTCCGCGCCCGATGGCTCATGCTGGCCGGCCACGGCGTTGCCGAAGTCCAGCCAGGAATCGACGTTCAATGCCGGCAGGCTGATGTTGACCGCCAGGCCGCTGTCGGGTTCCGGCGCGGGGGTGTTGACGCCGATGCCGCCGCGCACCAGTTTCCACGGAGTCTTGGCGATCTTCTGGCGCTGGTAGCGCGCCGCGATGCTGGTGCCCAAGGCGATGCGGATTTCGTCGTGCAGCGCGTTGTTGGCGTCCGGCGTCAGCCCGCTGGTCAGCAGGAAGCGCAGCGGCATCGCGTCCGGCGCCGCCTTGTTGAGCGGCGCCGGCAAGTCCAGCCCCAGCCCGGCCAGGTTCGAATCGACCGCGACCGTCAGCTGGTGGTCGCGCACCGTCACCGTGCCGTTGTAGCGCGTGGCGCCGGAGAAATGGCTGCCGAGGCGCTGCATCACCGGCATCGTGTAGGTCTTGCGGAAACCGTCGGCCGTCAGCATGCCGCCCAGCTTGATGACGATGGCGTTGTCGCGCTGGCTGCCGCCGGTGATCGAAATCGGCCCGTCCAGGAAGATGCCCGACACCTGGTTCAGGTTGACGCCGTGCTCGTTGAATTCGATCTTGCCCTGCGCCGCCTGCACCGGCGGCAAATCGTTCATCAGGGTGATGTCGTTGTTATTGAGCTGCAAGGCGCCCTGCACCTTGGCGTCGATCATGTGCGACAGCGGCAATTGCAGTTTGAGCGCCAGGGTGGCGTTGCCGCTGGCCTGGGTGTCCTCGGTGAAGTGCGAGATCCAGCCCAATACCGGGCTGTTGGCGACATATTTGAGGAATTCCTGCATAGTCGCGGCGGCGTTGCCGTCGATCTCCAGCATCGAATCGTGGATGGTCAGATCGGGAATCACCGCCTTGACCCTGGTCAGCGCGGCGCCGCCGGTGGTGGCCGTGTCGCCGTGGATTTCCATGCGGGCGCGGTCGAACACGAAGCTGCCCTTGATGTGCTCGGCCTGCGGCCACAGCGGCAGCGGCTTGCCGTCCTTGCCCAGCACCTTGCCGTCTTGCAGATAATGATTCGGCGAATAATTCAGCTTGCCCTCGGTCAGCTTGCCGGCGACGCGGAACTCGCCTTGCGAAGCGTGCTCGCCGTGGAAGGGGAAATGCGCCAGGTCGCCGCGCAGGCGCACGCTGACGTCGCTGGCGACGCCGCCTTCGAGCGCGCCGGTCAGCCAGGCGCGCAGGTCGTGCGGCGTCTGCATCGGCAGGTACCGGTCGATGCGGTTGAGTTCGAAGTTGTTCAGGGTGCCGGTCAGATCGGCCTTGCCCATGCCCTTGCCGGCCAGCGGCATCGTGTGCGTGCCGCTCAAGGTGCCGCTCAGCCCCTGCTGTACGAAGGCCATCTCGTCGATCTGCAGCAGCAATTGGTTGTCCGGCTCGAACGACCAGCGCGCCTTCAGGTTCAGGCTGTCGAACGGCATGGCCGCGTCGCTGAACTGGTCCGGCATCTGCAATACCAACTGCTGCGAATCCAGGCTGAAGCGGCCGCCCTTGTCGGTGGCGTCGATCGCGCCGGTCAGGTTGTCGAAACCGGGAACGCCGGGCACGGCGGCGGTGGCCGGCGTCTTGCCCGTCTTCGGCTGCGCCGGACGCGGCGGCTGCGGCTGCAGTCCCACGCCCACCAGGTCGCCCTTGACCCGGTACGACTGCACCGCCGGGAAGGCGCCGGTCCATTCGGCCGAAAAATTGCGCAGCAGGCCGCGCGGGGCGGCGTCGGCCAGCAGCTTGCGCCGGCCGGCGGTCAGCGGCAGGCGCTCGGCCAGGCCGGCCACCGTGCGCAGGTCCAGCTGCGGCGCGCGCAACTGGAATTTTTGCGGCCTGGAGGCGGTGGCCGCGACAAAGGTTTCCGACAGCGAGGTCGGCGCCATCACCAGGCCGTCGCTGGTGGTCAGGGTCAGATTGGTCAGCTCGATGCTGTGGCCGCGCTCGCCGAACTTTTGCCCTGCCGCGCCCTTGGCGACCGGCGACGCCAACGGCGGACTGTCTTCGCGGGCGGCGATGCGGCCGGTCAGTTCGCGCAGGTCGAGCAGCGGCAAATCTTTGCCCAGCACCGCCGAGACGTCGCGCAGGCCGACATCGGCGGTCACGGCGGTCAGGCGCGACTGGTCGAAACCGAGCCAAGTGCGCAGCGAGCCGCCGCCCCGGGTCAGCACGAACGGGAAGTCGATCCAGGCTTTCCAGGCGGCGACGTCGGTGTCGCGGATGTCGGCGTACAGCTCGCCCTTCCACATCGAGACATTGGACACGCGGCTGGCGAAAGCTGGATGGGTGAAGTCGGCGCGCACGTCGAGCGGCGCGGCCAGCGCGGCCGGCGGCGTGGCCTTGAGCGCGAACTGGTGGCGCAGCCACTTGTTGCGCAGCACGACGGTGACGCCCTCCAGCGCCAGCGTTGGCGCCGCGCGCTGCTTGTCGGTCCAGCGCACGCGGCCCTCGCGGATGACGATCTCGCGCTGCGACAGCAGCCAGTCGGCGGCCTTGCCGTCGCTCGGTTTGTCGGGGTCGAGATACATGCCGGCCGCGTACAGGCGGCCGTCGGCTTCGCGTCGCAGGTCAAGGTCGGGACGGGTCAGCACCAGCGATTCGAAACGGGGGCCGCCGGCCAGCACGGTCCACCACGACAAGGTGGCCGACACGCCGGGCAGCGCCAGCGCCTGGCGTCCCTGGCCGTCGTGCAGCACCACGTCGCCCAGGTACAGGCTGGGGCGCAAGCCGTTCCAGGAAGCGTAAATGCGGGAAATCGTGACCGGGTTGCCGGCCGCGCGGCTTGCGGCGCGCTCGATATCGCCCTTGTAGTGGTCGATATTCGGCAGCACCGCGTAGCGCAGCACCAGGAACAGGATGGTGAAGGCGAAATACAGCAGCAACACCAGCTTGACCGAGAACCCCAGCACATGGTGGGTGGCCACATTGCAGAAGCGGTAGGCCGCACGAAGCCGATGCCAGCGGGCGGCCAACGGCCCCTCGTCTGTCACGCTCTCCTCTTCTTGTTTTTGCATCAATAAGCTAATAAATCAGGCCATGCGTCAAATAAAATCGCTACACTCGGTTTTTTCAAGCTCCCAGCCTGCGCATTCTACCGCATCGCACCGCTAACATAGCGCCTGTTAGCCCTGGTTGCGCCGGTTTTACGTGTCCGGCGGGGGCCAACTTATTCGTATCGGGACAATCGCAGCCAATGAACGCAACCGCCGTCACCTCCACAGTCACACCGCTTGTCACCCCGTCGGCCTCCCGCTTCTATCAACGCTGGCTGGCCGCCGCGCCCGACCGCGCCGCCAAAGCCGATGAAATCACCCAGGTTTCGCTGGCCCAGATCGACCTGGACGCGTATCTGGCCAGGGAGGCGGCCGCCGTGCCGGCGGGCGCCCCGCCCCTGCCGCTGCAGCGCGCCATGCGCCGGTTGCGCAACCTGCTGGTGTGCGGGCTGATCCGACGCGACCTGGAGGGCCGGGCCAATCTGGCCGAGGTGGTGGAGACCATGACCCGCTTGGCCGATTTCGCCATCCAGCAGCATCTGCGCGAACTCGCCGCCGAGATGACCGCCGCCCACGGCACCCCGACCGGGCGCGAATCCGGCCAGCCGCAGGAGTTGATCGTGCTGGCGATGGGCAAACAGGGCGGCCGCGAGCTCAACGTGTCGTCCGACATCGACCTGATCTTCGTCTATCCGGAGGACGGCGACACCGTGGTCGTGGCGCCGGGCCAGCGCAGCCTGTCCAACCACGAGTTTTTCATCCGCCTGGGCAAGAAGCTGATCGCGGCCATCGCGGAGATCACGGAAGATAGCTACACGTTCCGCGTTGATATGGCCTTGCGGCCCAACGGCGGCTCCGGTCCGCTGGCCGCCAGCTTCAATATGGTGGAGCAATATCTGATCGTCCAGGGCCGCGAATGGGAGCGCTACGCCTGGGTCAAGGCGCGCGCCGTCACCGGCAAACCCGAGGAGATCGCCGCGCTGGACGCCATCGTGCGCCCCTTCGTGTTCCGCCGCTACCTGGACTTCGGCGTCATCGACGCCATCCGCAACATGCACGCGCAGATCCGCGCCGAGGTCAACCGTCAGGAGCGGCTGCACCCGGACCGCAGCAACAACGTCAAGCTGGGCCGGGGCGGCATCCGCGAAATCGAATTCCTGGCGCAAGTGTTCCAGCTGATACGGGGCGGCCGCGACGCCGCGCTGCGCGACCGTTCGACCCGCACCACCTTGCGCATCATCGCTGAAAAAGGCCTGCTAAGCCACGCCATCGTCTATCAACTGCTGGCTTCCTACACCTTCCTGCGCAATCTGGAACACCGCCTGCAATATCTGGACGACGCTCAAACCCACACCCTGCCGGCCAACGAGGCCGACCAGTTGCTGGTGGCGCGGATGATGGGCCTGCCCGACGCGGCCACCTTGCTCACCCAGTTGGAGGCGCACCGCCACTTCGTCGCCGGGCAATTCGACGAAATGTTCTCGGACAAGACCAGCGGCGGCGACAACGACATCAATCCGCAGTCGAGCAACGAATGCGCCGATCCCGACAACCGCGACGCCATGATCGCCCGCTTCGCCGAACTCGGCTTCGACGCCCCCGAGGTGGCGACCAAGCGCCTGGTCGCCACCTGGCAGGCGCCGCGCCTGCAATCCTTGCCGGAGGCCAGCCGCAACCGGCTGCTGGCCCTGGTCAACGCGGCGCTGCCCTTGATTATCCAGTGCTCGGCCGAGTCGAGCGGCGGCAACCAGCTGGCCACCCTGGGCCGCCTGCTCGACTTCCTCGAGGCGGTGGCGCGCCGCTCGGCCTACCTGTCGCTGCTGACCGAGTATCCGCACACGCTGGCGCGGGTGATCCGCATGGTGCACGCCAGCGGCTGGGCCGCGCAATTCCTCAGCCTGCACCCCATCCTGCTCGACGAACTGCTGGACGACCGCGTGCGCAACGCCATGTTCGACCCCGCCATCCTGGCGCAGGAACTGGAATCGCAGCTGGCCGCCGCGCCGGGCGACACCGAGCGCCAGATGGACATCCTGCGCGAAATCCACCACGCCCAGCTGTTCCACCTGCTGGCGCAGGACCTGGCCGGCGACCTGACGGTGGAAAAGCTGGCCGACCACCTGTCGGCGCTGGCCGACAAGATTGTCGAGGCCGCCATCAAGGCGATCTGGCAGACCATCGCCACCCGCCACCGCGAAGTGCCGCAATTCGCCGTCATCGCCTATGGCAAGCTGGGCGGCAAGGAACTGGGCTACGTCTCCGACCTGGACGTGATCTTCCTGTACGACGACACGGACCAGGACGCCCCGGCCCAGTACGCCAAGCTGGCGCAGCGTTTTATTACCTGGATGACATCACAAACCCCGGCCGGCACGCTGTTCGACATCGACACGGCGCTGCGCCCGGACGGCGCCAGCGGCATGATGGTGTCGAGCGTGGCCTCGTTCGAGAAGTACCAGAACGGCGCCGCCTGGGTGTGGGAGCACCAGGCGCTGACGCGCGCGCGCTTCTGCGCCGGCGACGCCGCCATCGGCGAACGCTTCGAGCAGATCCGCGAGGTGGTGCTGCGCAAGGAGCGTCCGGCGGACGGCCCGCTGCGCAGCGAAGTGGTGGCCATGCGCAAGCGGATGGTGGACGCCAAGCCGAACAACAGCCAGCTGTTCGACCTGAAACAGGACCCGGGCGGCATGATCGACATCGAATTCATCGTCCAGTACCTGGTGCTGCAACACGCCTCGACCTATCCCGAACTGACTATCAATATTGGCAATATCACCTTGCTGAAGATGTTTGGCGAGCTCGGCTTGATCCCCGCCGACCTGGCCGCCAAGGTCGGCGACGCCTACCGGCAGTTACGCAAGCTGCAGCACCAGCTGCGTCTGCAGGGCCAGGATCTGGCCCGGGTCGACCCGGCATTGATGGCCGCCCACGTTCCCCACGTGTTATCCCTATGGCACCTGATCTTTGGAGAAAACGTTGCCGAGTAACAACGTGACTCTGGATTAAGTGAAGTACTATGTACAGTCAGAATAATGAGAGCGCAACCTCGAATCCGCGCCACGCTGCTGTCTCACTTAACCTGGAGAATTGACATGAAAACATTATTGGGCGCAGTGGCATTCAGCCTGCTGGCGATGTCCACGACCGCTATTGCCGCCGACAAAGGAAGCAAGGAAGAAGCCGTCGCCATGGTCAAACGGGCGGTCGCGCTGATTAAATCGGACGGCAAGGAAAAAGCCTTTGTCGCCATTTCCGATCCGGCCAACGCCAATTTCCATGACCGCGATTTATATGTCTACGTTTATGATTTGAATGGCGTCGCTTTAGCCCACGGTAATAATCCCAAGATGGTGGGCAAACCTTTAATCGGGCTCAAGGATAATGAGGGCAAGCCGATGATCAAGGAAATGGTGGAACTGGCCAAGACCAAGGGCAGCGGCTGGGTCGATTTCAAATGGCCCAATCCCGTGACCAAGGCGGTTGAATCCAAGGCCGGCTATGTGGAAAAGGTCGATGACATGCTTGTTGGCTCCGGTATTTATAAATAAGCCACAGAAATAAACACGGGGAGACCAGCCCCCGATTGGCCACCGCCGGGACGCGTCCCGGCTTTTTTTCGTCTTTTTTTTGTTCCAATGGGCATTCCCGCCGTTAATCATGCTGGAAATTGGCATGTAAAAGCCAAAAACGAGCTTGCGTGGCGCGGGAACTCTTCGGCTACCTCTTCTGTCTACCTGATGGTGACATCCGTTTGGACCTACCCATATAATCAAAAAGGAGTCGGATAATGACAAGAGAAAGATTACTCGCCCGTTCGGTCCGCATGATCTGCGCCGGCGGTTTGATATTCGGCGCGACCATCGCCGATGCTCAGCAATCTGCTGAACCGATGCAGAAAGTGCTGATTACCGGTTCCCGTATCGCCTCGCCCGCCGCCGAATCGCCGTCGCCATTGCAAATATTAAGCTCGGCCGATATCGCGGCCTCCGGCGCGACCAATCTGCAGGAGTTACTTCAGAAAAACCCGACCATGGGAACGCCCACCGTCAGCAGAACCAATTCCAATTTCCTGACATCGAGTGCCGGGGTCACAACGATTAATTTGCGGAATCTCGGCGATTCACGAACATTGGTATTGGTTAATGGACGCCGTTTTGTTTCCGGCGTCCCCGGCGATAGCGCTGTCGACCTCAACACTATTCCAACGGATTTCATCGAGCGGGTCGAATTATTAACGGGAGGCGCATCCGCGACCTACGGCTCGGACGCCGTGGCCGGCGTGGTGAATATTATCTTGAAGAAAAATTTTAACGGTGTGCTGCTCGACTCGCTGGTGGGCCGCAGCGAAGAAGGCGACGATTTCCGCAAGAAACTCGGATTAACTTTCGGTATCACCAGCAGCGACGGCGCCAGTAACCTGATGGGCCATTTCGGCTACTCGAAACAGGACCCGGTGTACTCGCGCGACCGCGAACGCTCGGCCGTCGACCAGTTCTCGCGGATCACACAGAACCGTCCCGATCTGGCCTTCGTCACCCGCCGCCCCAACTTCTCCGGCTACGCGCCGCAAGGCCAGTTCTTCGGCGACACCGAGGATTTCACCTATGATGCGAATAACAACATTATCCCTTGGAATCAAAATGGCGCGCCCGGCACCGGCGCCGGCGCCACCGGTTTCAACCGCTCCGAATACCGGCTGATCGCCGTGCCGATAGAGCGTTATCTGTTCGCCACCAACGGCAACTGGGCCTTCAATCCCGACCACAGCGCCTTTTTCGAGGGCACCTACGCGTCCACCACCGTCAACAGCAATATCGAACCGTTCGCGCTGGGGTCGGACGATGTCTACAAGGCCAACGGCCAGGTGCCCGCCGCCTCGCTGGTCAACGGGGCGCTGGTGCGCAACCCGCTGGTGCCGCAATACTTGTACGACCGCGTCAGCGACACCGACGGCGACGGCGTGCCCGACTATTTCTTCACCCGCAGGTTGTCGGAATTCGGCCCGCGCCGGTCCAATGCGGACCGGGACACCTTCCGCCTGTCCACCGGGCTCAAGGGCACTGTGCGGGACTGGAACTACGAAACCTATCTGACCTACGGCAAGACCAAGGAAGCCCAAAGCTCCACCGGCCAGGTCAATGTCATGAGTTTGCGCAACGCGCTGGAGGCGATACCGGACGTCGATGGCACGCCCATGTGCCGCGACGTCAACGCCCGCCAGGAAGGCTGCGTGCCGATCAACCTGTTCGGCTACAACAGCATCACCCCCGCGGCGCTCAAGTATGTGACGGCGCCCGGCTCGCTGCTCACCACCATCACCCAGCGCATGGTCGGCGGCTCCGTCACCGGCGAAGTGCCGGGCCTGGCGGCCGGCCGCATCGGCATCGCCGCCGGCTTCGAGTGGCGCTCGGAGGAATCGAGCGCCATTCCCGATCCGCTGACCCAGTCCGGCCTGAACGCCGGCAACGCCACGCCGCCCACTTTCGGCCAGTTCACGGTGCGCGAGGTGTTTGTCGAGACGCGCGTGCCCTTGCTCAAGGAACGCCACTGGGTGCGCGAGCTCAGCGCGCTGGCCACCTTCCGCCACGGCGATTATTCGACCGTAGGCGCCACCAACAGCTGGAACGCCGGCCTGGAGTGGACGGTGACGCCGGACCTCAAGCTGCGGGCGACCCGGGCGCAATCGACCCGGGCCCCCAACATCAACGAGCTGTACCAGGCGCCCAGCCAGGATTTCCCCACCGGATTGGTCGATCCGTGCGAGGGCGTGTCCTCCGCCGGCACCAGCCCGCTGGCTGTCAATTGCCGCAACGCCCCCGGAGTTGCCGCCAACATGGCCGCAAATGGCGGCATCTTCACGTTAAACCAGGCCGACCAGCAAGGCATCAGCGGCTACAACCGGGGCAATCCCAACCTGGAGGCCGAGACCGGCCGCTCGACCACGGTCGGCCTGGTCGTCACGCCGCGCTCGATTCCGCTGCTGAGCCGGACGGTGTTCACGCTCGACTACTTCAAGATCAAGATCGCCGACGCCATCGTCTCGACCGACCGTCAATACGCGCTGGACCAGTGTTACAACCTGAACAATCCGGCGTTTTGCTCCTTCATCACGCGCCGCCCCGCCGCCGTCGGCAACAACAGCGCCGGCTCGATCCGCTACAGCGACATCGCGGCCACCAACAGCGGCGGTTTCGGCACCGAAGGCATAGACCTGACCGCCTCGTGGGCAGGCCGGGTGGGACCGGGCAATCTGAGCGCGCGCCTGGCCCACACCTGGCTGCGCGAGCTGTGGCAGCAGGCGACGCCGGACGCCGACAAAAACCACGATGTCGCCGAGGTCACGGCCAACAACGTCAACGCGCCGCGCAACCGCGCAACCCTGGGCCTGGCCTACAAATGGGGACCCTACGGCGCCAACTGGACCACCACCTACACCGGACCGGTGTCGCTGGACGACCAGTTCCTCAAAAGCCTGAGCATCGCGCCGGGCATGGTCGGCGTCGGCTCGCGCACTTATAACGATGTCCAGTTCACCTATGACGTGCGCAAGTCGGTGCAGTTCTACCTGGGCATCGACAATCTGTTCAACGCCAATCCGCCGCCCATCATCAGCGGCCTGCCCGGCAACCAGACCGGCACCGAAACCGATGCCTCGACCTACGACGCCATCGGCCGCCGTTTTTATGTGGGACTGCGCGTATCGCTGTAAGGATGTTTGCCAAAGTCAACCGTTATGAGGGGTTTGTGGCCGCACCACAACGGTGCGGTGTCACTAGCATTATGATATTGTTGGTTTTTTGATTCTATTGTCTGTTTGTGTTTACAGCGACAACAACGACTGAGTACAGTGGCTGGTCGAAAAAATATTGTTTCGACAATTGGCATAGACCATACAAAATACTCAGGGAGTTGCAAATGATGAAAGAGACAACACTATCCCGTTCGGTGCGCATGATCTGCGTCACCGGTCTGGCGTTAGGCATGCAAGCCGCCCATGCACAAGAAGCCGCATCGGAACCGATCCAGAAAGTGCAAATCACCGGTTCGCGCATCTCGTCGCCGAACGCCGATTCGCCGTCCCCGCTGCAGATCCTGAGCTCGGCCGACATCGCCGCCTCCGGCGCCGTCAACCTGCAGGAACTACTGCAAAAGAACCCGACCATGGGTACGCCTTCGCTGAGCCGTACCAACTCCAACTTCCTGACCTCGGGCGGCGGCGTCTCCACCGTCAACCTGCGCAATCTGGGCGATGACCGCACCCTGGTGCTGGTCAACGGACGCCGTTTCGTCTCCGGCGTGCCCGGCGAGACCGCGGTCGACCTGAACACCATCCCGACCGACTTCATCGAACGCGTCGAGCTGTTGACCGGCGGCGCGTCGGCGACCTACGGTTCGGACGCGGTGGCCGGCGTGGTCAACATCATCCTGAAGAAAAACTTCGAGGGTCTGCTGATCGACGCCCAGACCGGTGAAAGCCGCGAAGGCGACGACAGCAAGCGCAAAGTGTCGCTGACCTTCGGCACCACCAGCGCCGACGGCGCCAGCAACCTGATGGGCCACTTCGGCTACTCGAAGCAAGGCGCCGTGTACTCCCGCAACCGCGCCGCCTCGGCCATCGACCAGACCTCGTCGATCGTCAAGGGCCGTGGCGACCTGGCGTTCGTGCCGAGGAAACCGAACTACTCGGGCTACGCGCCGCAGGGCCACTTCTATGGCGACGCCGAAGACTTCACCTACGACGCCAACGGCAACGTGATCCCGTGGAGCACCAACGGCGTCAACGGCGTCGGCGCCACCGGCTACAACCGCTCGGCGCTGCGCGCCATCGCCGTGCCGACCGAGCGCTACCTGTTCGCGCTGAACGGCACCCGCGCCCTCAGTGAAAACCACAGCGCCTTCTTCGAAGGCACCTACGCGGCAACCAAGGTATCGACCAATATCGAGTCCTTCCCGCTGGGCTCGGACGACGTTTACAAATCCAACGGCCAAGCGCCGGCCGGCGCGATGGTCAATGGCGTGCTCGTGAAAAATCCGTTGGTGCCGCAGTACTTGTACGACCGCATCAGCGACACCGATGGCGACGGCATCCCCGACTACTTCTTCACGCGCCGCCTGTCCGAATTCGGCCCGCGCCAGTCGAGCGTCGACCGCGACACCTTCCGCCTGGCGACCGGCGTCAAGGGCACGATCAAAGAATGGAACTACGAAACCTACGTCAGCTACGGCAAGACCAAGGAATCGCAGAACTCGGCCGGCCAGGTCAACGTCCCGAACCTGCGCAACGCGCTCCAGGCCATTCCCGGCGCCAACGGCGGCGCGCCGGTGTGCGCCGACGCCAACGCGGTGGCCGAAGGCTGCGTGCCGATCAACATTTTCGGCTTCAACACGATCACGCCAGCGGCGCTGAAGTACGTCACCGCGCCGGGCTCGCTGCAAACGGCGGTCACGCAGAAACTGGCGGGCGGCACGATCAGCGGCGATTTGTGGCAACTGCCGGCCGGTAAGATCGGCTTTGCGGCCGGCTTCGAATGGCGCAGCGAAGAGTCGAGCTCGGTGCCCGATCCGTTGACGCAGACCGGCCAGAACGCCGGCAACGCGATTCCGCCGACCTTCGGCAAGTACAACGTGCGCGAAGCGTTCGCCGAGACGCGCATTCCGGTGCTCAAGGACCTGCCGTTCGCCAAGGAACTGAGCCTGCTGGCCACGTTCCGCCATGGCGACTACTCGACCGTCGGCAGCACCAACAGCTGGAACGCCGGCGCCGAATGGGCCGTCACCTCCGACTTCAAACTGCGCGGCACCCGCGCCCTGTCGACCCGCGCGCCCAATATCAACGAGCTGTACCAGGCGCCGTCGCAAGACTTCCCGAGCGGACTGGTCGATCCCTGCACGGGCGTGACGGCGACGCAAACCTCGGCGCTGGCGATCAACTGCCGCGCGGCGCCGGGCGTGGCCGCCAATATCGCGGCCAACGGCGGCGTCTTCACGCTGACCCAGGCCGACGAGCAAGGCATCAGCGGCTACAACAGCGGCAATCCCAACCTGAAGGCGGAAAAAGGCCGTTCGAGCACCGTTGGCCTGGTGTTCACGCCGCGCTCGATCCCGGCGCTGAGCAAGTTCACGTTCACCGCCGACTACTTCAAGATCAAGATCGCCGACGCCATCGTGGCGACCGAACGCCAGTACGCGCTGTCCCAGTGCTATAACCAGGGCAACCCCGCGTTCTGCAAATTCATCACGCGCCGTCCGGCACGGGTGGGCAACCTCAGCGCCGGCTCGATCGACCTGAGCGACACCGCCGTCACCAACAGCGGCGGCTTGGGCACCGAGGGCGTCGACATGACGGTCTCGTGGTCGGACAAGGTCGGTCCGGGCCGCCTGAGCACGCAGCTGGCCTACACCCGCCTGCGCGAACTGTGGAACAAGGCCACGCCGGATGCTGACCGCAACGACGACGTCGGCGAGGTCACGTCGACCCAGATCAACGCGCCGCGCAACAAGGCCGTGCTCAACACCGCCTACAAGTGGGGCAATCTGGGCGCGACCTGGACGGCGACCTACAACGGCCCGGTGGCGCTGGACGACCAGTTCCTCAAGAGTCTGGAAATCGCCCCGGGTTCGGTGGGCGTCGGTTCGCGCACCTACAACGACTTCCAGTTCACCTATGACCTGAAAAAGTCGATCCAGCTGTACCTGGGCATCAACAACGCCTTCGACGCCAAGGCGCCGCCGATCATCAGCGGCCTGCCGGGCAGCACCACCGGCACCGAAACCGACGCCTCGACCTACGATCCGATCGGCCGCCGCTACTACCTGGGCCTGCGCGTGACCTTGTAATCCGCCGTCACAGTCATTCAGAGCTAGCCTTCCCGGTTCGCGCCGGGAAGGCTTTTTTACGTTCCGCCCCCGCCGAACATTACGCATCGGTAAGGAAGAAAGTGTTGTATTTTAGTTCAGTACTGAAAATTTGGGGAATTCCGACAACTATACTAAATGAGCCGAAGCGACGCCTTCGGCATCGAAAATACGGCAATCAGGCCGAACAGTATAATTCTCGGGAGTTTGAATGGCAAAAATAGCATTGAAAGCGGGGGTGGTCGCGGTCGCCCTGACACTGGCCTCGTCCCACGTGGTTCTGGCGCAGGACGGCGACGCGAAATCGTTGGAAAAAGTCATCATCACCGGTTCCAACTTAAAACGTATCGATACCGAAACCTCGACCCCGGTGCAAATCATGCGCCGCGAAGAAATCGCCCGCCTCGGCGTGAACTCGGTCAAGGAGGCGCTCGAAACGCTGACCGCCTCGAACGGCGCGCTGTCCGACATCGGCGGCTCCAACTCCTTCGCCGGCGGCGCCTCGGCCGTCTCGCTGCGCAACCTGGGCAAGCAGTCGACCCTGGTGCTGCTGAACTCGCGCCGCGTCGCCCCGTACGCGCTGGCCGACTACAACGAAGTGTTCACCAACCTCGATTCGCTGCCGCTCGACGCCATCGAACGCATCGAAGTGCTGCGCAACGGCGGCTCCTCGATCTACGGCTCCGACGCCGTCGCCGGCGTCATCAACATCATCACCCGTTCCGACTACCAGGGCGTGCAGGCGCGCGCCAGCTACGACCAGTCGCTCAAGAACCAGCAGTTCAAGACCAAGACCGCCAGCATCACCGCCGGCTTCGGCGATTTCGACAAGGACAAGTTCAATGTGCTGGCCAACATCGAGGTGTTCAAGCGCGGCGAGGTGATCTGGCGCGATGTGGTCGACGACATCAATCCCGCCTATGGCGACAAATTCTCGGCCGTCGCGCCAAATAGCGGCCTGATGTTCGGCAACCGCGGCGCGCCCTCGACCTACTCCTACCCCGGCAACCTGATCGGCCAGGGCGCCGTGCCCGGTTGCGCCACCGTCAACAGCGCCGGCCTGTGCGTGTACGACCGCTTCAGCCGCTTCGAGGCGGTGCCGAAGTCGGACCGCGTCAACAGCCTGCTGTCGGGCAAACTGAACCTGGGCGGCGGCACCGAGGCCTTCGCCGAGGCGCTCTACTCGCACACCAAGACCAACTACACCAACGCCTTCGGCACCTACGGCTCGACCACCGCCAACGCGATCTGGGGCGATCCGGCCACCGGCAACGGCCGCAGCTTCATCTACCAATACCTGCCGGCGAGCCATCCGCTCAACACCACCGGCGAGGACGTCGAGTTCCGCTACCGCTGGGCCGACGCGCCGGCCTACCGCGAGACCGACAGCGACCAGTACCGCGTGCTGGGCGGCCTGAAAGGCACGTGGAACAGCTATGACTGGGAAACGGCGGCCGGCGTCATGGGCAGCAAGACCAAGGACCGCACTTACGGCTCGCTCAGCGACAGCGGCTTCAAGAAGGAAGTGGGCGACTACAACAACTTCGATCCCGACACCGGCAGCGTGCTCGATCCGAACTTCTTCAACCACGGCTACAAGATCGGCCAGGTCAACTCGCCGGAGGTGCTCAACACCTTGTTCCCGGCCCAGGGCTACGACGGCAAGATCACCCAGTACTTCGCCGACGCCAAGATCAGCGGCGAAGTGGGCAAGATCGGCGGGCGCGCCATCGGCATGGCCGCCGGCGTCGAGGTGCGGCGCGAGAGCTTCAGGATCAGCCCCACCGCCAACCTGCTGGCCGGCGACGTCGTCGGCTACGGCGTGGCCACCGCCGACGCCTCGCGCACCACCGAGGCGGCGTTCACGGAGATCAACCTACCGGTCACGTCCACCGTCGACATCACCGGCGCGGCCCGCGTCGACAAATTCCCCGGCTTCAAGGCACACGCCTCGCCGAAGCTGGCGGCGACGTGGAAAGCAACGTCGGCGCTGATGTTCCGCGGCACGGCCGAGTCCGGCTTCCGCGCGCCCAACCTGACCGAAAGCGCGCAGTCGAGCAAATTCGCCTTCAGCCCCAGCGTGGCCGATCCCAAGCGCTGCGGCAAGGCCCAAGAGCTCGGCAGCGACCTGCGCAACCAGTCGGCCGCGCTGCCGGCCAGCGATCCGAACAAGGCGCTGCTGCTGGCCCGCGCCGACACCGTCGAAGGCAGCGAGTGCGCCGCCGGCGTGCCCAGCATCGTGCGCAACAACCCCAACCTGAAACCGGAAACGACCCACATGGGCACGGTCGGCTTCGTGCTCGAACCGGTCAACGGCACCAACATCTCGCTGGACTACTGGAAGATCGAGCGAAAGGACGAGATCGGCAACAAGAGCACCGACGAGCTGCTGGCATCGGAAGCCGACCAGCCCGCCGGCGTCGTCAACCGCGAGCCGCTGTCGGCCGACAAGACCTTCACCGCCGCCGAGCAGGCCAAATACGGCGTGACCGCCGGCCGCCTGGTCTCGACCACGGGCTCGTTCCTGAACGTCGCCCGCACCAAGACCAGCGGCGTCGACCTGTCGGCCAACACGCGCTTCAACACCGGCATCGGCCGCCTGGACCTGGGCGCCAACGCGACCCGCCTGCTGGACCTGAAGTACTTCAGCTCGGCGCTGAACGACTACGGCGACAACCTGGCGGGCCGCTACGGCTACTCGAAGACCATGGCCAACTTCAACGCCGCGCTCAAAACAGGCGACTTCAGCAACAGCCTGCGCCTGACCTACCAGAGCAAGACCGCGCTCAACGACGACTATTTCGACGACACCTACACGCTGGCGGGGTGCGCCGCGCGCAAATGGAGCGCCGACGAGTGCCAAATCAAGGCCTACAAGAGGCTCGACTGGAACCTCAGCTATACCGGCGTCAAGGACCTGACGGTGTCGCTGTTCGTGCGCAACCTCACCAACAACCGTCCGCCGGTGGATTTGCGCGCCTTTAACGCGGCGGGCGGCGTGATCCCGCAGGACAACCAGGACGTCAGCCGCCGCTCGGTGCGCCTGACGGCGGAGTACAAGTTCTACTGACGCCCCTGTCGCCGCCATAAAAAAAGCCCTCCCGGCTCGCGCCGGGAGGGCTTTTTATTGGATGAATCGAATTACTTCGCGGTCATCAGCGCAACGGTGGTGTCCAGCATGCGGTTCGAGAAGCCCCACTCGTTGTCGTACCACGACGATACTTTGACCAGGCGGCCCGACACTTTGGTCAGGGTCGAGTCGAAGTTCGACGACGCCGGGTTGTGGTTGAAGTCGATCGAGACCAGCGGTTCGGTCTGATAGGTCAGCACTTCCTTCAGCGCGCCTTCGGAGGCGGCCTTCATCAGCGCGTTGACTTCTTCCACGGTCGTGTCGCGCTTGGCGATGAACGACAGGTCGACCAGCGAAACGTTGATGGTCGGCACGCGGATCGCGAAGCCGTCCAGCTTGCCGTTCAGTTCCGGCAGCACCAGGCCGACTGCGGCGGCGGCGCCGGTCTTGGTCGGGATCATGCTCATCGTGGCCGAACGGGCGCGGCGCAGGTCTTCGTGCATCACGTCCGACAGCACCTGGTCGTTGGTGTAGGCGTGCACGGTGGTCATCAGGCCGGTTTCCAGGCCGATGGCGTCGTTCAGCGGCTTGACCAACGGGGCCAGGCAGTTGGTGGTGCACGAAGCGTTCGAGATCACGGTGTCGGTCGACTTCAGCACGTTCTGGTTGACGCCGTACACGATGGTGGCGTCGACGTCCTTGCCGCCCGGTGCCGAGATGATGACTTTCTTGGCGCCGCCCTTCAGGTGGGCCGAGGCCTTTTCTTTGGTGGTGAAGAAGCCGGTGCACTCGAGCACCACGTCCACGCCCAGGTCGCCCCATGGGATTTCAGCCGGATTGCGCTGCGCGAACACGCGGATCACGTCGCCGTTGACGATCATGTTGTCGCCGTCGACTTCCACCGTGCCAGGGAACTTGCCGTGGGCGGTGTCGTAGCGGGTCAGGTGGGCGTTCGACTTGGCGTCGCCCAGGTCGTTGATCGCCACGATCTGGATGTCTTGCTTCTTGCCACCTTCGTAGAAAGCGCGCAACACATTGCGGCCGATACGGCCGTAGCCGTTGATTGCAACTTTGATCGTCATACTCTGCTCCTGATTAAAAAAATAAGGTAGTCCGGTCTGCAATTATAGATTATGCAATGACCAGTTTGACTTTCGCCACGACGTTTTCCACCGTGAAGCCGAAATGCTTGAACAGCACGCCCGCCGGAGCCGACTCGCCGAAGGTGTCGATGCCGACCACGGCGCCTTCCAGGCCGACATATTTGTACCAGAAATCGGTCACGCCGGCTTCGATGGCCACACGCGGTATGCCTTTGGTCAACACGGCCGCCTTGTAGGCGGCGTCCTGGCGGTCGAACACGTCGGTCGACGGCATCGACACCACGCGCGCGACGATGCCCTCGGCCTTGAGCGCGGAGGCGGCGGCCACGGCCAGCTCGACTTCCGAACCGGTGGCGATCAGGGTCACTTTGGCGTCGGCCGCTTCGCTCAGCACGTAGCCGCCACGGGCGACGTCGGCGATCTGCTCGGCGCTGCGCTCTTGGTACGGCAGGTTCTGGCGCGAGAAGATCAGGGTCGACGGACCGTTCTTGCGCTTGACCGCCTCGCCCCACGCCACCGCCGATTCGACGGTGTCGCACGGACGCCAGTTGTCCAGGTTGGGGATCAGGCGCATCGACGAGATGTGCTCGACCGACTGGTGTGTCGGGCCGTCTTCGCCCAGGCCGATCGAATCGTGGGTGAACACGAAGATCGAACGCAGCTTCATCAGCGCGGCCATGCGCAGCGCGTTGCGGCTGTAGTCGGAGAACGTCAGGAAGGTCGCGCCGAACGGGATGAAACCGCCGTGCAAGGTGATGCCGTTCATGATCGCGCTCATGCCGAATTCGCGCACGCCGTAGTTGACGTGGTTGCCCGGCTTGCCCGAACGGACGGCGATCGATTCCTTCCAGTTGGTCAGGTTCGAGCTGGTCAGGTCGGCCGAGCCGCCCAGGAATTCCGGCAGCACCGGCGCCAGCGCCTGGATGGCGTTCTGGCTGGCCTTGCGGGTGGCGATGTTTTCCTTCTTGTCCACGCACGCGGCGATGGCGGCGGCCAGCGCGCCGTCGAAGGCGGCCGGCAGTTCGCCGTTCATGCGGCGGACCAGTTCGGCCGCTTCGGCCGGGAACTTGGCGGTGTACTCGGCGAACTTCGCGTTCCATTCGGACTCGACCTTGGCGCCGGCCGCTTTCGCGTCCCACGCCGTGTACAGCTCGGCCGGAATCTCGAACGGCACCGACGTCCAGACCAGGTGTTCGCGCACGGCGGCGATTTCCTTGTCGCCCAGCGCGGCGCCGTGGACCTTGTCGCCGCCCTGCAGGTTCGGCGACCCCTTGCCGATGATGGTCTTGCAGCAGATCAGCGTCGGCTTGTCCGACGTCTTGGCGGCGGCGATCGCGGCCGACACGGCGCCCACGTCATGGCCGTCGACGGCGCGGATGACGTTCCAGCCGTACGCTTCGAAGCGGCCCGGGGTGTCGTCGGTGAACCAGCCTTCGACCTTGCCGTCGATGGAGATGCCGTTGTCGTCGTACAGCGCGATCAGCTTGTTCAGGCCCAGGGTGCCGGCCAGCGCGCACACTTCGTGGGAGATGCCTTCCATCAGGCAGCCGTCGCCGACGAAGGCGTAGGTGTAATGGTCGACGACCTCGAAGCCCGGCTTGTTGAATTCGCTCGCCAGCAGATACTCGGACAGCGCCATGCCGACCGCGTTGGCCAAGCCCTGGCCCAGCGGCCCGGTGGTCGTTTCCACGCCCGGCGTGACGTCCACTTCCGGGTGGCCCGGGGTTTTCGAGTGCATCTGGCGGAACGACTTGATGTCGTCCATCGTCACCGCGTAACCGCTCAGGTGCAGCAGCGCGTAGTGCAGCATCGAGCCGTGGCCGTTCGACAACAGGAAACGGTCGCGGTTGGCCCATTTCGGGTTGGCCGGGTTGTGGCTGTAATGGCCACTCCACAGCGCAACGGCGATCTCGGCCATGCCCATCGGCATGCCTGGGTGGCCGGAATTGGCCTTCTGGACGGCGTCCATTGCCAGCGCGCGGATCGCGTTAGCCATTTGGGTGTGCGGGAGCGTAGTGTTCATGGTGTAAGTAAGTGCGGGAGGTTTGGAATCCTGGAGCTGCCAACTGCCGTGCTGCTGAACGCAGTATTCTACCAGAGCCCACCCCGGCGGCCTAAAATTGGCGGATTTGCAACGCCCAAACGACAAATGCCGCCCGGTCGAAACCGGGCGGCATTATCAGGTTAATAAGTAACCGTTTAGAACTTGTAGCTGTACTCGGCGGTCAGCTTGACCGAGCGCGGCGCGGTGTAGCTGATCACGTTGCCGTACAGGGCGTTCTGGCCCAGGCCGGTGTTGTACGACTCGGTCTGGTTCTGGGCGGCGCGGCGGTCGAACACGTTGAAGACGTCGGCCCGCAGGACCAGTCCCTTCAGGAACGTCGGCGTGTAGGCCACGTTCAGGTCCAGGCGCGCGTCCCACGGCATGCGGCCGCGGCTGCCGCGCGGCGCCGCCTGGTTGTTGCAGAAGAAGAACTCCGAACCGTAACCGGTGGCGTCGTTGCCGGCGTCATAGTAGGACTGCGGCAGGTTGCCGATGCAGTTCTTCGGACGGCCGGACGCCACCAGCAGGTTGCCGCCGACCATGAACTGGTCGGTGAACTGATAGAAGCCGTAGGCCTTGATCTGGTGCTTGCGGTCGTTCGGCAGCAGGCCGTCCGAGTTCAGGGTCAGTTCCGGATAATCGAACACCGCCGTCGTCGACACGTCCGCCTGGCCCGAATCGGAACGGGTCTGGCCTTCGGTGTTGCCGCTGTTGCGCGACAAGGTGTAGTTGATCTTGCCGTACCAGCCGTTGCGCAGCGGGTGCTCGGCGAACAGGTCCAGCGCCGCGTAGCTGCGCTTGACCTCCGGATAGCCCAGCTCGGCCGCCGTCAGGTGCACCGGCGTCAGCTTGGAACCGTCGCCGGCGTAATCGACCAGGAAGTCGTTGTCCTTGCCCGGATTGAACAGCGCGCAATTGAACACGAAGTTGTTCTCGATGCCGTGGTCGGCCGCGTACTTGTCGAACGGGCGCTGGTCGCAGAAGTCGTCGATGGTCGATTTCAGCTTGCGGTAGGTGACCTTGGCGCCGAAGTTCAGGCTGGGCGAATAGGCGCGCTCGAAGCCGAGGATCAGCTCGTCCTGGTACAGCGAGTCCATGTTCTGGGCGGCGACGCCGCGCGGATCCTTCGACTGGCCGAACTCGTTGTTGGCCGAGTACAGCGCACCGAGCGGCCGCAGGCCGGTCGGCGCGCCGGTGGCCGCGTCGACGCCCGAATAGGTGAAGTATTCGGACGTGTTGAGCGAGGCGCCGGCCGCGCGCACGGCGACGTTGGTCGGCATTTGCAGGTGGTAGCGGCCGGCGTTGGCGAACACCTTGAGCGACGAATCGCCGAACGCGTCCCAGGTGGCGCCGAAGCGTGGCGCCAGCTGGTGGCGCATCGACACGTAAGGCTGGCCGTCGCCGTTGTAGTTGGTGAACTGCTCGTTGCGCAGGCCGGCCTTGATGATGAGCTTGGACGTCGCTTGCCAGGTGTCCTCGATGTATTGGGCGTCCTGGTCGACCGACGGCGTCGACACGCCCGACGACAGCGCGCGGCTGACATAGTAGCCCTGGCTGCCGAAGCCGCCGTTGGTGGCCGGCGCCGGGATGGCCGAGTTGATCGGCGAGTTCGGGTTGGTGGCGAAGCCATACACCCAGGTGCCGCCGCCGGCGCGGCTGTTGCCGGCCTTCGAGCTGATCTTGTTCTGGTCGGCGCCGACGCGGATGGTATGGTCGCCCACCTTGTACTGCAGGTTCAGGTTCATTACCTTCTGCTCGTCGAACGCGCCGGGGGCCAGAATGTTGCCGGTGGTCGTCTGCGGACTGTTGTAGCTGAAGCCGGGGATGCGCGCGATGGCCGGCGCCGTCACCTGGAATAGGGTCGGGTTGTAACCGACCGGATCGTACACGTGCTCGGTCAGGCTCTTGCCGACCATGGCCGTCAGTGTCACGTCGTCGGACAGGTTGCCGGTGTAGTTGAGGATCTTGATCTCGGCGCCGACCTTGGCGGCCACCGGCGTCGGGCCGTAGCTTTCATAGTGCGCGCCGCCGGTCTGGTCCGCGCCGTGCGTCTGGTTGGCGTAGTCGTAACGGTAGTACTTGCGGTCCGATTTCGGATCGTCGTTGATGTAGGTGCCTTCCAGGCGGTGGTTGTCGTTGATGTTCCAGTCGACCTTGACGAGGCCCCGGTTGATGGTGTCGCGGCGCTCTTCCCAGCCGGTGTTCAGGGCCGTGCTGTCGGCATTGGCGCGGGTATTGTCGATGTCGGTCTTGGTGCGCTCGATATTGGCGTACAAGAACAGCGTGTCCTTGATGATCGGGCCGCTGACGTAGACGTTGGCGATGGTGCTGTCGCGGGTGTTGTCCGCGTTGTACCGGTACAGCTTGCCGTCGGTCGGCAAACCGTTGTTGCCGTAATAAACGCTCTTCTCGGTCGACCGCAGCGAGTTCGGCTCGATGCTGACGCTGCCGCCCGCTTCCCAGGTGTTGGTGCCGCTCTTGGTCGAGATGTTGACCACGCCGCCGGTCGAACGGCCGAATTCGGCGCCGAAGCCGCCGGTGAGGATTTGCGCGCCGCCGATGGCGCCGAACGGCAGTTCGGAGGTGCCGACCTGGAACAGCACGTTGGTGACGGGGAAGCCGTTGATGTAGAAGGCGTTTTCCGACGCCGCCGAACCGCCGAAGCTCGGCGCGTTGCCGTCGCCGTAGCGCGAGTCGCCGCGGGTGGTATTGGGCGCCAGCTGGATGATCGAAGCCACCGACGGCGTGATCGGCAGCTTGGCCAGCTCGCTGGCGGTGAAGGAAACGCCGCTGTTGGTGTTGGAAATGTCGATGCGGCTGCGGCGGCCCGTCACCTGCACCGCCTGCACGGCGCTGGTGAAGGAAGCGTTGACGCCCTGGCCGATTTGCACCTCGACTTCATTGCTGCCGACCACGTTGCCGTCGCGCACCAACTGGACCGTGTAGCGGCCCACCGGCAGCGCCGTGAACTGGTAGCGGCCGCCCGCCTCCGGCAGCGCCGTCCGCTTCAAGCCGGTTTGCTTGTTCTCCGCCACGACCGAGGCGCCCGACGGCGATTCGACTTGGCCGAAGATGTTACCCGAAGCGTTCGACTGCGCCATCACCGGCGGCACCACCGCAACGGTCAAGGCCGCCGTGCCGAAGGCGATCGACAGCGCATTTACTAAGACTGTTTTCCTGAACATGTATTTTCCCGATTTAGAAGATTTGCCTTTTGGGCACCATTGCCCGTTGTCTCTCTGATGGAGATCTGGTTACCAATAATTACAGCCCATAAGTATTTATGGCCTGCCGGGGTGATAAAACCATGTACAGAATTACACTGTCAATGAAGCGGCTTTCATTATGCAATAAAACAACGAATTGACTAAAAAACAGGCAAAACAAAAATAATTGTATACATTATCCAAGAATATTGATTTACGATGGAGCCACATATTCCACCCAGAACAAGCATTGGTTACATTTTTAATACCGTTAAAATTTGTAATATCGATATAGAATTTTTGCGTTTGGGATTTAACCGAATTTTTACCGCTTTATGAAAACGTCGGTCAAAACCGCTTCCCATCTTGGTGCGGATTTTTGCCGCGAACGCGACCGCTGCACACATATCGCGCCCGCCCGCACCATGATCGCGCCGATTTTGTAACTGCAGGTTATAACCATAAGTAAGTCACCCGGACGCCAGCGCAGCGATTAAAATTGTCGATCACCACCGACCGGATTTCCGCATGCCCCGCTTTCACATTTCCCAGCCGCTGGCCGTCGGCCAACTCCTCACCCTGCCCGACACCGTGGCCCATCACATCCAGGTGCTGCGGCTGGCCCAGGGCGAGCTGGTCACGCTGTTCAACGGCGATGGGGGCGAATACAGCGCGACCTTGACCCACATCGAGCGCCGCAGCGCCACCGTCGAGATCAAGGCCCACCATGCGCGCGACGTCGAGTTGCCGTTCGCCATCACCCTCGCGCAGGCGTTGCCGGAGGGCACCAAGATGGACTGGATCATCGAAAAAGCCATCGAACTGGGCGTGTCGGGCTTCCAGCCGCTGGCGGCGCAGCGCTGCGTGGTGCGGCTGTCGGCCGAGCGCGCGGAGAAAAAGATGGGACACTGGCGCGGCATCATCGAATCGGCGTCCGAGCAGAGCGGCCGCAACCGCCTGGCCCAGTTGGCGCCGCTACAGGACTACAAGCAATGGATCACCCAGCAGGACATGCACCGCCGCATCATCCTGACGCCGCGCGCGCGGCAGTCGCTGCCGGACTGGGCGCGCCACCAGGGACCGCAGGCGGTCACCCTGGTGATCGGCCCCGAGGGCGGCCTGAGCGAGCAGGAGGAGGACATGGCGCTGCGCCACGGCGCGCTGCCGCTGGCGATGGGGCCGCGCATCCTGCGCACCGAGACGGCGGCGCTGGCGGCGGTCGGCGCGCTGAGCGCGATCTGGGGCGGGATGTAACGGGCCCGTCCCTACCTTTGGGTTAGTATTGTCCAAACGCCCCCGCTCGACTAATCTATGGCTTCCGTTTAACTTTCCATTGAAGGGGCCACATGAGCAAAATCGTCATCGTCTATCACTCCGGTTATGGACATACCAAACGTGTCGCCGAGTACGTCAGTGAAGGTGCCGGTGGTGAATTGCTGGCCATCGACGCCGAGGGCAACCTGCCCGACGGCGCCTGGGAGAAACTGGCCGCGGCCGACGCCATCCTCTTCGGCACGCCGACCTATATGGGCGGCCCGAGCTGGCAGTTCAAGAAATTCGCCGACGCCAGCTCCAAGGTCTGGTTCGGCAGCGGCTGGAAGGACAAGGTCTTCGGCGGCTTCACCAACAGCGCCAGCTTCAGCGGCGACAAGCAAAACACCCTGGTCTACCTGAACACGCTGGCCTCGCAGCATGGCGGCATCTGGGTCAGCCTGGGCATGCTGCCATCCAACACCAAGGCGGCCCAGCGCACCGACTTGAACAACATCGGCGGCTCGGTCGGCGCCATGGCGCAGTCGCCGTCGGACGCCGGCGTCGATGAAATCCCGCAAGGCGATCTCGACACCGCCAAGGCCTACGGCGCGCGCGTCGCCGCCATCGCCGCGCGCCTGAAGTAGCAGCGCCGCCGCCGGCCAACCCGCATGCGCCGCCGGGCCATGCGGGTTTTTTTGCGTTTTTTTTTGCGGTCGCGGCGCCGCCGGCAAGCTATAATTTTCCGTCTGGCGACCGCCAGCCTCGATCGATAAAAAAGAGAAGACACCGCCCATGGCCGAACCCGAAATCGCGATCCTGGAGGCCGCCGCCATCCAGGCCACCAAAGCCGGCAAGGAGGAGGACGCGGCCCGCCTGTGGGCGCGCCTGCTGGAGCTGGCGCCGGCCCATCCGCTGGCCTTGTCGTCGCTCGGCAAGCGCGCCTTCCGCCATGGCGACCACGCGACCGCGCGCCGGGCCTTCGAGCGGCTGGTGCGCGCAGACCAGGACGATCCGCAAAACTGGATCAACCTGGCGCTGGCGTGCCAGGCGCAAAAGGACGAGGCGGCCGAGGAGACCGCGATCCACAACGCGCTGGTGGCCGACCCGTCGCACATGGTGGCGCTGATCCTGCGTGCCAACCTGCTCGAGCGCCAGGGCGACACCCACAAGTCGGCCTCGGTGTACGGCGCGGTGGCGCAGGTGGCGCCGCCGCTGGCCCAACTCGAACCGGGCATGCGCACCGCCGTCGAACACGCCCTCCAGTATGTCGACACCTACCAGGCCGGCTTCGGCCGCTTCCTCGACAACTTCCTCGACCAGCAATACCGGCGCCACGCGGGCGAGGACCTGCGCCGCTTCCGCGAATCGATCGACATCATGGTCGGGCGCAAGCGCCGCTACGATTCGCAGTCGATGGTGTACCACTACCCCGGCCTGCTACCGCAGCCGTTCCTGCCGCGCGGCGACTTCCCCTGGCTCGACGCGATCGAAGCGGGCACCGACGCGATCCGCGACGAATTTCTGCAAGTGCTGGCGGCCGAGCAGGACTTCGTGCCCTACCTGACGTACGCGGACGACGTGCCGCACAACCAGTTCGCCGAACTGAACAACTCGCCGCGCTGGAGCGCCTACCACCTGCTGCGAGACGGCGCGCCGGTGGCCGGCAACGTGGAAAAGTGTCCGCGCACGATGGCGCTGCTGGGCGGGGCGCCGCAGCCGGACCAGCCCGGCCGCACGCCGAGCGCCATGTTCTCGCTGCTCAAACCGAAAACGCGCATTCCGGCCCACGTCGGCGTCAGCAACGCGCGCCTGGTGACGCATTTGCCGCTGATCGTGCCGCCCGGCTGCGGCTTCCGCGTGGCCAACGAGACGCGCCAGTGGGTGCCGGGCCAGGCCTGGGTGTTCGACGACACCATCGAGCACGAGGCATGGAACAACAGCGAGCAGTTGCGCGTGGTGCTGATCTTCGACATCTGGCATCCGCACCTGTCGCCGGCCGAGCGCGAGCTGATCACCGCGCTGGCGCGCGGCGTGCAGGACTTCCGCCGGCAAGAAGGCGGCTTCGGCCTCTAAGCCGGCCGGGATGAAAAAAAGGGCGGACCCGAGGGTCCGCCCTTTTTGCTTACATGGCGCCGATTAGAAGCGGGCGGTCATGTTCAGGAAGATCTTGCGGCCCAGCGCGTCGTACATCGATGGGAACGTATTACCGTTACCCACGCCGGTACCGGCCAGCGAGGTCAGCGGAGGATCCTTGTCGAACAGGTTGTTGATGCCCGCGCTCAAGGTGATCTTCTTGGTCAGCGCGTAGGTGCCGGCCAGGTCGATGTAGCTGCGTGCGCCCAGTTCGGCCTCGACCGGACGTGCGGTACCGCTCAGCAGAGGGTTGTCGCTGGTGGTTTCCAGATCGACAGCCTTGAAGTAGCGCCAAGTCACGGCCAAATCGGTCGACCATGGGGTGTTCCAGTTCAGACGCAGCTTGTGACGCCATTTCGGACGTGCCTGGCCGCACTTGCCGGCGCCGTTGTACAGGCCCGCGCAATCGAAGGAACCGTCGCCCGGCAACTCTTCCACTTCGTAGTTCTTCAGGTAGGTGCCGTTCATGACCAAGCCCATGCGGCCATAGGCGCCGACCTTCTGGTCGTAGCTGAAGCCCAGATCCAGGCCACGGGTGTGCAGGCTGCCGATGTTGGTGTTGGTGCCAACGATCGATGCCTCAGGCAACAGCCACAGGGTGCCCAGACGGTCGCGGGTGATCTGCGAGCAGTAGGTCGGATTGCCGGAGTCCAGGCACTTTTCCAGGGTCGTCGACGGGCTGACGTTGCTGATGGTGTCGTTGACCTTGATGTCGAAGTAATCCACGGTCACGGTCAGGTTACGCAACGGGGCGATGACCAGGCCGACGGTGTTGGACTTCGAGGTTTCAGGACGCAGCGCAGGGTTGCCGCCCGCCAAGTAGTTGTACTGGCCGGCCGGGCTGTCCTGGATATTGCCGTACTGGGCCGCGGTAACCCCGGTGCGGGCGCACTGCGCCAGCGTGGCGGTCGGCGTCGTGCCCGCGCATGGATCGGCGTCGTTGTCGTACAGGTTGTTACCCGCCGGCGAGAACAGCTCGATGATGTTCGGCGCGCGCACGGCTTTTTGATGCGAGGCGCGTACCGAGATCATGTCCGTCGGCTGCCACAACAGGCCCAGGCCGTAGGTGTTGGCGGTCACGCCGGTGTCGATATCGGTGTGGCGGAACGACAGATTGGTCTCGAGCTTCTTGGCGAACGAGCGGTCTTCCAGCAACGGCAGGCGCACCTCGCCGAAGATGTCTTTCACCACATAGCGGCCGCGCACCGGCGACACCGGACCACCGGCGCCGTCGAGGTCAAAGTTCTGCGAAGGACCGTCCGGGTTCAACTGGATTTCCTCGACACGGCGTTCCACGCCGAACGACACGCCCACGCCATTTTGCGAGGTCGGGACGCGCAGGCCGTACTCACCCAGGTCGGCGCCGATGGTGCCGCTCTGGATTTGCTGCTTGGTGTAGCCGAACTGCTGGCCAGGGATCTGGATGTAAGCCAGCATCTCCGGCGTGACGCCGCCCACAGTCCACGGGTTGTACGGTACGCAACCCGGATCGGTGCCGGCCACGGTGGCCGCGCAGGTGGCCACGCCGCCGACGTTGCGCACGTCAAGCGCCTTGGCGCCGCGCTCTTTCGAGAAGTAGTTGTCCGAGCTGCCGGCGAAACGCACTTTCGACGTTTGCGCGTACACATCGTAGGACCATTTACCGACTTCGCCCTTGGCGCCGAACAGCATGCGGTACGAAGTGTTGGTGAACAGGGCATTGCGGCCGCCGCCTTCAACGTTGCGGCGCTGGATGACGACGTCGGTCTCATCGCCGGGTGCGAACAGGCTCATGGCGTTGCGCATGGCCGGGGTCAGGAACGGATTGTCGTAGCGGACGTTGTAGACGTTGCCGAACAGGCCGCCAGGGGCGATCTGCGCGTCGCTCTTATCGTCGTGGAAGGCGAAGTTGCTGTACACGCGCAGCTTGTCGGTCACGTCGTAGCGTGCCGAGGCGGCCACGCCATAGCGCTCGTCGGGACGCTGCAGGTGGTTGATCGGGCCGAAGTTGTAGGCGTCCAGCGCGGTGTTGTACAGGCGTGGATCGCCCGACGCGGTGGTGGTGTAGACGGTGCCGGTCTTGGTGTTGGTGAAGCGGCCGGTGGCATTGGTGCTGGAGCCGCCGCAGGAGAAGCCGGCGGCCGACGAGGCCAGCGAGCAGGCGGTGAAGTCGCGCTCGGACTGCAGCAGGGCGTCGTCCTTCTTGTAGCTGAAGAACAGGGTGGCGTTACCCTTGCCGTCGGCGAAGTTACCACCGATCAGCAGGGAGGCGTCCTTGGAGCGGCCGTCGAAGCTCTTGTTGTCGGGCACGGCGAACTGGCTCGGATTGGTGGCGGCACGGCCGGCGACGATGTCGGCCACGCCGCGCGGGTTGTTTTGCTGGTGGTTGTAGCCACTGCCGTTCAACTCGACCTGCACGCCTTCGAAATTGTCGATCATGATGAAGTTGACCACACCGGCCACGGCGTCCGCGCCGTAGACGGCGCCGGCGCCGCCGGTCATCACTTCAACGCGCTTGATCAGCGCGGTAGGAATTTGATTCAAGTCGGCAGCCGACGTCCCTGGCGAGCCGGCCGGCATGCGGCGGCCGTCGACCAGCACCAGCGTGCGGTTGTCGCCCAGGCCGCGCAAGTTGACGGTGGCGGTACCGGTGGCGCCGTTGACGACGTTACCCGATTGCGATGCGAACACCTGCGGCAGGTTGTTGAGCAGGCTCTCCACGTTGCGCACGCCGTCGAGCTTGATGTCCTTCGCGCCAAGCACGACCATCGGGCTGACGCCGTCGGTGTTCAGGGTCGGGATGCGCGAGCCGGTCACTTCCACCTTTTGCATCGCCTCGGGCGCCGCTTCCTGCGCGCTGGCGGCATGCATACCCAGCGCGAGGCCGCTGACGAACATCACGCGGATCGAGCGAGACAGTACTGTTTCCTTGATCATTATATTCAATTCCCTTGGTGTGTTTATTAGACGTCTCACTGCATCTTTTGAACGACGAGTAAAACGACCCTTTTCTTTTATAAGCTCATCGGAGACTTTGATAAAACCACCGATTGCTGCCCTGCTCTTTCAAAACCTTTGCACTGCCGGTGACAACGTCCGGGAATGGATCATGGGCGAAATAATCCAGGACTTTGCCGCCATTCATAAAAACATAGCAGCTCGACCATTGTCAATAAACCTGACGGCCGGCCCGCCCGGCGGCGGCGGCGCCAATTCGGCGCGCACCAATTTGGGGCGCCGGTTTGGGCGGGTCGACATCGCCCCAAACCCATATCAATTCGACACTTTTTTAGTTGTCTCTTGTTGACAACAACATGCACCGTAATCGGGAGAAATGTTTCCAATGAAGCATTTTTAGTTTGTTTAACGACAATAGTATCAGCGCGGAAAAACAACAAAAAGACAACATGGCGATGCTTTCTGCTCGGAAGTAACGTTGCCTCCGGGATTTGCATCAAAACTCATTGTCGTCAAGAACGAACCGCAGAAAATAAAGGTCCGCCGCTTCATCCACAAAACAAAGAACATCGAAAACGGGGCATGGCAGATGTACCGAAATGACGATTTCGCTACCGGTTGGCACACCACACCAAGCGAACTGAGGCTTGTGCCGTATAAAACCCGGGCGCTACCCAATCTGGTGCAAGTCGTCTTTTAACAACAAACACATCAGTTGCCGGCGCACAAACCATTTCTTAAATGCAATACTGTGTGGTGGGCAATGCGGCCCGGTGCCGGCGGGGGGCGATAATTCTTGCTCGCACCGGGCTCCGGGGCGGTTATTGGCGACTTGGTGGTAAATAATAAAGGCCGAATAATTCAGGGAATAAAACATCCCGAAATAAAACCGCGAGGGAGAATAGGCCGATATTATCCCGCGCCGGCCACGCCCGGCGGCGAATTAAATGACGCCGGTGTCGGCCGGCGCGGCGGCATCCCGCGCGGCCCCCGGCGGCTGAACTTAATATTCTATAAATGCCATCGCGGCGTTTTATATTTTTCGCAAGCCCGATAGACCGCATTTCAAAAGGCGCGCCGCCGGCGGAAAGCTGCGTCCGGGCGGCAATATTGGTAAAATACGGCCTTTCACGGGCCGGCCCATGCCGGTCCGACGGCCATGGCGCCTAGACAGCGCCCTCTCAGGAATCCATCATGCTGCGTTTAAATGAAGTCAAGCTCCCGCTGAACCACACCGGGGACGACCTGCCGGCCGCCATCCTGGCGCGCCTCGACATCCCCGCCGCCGACCTGCTCGGCTTCACCGTGTTCAAACGCAGCTACGACGCGCGCAAGAAAACCGCGATCGTGCTGATCTACTCGCTCGACGTCGACGTCCGCGACGAAGCGGCGCTGCTCAAGCGCCTCAAGCACGACGCCCACCTGATGCCCTCGCCGGACACCTCGTATAAATACGTCGCCGCCGGCGAGCAGTTGGCCGGCCACGACAAGAACCCGCGCCCGGTGGTCATCGGCACCGGGCCGTGCGGCCTGTTCGCCGCGTTGATCCTGGCCCAGATGGGCTTGCGGCCCATCATCCTCGAACGCGGCAAGCAGGTGCGCGAGCGCACCGTCGATACCTTCGGCTTCTGGCGCAAGCGCGAACTGAACCCCGAGTCCAACGTGCAGTTCGGCGAAGGCGGCGCCGGCACCTTCTCGGACGGCAAGCTCTACAGCCAGATCAAGGACCCGAAGCACTACGGCCGCAAGGTGCTCACCGAGTTCGTCAAGGCCGGCGCGCCGGAGGAGATCATCTACGTCAGCAAGCCCCACATCGGCACCTTCCGCCTGGTCAAGATGGTCGAGCAGATGCGCGCCAACATCGAGGCCATGGGCGGCGAATACCGCTTCGGCAACAAGGTGGTCGACATCGAGATCGAGCAGCTGGGCGACCAGGGCGGCCAGGTGCGCGGCCTGACCCTCGAGAGCGGCGAGAAGATCGTCACCAACCACGTGGTGCTGGCGATCGGCCACAGCGCGCGCGACACCTTCGAGATGTTGTACGAGCGCGGCGTCTACATCGAGGCCAAACCGTTCTCGATCGGCTTCCGGGTCGAGCACCCGCAGTCGCTGATCGACACCTGCCGCTTCGGCCCCAACGCCGGCCATCCGATCCTGGGCGCGGCCGACTACAAGCTGGTGCACCACGCCTCCAACGGCCGCGCCGTCTACAGCTTCTGCATGTGCCCGGGCGGCACCGTGGTGGCGGCCGCGTCCGAACCGGGCCGCGTGGTCACCAACGGCATGAGCCAGTATTCGCGCAACGAGCGCAACGCCAACAGCGCCATCGTGGTGAGCATCTCGCCGGAGGTCGATTATCCGGGCCACCCGCTGGCCGGCATCGAATTCCAGCGCCGGCTGGAGGAAAAAGCGTTTGAATTGGGCGGCGGCACCTACAACGCACCGGGCCAGTTGATGGGCGACTTCGTCGCCGGCCGCGCCTCGACCGAGTTCGGCGCGGTGGTGCCGTCGTACAAGCCGGGCGTGCACCTGACCGACCTGGCGCAAATCCTGCCGGAATTCGCCGTCACCGCGCTGCGCGAAGCCTTCCCGGCGTTCGACAAGCAGGTGCGCGGCTACTTCAAGCACGACGCCGTGCTGACCGGACTGGAAACGCGCACCTCGTCGCCGATCCGCATCAAGCGCCGCGACGACACCTTGCAAAGCCTGAACACGCGCGGCCTGTTCCCGGCCGGCGAAGGCGCCGGTTATGCCGGCGGCATCCTCTCGGCCGGCGTCGACGGCATCAAGGTGGCGGAGGCTGTGGCCTTGTCGATGGCCGCCGATAACGGCAAGTCTTAGGAAAGGCTACGCCCCGACCGGCAGGCGGATGGTGATGCGGCAGCCCGGCGTGCCGGGCGACACCGCCACCTGCCCGCCCATCTGGTGCACGATGGTGTAGACGATGTGCATGCCCAGGCCGGATCCGCCCTGCCCGCGCTTGGTGGTGAAGAACGGTTCGAACAGGCGCTCGCGCACCTCCGCCGTCAGGCCGACACCGTCGTCGGCGAACTCCAGCAGCAGCCAGCGCGCGCCCTCCTCCAGTTCGTCGCGTCCGCTCAGCACGACCTTGCCGGGGCCGCCGTTCGGATAGCCGTGCTTGGCCGCGTTCATCAACAGGTTCGACAGCACCTGCGACCAGCGCCCGGCATCCAGCCGCACCCGCAGGTCGCCAGCGATCTCGACGCCGACCTGGATGCCGACCTTGCGCAACTCCGGCCCGTGCGCCGACACCACGCTGAGCGCGTGGTCGCGCAAGCCCATCTCCACCACATGGGTGCTGCCCTGGTCGACCGCCAACTGCTTGAAGTTGCCGATCAAATCGGCGGCGCGCGCCAGGTTGCGCTCGACCAGCAGGGCCGCCTCGCGCAGCCGCTGGGCCGTGGCCACCAGTTCGGAACGGCTGACGCGCTCGCCGCTGACGCATTTGACCAACTCCTCGGCATAAGAGCTCAGGCTGGACGACGCCGTCACCGCCACGCCGATCGGCGTATTGACCTCGTGCGCCACGCCGGCCACCATCGCGCCCAGCGCCGCCATCTTTTCTTGCTCGACCAGGATGGCCTGCGCCGCCAGCAAGGCTTCGCTGCGCTGTTGCACCGTTTGTTCGAGCGTGCGCTCGCGCTCCTGGTGCTGCAGTTCGGCCGCGCAGCGGGTGGCGAAGATCGACAGCAGCGACAGCGCCAGCAGGCGCTTGTCCTCGGAAATGGGGCGCGTGTCGATGGCCGACAGGATGCCCAGCGTCTTGCCCTCGGTGTCGATCATCGGGATGCCGATATAGCTCTCGGCCTGCATATCGACCAGCAAGGTGTCCCTTGGGTAGTCGGCCTGGATGCCGCAGGCGTGGAAGCAAATGCTCTGGTCGGCCACGTCCTGGCAAGGCGTGTGGCGCAGGCTGTATTCCATCGCCGGCAGGTAGTCGCCGCCGCCCCACAGCGCCAGCGTGCGGATGCCCTCGTGGCCGTCGGCCATGGCGATCAGGCGGCCGGCGATGACGTAGCGCACGTCGAGCGCCAGCGCCAGCTCGCGCACCATCAGGCGCAGGAAATCGTCGCCGCGCGCGCGCGAGGTCGACGCCGTGATGGCGCGCAATGTGGCCTCGGCCAGCGCCTCCGGCAGCTCCTCCCGCGGTTCTTCCGTCATCGCATCCCCCCAGTGGACAGGCTATTGATTGTACCGCCATTCGCGCGCATGAAAACGGGTGAAGTTTTTAACGAGCTCTAGCACAAATTTGCCATTATTTTTAAAAAACTTTGTATTTTTGTGTAAAAAACGTGCTTTTTCATGCAAAAACCGTAGGAAGTGTTGTTTATGTCAAACTTGTTACAGAGAGACAATTGACCCTGCGCCCTTCGGGTGGTCTGATGGCAACCCTGAATAATTTACCCATGGATTATTCAGCCCGGGTCGTTTAATGATAAAGAAGCAATAAGATCTCTTAGGAGTTGAAGCAATGATGATGGAAACCGTTATTTCGCGTTCGCTGCGGCTGATGTTTGCCGGCGGTGCCGCGTTCGTGCTGGCACAACCGGCAATCGCTCAACAAGCACCAGACGCGCCGATCCAGCGCGTGGAAATTACCGGTTCGGCTATCAAGCGTATCGACGCTGAGACCGCCGTGCCCGTGACCGTCGTGAAGATGGCCGACCTGAAAAAAGAAGGTATCACCACCGTCGAACAGGTACTGGCCAATCTGAGCGTATCGCAGTCGAGCACCGGCACCAGCCAGGTCGTCGGCTCCGGCACCGGCGGCGCCTCGTTCGCCGACCTGCGCGGCATCGGCGCCAACAAGACCCTGATCCTGCTGAACGGCCGCCGCCTGGCGAACAACGCCTTCGACAGCTCGGCGCCCGACCTGAACATGATTCCATTCGCCGCGCTCGAGCGCGTCGAAGTGCTGCGCGACGGCGCCTCGTCGCTGTACGGCTCCGACGCGGTCGGCGGCGTGATCAACTTCATCACCAAAAAAGACTGGCAAGGCGGCACCGTCACCGTCGGCGCGGACAGCCCGCGCAAGGACGGCGGCACCAGCCGCAACGCCAACATCGGCTACGGCTTCGGCGACCTCGAGCAGGATCGCTTCAACATCTTCGCGATGGTCGACCACCAGGGCCAAAACCCGATCGGCGGAACCCAGCGCGACTTCAACCGCCGCTACGCCGGCGGCCTGTCGGCATCGACCAGCCCGGCCAACTACTACCAGGCCGACGCCAGCGGCAACCCGGCCGGTCCAGGCTGCACCAGCGCCCCGAACCTGGTACCAGGCAGCAACGGCGCCTGCCAGATGACCACCTCGGCCTTCGTCGACTACGTGCCGAAGAGCGAGCGCACCACGGGCCTGATCCGCGGCACCTTCAAGCTGACCGACAGCCATGAACTGGGCGTGGAATACCTGACCACCCAGAGCAAGGTACAAAGCGCGATCGCCCCGGTGCCGTACGGCGGCCTGTACATCAACCGCAACCGTCCGGACGGCACCCCGAACCCTTACTTCCCGGGCAACGGCACCGTCCCTAACAGCATTCCGCTGGACCCGAACTTCATGGACACCGGCGGCTCGATCACCGACGGCGTTCAGCCGGGCTTCGTGCACGCGCGCTGGCGCGACCTGCCGAACGGCTCGCGCGCCGACGAGAACATCAACCGCCAGGAACGCCTGGTGGTGAACCTCAAAGGCGTCGTCGCCGGTTGGGACTACGAGACCGCGCTGTCGTACAACAAGAACAAGGTCAAGCAAAACCTGAACGGCTACAGCGACGGCGGCATCATCTCGCGCGGCGTACTCGACGGCGTGATCAACGTCTTCGGCGACCAGAGCGCGGCCGGCACGGCGCTGCTGAACAGCGCAGCGCTGAGCGGCAACATCATGAACGCGCAAGGCATCAGCAAGGGCGCGGACATCAAGCTGAGCCGTGAAGTCGGCGACTGGCTCAACACCGGCCACCAGGCTGGCCTGGCCGTTGGCGCCCAGTACGAACACCAGCAATTCCGTAGCGCGGCCAACACCGAGTTCGCGGAAAAAGTGATCGCCTCCACCGGTATCGATCCGCTGACCCTGAACGAAGGCAAGCGCAGCGTGTCGGCCTTCTACTCCGAGCTGAACGTGCCGGTGCTGAAGAACCTGGACCTGACCGCCGCCTTCCGTTACGACAAATACAGCGACTTCGGCCACACCACCAATCCGAAGTTCTCGTTCGTCTACCGTCCGCTGACGTCGCTGCTGATGCGCGGTTCGTACTCGAAGGGTTTCCGCGCGCCGTCGCTGTATGAGATCAACGCCGCCAACTCGTACACCAACGCCGTCAACACCATGGACGATCCGATCAACTGCCCGGGCGGCAATCCGATCCCTGGCAAGTCGGCAGCGGCCAACTGCGGCCAGCAGTTCCAGGTGCTCAACGGTGGTAACAAGAACCTGAACCCCGAGCGTTCGAAGACCGGCACCGTCGGTCTGGTGTGGGAACCGGTCAACAACGTGACCCTGTCGGCCGACTACTGGTCGATCCGCCTGACCCAGCAAATCGGCAACCTGCAGGACAACGACGTGCTGAGCGATCCGGTCACCTTCGCGCCGTACTACAAGCGCAATCCGGCCGGCGACCTGGCGGTCGATGGTTCGCAGTGCCCCAACCCGATCACCTGCGGCTACCTGGACCTGCGCACGCAGAACCTGGGCGACATGAACACCAACGGTGTCGACCTGGCCGCCGCCTACAAGCTGCGCACCACCAACTACGGCCTGTTCAACTTCTCGTACAACGGCACCTGGGTGCACAAGTATGAGTACCAGAACTTCGTCGGCGACACGATGCGCAACCGACTGGGCGAATTCTCGGGTGACAGCGTGGTCTTCCGCTGGCAGAACAGCGCCAACGTGAACTGGAGCTCGGGCAAGTTCGGCGCCGGTTTGACCGCGCACTACAAGTCGGGCTATATCGACCAGGATCCTGAGAACCACGTTTCGTCGTACACCACGTTCGACGGTTACGGTTCGTGGGAAGCGATCAAGGGCCTGACCCTGACCGCCGGCGTGCGCAACCTGTTCGACCGCGAGCCGCCGCTGTCGTACCAGACCACCGCCTTCCAGGCTGGTTACGATCCACGCTACACGGATCCAACGGGCCGCACCCTGTACGTGCGCGCCACCTACAACTTCTAACCTGAAGTCGTAAAACAAAAAACCACCCCGTGGCGCACGCGCCACGGGGTGGTTTTTTTTCGCCCTGCGGGAATGACCGCTGCGCGGCTACAGCCAGCCGGCCTTCCTGAAGCGCCGGTACAGGTAGACGCAGACCGAGATCATCACCGTCAGCGCGAACGGGTAGCCGTACTTCCACTCCAGCTCCGGCATGAACTTGAAGTTCATGCCCCACACGCCGGCGAAGGCGGTGCAGATGGCGAAGATCGCCGCCCACGCCGCCAGCCGCTTGTTCACTTCGCTCTCCTCGATGGCCGTCATCGACAGGTTGACCTGGATCGCGGTGCCGATGGTGTCGCGGATGGTATCGAGCGAGGCGATGATGCGGTGCAAATGGTCATGCACGTCGCGGAAGTATTCCTGGGTGTCCATGCACATCGACGGCACGCGGCCGCCGTGCAGCCGTCCGACCGCCTCCATCAGCGGCGCGACCACGTGGCGCACCGTGGTGACCTTGCTTTTGAGCTCGTACAGGCGCTCGATGTTGTCGCGCTGTTTGCCGCGGCTGAAGATCAGCTCCTCGATTTTTTCCAGCTCCGTCTCCAGCATGTCGAGCACCGGGAAATAGCGGTCGACCACCGCGTCCATCAGCGCGTACAGCACGAACGCCGGACCCAGGCGCAACATATGCGGCTCCTTCTCGGCGCGCGCGCGCACCCCCAGGAAGCCCTGCTGACTCTCGGCGTCGCGCGAGGACAGGATGTAGTTCTGGCCGACGAACATATCGACCTCGCCGACGGCCACTTCGCCGTCGCGGCATTCGATGGTCTTGACCACCACGAACAGCGAGTCGCCGTATTCCTCGATCTTCGGGCGCTGGTGGCCCCGGCTGGCGTCCTCGACGGCCAGCTCGTGCAGGCCGAACTCGTGCTGCATCGTCTTGAGCTCGTCCGGCTCGGCGTCGCGCAGTGCGACCCAGACGAACGTCTCGGGCCGCTCCATGTAATCGCTGATTTCCTCGACCGGGATGTCGTCCAGCTTCTGGCCGTCCTGATAGGCCACACAATTAATCAACATACGGTTTCCATAAAAAAAAAGCCCTTGGCTTCGTCAGCCAAGAGCTTACCTTAAACAACCGAAGAGTTGCTTCGCTAATCGTCCTTGGCACCGTCGATGCCGAGTTCGGCGATCTTGCGCGTGATGGTGTTGCGGCCGATGCCCAGGCGCACGGCGGCGTCGTTCTTGCGGCCGTGCGTGTGCTTGAGCGCGGTGCGGATCAGCGCCGATTCGAATTGCCGCCCCAGCACCGCCATCACTTCCTGTTGTCCGCCGCTGAGCATCGAGGCGGCCTGCACTTCCAACAGACTGAGCCAGGCGTCCGGCGAGCCGGCCAATCCGTGCGCACCGCCCGTGTCCGCCGTCGCCACCGGCACCACCGTGCCATGATGCTGGATCGCGCCATAGCTTTCCGCCGGCGCCGGCAGGCCCACGCCGGTACCCAGGGCGGTGCCACCGCCGCCGCCCTGCTCCTGCGTCAGCTCCAGCGGCAGGTCCTTGACTTCGACCGTCTGCCCCGGCGCCATCACCGTGATCCAGTTGCACAGGTTTTCCAGCTGGCGCACGTTGCCCGGCAGATCCAGGCTGCTGAGGAACTGCACCGTGGCGTCGCTCATCCGCTTGGCCTCCACGCCCAGCTGCTTGGCGCTTTGCACCAAGAAGTGGCGCACCAAAATAGGGATATCCTCGCGCCGCTCCCTCAAACTGGGCAAACGCAGGCGTATCACATTAAGGCGGTGATACAAATCCTCGCGGAACAATCCTTCGCGCACCCGCTGCTCCAGATTTTGGTGCGTCGCGGTGATCACGCGCACGTTGGCCTTGAGCGGCTGGTGCCCGCCGACCCGGTAGAAGTGGCCGTCCGACAGCACCCGCAACAAGCGCGTTTGCAGGTCGAACGGCATGTCGCCGATCTCGTCGAGGAACAGGGTGCCGTTCTCGGCCTGCTCGAAACGGCCGCGCCGCGTCGTTTGCGCGCCGGTGAAGGCGCCGCGCTCGTGGCCGAACAGTTCGGATTCGAGCAAATCCTTGGGGATCGCCGCCGTGTTGAGCGCGATGAACGGCTGCTGCGCGCGCGGGCTGTGCTTGTGCAGCGCGCGCGCCACCAGCTCCTTGCCCGAGCCCGATTCGCCGGTGATCAGGACCGTCACGTTCGATTGCGACAGGCGACCGATGGCGCGGAACACTTCCTGCATCGCCGGCGCCTGGCCGAGGATTTCCGGCGTCTCCGACGGCCCCGATTCGACGCTGGTCTCGCGCAGGCTCTCGTCGAGCGCGCGGCGGATCAGCTCGACGGCCTTGTCGATGTCGAACGGCTTGGCCAGGTATTCGAAGGCGCCGCCCTGGAACGCGGCGACGGCCGAGTCCAGGTCCGAGAAGGCGGTGATGATGATGACCGGCAGCCCCGGGAAGCGCGACTTCACCAGTTGCAGCAGGTCGAGGCCGGAGTCGCCCGGCATGCGGATGTCGGACACCAGCACCTGCGGCGTCTCGAACTCCAGCGCGGCGATGGCGTCGCGCGCGTTGGCAAAACTCTTGGTGGCCAGGTTTTCCCGTGCCAGCGCTTTTTCCAGTACCCAGCGGATCGATTCGTCGTCGTCTACTATCCAGATTGGCTTCATGTGTTTATGTTATCCCGCAATATGGATCGTCAATCAAGGGACTCGGCACCGCCCCTGCTTGCCTCGGCTTATGGCAACGGCAGCAGGATACGGAAATCCGTATATCCAGGCCGGCTCTCGCACTCGATCACGCCCATGTGCTGCTGCACGAAGGTCTGCGCCAAGGTCAACCCGAGGCCGCTGCCACCCTCCCTGCCCGACACCAGCGGGTAGAAAATACGGTCGCGGATCTGGGGTGCGATGCCCGGTCCATTGTCAATGATATGCAAGTCTAATGCCAGCCCGTAGCGGACCTTGGCCAGGGTCATCTGACGCGCCACGCGGGTCTTCAAAATAATCTGCGCGTCGCCCGCTTCGATTTGTGAAGCGAGCGCTTGCGCGGCGTTGTGGGCGATGTTGAGCACCGTCTGGATCAACTGCTCCTTGTCGCCCCGGAACTCGGGGATGGAGGCGTCGTAGTCGCGCAGGATCGTCAGGCCGGACGGGAATTCGGCCAGCATCAGGCTGCGCACGCGCTCGAGCACTTCGTGGATGTTGACGTCGCCGACGATGTGCGGCCGGCGGTGCGGCGCCAGCAGGCGGTCGACCAGCGTTTGCAGGCGGTCGGCCTCCTTGATGATCACCTGCGTATATTCGCGCAGCTGCACCGCGTGCAACGCCGGCAGTTCCATCTCCAGCAGTTGCGCGGCGCCCCGGATGCCGCCCAGCGGGTTCTTGATCTCGTGCGCCAGGTTGCGGATCAGCTCCTTGTTGACCTGGCTCTGGTCGAGGATGCGCTCCTCGCGGTCGAGCTTGAGGTGCTGCAGGTGCTCGCGCAGTTCGATCAGGATATGGTCGACCGGGTCCTCGAGCGCCGAGACGATGCTGTGCACGTGCAGCGGATCGCGTCCGGCCCGCTCCAGGGTCAAATCCTGGCGCAGGTCGGCGAACTTGTGCTCGCGCGCCTGGGCGCAGATGTGGTCGAGCTCCTCGGGGTTGAGGAACTGCGACGTCAGCTTTTGGCGCGACAGCGCCTTCAAGGAACTTTCCAGCAGGTTCTCGGCGGCCGCGTTGGCGTAGGCGATATGGCCCTCGCCGTCGAGCATCACCACGGCCGAGGCCAGCAGTTCGAGGCCGGCCAGCGCCGGTGGACGGTTCATGGCGGCCACGGCGCGGGCGGCGATATTACTCACTAGGCTCATCGGATATTCGCGATCTCACGTTTCAAGGCTTCGACATTCTTTTCCGAGCGGCTGATGCTGTCTCGCATGGCGGCCACCCGTTCCTGGTATTTCGCGTAGTTGCGTTCGTCGCCGCGCCGTTCCGGCTCGCCGCCGTTGAACTCCCTGCGCAACTCCGTCAGCTTCTGCGTTTCGTTTTTCAGCTCGTCTTCCAGTATCGCGCGGCGGTCGGCGTCGCGCGCGCGCTGCTCGGCGCCGTCGACGCGCGGAAAATCGCCCGGCGTGGCGGCCGGTGTCGGCGCCGACCCGGCCACGCGCGGCGGCGCGGCCTGCCGCTTGGCCGGCGCCGGGATCGCCAGGCCCGGCAAGTCCATCGCCTTGCAATAGTTACCGCGATAAACGTCGGTGTATTCGGTGCTGCCGTTGGGCGGCGTGCATTTGTAGATCACTCCCTGCGCCCGCGCGGCGCCGCAGGCCGCCAGGGCCAGCGCGGTTGCCAGCACAACCGTCGCGCCAACATTGACGTAACCGCATCGTTTAAAACTCATTGTCATCCGTAATCCATGGGTGGAAAGCTCCATCCTGAATATACAACATCCAAACAAAAACGCGGGGAAAGCCATGGCTCCCCCCGCGTTTTTTGCTTCACTACAAGCATCGGCAAGCCGATGCGTTGCAATTACAGCGAGTAGTACATGTCGAACTCGGCCGGGTGGGTCGTCATGCGCATGCGCTGGACGTCCTGCATTTTCAGTTCGATGTAAGCGTCGATCATCGAATCGCTGAACACGCCGCCACGGGTCAGGAACTCGCGGTCTTTGTTCAGGTTGTCCAGCGCCTCTTCCAGCGACGAGCACACGGTCGGGATCAGCGCGTCTTCTTCCGGCGGCAGGTGGTACAGATCTTTCGATGCGGCTTCGCCCGGATGGATCTTGTTGGCGATACCGTCCAGACCGGCCATCAGCAGCGCGGCGAAGCACAGGTACACGTTTGCCAGTGGATCAGGGAAACGGGTTTCGATGCGGCGGCCTTTTGGATTGGCCACGTGTGGAATACGGATCGAAGCCGAACGGTTACGGGCCGAGTAGGCCAGTTTCACCGGCGCTTCGAAGCCCGGAACCAGACGCTTGTACGAGTTGGTGCCCGGGTTGGTGATCGCGTTCAGCGCCTTGGCGTGCTTGATGATGCCGCCGATGTAATACAGCGCGGTTTCCGACAGGCCGGCATAGCCGTCGCCGGCGAACAGGTTGACGCCGTCTTTCCAGATCGACTGGTGCACGTGCATGCCCGAACCGTTGTCGCCAACGATAGGTTTCGGCATGAAGGTGGCGGTTTTGCCGTAGCTGTGGGCCACGTTCCAGACCACATATTTCAGGTTCTGGGTCCAGTCGGCGCGCTCGACCAGGGTCGAGAATTTGGTGCCGATTTCGTTCTGGCCGGCGCCGGCCACTTCATGGTGGTGCACTTCGACCGGGATGCCCAGCGATTCGAGGATCAGGCACATTTCCGAACGCATGTCCTGGAAGCTGTCGACCGGTGGGACCGGGAAGTAGCCGCCCTTGACGGTAGGACGATGGCCGCTGTTGCCGCCTTCGATTTCCTTGTCGGTGGTCCACGATGCTTCGTCGGAATCGATCTTGACGAAGCAGCCCGACATGTCGATCTTCCAGCGCACGCTGTCGAAGATGAAGAATTCTGGTTCCGGACCGAAGTAGGCGGTGTCGCCCATGCCCGACGATTTCAGGTAGGCTTCAGCGCGCTTGGCGATCGAGCGCGGGTCGCGGTCGTAGCCCTTGCCGTCCGACGGTTCGATAACGTCGCACTGCATGAACAGCGTGGTCTCTTCCATGAACGGATCGATGTTCGCGGTGTTTGGATCTGGCAGCAGAATCATGTCCGATGCTTCAATGCCCTTCCAGCCGGCGATCGAGGAACCGTCGAATGCGTGACCCGATTCGAACTTGTCCATGTCGAAGTGCGACACGGGCACGGTGACGTGCTGTTCTTTACCACGGGTATCGGCGAAACGGAAATCAACGAATTTGACTTCGTTTTCCTGGACCATTTTCAAGACTTCTGCGGCTGTCATTGCCATGCGTATCTCCTAAAGGAATGTGTATAACTGGTGCGCTCTCTATAAGCAGTATCTATGCCAGCCTGAAACTCATAACGATATGTTCATAGCGTCTTGGAACTCGCCGACAAAAGTGACTAAAACGGGGCGGAGCACCAAAACGCCACTATTTACACCGGATCAATGCGGCACCAACTTGGTGCAAACTTACCAAACCGCACCATCTTCGTGCAATTTTCATTTTCAGTGGAAAATTGCACGGCTTTGGTGCGCCATTGTCTCCGACGTGCACAGGACGCCTATAATAAACTCAATCTTATTTGGAGGGACATCCCATGAGCAAAATAGACGAGATCCTGGCCGTGGCCCGTGGGCGCAGCAAGGACTGGCCGTATGCCGGCGCGGTCACGCCGCAGGAGGCCTACGAGCTGATCGGCGCCGACAACGCCGTCAAGATCGTGGATGTGCGCACCAATGCCGAGCGCGACTGGGTCGGCCGGGTGGCCATTCCGGAAGCCCAACATGGTGCGGTACAGTGGAGTATTTATCCGGGCGGCATCGCCAATCATGAATTCATCGAGCAATTGAACTCGGTGGCGCGCAAGGATCAGGTGTTGTTGTTCCTGTGCCGCTCGGGCGTGCGCTCGCGTGGTGCGGCCAAGCTGGCCACCGAGCACGGCTACCAGCACTGCTACGACATCCTGGAAGGCTTCGAGGGCGACAAGGACGAGCACGGTCACCGCAGGAACATCGGCGGCTGGTGCAAGGCCGGCCTGCCGTGGACGGGCGCGTAACTTTGTAACTGGATTAAACGGGCACCGCCTGCGTCGCCGCCGGCGCGCCCTCGCCCATCAAAAACTGTATCCGCTTGCGCACGAACTGTATGTGGCTGCGCAAGCCGTACAAGCCATCGGCGAACGACAGCGGAATCGAGATCTGGTTGACCAGCTCCTCGATCTCGTCGAGCCGCTTGAGCTGCGCCTCGTACACCTGCATCCGCGTCTCCTCCGGCGCGCTCTCGACCTGCTGCTCCACCGTGCGCAACTGCCCGTACCAACGGTAGACGCGCGAACGTATCCGCCACACATACAGCGGCGGAATAATCCGCGACAGCGGAATGATCAAGGCGCTCAGCGCCAGCACCACCACCCACATGCGGTCGAAGAAGTTGGCCAGCCAGAACGTCATGTAACGCTGCAGCAGCGGCGGGCCGTTCTTGTAGAACTTGGCGGCCTCGGCATCGACCGGAATCTCGCTGTACTTGGCCGACGGGAACTGCCCCTGCTGCTGGAACCAGCCGGCGCCGTTGTGGATGCCGCTGGCCGCCTGCACGAACAAATCGACCAGCGCCGGATGCAGGTCGTCGCGCGCCACCAGGGTGGCGGTCGGCGCGATGAGGTTGTAATCCTCCCTGGGGATGTCCCGGCCCAGATCGACGATGCCCTGTGGCAGCACCACATGCGTGAGGAACGGCAGCTTGCGCGCGTAGGCCTCGGCCTGGCTGAAGTTGAACAGCTTGATACCCGGCGTTTGCAGCAACATCTGGATCAGCGGCGCCTCGGGCGCCGAGGTGAACACCAGGCCGTCGATGCGGCCTTCCAGCAGCTCCACCGTGGCGGGCGTGTTGGCCAGGGAGTAGCGTTCGACGTCCTCCTTCTCCAGCCCGTTCAGCGACAGCACCTGGCGGAACAGGCGCGGCGCGCCGGCGCCTTTGGGGCCGAAGTTGATTTTCTTGCCTTTTAACTGGCTGAGCTGGGTGATTGGCGGCTGGCCCTTGGTCTCGCGCAGGAACAGCCACAGCGGCTCGACGAACAGGCTGCCCAGCGACGACAGGCCTTCGCGCTCGGCCGCCTCCTCGTTGGTGGAGCCGCTTTGGACGAAGGCGATGTCGACTTCGCCGGCGCGCAGGCGGCGCAGGTTTTCGCCGGAGCCGGCCGAGGGGACCAGGGTGACTTTGACGCCGTGCTTGGCGAGGGCGGCCGCGTATTTCTTGCCGAATTCCTCGTAGGCGCTGTTTTCCTGGCCGGTGGCCAGGCGCACGCTGCGTGGCGGCGCGGGGTCGACCAGCCAGTAGGCCAGCAGGCAGACGCCGACGATCAGCGCGATGGTGGGGGCCGAGGCGACAAACAAGTCCCGCACCGAGAATTGCGTGAACTTGAGGATTTTGGACATGTGGTGGCGCATTGGTTTCATGGGCTGACACCATGCCAACAAATGAGCGATTATGCAAGCGGAATACGGGGACGGGCGGGGACGTGGGGATGGCGCCGGCGGCCGTTGGCGGACGATCCGCCGGGGATCACGTAGGGCGGATTACGGCGTTCCGCCTAATCCGCCCTACGTGGAACACGTGTCATGCACGCGTTACCTTACTCACTAACCGCCGCAGGCTTGCAATGGTCGCGCCGCCGCGGTTACGGGCACTCCGCCCGTCTTGACCACCACCGGCGGTGGCACCGCACCCGGCGCGGCCACCGGATTCGGCTCGATCAGCGGCATCAAGCTCGGCGCAAGCACCACCAGCAACTGCACCGGCAACGCGCTGGTGAAATCGTAATTCTTCGATTCCGGCCCGTGCACATACGCCGTCATGCTGCCGAAGAAACGCTCGCCGATATTGAACACGAACGTCGCCGACCGGTTCACATAGCGCGATTCGATCAACCGTCCGCCGCCGCCATACACGTCGAAGCGCTGGTCGCCCGTGCCGGTCTTGCCGCCCACATGCAGCACCGTGCCGTCGGACTGCACAAACGCCATGCGCGCCCGCTTGGCCGTGCCGTCCGACACCACGCCACGGATCGCGTCGGCGACCACCCGCGCCACTTCCGGCGACAGCACCTGCTCGTTGGTGGTGGCGGGAGCCTTGCTCACCACGGTCTCATACGGCGTCCCCTTGGCGAAGTGCAGCGACGAGATCCGCTGGCTGCTCTTGCGCACGCCGCCGTTGACGATAATCCCCATCATCTCCGCCAGCGCCGCCGGACGGTCGGCCGACGCGCCCAAGGTCGTCGCGTACGACGGCACCAGCGATTCGAACGGATAGCCCATCTTCTTCCACTGCTTGTGGATTTCCATGAAGCCTTCGACCTCGATCAGGCCGGCGATGCGGCGGTCCTGCGCGTGCTTGCGGTGCGTCTTGAACAGCCACGAATAGACTTCCTGGCGCTCCTTCTCGCTGGCCGCCGTCATCTGCGACAGGGTCGCCTTCGGATGCAGGCGCATGTACGCGGCCATCCACAGTTCCAGCGGGTGGATGCTGGCCAGGTAGCCGCGATCCGGCAGCGACCACTTGTCGATCGCGTACTGGTCGTACAGCTTCTCGACGCGCTCGTCGGACACCTCGTTCTGCGACGGCAGATACTCGTGCAGGAAGTCGCCGAACTGTTTGACGCTGGCGGTCGGATACACGGTGCGGTGGATCACCGCCAGCCGGGTCGGCGTGCTGCGGATATTGGCCAGCAGGATCTTGTCCAGGTCGGCCGCCGGCTTGCCCCTGTACTTGGCGTAGAAGCGGTTCAGGAACTCCTTGCCTTCCTTGTCGGCGAAGCGCGCCAGGTAGACGGCGCGGCGCGGATCGTCGGCGTCGGCCAGCAGCGAGGCCGACGAGCCCGGCGTCTGGAACATGTAGAACTTGGCGACGTCGCGCATCAGGCGCACGAACACCAGGTTGGTCGAGCGGCGCAGCGCCTCGGTCACGGTGAAGATCTTGCCGTTGTCTTCCTTGGAGAAGTTGCCGAAGTAATGCAGGCCGCCGCCGGTGAAGAAACCCTCGCCCGGATTGCCCGAGTACTTGCGCTCCATGGCCGCGTTGAGCATCGGCGTGATCTCGCGCTCGGCGCTGCCGACCGGATGCGCCGTCAGGTACTCGATCGCCCAGCGCGACAGCTTGTCCTGCGGATCGACCGGGATCATGCTCAGCGTTTCGGCGTTCATGCCCTTGTACTTCTTGTTGAGCTGGTCGACGATGTCCAGGTAGGTCACCAGCGTGCGCAGCTTGGCCGTCGAACCCAGGTCGAGCTTGGCGCCCTCGTTGATGTCGAGCGGCTGGTCGTAATTGTCGGTCTGCAGGCGCAGCAGGTTGTTGTCCGCGCCTTTTTCCAGCAACGTGAAGCTGTACACCACGTTGGCCGGATCGCCGTTGCCCAACATGCCCTTGCCGGTCAGGCCGGCGGCGGCGGCGCGCTCGGGGTCGCGCAGGTCGCGCAACACCTGCGTCACCGCCTTCTGCGCCTGCGCGTCGAGCGTGCTGACCACGTTCAGGTCCAGGCGGTCGAGGTTGTACATGCGGTTGTCGCCCAGCAGGTTGGCCAGGTGGTTGCGGATCGCGTTCGAGGCCTTGCGCGTGACGAAGGTCATCTCCGGCGCCGCTTGCAGGCCGTTGCCCTTGGCCGGATGCAGCGGCTGCTTGAGCGCGACGTCGCGCATCGCCGCCGTGATCACGCCCTCCTGCGCCAGCACGCGCAGGTGGCTGTCGGCCAGCACTTCGAGGTCGTCGGCGCCGTCGCCCAGGTAGTGGCTCGGGCGGCGCTGCGCGATCATCAGGCTGAGCGCTTCCTTGTAGACCAGCGCGGTCTCCGGATCGGGATTGTCGAGATTACCACTGAGCAGGCGGTTGACTTCGGCGAACTCGCGGCCGTACCAGACCCACATGCCGTCGCCGATGCCGTTGACCTCGCCGTAGCCGGGTTTGGCCGACAGCGGCACCGTGTTCAGGTAGTCGATGACGATGCGGCGGCGCGCCTTGGTCGTGTCCGGTCCGTCCTGGTAGGAGCGCAGGCTGGCCGAGACCATCTGCTGCAACTTGTCCTTCATCGAGCCGGTGCGGCCCTCCGGCGAGTGGCGGTACTTCTCGATCTGCGTGGCCAAGGTGCTGCCGCCGGCCGCGCGATGGCCGCCGGCCACGGCGTTGACGCTCTTCTCGATGACGGCCTTGCCCAGGCGGTCCCATTCGACGGCAGGGTTGCGTTTCGGGTACTTGTTGTCGAGCAGCTCACGGTTCTCGATGTACAGCAGGCTGTAGACCAGCGCCATCGGCGCCTGCTCGAACTTGTTGTAGATGCGTTCCGGATAGCTGGCCGCGAACAGCTCCTGCGCGCGGCAATCGTAGATCGTCAGGCCGGTCTTGGTCTTCTCGTGGTAGGTGGCGAAGATGCCCATGTCGGCCAGTTCCGCCATCTTCGGCGAAATGCGCGCCTGCGCGCTGACCTGGTAGTCGCGCGTGCGCAGCTTGGCCAGGTAGTCCGGCAGGCTGGCGTAGCCGAGCCGCTCGTCGTACGGGCTGTCGTGCGGGAAGCGGATCGAATTGCTCGGCCCCGGCTGCACCTTGTACGTCATCTTGTTGGCCAGGTCGGTGAAGATGCGCGCCTGCATGGTCGAGGTGCGGCTCTCGTGCACGCCCCACCACACGGCGAACGAGGCGCCGACCAGCAGCACGACGATCAGGGCGTTGCGCGAACGCTTGCTCTTGGTCGGCTGGCCCGGCGGCGGCGCGTCCATCTGCGCCTGCGCCAGATGCGCTTCGCTTTCTTCGGGGGTAAGGGGCGGCACGACATGGAGATGCCGGGTGCGACGATAGCCTAATGCTGCCGCGCCTGCGCGCAACTTGCGCACTGCTCGAACGAGGGGCCGGCGGAAACGACGATTGCTTAACATATGATTCAAACCGGTCAGCTGTTTCAGTAAAACCTACTAGCCACCATTGCACCACATCGGCGTGGTGGCGACCGGTGATGACGCACAATAATTTGCAACCGTAGTTTATTTTTCGCAAAAAAACAACGGCGTTTCTCCCCTATGGAGTAACGCCGTGAGTGCTTGGGGCCGCTAAGTGACAAGCGCGTGACAAGGGTACGTCGCCGGGGCGATGTCGAAGCGCTATCGAGCGATAGCGGCGCGACATCACCCGATACCGGCGCGCATTAAATGTTGTTGAACTCCACCTCGAGCTTCTTGAGCTCAGCGCACATGTGCGCGAACGCCGTGAGCGTCTGGGCCGGCTCGCCTTTGACGCCGAGCTCGATGTGGCGGCGGGTGTTGGCGTCGCCCACGCTCGGCAGGCTGAACACCTTCACCCTCGGATAGCGCGCCTCGATCTCCACCATCAGCGGCGTCAGCGCCGACTCCGCCGTCTCGAACACCAGCACCGACTGCTCCAGGTGCGGCTCGCGGTTGAACAGGTCGGCGTAGTGGTGGTCGAGCACCCATTCGATCATCGGCCAGGCCATCACCGGAAAGCCCGGCACGAAGTAATGCTTGTGCAGCGCGAAGCCGGCGATGTTGTTGTACGGGTTGGGGATCAGCGCCGCGCCCTGTGCGAACTCGGCCATCTTGAGGCGGTGCAGGTTCTCGGCCGAGTTCAAATCGACCTCGTGGCCGGCCTCCTGCCCCATCTGCACGATGCGCTGCTGGATGTTGATCTTGCCCTGTTCGTGCAGCACCAGCGGCAGCCCCAGCGCGTCGGCGGCGGCCAGCCGGGTGTGGTCGTCCGGCGTGGCGCCGATGCCGCCGCAGCAAAACACGATGTCGTCGCTGGCGAAGGTGCGCTTGAGCGTGGCCGTGATGCGGGCCGGGTCGTCGGCCAGGATTTCCGCCCACGCCAGCTGCAGGCCGCGCGCGGCCAGCATCTGCACCACTTTCGGAAAATGCTGGTCGACGCGCCTGCCGGACAGGATTTCGTCGCCGATGATGATGAGTCCGATCGCCATATTAGTTCCGTTCTCTCAAAATTCCGCCGGCGCCGGCTCGGTCTTCACGGCCTCGGCGGCGCGCATGCGCGCCAGCGCTTCGAGGCAATAATAGGCGAACCACAACGCGGTGAAGATAAACACCAGCACATACAGCCAGATCGACGCGGCTGCCAGGAAGGGGAAGAATACCACCGCCATCACGCCGCCCAGCCAGATCGCGCCCGGCAGCGCCCCGGCCACGCCGGAAACGACGCCGATGGCGATCAGCGGCCAGCGGTGCTCGGCCAGCAGCTGGCGGCGCTCGTCGGCGCTGGCGTAGTCGGCCAGCACGTCGTAGACCATCATGCGGCTGGTCAGCCAGCCCCACAACAGCGCCTGCACGAACACGGCCAGCGGCGGGAACACGTACAGCGGCAACGTCAGTATCCACAAACCGATGAAGGCCCCCATGCCGCCCAGCGCCACGCCGACGCTGCCGATCAGGCTGCCGCCGTTGCGCTGCTCCAGCTGCGGATAGTTGCGGGCGCCGATGTGGCGCAGGATCACCGGCATGGCGATGACGCCGATGAAGATCAGCGCCGTCAGTATCATCAGCGGCAAGAGCAGCAGCATCGCTATCAACGGCACAACGACTGTTTTCAAAGCGCCAAGGCCGAACGAGCTCAGGAAGCTACCGCTGTAGCTGAACACACCATATTGCGAGAACGTCGCGTGGACGAAATCGATCAGCGGCTGCAGGCCCAGATACAGCAGCACCGCCCACACGCCGACCGCCAGCAGGAAGGGCGCCAGACTCATCAACAGCAGCTTGCCGTGCCATTGCGAGGCGAAGGCGCGGCCCCAGGCGCGCACCACCGCAGAGAATCCGCCGGCCATCAGACGGTGTCCTTGCGCGCGTACTCGACCATGCGCTTGAGCGCCAGCCAGTGCTGCGAGAAGAAGCCCCGGCCGTATTCGCGGCCCGGCTTGACGGCGCCGCCCACTTCGGTCTGCGGCAACTGGTCGCGGATGCCGGTGGCGACGAATTGCGGCGTGAAATTGGCGGTGCGGAAGATGATGTCCCAGATCGGCAGCAGCACGGCGAAATTGCAGCCGCCCAGGGTGCCCTGGCCGTTCGACTCGTGGCCGACGCCGATCGCGTGGTGCATGCGGTGGTAGCGCGGCGACACCAGCAACCACTCGCCGACCTTGCCGAAGTGGATGCGCACATTGGCATGCTGCAGGCTTTGCAGGATGCGCGACACCGACACCAGCATCACGTATTGCGACGGTTCGACGCCGATGCCCAGCGCCAGCACGCCCATATAGACGTCGCGCATCATGTCGTCGAGCATGTGGTTGCGGTTGTCGCTCCACAGGTTCATGTTCTGCTGGCTGTGGTGCAGGCCGTGCAGCGCCCACCACCAGTTGAAGTGGTGCGAGGCGCGGTGGTACCAATAGTCGAAGAAATCGAGCACGACGAAGTAGACCAGGAAGGCGCCCAGCGGGGAAATCCCCGGCAACAGCGACTCGAGGTTGAGCGGCTGGAAGCTTTCGAAGCGCAGCATGCCGGCCACGCTGTCGAGCAGCGGATCGAGCGTGAAAAAGATCAGCACCGGGAACAGGCCGATCCGGTGCAGCACCGTATAGATGAAGTCGTTCCAGCGCGCGCGCGGATCGTTGAACTTGTGGACCGGAATCATCGCCTCGAGCGGGCGCAGCACCAGGAACAGCAGGGTCAATTCCAGCACGCCGATCAGCAGCCATTCGGTGCCCTCGAAGGCTTCCTCGACGAATTCGCCGAAACCGAGCTGGAACACCAAGGGCTGGATCACCGTCTCGAACAACCAGCCCTGTGCCAGGCCCAGCCAGTCAGAAAAGTGTTGAATCATGGATGTTTGGAATGCTGTTTAAAAGTGGTCACGTAATCGGGGTGCTCGCGCAAGGTGGCGAAGCAAAAGCCTTTTTGCTCCAGGCCGCTGATCAAAGGCTCCAGGTTGGCCGGCGCCCAAGGGTCCTTGCGCGACCAGATGCCCATGTGCGCGACAAAAATATCGCCGTCGCGCAAATCCCTCAGCGACTTTTGCAACAATACCGCATTCGGGTAGGCCGCGCTCGGCAGCTCATCGCCCGAGAAGCCGGCCGGCGCCCAGCCGACATGCGCATAGCCGCAAGACTTGGCCGCCGCCAGCGTGCCGGGCGAGGTGCGTCCGGCCGGCGCGCGCCAGATCGGATCGAGGTGCTTGCCGGTCAGCTCGACGAAGCGCTGGTCGACGCGCTTGATTTCCTCGCAATATTGAGCCGGCGTCAGCGTGCGGATCTTGCCGGCGGACGCGCCGAAACCGGGCTTGACCTTGAAGCCGGCGCCGCCGTCCTTGACCAGCACGTCGTGATCGAAGGTGTGCGAGCCGACCGCATGGCCCTCGGCCACGCGCGCCTTCCAGTATGCCGACCACGACGGATCGAGCGAATAGTCGCCGCGCACGGTTTTCTCGTTGGCGAGAAAAAAAGTGGCCTTGATACCGTGGCGCTTGAGCGTATCGGCGATCAGATCGGCCTGCGACTGGCTGCCGGTATCGAAGGTCAGATAAATCGTGCCCTTGCAAGCGCCCGGCGCCGCCGCGAAGGCCGGAACGGCCGTCCCTACCGCCAGCGCGACCACCCACCCCCACCCCGGGGTCAGTGCCGACATTCGGACACGAGCTCTTGTCCGAATGTCGGCACTGACCCTCGCGGTGGGGCGTTTCATTAGCGCTGGGCGGAGTTGTTGAAGAAGACGCCGTGCGGCGAGCGCCCCACCGGGATCGTCTTGACCAGCTTGCGCGTGGCCAGGTCGATCACCGCCACCTTTTTGATCCAGCGCAAGGTGACCCACATGGTCTTGCCGTCGGCCGTCACTTCCATGCAGTCCGGACCGCCCGGCACGTTGATCATGCCGACGTTTTCCAATGTCTTCTGATCAATGATGTTGATCGAATTGGAAACACGGTTCGACACATACGTGTAGCGGCCGTCGCCGGCCGAACGGAAGTTGTGCGCGCCCTGCCCGGTCTTGATGCGCTTGACGGTTTTCTGCGCCCTCCAGTCGATCACCTCGACGTAGTCGCTGCCCATGATGCCCACCAGCAGATACTTGTCGTCCGGCGTCATCGCGATACCGGCCGGCAGCTTACCGACCGGCAGCGTCCACTTGACGGTCTGCGTGACGAGGTCGATGGCGCTGACCTGGTCGCTGCCCTGCTGCGTGATGAAGACCATGTTGCTGGCGGCGTTGAAGGCCATGTGGCTCGGCAGCTTGGCCAGCGGGATGCGCTTGCTCAAGGTCATGTTGGCGCCGTCGTAGCGGTACAGGTCGACGCGGTCCAGCCGCAGCGAGGCCGACACGAACCATTTCTGGTCCGGCGAAAAACCGATCTGGTAAGGGTCGAGGATGTCCTTGACGGTGCGCTGGATCTGGCCGCTCTTCGGATCGAGGAAGATCAATTCGTTGCCGACCGAGCTGGCGACGATCAGCGACTTGTTGTCCGGCGTCGCCATCAGGTGGTGCGGCTCTTTGCCGACCGGGAAGGTGGACAGGTCCTTGAAAGTCGCCTGGTCCAGCAACTGCACGGTAGCATCACGCGAGTTGAGCACAACGACAACATTGGCCTGCGCGCTGCCGATGGCAATCGCGGCGCAAACACAGGATAAAACCAAACGGCGGACACGGCGGAGCATGAAGAAATCGCTTAGAAGGACTAAACGTTTATTTTACGTGCAAACCGGGCCGTCACAAGGTAAAAGCGGACAATTATTCCTATCCGTAATGAAGCGCGGCGGCTGAACCACAGCGCCCTGCTACAATTGCCGGCTGTGTTCAACGAATCTAGAAGGAATAACCATGACCACCATCACGACCGAATCGGGCCTGCAGTACATCGAACTGACCGTTGGCGAAGGCGATGAAGCCAAAGCCGGCCAGAACGTCACCGTCCATTACACCGGCTGGCTGCGCAACGACGACGGCACCAAGGGTCCGAAATTCGACTCGAGCAAAGACCGCAACGACCCGTTCGAATTCGCCCTGGGCGCCGGCATGGTCATCCGCGGTTGGGATGAAGGCGTGCAAGGCATGAAGATCGGCGGCGCGCGCCAGTTGATCATCCCGGCGGAACTGGGCTACGGCTCGCGCGGCGCCGGCGGCGTGATTCCGCCAAACGCGACCCTGATTTTCGACGTCGAACTGCTGGGCGTTTAAACGCTAAACGTTTAAACGTTTAGCGCTGCCAATTGCGCCGCAGCGCCTCGAGCTCTGCGCGCGTGTCGAGCATGCCGCCGACGATGCGCTGGTCGATCGCCTCCAGCACCGCCGCCGGCATCTCCGTCCCCGCCATCCGGTACGCGGTCATCTGCGCCGACGGCCGCACGTTCTGCACCATCACCGGTATCCGCCATTCCGCGCTGGCGCGGCAGGCCACCCCCACCAGATCCTGGCTCAGTCCCACCACCGTGAAGGTGCGGCAATAGCCGCCCTCGTTCGACAGAAAACTCAGCCCGACCCGCACGTCGCCCTCGGACGGCGCGGCGCCGCCCATCTGCTGGCTCAGCACGACATCGAGCCGGCCCTGCGCCACCAGCATGCCGTTGCGGCTGACGACCGTGGTCGGCGCCTTGGCCGGATCGGCCAGGAAGGCCGGCTGCCACTGCGCCAGGCCGAACTTGCCGAGCGCCAGCCCCACCACCAGCACCGCGCCCAGCGCGCTCCACTCGCGCCAGCCCAGATGCCGCCTGACCGCCTTGCGCGCGGCCTGCTGGGTGGCGACGCGCTGCGCCCGCACCGCCGCCAGTTGCACCACTTTGGCCTGCTGCGAGCGCATCGTCGCGCTCGCCGGCGACAGTTCGGCGAACACGCCGTCGCGCGCGGCGCGCAAACGGGCCACGCGGCGGGCGATGCTGCTGTCGCGTCGCATGGCGTCCTCGACGGCGTGACGGGTCGCGTCGTCCAGTTCGCCGACCGTGTAGGCTATCAGTGTCTCGTCCGAAAAGCTCATGTTCACGTCCTTAGTCGCTCCATCATAAACCTTTTTTTCACCGGATGCGGGTCTGTCAGGATCGCGTAAGCCCTTTAAATACAAGGGTTTTATTGCGCCGCAGCGTGGCACGGCAACTACTGTAAGGCCTACTTCCTACAGAAACCATTACATTTGACAATATTTATGCTAATCTGCGCGCTCTAATAACCAAGGAGGTAGTAATGAAAAAAGGCGAATTGATTGCAGAATTTGCGAAACGCACGGAGATGTCTGCTGCTGCCGCCAATGGTGCGGTGAACACTCTGATCGCGATCGTGACTGAGCGTCTGAAAAAAGGCGACACGGTTGGCATCACCGGCTTCGGCACCTTCTCCGTCGCCAAACGCGCCGCACGCAAAGGCCGCAACCCTGCAACCGGCGAAGCGATCAAGATCGCCGCGTCGAAGACCCCGAAATTCTCGGCTGGCGCAACCCTGAAGTCGGCTGTCAACCCGACCAAGAAGAAGTAATTCTTGCGCTAAGCAGGCTGTGTTCGTGTCCGCGAGGGCACCGGAAACGGCGGCCCATGGCCAGGTCCCCGACCTGCCATGGCCGCCGTTCTGTTTTGGGCGGCTGTTTTTGAGGAAGCCCTCTAGCGGCTTTCGGCCCGGCCCCGGTTATGATGGCGCGTACCCACCAGCCACCATACCAAGGAGATGTAAATGAGCTTACAAGAGCAATTCGAACAAGCCCAGGCGGACTCGAAGAACCTGCCGGAACGTCCCGACAACATGACCCTGCTGAAAATCTACGCGCTGTTCAAGCAGGCGTCGGCGGGCGACGCCACCGGCGAGCGTCCGGGTTTCACCGACATGGTCGGCCGCGCCAAGTTCGACGCCTGGGCCGCGCTCAAGGGCACCAGCGCCGACGAGGCCAAGCAGCAGTACATCGACCTGATCGAAGACCTGAAATAAGCGCGGCCGTTTGTCCCGGCCTAAAAAAAAGCCCCTGACGGGGCTTTTTTGCGTTCAAACCGGCGCGAACACCTTGCGCATCTTGTCGACCACCTTGCCCTCGATCTGCGACGAGAACGCGCTGAACAGGAAGCCGAGGGCGATCTCCAGGCGCGCCTGGGTCGGCTCCAGGGTCAGGGTGCCGTCGACGCCGCTGCGCTCGAAACGCAGCACATCGCCGTCCCAGCGGCATTCCAGCTCGAATTGTTCGGCCAGCTTGTCGGCCACCTGTTGCGCCGCCGCCCGGGCCTGCTCCGGCGCAAGGTTGTGTTCCTGAACGATGTTAATGTCCGCCATGCGGCTTCCTCAATAAATCCACAAAGCCGACATGATGCCAGTTGGCCCGGCGTCACGCTAGTCCACAACGGCGCCTACGCATTTGCTTATATGTATTGTATATAAGCGCAATTTGTGAGAAATAGCGAATTACCTTAAAATACAGTGCTTTGCTGAGGTTAGCCGGGCCATCCCACCGCCGCCGACGCCGCTGCACACCAACATTGATAGGACTGTTATGACCCACGTTGTCACCGAATCTTGCATCAGCTGCCGTTATACGGACTGCGTCGATGTTTGCCCGGTAGATTGTTTCCGCCAAGGCCCGAACTTCCTCGCCATCGATCCGGACGAGTGCATCGACTGCGCCGTGTGCGTGGCCGAATGCCCGGTCAACGCCATTTTCGCCGAGGAAGACGTCCCCGGCGACCAGCAGCAGTTCATCAAGATCAACGTCGATCTCGCCCGCCACTGGCCTTCGATCACCAAGACCATCGCGCCGCTGCCGGAAGCCGACGAGTTCAAGGACGTCAAGGAAAAACTGCACCTGCTGGTACGCTAAGACGCCTCCGTCTGGCCGGGCAGCACCGGGCAGCGTCATCCACGGCGCCGGAAGCGAGCGCCGCACAGCCTTGTGTTCGCCCAACCACCATTGAAATCACAGGAATATACGAATGAATAGCACTGTCACCCCTCCAGGCGTCATCGAAGCCGATGCCGTCATCATTGGCGCCGGCCCGGTCGGCCTGTTCCAGGTCTTTGAACTGGGTCTGCTGGAAATCAAAGCCCACGTGATCGATTCGCTGGGCGCGGTGGGCGGACAGTGCGTGGAACTGTATCCGGACAAGCCGATCTACGACATCCCGGCCGTGCCGTCGTGCACCGGCCAGGAACTGACCGACAACCTGCTCAAGCAGATCGAGCCGTTCGAGCCGACCTTCCACCTGGGCCAGGAAGTGACCAAGGTCGAGCGCCGCGACGACGGCCGTTTCGACGTTGAAACCAGCGCCGGCACCCGTTTCACCACCAAGACCATCTTCATCGCCGCCGGCGTCGGCTCGTTCCAGGCGCGCACCCTGAAGGTCGACGGCATCGAAGTGTTCGAAGGCTCGCAGCTGCACTACAAGGTCAAGGACCCGGCCATTTTCGAAGGCAAGAACATCGTCATCTGCGGCGGCGGCGACTCCGCGCTGGACTGGGCGCTGAACTTCGTCGGCAAGGCCGAATCGGTCGTTTTGCTGCATCGCCGCGAAGATTTCCGCGCCGCGCCGGCGTCGGTCGCCAAGATGAAAGCCTTGTGCGACGACTACGAGATGCAGCTCATCATTGGCCAGGCCACCGGTTTCGAGTCGAAAGACGACAAATTGAGCGAGCTCAAGGTCACCGGCGCCGACGGCGTGACCCGCCGCGTGCCGCTGGACATGCTGCTGGTGTTCTTCGGCCTGTCGCCGAAACTGGGCCCGATCGCCGAATGGGGCCTGGACATCGAGCGCCGCCAGCTGAAGGTGCAAAACACCGAGAAGTTCGAGACCAACGTCCCGGGCATCTTCGCGGTGGGCGACATCAACACCTATCCTGGCAAGAAAAAGCTGATTTTGTCGGGCTTCCACGAAGCCGCGCTGGCCGCCTTCGGCGCCGCGCCGTACATCTTCCCGGACAAAAAGATCCACATGCAGTACACCACGACGTCGCCGAAACTGCACAAGGTGCTGGGCGTGGAGACGCCGGTCTTCGATTAAAGCCGCTGAAACGCCGGTTCCGCGCCACGGAAACAACGGCAAGGTGGTGCGTAGGGGTGTGTCCTACACAAAAGCAGCGGAAACGCTGCTTTTTTTATGGGTTCAGCGGTACTATTATCAAACCAAGGGCATAGCGCGCACGACCACTGCGCTTTCCCCCGGGTATTTAGAAATGCTTAGCGCCACGAACAAATACTCTATAATTGGCTTATGATGAGATGTATTGGTGCACCGCACCATGCTTTGACCGGGAAGACCTATGCTCTACCAACTGCACGAAATGCAACGCACGCTCCTTTCGCCCCTGATGCAATGGGCGGACGCGACCGCTAAAATCCTGACCAATCCGGTTTCGCCGCTGGCGCACACGCCGTTTTCGCAACGGATCGCCGCCGGTTACGAGCTGATGTACAGGCTCGGCAAGGACTACGAAAAGCCGGCGTTCGAGATCGACTCGACCGTCATCAATGGCGAGACGATCGGCATCATCGAACAGGTGGTTGTCAATAAAGCCTTTTGCCGCCTGATCCACTTCAAGAAAGACCTGGACGACAAGCGCACCACGGCGCTGAAGCAGCCGACCGTGCTGCTGGTGGCGCCGCTGTCGGGCCACCACTCCACCCTGCTGCGCGACACCGTGCGCGGGCTGCTGGTCGACCACGACGTCTACATCACCGACTGGACCGACGCCCGCATGGTGCCGGTGTCGGAGGGCGCGTTCCATCTGGACGACTACATCTACTACGTGCAGGACTTCATCCGCCTGCTGGGCCCGGACCTGCATGTGATCTCCGTATGCCAGCCGACGGTGCCGGTGCTGGCGGCCATCGCGCTGATGGCCACCGACAAGGATCCGAAGCTGCCGAAAACGATGACGATGATGGGCGGCCCGATCGACCCGCGCCGCTCGCCGACGGCGGTCAACAACCTCGCCACCGAGAAGAAGTTCTCGTGGTTCGAGAACACCGTCATTTACTCGGTGCCGCCGAATTATCCCGGTTTTGGCCGCAAGGTCTACCCGGGCTTCCTGCAGCACGCCGGCTTCATCGCCATGAATCCGGGACGCCACGCGCAGAGCCACCGCGAGTTCTACAGCCATCTGGTGGAAGGCGACGACGAGCCGGCGGAAAGCCACCGCAAGTTCTACGACGAATACAACGCGGTGCTCGACATGCCCGCCGAATACTATCTGGACACGATCAAGACGGTGTTCCAGGACTTCTCGCTGCCGATGGGCACGTGGAAGGTCGGCGGCAAGCTGGTGCGTCCACAGGATATCACCACGGTCGCGCTGTTCACCGTCGAAGGCGAGCTGGACGATATCTCCGGCGCCGGCCAGACGCAAGCGGCGCACGACCTGTGCACCGGCATCCCGGCCGAGATGCAGCAGGACTACGTCGCCCCTGGGGCCGGCCACTACGGCATCTTCTCGGGCCGCCGCTGGCGCGAAATGGTCTGCCCGAAGATCACCGAGTTCATCAAAAAACACGGTTAAGAAATAGCCCCAACAAGATCCCCGCCCGGCGCGGGGATTTTTTTTGCCGAGACAGCGCCGGCGCTAAGGTTTTTCGGCCCGCCCGGCGCAGATATCGGATAATGGCGCTTTAGTTATCGCTTTCCCGCGCCCCTCACCGCCGTGCCCACCAACAAAACACTCGCCGACCGCGTCGAAGACGCTCTGCCGCAGACGCAATGCACCAAGTGCGGCTATGACGGCTGCCGTCCGTACGCCGAGGCGATCGCCGCCGGCGCGGCCGACATCAACCAATGCCCGCCCGGCGGCGCCGAAGGCATCGTGCGGCTGTCGGCCGTCACCGGACGCAAGGTCATCCCGCTCAATCCCGTCAACGGCGTTGAGCGCCCGCGCGCGGTCGCCTACATCGACGAAGCGCTGTGCATCGGCTGCACCCTGTGCATCCAGGCCTGCCCGGTCGACGCCATCGTCGGCGCGGCCAAGTTGATGCACACGGTCGTGCCGGACCTGTGCACCGGCTGCGACTTGTGCGTCCATCCCTGCCCGGTCGATTGCATCGTCATGTATCCGGTCACCGAAACCTCCGGCTGGGCCGCATGGAGCCAGGCGGACGCCGACGCCGCCCGTGAGCGGCATGACTTCCGCGCCATGCGCCTCAAGCGCGAGAAGGACGAGAACGACGCGCGCCTGGCCGCGAAGGCCAGCACCAAGATGGCGGCGGTCGAAGCGCTCGACCCGGCCACCGACGCCGACGCCGCCGAGAAGGAACGCAAGCGCGCCATCATCGCCGCCGCGATGGAACGCGCGCGCCTGAAAAAAGAGGAAGCCGCGCGCGCGGCCGCCGACGCCAAGCCTGTAGATGGAAACCCGCCTGAATGAATCCAGCCAAACGCCAAGAAATGTTCGAGCGCTTCCGCGCCGCCAATCCCAGTCCCAAGACCGAACTTGAATACACAACGCCGTTTGAGCTGCTGATCGCCGTGCTGTTGTCGGCGCAGGCCACCGACGTCGGCGTCAACAAGGCCACGCGCAAGCTGTATCCGGTCGCAAACACGCCGGCGAAGATCCTTGAATTGGGCGAGGAGGAACTGAAGTCCTATATCCAGACCATAGGCCTGTACAAGACCAAGGCGAAGAACGTCATCGCCACCTGCAAGATCCTGCTGGAGCAGCACGGCGGCGAGGTGCCGCGCGACCGCGAATCGCTGGAGGCTTTGCCGGGCGTGGGCCGCAAGACCGCCAACGTGGTGATGAACACCGCGTTCGGCGAACTGACGATGGCGGTGGACACGCACATCTTCCGCGTCTCCAACCGCACCGGCCTGGCGCCGGGCAAGAACGTCGACATCGTCGAGCAGAAGCTGCTGCGGTTCGTGCCGAAGGAATTCTTGCAGGACGCGCACCATTGGCTGATCCTGCACGGCCGCTACACCTGCAAGGCGCGCAAGCCGGAATGCTGGAACTGCATCCAGCAAGACCTGTGCGACTATCGCCAGAAGACGCCGATGCCGGACGGGCTATAAAACACGTAGGGCGGATTAGGCGGAACGCCGTAATCGGCCACGAGCCGCCAACCACGCGAAACGCAGTCACACCAATACCAGATTATCCCGATGCACCAGCTCACGCCCCTCGACGAAACCGAGAATGGATTCGATCTCGCTCGACGGCTTGCGCATGATGCGCCGCGTCTCCGCGCTGGTGTAATTGGACAGCCCGCGCGCCACCGGCAAACCGCTCTCGTTGACGCACGTGATCACCGCGCCGCGTCCGAACTCCCCCTTCACCTCCACCACGCCGATCGGCAGCAGCGACTTGCCCTCGCCGGTCAGTTTCTGCACCGCGCCGGCATCGAGCACCACCTGCCCCGCCGTGTGCAGATGATCGGCCATCCACTGCTTGCGCGCCGTCAGATGCCCGGTCTGCGCCGCCAGCTCGGTGCCGATCGACTCGCCTCCGGCCAAGCGCTCCAGCACATTATCCTCGCGCCCATAAGCGATCACCGTGTGCGCGCCCGACTTGGCGGCCCGCTTGGCCGCCAGGATCTTGGTCAGCATGCCGCCGCGTCCCAAACTGCTGCCGGCGCCACCGGCCATCGCCTCCAGCGCCAGGTCGCCCGCGCGGCCTTGCTGGATCAGCACCGCCGCCGGGTCCTTGCGCGGATCGGCGCTGTACAACCCCTTCTGGTCGGTCAGGATGATCAGCGCGTCGGCCTCGATCAGGTTCGCCACCAGCGCGCCCAAGGTATCGTTGTCGCCGAATTTGATTTCGTCGGTGACGACGGTGTCGTTCTCGTTGATGATCGGGACCACGCCCAGGCGCAGCAACGTGGTCAGGGTGGAACGCGCGTTCAGATAGCGTTCGCGGTCGGCCAGGTCGGCGTGCGTGAGCAGCACCTGCGCGGTGCGCAGCTCGTGCGCGCGGAAGCTGGTCTCGTAGATCTGCGCGAGCCCCATCTGGCCGACGGCGGCGCAGGCCTGCAGTTCGTGGATATCGGTGGGGCGCTGCTCGAAGCCCAAACGCAGCATGCCCTCGGCGATGGCGCCGGAGCTGACCAGCACCACCTGCTTGCCCATGGCGCGCAGGGCGGCGATCTGCGCGGCCCAGCGCGCGATGGCGGCGTGATCGAGGCCGCGGCCGTCGTTGGTGACTAAAGACGATCCTACCTTGATGATGATGCGCGTGGCTTTTTGTATGACGGAATTCATGGGTGCGACAGTCTCTTAACAGTCTTGTTACATGCGGGACGCGAGTCCGGATCCCCGGCGCGAGCCAGGACCTACATTGCTGTGTGCTGTGAAGGGCCGGGTGGATGACCCGTTCTTGCCGCGGCAGACGCCCGTCCCGGGATGCGGGACGGCGCTGTTGTGGAAAGCATAAGCAGCGAATAGCTGATTATGCCGGTGATGCGGATTTTTATCGAGGACTAGTCGTGCTTAATCGAGAATTTTGAAACGGGGATCGTCCGGATCGATCGAGGAAATGCCGCGCGCTTCCTCCGTCATCTGCGTTTCTTCCGAACGTTGTTCGGAATGGCGCTTCTCTTCAAGGTGCATCTGGATCGCGTTGACCAGTTCCTGGGTGCCGTCGTGGCTCAGCGCGGAGATCTCGAACACGGGACCCTTCCAGCCGAACTTCTTGACGAAATCCTTGACGGTTTTCTTGCGGTCCTCTTCCGGCACCATATCGAGCTTGTTGAGCACCAGCCAGCGCGGCTTGTCGACCAGCGACTCGTCGTACTTTTTCAGTTCGTTGACCAGGGCCTTGGCTTCCTTGACCGGATCGACGTTGGTCTCGAACGGCGCCAGGTCGACGATGTGCAGCAGCAGGCCGGTACGCTGCAGGTGGCGCAGGAACTGGTGACCCAGGCCGGCGCCCTCGGAAGCGCCTTCGATCAAGCCGGGAATGTCGGCGATCACAAAGCTCTTCTCGTGCGAGACGCGCACCACGCCCAGGTTCGGGTGCAGGGTGGTGAACGGGTAGTCGGCGATCTTCGGACGGGCGTTCGACACGGCCGAAATAAAGGTCGACTTGCCGGCGTTCGGCATGCCCAGCAGGCCGACGTCGGCCAGCACCTTCAGTTCCAGGCGGATTTCGCGGCGTTCGCCTTCCTTGCCCTCGGTCTTTTGACGCGGTGCGCGGTTGGTCGAGGTCTTGAAGTGGATGTTGCCCCAGCCGCCCTCGCCGCCCTTGGCCAGCAGTTCCATCTGGCCGTGTTCGGTCAGATCGGCCAGGATTTCGCCGGAGGCGTCGTCGATGATCAGGGTGCCGACCGGCATGCGCAGGTGGATGTCGTCCGCGCCCTTGCCGTAGCAATCGGCGCCACGGCCGGCTTCGCCGTCTTTGCCGCGGTGCATCTTGGAGAAGCGGAAATCGACCAAGGTGTTGATGTTACGGTCCGCTACGGCCCAAATCGAGCCACCCTTGCCGCCGTCGCCGCCGTCAGGGCCGCCGAACGGGCGGAATTTTTCACGGCAAAACGAGGCACAACCATTGCCGCCGTCACCACCGATCACTTCAATTTTTGCTTCGTCGATAAACTTCATGATGTACCGCCATAAAACTAAAAAGGCTCTACCGTGGGCAGAGCCTTTCGATTGAAGGCTCGCGCCTTACAAAGGGGACAGCCGGGCGCGGGCGCCTGGCCGTGAGCGTGATTTACGCTGGTACTGCAGCTGCTGGAGCGTTTGGTACGACGGTCACGAATTGCTTCGAACCTTCGCCCTTGACAACGAACTTGACCTTGCCGTCCACCAGGGCGAACAGGGTGTGGTCTTTGCCCATGCCAACACCTTCACCAGCGCGCACCGGGGTGCCGCGTTGACGAATGATGATGCCGCCAGCATTGATCGATTGACCGCCGTAGACTTTTACGCCCAGACGCTTTGACTCTGAGTCACGACCGTTACGCGTTGTGCCGCCGCCTTTTTTGTGTGCCATTTAAGACTCCTTGGATACTAATTCTCGGGCAAACGGAATTAACCGTTGATCGATACGATTTGGATTTCGGTGTAATTTTGGCGATGGCCTTGATGCTTCTGGTAGTGCTTACGACGACGCATCTTGAAAATCTTCACTTTATCGTGACGACCGTGTGCCACAACAGTAACCAGTACCTTTGCACCCTCAACCAGGGGAGCACCAAACTTGATGCTTTCGCCTTCGCCAACGGCGAGGACCTGATCGATGGTGAGTTCGGAACCAATGTCTGCCGGTATCTGTTCTACTTTAAGTTTTTCGCCAGCGACAACTTTGTATTGTTTGCCACCGGTTTTTATGACCGCGTACATGATTTGAAACCTCATCAAATGTTAAGAAAATTCCCTCCGTCGCCAACGGGACAACATGCATGGTGATCGGGGAACCGCTGATTATACATGGGATGCCAATTCGCGTCAAAAACTATTCACAAATGGCCGATGGCGTGGTATGTCGACAAGCTTGCATGATGATGGGCGGCATCCAGGTGTTAGCTAATTAACAAACGAGTTGCCACAAACAAGGGGCGGCACCCCTGTGGACTGGGGCATGTCGTATAATCTCGGCACCAATAGTCCACTGCACAGGTTCGTCTTGTCTGCCGCCACCCACACCGCAACACAAAACAATATCGCCCACTCGATCGCCGCCGACATGGACGCGGTCAATTCGGTGATCCGCCGCAAGCTGCATTCCGAGGTCAGCCTCGTCAATCAGATCGCTGAATACATCATCAGCGCCGGCGGCAAGCGCATCCGCCCGGTCCTGGTACTGCTGGTGGCGAACGCCTATTCCTACAAGGGCACCGGGCACCACGAGCTGGCCGCCGTCGTCGAATTCATCCACACCGCGACCCTGCTGCACGACGACGTCGTCGACGAATCGTCGCTGCGCCGTGGCCGCGCCACCGCCAACGCGCTGTTCGGCAACGCCGCCTCGGTGCTGGTGGGCGACTTCCTGTACTCGCGTTCGTTCCAAATGATGGTGGGCCTGAACAACATGCGCGTCATGCAGATTTTGTCGGACGCCACCAACGTCATCGCCGAGGGCGAAGTGTTGCAGTTGCTTAACATGCACGACCCGGACGTCAGCCAGGAGCGTTATTTGCAGGTGATCCGCTCCAAGACGGCCAAGCTGTTCGAAGCGGCGGCCGAGCTGGGCGCCTTGATCGCCGGCGCCAACGACGCGCAAATCGCCGCCGCCGGCGAATACGGCCGCTCGCTGGGCACGGCCTTCCAACTGATCGACGACGTGCTGGATTACGCCGGCGACGCCAGCGAAATCGGCAAGAACGTCGGCGACGACCTGCGCGAAGGCAAGCCTACCTTGCCGCTGATCTATCTGATGGAAAACGGCACGCCGGAGCAGCGCGAATTGGTTCGCACCTGCATCGAGCAGGGCGATGAGCAGCACTTCGACACCATCCTGGCCGCCATCACCAGCAGCGGCGCGCTCGACTACACGCGCCAGCAAGCCGAAACGGCCGCCCAGCGCGCCGCCGAAGCGATCGCCGACCTGCCGGACAGCGTCTACAAGGAATCGCTGCTGCAGCTGGCCGATTTCTCGGTCAACCGCACGCATTAAGCGCCGCGTCGGCGGCGCCGGATGGGCCGCTGGCGGCGCTTGGCGGATTACGGCGTTCCGCCTAATCCGCCCTACGTGTCTCCGTGGTTACACGCCTGGCCCCGATGGCGGATACCCCCACGAGTCACGTAGTGCGGATTAGCGCAGCGTAATCCGCCATGGAGCCGCCAATTACGTCATCAAAGCAGCTCCTGCACCAACTCCGACGGCCTGCACAAGCGCACGCCCTTCTCCGTCACCACAAACGGACGATTGATCAGAATCGGATGCGCGATCATCGCGTCGAGCAGCGCATCGTCGGACAGCGATGCATCCGCCAACCCCAACTCCCCATACAAATCCCCCTTGTCGCGCATCGCCTGGCGCGCGGTCAGCCCGGCCTTGGCGATCATCGCCTTCAGCGCGGCGCGCGACGGCGGGTTTTTGACGTAATCGACAATCTCCGGCTCGATGCCTGCGGCGCGGATCGCCTCCAGCGTTTTGCGGGAAGTCCCGCAAGCGGTATTGTGATAAATCGTGACGGTCATATGCTGCCCCTGAGCGTAAATTCAAAGACGGGATTATCGCTTAAAACCTCGCGGCGGCGGCCGGCGGACATGCCGATTGCCTGGCGCCGGGTTTTATGTTTTCATCCTGGTGTTACCTCCCACACAAGGCTGCCCATGAAACGCTCTTTGATATTCCTGCTGTTCGCGGTATCGCCATTGCTGGCACAGGCCGCGGACGCCACCGATAACCAGTTGATCGAACGCGCGGTGCGCGACTATATCGAGTCGCAGCACACCCCCGATCCGTCACGCATGGAGCGCGCCCTCGACCCCAAACTCGCCAAGCGCACGTATTGGAAGGCGGCCGATGGTTCTGAATTCGTCATGAACACCGATTTCGACACCATGGTCAAGGTGGCCAGGACCTATAACAAGGACGGCACGAAATTCCCGCCACAGCCACGGGTCGACATCAAGATCCTCGATGTCGACCAGCGTGTGGCAACCGTCAAGCTTACCGCCGACGAGTGGATCGACTATATGCACCTGTATAAGAATCAGCGCAGCGAGTGGAAAATCGTGAACGTGCTTTGGCAGTACCACGACACCACACGCCAAGTCTCGATTAAAACTTCGCCGCCAAACTGACACCGATCGCGCGCGGCATCAGACGATAGCCCTGCACGATCGACGCCACCTGCGGATGCTGGATCACCTTGTCGTTGTCGAACGCGTTCTTCACGAACACGCTGACGTTGTACCGGTCGAAGCCCATGCCGGCGCTGAAGTCGGCCGTGTGATACGCCGGACGCTCGTAATCGGTCAGCTCCGGATTGAGCGAACCCTTGCTCGATCCGACCCACTGCACGCCGCCCATGACGAACGCGCTGCGCTCGCCCAGCGCGAAGTTGTAGCGCGCATTGATCGCCGCGTTATATTTCGGCACGCCCTGGATCTGGGCGCCCGCCACCGCGCCGACCACACCGTTCTGTATGCCCTGGTCGTTCGACAGCTCCGCCTTGACGTAGCCACCCGAGGCGCTCAAGGTCAGCCCGGCGATCGGCTTGGCCTTGATGTCGAATTCGAAGCCCTTGCTGGTGGCGTCGCCGGCGTTGGCGTTATACGTGTACGCGCACGTCGGCAGATAAACCCCCTGCTGGATGTTCTTCCACTTGATGTAGAAGACGTCGGCGTTGATCGTCAAGCGGTTGTTGAGGAAGCGCGACTTGCTGCCCACCTCGTAGTTCCACAGGCTGTCCGACGCGTAGTTCGGCGGTCCCTCGGTCAGGCCGTTCAACTCCAGGTCCGGGCCGCAGGTGGTCGGCGGCACGAAGATGTTCGATCCGCCAAGACGGAAGCCCTTCGATACGCTGGTGTACAGCGTATGGCGCGGATCGACTTCCCACGTCAACGCATACTTCGGCGTGAACGCGGTCGACTTCAGGCTCGCGCCGCTGTTGTTGCCCGCGCCGGCCAGGTAGTTGCCGTTGCGCTGTTCCAGATTCGAGCTGGCGCGCAGGTAGCGCGCGCCGACCGTCGCGTGCACCGTCGGCTTGAAGTAGTAATTGACCTCGCCGAATATCGACGACTGCTTTTCCTTGTAGTGGAAGGCGCCGGCGAACGAGTTATCGTTCGGGAAGGAGCCCGGGCGCACGTCGGGCAGCAACTCGGGATCGTAAATGTCGAAACCAAACTGCCGGAACGTGTCGGTCACGCCGAAGATCGGATCGTTCTCGGTGATGTTGGTATGCTGGCGCGAGAAGTACGTCCCCGCCAGCCAGGTCCACGGCGACACCGCCGCATCGTACGGACGCGAAGCCAGGCGGAACTCCTGCGACACCTGCCGCACCTGGTTGTTCAGATACACGGCCGACGGCAGCGCCGCGATGGCCTCGATCAGCTCCGGCGGCGCCTTGCCGCCATCCTCGGTCGAGGTCAGGAAGGTCGACAGCGAATAGCTGTTATAGGCCGAGCCGTTCTGCGTGCGGTCGAACTTGCGCGAAAAATAGCTGGTGGCCGACGTCAGATCGACCGCGCCCAGATCCCAGTTGACGGTCACGCTGGGCGTGAACAGCTTGTCGATGGAAGGCTCGCGCACCTGCTTCTGCGCCTGATAGTTCGGCAGCTCGATGTTGAAGGCGGAGATGTCCTTCGCATCCAGGCGCTGATAGTAGATCGACGGCGTGATCGTCAACGCGCGCGTCGGCTTCCACTTCAGCCCCAGCCGCAGTTCCTGGTCGCTGTATTTGTTGATGTCCTTGGCCAGCACCGCGCCGCCGCCGTCCACCTGATTGATGTAACCGCCCGTGTGCTGCGCCTGCACGCCGATGCGCAGCGCCAGCTCGTCGGCGATCAGCGGGATATTGCCGACCACATTGGCCGAGTAGCTTGGGCTGCCGTCCTTGGTGTGCGAATACTCGGTGTAGGTGGTGAACTCGCGCTCCTTCAGATCCGGCTCGTTCGGCACGAACTTGATGGTGCCGCCCATCGAGCTGGCGCCGTACAAGGTCACTTGCGGGCCGCGCAGCACCTCCACCCGGTCGATATCGAAGAATCTCGGCTCGACGTTCCCCATCGTGTAGACGTTGCCGACGGTGACAGGCGTATCGCCCAGATAGACGCCGACCGTCGCCGCGCCGGCCGTGGAGCTGATGCCCCGGATCTCGATGTTGGAGGTGCCCGGCCCGGCGCCGCCGTTGCCGCTGGCGGCCGTGAAGGAGATGTTGGGCACCACGCGCGTCAGGTCGGTGATGTCGCGGATGTGCTCTTCCTGCAGCTGCTTGCCGGTGACGGCCGAAATACTCATCGCCACCTTGGCCGGATCTTCCTTGCGCTTTTGCGCGGTGACAGTGACCACCTCGATTTCGTCGGACTGCTTGACCGGCACCTGCTGCGCGCCCACCGGACCGGCCAGCGCGGCCAAAGCGGCGGCGATGGAACTGCACATTATTTTTTGAGTGATCTTCATGCCTGCGCTTCTCCAGTCAGTAAGGACGTGCCCCAGAATGATGCATTTTTATATATTAACCATCTTGTAATTTTTAACAAGCAAGAAACCTGCCAAAATCGTCAACGTTGGAATCCGGCCACAAGTTGCAACGCCGTGCGGCAAGGCGATCATTCATCAATGGAATACCTTTGAGGTATCGGGCGGATACTCAATCGGTGTTGGACGCCCAGGGGGATGCTGTTTAATCTGAAGTCACTCAGCAATGGCAAGGTGATAACAGTGAGCAATATCCGAGGCACGCAAATGACGGTGGGACCGCGCGACTGGTCGGCATCGGCCGTCGCCGCCGGTTTTCTCGCGGTGCTGGTCTCCTACGCCGGACCGCTGGCGATCTTCTACCAGGCCGGACAGGCGGCAAATCTGAGCAACGACATGTTCGCGTCCTGGGTATGGGCGATCTCGATCGGCGCCGCCGTCTCCGGCATCTACCTCAGCTGGAGCTTGAAGATCCCGGTCATCACCGCCTGGTCAGCGCCGGGCACGGCGCTGCTGATCACCCTGTTCCCGGGCCTGTCGATCCACGAGGCGATCGGCGCCTACATCACCGCCGCCGTGATCCTGCTGGCGATCGGCCTGTCCGGCCAGGTCGACCGGGTGATGGCGGCCATCCCCAAAGGCATCGCCAGCGGCATGATGGCCGGCATCCTGCTGCCCTTCGGCCTGAACGCCTTCAAGGCCATCGGCTCGCTGCCGGTGCTTAGCTGCGGCATGATCGCCGCCTATCTGCTCTTCAAACGCTTCGCGCCGCGCTACGCCATCGTGCTGCTGCTCGCCGCCGGCGCCGCGATGGCGGGGATGGGCGGGCAAACCGATTTCTCCGGCGTGCGCCTGCAACTGGTCACGCCGCAGTTCATCGCGCCCGAATGGTCTTGGGCCAGCACCTTCAGCCTCGCGCTGCCGCTGGTGCTGACCACCCTGACCGGCCAATACCTGCCAGGCATGGCGCTGCTGCGCTCCTCCGGCTACAGTGATAATGAATGCAAGGTCCGCCCCATCATGACCACCAACAGCGTGGCTTCGCTGGCGGTGGCCTGCTTCGGCGGCATCACCATCGCCATCGCCGCCATCACCGCCGCCATGTGCACGGGATGCGACGCGCACGAGGATCCATCGAAACGCTACGTCGCCGGCATCTCCAACGGCGCGTTCTATCTGATCGCGGGCCTGTTCGGCGGCTCCATCGTCATGCTGTTCGCCGCGCTGCCGAAGGAACTGGTGGCGGTGCTGGCCGGCCTGGCGCTGCTCGGCGCGATCACCAACAACCTTGGCGGCATCATGGCGGCGGACGAGCACCGCGAAGCCGCCATCATCACTTTCCTTGCAACCGCTTCCGGCATGACCTTCCTGGGCCTCGGCTCGGCGTTCTGGGGAATCATGATCGGCATGCTCGCCCATGCCGTCCTTCACACCACAAAAAAATAAACCAAGAAAGAGACAACCATCATGCGACACATCGACGTCCATAAACTAGCCGACGACGCCACCTTCAACCGCTTCCACCGCAGCGTGTTGTTCTGGTGCGCGCTGATCATCATCTGCGACGGCTACGACCTGGCGGTGGCCGGCATCGCCCTGCCCTCGATCATGAAAGGCATGGGCGTGACCGCGCAAAACGCCGGCTTCATGGTCAGCTCCGCGCTGTTCGGCATGATGTTCGGCGCGATCTTCCTCGGCACCATCGCCGACAGGATCGGGCGCCGCAAGGCCATCGCCATCTGCATCGCCCTGTTCAGCGTCTTCACGGCGGCGGCGGGATTGACCAGCGACCCGTACACCTTCAGCGCGATGCGTTTCCTCGCCGGCCTGGGCATCGGCGGCGTGATGCCCAACGTGGTGGCGCAGATGACCGAATACTCGCCCAAGAAAATCCGCGCGACGATGGTCACCCTGATGTTCAGCGGCTATGCGGTGGGCGGCATGCTCGCCGCGCTGCTGGGCAAAGGCCTGCTCGAGAGCTATGGCTGGCAATCGGTGTTCCTCGCCGCCGGCCTGCCGGTGCTGCTGATCCCCTTCATGATGAAAAGCCTGCCCGAGTCGATGCCCTTCCTGATCCGCGAACAGCGCCTGGATGAACTCAAGGCAATCGTCACGCGCATGTCGCCGGGCTACCGCGCCGACGCCGGCGACCGTTTCGCCCTGCCGGTGAAGGACCAGGCGGGCGGCGCGCCGATCGGCAAGCTGTTCCAGGAAGGACGCGGCTTCAGCACGGTGATGTTCTGGGTGGCTTTCTTTATGTGCCTGTTCATGGTGTACGCGCTCAGCTCTTGGCTGACCAAGCTGATGGCCGGCGCCGGCTACAGCCTCGGCTCGGCGCTGACGTTCGTGCTGGTGCTGAATTTCGGCGCGGTGATCGGCGCGGTCGGCGGCGGCTGGCTGGCGGACCGCTTCCACATCAAATATGTGCTGATCGGAATGTACGCGCTGGCGGCGCTGTCGATCACCCTGCTAGGCTACAAGGTGCCGACCGAGGTGCTGTTCGTGCTGGTGGGCCTGGCCGGCGCCTCGACCATCGGCACGCAGATCGTCACCTACGCCTACGCGGGCCAGTTCTACCCGATGGCGATCCGTTCGACCGGCATCGGCTGGGCCTCGGGCGTGGGCCGCAGCGGCGCGATCCTGGCGCCGATCGCCATCGGCACCCTGGTCGGCATGGCGCTGCCGCTGGAGCAGAACTTCATGGCCATCGCGATACCGGCGGTGATCGCGGTGGTGGCGGTGTCCTTGATCAGCCATGGCCGCTCGGCGTCGGCGGCGCAGGTGGCCGCCGGTAGCGCAGCACCGGTCGCTGCGGGTAGTTGACGGCCTTCGCTAAAGCGCCCTAGTCCTAAGCTCGCGCCAAGGGCGCGCGTACCGCGCAAGGGATAATACAGACACAGCGGCAGCACGACGATCAGTGCTGCATGCAACGCGCTCCCCTCCGAAATCGATCATTTCCGCTCCGGCGGTGACTACAGCGACGACGCGGCCAGTTGGGAAAAACCCTGCAGTACCTTGCCAAGCTGACGGCCATGAGCGTACCTCAAGTCAGCAATGTACTCAGCGGAAAGGTAGATTCCAGACTCAACATCTGCGAAGCGCTGGCCGACGCCCTGGATGCTAGCCTGGTTCTTATTCCCAAGCATCTGTTGCCGGAGATTGCACGTCTCCTTTTCGGCAAAACCATTGGGCCAGATGATGGCTCGCGGTTGAAGGTCCCGTCAAAATCTGCTGTAATAACGCTGTGAGTCGGGGTGTGGCTCAGCCCGGTAGAGCGCTGCGTTCGGGACGTAGAGTCCGCGAGTTTGACGCCCTCCGCTCTGACCAGAATGACCTTATTTTATAAGGAAAAATTCTGGACGAAGTTGCCGAGGCGCATTAAAATACACCCGTGAATACCAAACGTGTGCCAATGCACACCGAGTTTAGGTATTCAGCTCATCCGCGCATTAGAGCGGGCACGGTTGCAAATCGTGATTTCCATTTGGTCTAACCACAATAGGAAAGTCACGTCCATGGCAAACATCGAAAACCGTAGCCGATTCACCATCTCAGTAAAACACCGCGCCAACCTCTACCGCGAATTCCGCTTTAACAACAAGGCGGAATTGAAGCATTACGCGGCTGAACTTCGTGCACAGGGATTCAAGCCCATAGCCGGTCAGCTTGAGGACGCGTTCCTCGTACGCATCCGCGAAAAGGGCCACCCCACATTTCAACAAACGTTTTCGTCTTTCGCCGACGCGGAAACCGCTTTGCACCGCATTCAAGCGGAACGCAAGAACGGTCTGTTCGAGGACTACACGAAGGCTCACCGAATTACGTTCGAAGACCTTCTCAAACGCTATATGAAAGAAGAAGGTCCACGCAAAAAGGGCTGGGACAAAGTGGAAAAGTACAAATTCCAGGGCTGGCTCGCGGACTTGAACGGCGGAGACGTAACCCCGTTATCTGATGGCGCGAACTCAGGCGCATCGAAAGCTCGCAAAGCCAATGTGATGCGCAAAACCACCACGTCCATCGAATGGATGCGTAAGCCGTTCGCGTCCATCCAGACGGAGGATATCGAGAGCTATGTGGCAGAGCGCCTTGAAGAAGTCGCGCCTGCAACTATCGACCGCGAAATAGACGTCTTGCGCTCGGTGTTTACTGTGGCGACGAAAATCTGGAAGTATCGGCTCTCCGAAAACCCAATGGATGCGGTTCGCCGCCCAAAATACTTCAATGAGCGGAACCGTCGTCTGAAGCCGCAGGAGGAGGCCGCACTAGTCGCGTCCGCACAAGAGGAAGACGCGCTTCGCTCTATCTGCCTCCGTGTGGACGAACTCGTGGCGCACGAGCGCATCGTGGCCGCCTCGCTGAATACCGTGTACGCCCGGAAAAATCACCTGAAGGAGGCGCTCAATACGGCGCGCATTCAGGCAGAATTAGATTACGTGCACATCCCTCTCTTCGAGACCTTCATCCAATTCCAGGTGATGACCGCTGCGCGACGTGGCGAAGCCCTCGCACTTCAATGGACGGACGTCGACTTCGACGCACGCTCTGCATATCTGGCAGAAACCAAAAATGGCCGTCCACGTTCGCTCGCCCTGCGGGCGCGATTGGTGGAAATGTTGAAGGACTTGCCGAAAGCAGCAGACCAAGTTTTTGGGCTTTCAGAAGATGCGTTGCGCAAAGCGTGGACACGAATCGTGGCGCGCGCAGGAATTGAGGACCTGCATATTCACGACCTTCGTCATGAAGCGATTACCCGCGTGGCAGAGACAACCAAATTCTCGCTCATCGACCTGCAAAAATTTAGTGGGCATCGAGACGTAAGAATGCTCCTCCGATATGCGCATTTGTGCACCACACATATGGCTCACAAGCTTGATGAGGCATTCGCCCACGAGGACAAGGCCTCAACGCATCGCGGGCGCCGCCGCCTCAAGGCAGGTACTGGCCTGTCGGTCGCGGAGGTGGTCAATGCAGCTCCTGCATCAAACGTGATACTGCTTTTTGGCAGGAACGCGGCGTAAGGATAGCCTCAACTGTAGGTCAGGACGGGCCGCCCTATACGCTGTCCGTCCCCCGAAATCACTATGGTACTCAGCAAGAAATACTCTAGTTACAGTGTGTCAGGTGTGTCAGGTGTGTCGGGTGCCCTGCTTTTACCATGACACACGAATATCATTTTTTTTTGAACGAAAACACCAATGTGTGTCGGGTGTGTCGGGTAATTTTGAAAGTATGGAACAGAAGAGAAAACCTTTAGAAAACTAGTTTTGGAATTTGCTCGACACACCCGACACACTCCGAAAGCCCAGCGATTACTTATGAAATATTGTGTCGGGCTTTGGAGCTTACTCAAGGCAAGAATGTGCAGCATGCACAAAAAAAGCGCCCGAAAGGCGCTTTGGTTCTTCTACGTTCACTCGGCATCGTTCGCATTATTAAGGGCGACCTCACAATATCTGACAGGCTTCCCGTCCACCCTAGTCCTCTCGTTCACGAAGTCTAAATTCAAAATTGCTTTGAGCTTCTTCCAAAAGCTCGCACCGCCGTCTGGGCGACAACCATTGCGCTCGCACCAAAGCTTAAAGTGTTCGTACACATCACTCTTCAGAGTTTGCATACCTGCCCTTTTCCCAATTCCGCAATCATTACACCAAGCTTGGACCACGTTGGACTCGGCCTTCACTTCGTAAATGAGCTCTGCCATGGCTGGTGGAAGGACGGGGTCAAACCCTCCTCTCCGCTGAAGCCGAACGAGACCATCAAGAGCCCAACTTAAAACACCGGTGAGCTCGTGCTTAATGATGTGCTCTGCAAGAAGCGGGTCTCGATTTGCTTCATCGATTGTGACGTTAAAGGGAACCACATCCCATCTCCGCCAGAAGCCTACCGAATGGTCACGTATAGCAGGAAGGTGATTTCCAAGCACAAGCCACTTCCCACGAATGCGCGCGCTCACCGGCGCCTTGAACTTCCTATTGACGTAGATTCGCTCTCCAGCAATAGCTGATTTGAGTATCTGTTCCTGCACGCCACCTTGCGGGACCTCATCCGCATAAATTAGGCTCGCGCTAATCAGCCCCGACATGCCGAACCCATCGAGCTCATCGAGACGCACGGCCTCGGGGCGAGCGTGCAACGCCTGCACTACGTTGGCTAAAACGCCCTTTCCATTTGCGCCATTACCAAGCCAAAATTGCGCCCGCTGGTGCCGAGTATCCGTGGTCAGCGTATAGCCGATATATTCTTGTACACGGCCGCGCACTTCGGGGTCTGGCAAGACGGTCTCGATGAACCGGTTGAAACGAGTGGAACTTTCCGCAGACGGCCGGAATTCACACGAGAGAACATGACGTACCCCCATTGCTGGGTCAGCATCTTGTAGGTGCAGCTCACCGTTTTTTATCCGGACGTAGCAATTCTTACATGGCACGACCATCTCCTCGGTCAAACCTTCCAGCGGTTCGCACCAGTGCTTCGCAGAGCCCACGGCACTCGCAGCGTTCTTTGGCGCTGCGTACTCGCGTTGATTAGCGACCAGCCAGTGATATGCCATTCGCTCTGAGTCATCGTCGTTCAGCACATTCCAATGAGTGCGTGTCCACTCATACAGTAAATTGCCTTCCTGCTTGAAACGTCCCAACGATGCAAGGTATTCAGCAAAAGCATGCGGGTCGAAGCTCATTGCTGGTCTCCCTCCAATACATGCTCGGCTAGCCAACGCTCTACGTCTACCGGTCTCCAGCGTAGCAATCGGGTGCCAGGCAAATGCAGTCGTGGGGGAACCGCACCTGGGTTTCTCTTCAAGTCCTTCTTTATGGTTCCGGCACTGCGGCCTAAGAGCTGCGCCAGTTCGTCTACGTCTAAAAGTTTATCCATGTGAAAATTTATTGAGTGGCCGCTATGCCAACACGGCACGCAGCGTCACAAGTGACAAGTAGGGTAGAGAGCGAATTTAAACGACGCTAGAAAGCAACAGGATGATTGATAAGGAAGAAAAATCCACAAAGAGGCGCTAGGGGATAAAACCTAAAGAGGCAATTGCTATACGAACTACGGAGCCGTCGCCGACAACCCCTTACACGATTTGACTCTCATGACTACACCAAACCCATCAAAAAAGGAGCTTTTGCATGAACATCAATGAACACTATTCGTTATCAGACACTAACGAAACCCTACACATCGAACTGAAAGAATCGGTCGTGGGCTTGCTGCCCGCTCTAGCTGATATGATTCAACAGGCGGCACTGACGAGAAGAAGTTTTTCCCAGACAGCGCGGGGATTGCGTTTTGGCTGGCTGGACGAACAGAGCAAAATGGGTATCCTCACATTCCTGCAAAAGGTCACCATTGCTGAACTTGTAGAGAGCCACGAGCAGGCCCTTAAACTTCAGGAAGACAGAGAGAAATTTCTTGCTCTTACAGCGAAAGAGTTCGCAGTGCTAATCGAACAAACCTCGAATGGCAAGTTGCACAAAATGGTGGTCGACAAATTCAACCTTCAATTTTCCGTTTCCCAACTGCTGCCTGTTACTCATTTCAGGAAGCTCGCACGGTTGGGCACCTGGGATGGGAAGGCCGAACAGTTCGTTTATTCACTGCCGCTGACGGCCGAAGTGAAGGATAAGTTATTCGACGCTATCTCAGCGCTATCACGCTCGACGAAGTCAGTCACGAAAAAAGACATTGCAGAGCGACGCGAAGCCCGGAAGGCGCGAGAAAAAAACCACTTAGATGTTATAGACGCTGATTTTTGGGAAGCCGCTGAGGACTTTGGCATGGAGAAGGCGCGAGAACTGCAAGCGAAGGGTCGCCTGAGGGACCTGAACCGTGAGTGAGTTCACGGCTTTGTTATGAGCGTCGCATAGAAACAACAAGGAGCATAGCGCTTTCTATGCTCCTTCACGTGTATTGAATGGAAAGAACGGTTCCCAAAGCGCTGGTTCGTCTACTAACCTCTCTAACATCGCCAAGACATGAATCCGATTGCCGCCCAAATCGTAAAAACTGGAAGCTCACGCCAGCCACCTGCTCGACGAATTCATCAAACTTCGAGAGAAGTATGCCCTACTCGCCCCCATGCTCTTCAACGAAGAGGTCGTTCGCGCGCGCGGCTCCTATAAGCAAAGTCGAGGGTTTAATATCCTCCGGCAGTCTTTGTTCTTGTCGTGCGCCCAGGACATCGCCAAACTCTGTTTTGACAAGCACGACTCCACCCCAAGCATACTCAAAATCATCTCAGCAATTCAGGGCGAGCAACTTCGGAACGAGCTTCGAGAAAAATTCGCCAAGTGCACTTCCCCGTCGGTCGAAGAGGAAACGGACCCTCAAGTTCTAGAAGCGCTCGCATTGTTTGAAGCGTGGGAAGAAAGTAAGCTGCGTTCCCAGTTCGAGTCGTTGTGTGTCGAGCTAATGGAGAGCTGGAAAACGCTATCGAATTCCGAAGTTGCAAAAGGCTTTTTGACCATTCGCGACAAAGTCTCCGCTCACACAGAGGTGAGGTTACGTGTGGACCAATACAGGCCTGTCGACATTTCGGAGCTTGGCATTAAGTGGAAGGACATCGCCGTAACCCTGGGCAGTATGAAGCGGTTGGTAGAAGTCATCGGGCTCATCGTCAGGAATGCAGGTTTCGCTTGGGAAGCTCTGGATACACATCTATCAACTGCCGCTGAGGATTTTTGGCAGCTGGAATAGCCTTCGACCTCTCCAAACCAAGATTTTCTCGTGATGACGGCAGAGGCGCAATTCGTTCAGTAGTGGACCTCGATGCATCTCACAGAAAACCTATCTCAGTCATTTCGAATTCGTCGCTGCTGGCGGAATTTCAGTTCCCCCGGCAGGTGTTGTCAGGTCTATTTTTGCATTGTCAATAGCAGTTTTCCGATTATCGAACCCGCGCACCGCCACATAAATGGCACCGAATACCGAAACCAGAACTGTTTCCTGTACACCTGCGTGAGCAGCATATTGGTTCCACGCGATAGTGCCCGCACCAAATGCAAAACCAATCTCGACCCACGCGTACACAAAGAGAAACTCCCTTTTCAGGCTACACATTACCCTCCCGGCAAAAACGCATGAACATCCAAGGATGAAAGCAGAAAGTGTCGGAGAGTCGGCTGGAAGTTGTTCAAGAAAAGTTTGAAGGTATTGATAGACAATATTCGTGCCAAATGCTGTTCCGAGCAAGAGCAGGGCCGAAAAGAGCGCAACACCTAGCGGCCCTGAATCTCGTGGCAAAAATTCAAGAGACTTTGGATTCCGCTCATAGCGCTTCCGCATTCTCTCTAACTCATCGTCACTTTTATCTCTGAACATCATCCCCTCCATTGGTTATGTAGTGTCCACTGAATTATTGCCACACATATGTCCTATCTTTGTTCCAGAATACGTATTCGATGTCACGCGAGACTGCCTCAGCTGCCGCAACGCCGAGTGCTTGGTGGAAAAACATCCGCCTGTTCGCCCAAACCTCCTTAACGTATTCCTCTCCATCAGCACCAGTGAAGACTTCGGCCAGCTGAGAAACATCGAATGCTAGGTCTTGGCCAATTTCCTCAGTGATGAGAAGCATGTACCTTGTAGGAAGAATGGAGCCCTCAGTTCGCTCGCGCGCCCCCACTATAATCGCCTCGATTTTTCTCTGAAAAAGGTCATTGGCGTATTGATGCACACATAGCGACTTTTCTCTCGGTTGCTTCCGCGCCCACTCGAGCCAATCGGCGTGCTTTACCGCCGGGGTCACAAAGGGCTTCAAGTCCGAGCTAGCCCTAGCCTCATCCTCCACTGCATTCCAATCGGCGTAACTTGGTGATACGACGTTGGGATGACGCTTATTGAAATTTTGCCACTCAGTAAAATTAAGTCCAGCAAAGACTGTAGCTACTTTGGGCGATGTCATGATGCCAGTGGAGTTGATACGCGGACGACCATTGGCGAAGAAATCAGATGTCCTTCCAATGGGTGGCGTCGGCATCACGTAGGTGACGCCATCCAAACAAAAAGAAAGGTCGACAACGGGGCCTTTCGTATCTTTCGCACCTACTGGGTCTCGCACGAGGGCATTCATGCGCTTCATTGCGAAAACATCCCACGCCTGCTTCAGTGCGTCGTAATGCTCAAAAGATTTGTCTAGATTTATGGGAACATAGTCGATGGGCCAAAGAAAAAAACTTTCGAAAGTATCGCTGAAAAAGTAAGCGCCAGAAACGATGACAGCATCAATGTCGCTGGTGTCATTCCTCGTGCGCTTGGCTACCAATTCCAACACGGCATCGTGGCTCAATGACGAATACCCGTTGTTTATGACCCATAGTACGGTACCCTTAGAATTGAGTTCTTTCCTAGACTGTTGCAGTTGTTGTCGAGCGGAGCTAACGGCCGTCTTGATGGGACCTTCAATGATTCGGTCGTAAGAGCGCTGGCCTTGCAGGTCCAAGATGCCTCGGTCCAACACGATTGTGGGGCGACAAGGAAATTTTTCGCGGAAGAGCTTCGCGAGCTTCTGCTGTCTCTCAGGCTTGTCCAGCCCCTCATCCTCAAGAATCTTCAGCTCAATGACGTTCGAACCCAGCACAAAATCAGCACCTCGAAATTTCCGTTTATCTGCGTCCGGATGGGCACGCTGTCCTCCAGCGCTTAAAACGACCGCTTCAATCTCAACTTCGGTTAGATGTCGAATCTGAAAAGAAGGCAGGCCCGATGTGGGCTTACTACGTGTGGCAAAGTTCATAGTTTTGGGCTAAATCTGGCGCCGCTTTAGGTTGGACCCGAGTATCAGGCCTGTTGGAAGGAAAGGCGAACGGCTCCGCGCCTCAGCTAATTTTTTCGAAGGTAATGCTCCGGCCGTTAGGTGGGTATATTGAGGTAGAATCCTTCACAACGTACTTCGCAACAACGGTCCCAGCTCCATCAATCTCATCGTACCAAGACGTGTCGGTGTCCTGACTCTTCCGCTGCTTCCATTTGCTGTCCGTTTGCACCAAGTCGTGTGCATCAGGATGCCTAGCTTTCTCTTGTGTTCATCCATCCGAACCTCCCAACATGTAGGGACATAGTAGAGTGCTTTTTACGCGCTCATCTAGGGAAAAATCCCCGGAGAGCATTGACTAGACTTTAACTTATCTGCAAGCTATTGTCATTCATCCGTACTCCAACCTTAGGTGCATCAGCCGATTTCTACCTGTCGGAACCACCTTCCCAAAGTAACCGAACTAGTGAAGATTTGAAGGAACATGTAGCCAGCATGCTCCAAGAGATTTTTGTAAATCGAGCGGCCTCTCTCACCTCATTTCTGCCATCTCACTTTTTAACCTTTGCGCCATCTCCACTGCGTGTTTGGACGTACTGCTTCTTTTGCATCGCAATCTGAAGAGTTTGCCTTGCGCCGCCGGTGTCCATCCATGCCTTGTACATCTCAGTTTCTTTCACGTTGCCTTGGCCAGCTGCGGGAAATGCTTCCTCGCCAATATGCTTAGCAACCCGTGCCATCGACGCAGAAAAAATCGTCAGTAAACCTGATGTTATTTTCGTCGGGTCTTCGCTCGTCGAAGATATTGTCGTGCAGAGTTCTATGCAATGACGGAAAATATCGGACAGCTTCGACATGTCCAGGTCTGGCCCTTTTTCTGCCACGTTGGATATGGCTTCCACCAACGGTTGAATAGCAGCGTCGATTCGCCAGTTCGGGTCGATACGATGCATAGCCTCAGCAACTCGATTTGCCTTTTCGTTTTCTACGCGTTGCAGCTCACGCTCACGCGCGGGACGTATCGCCACAAGCATCACCCTCTCGATTTCCTCATCAGTTAGCGACTCCATCACTTCAAGCGGTATCTCCAACGAGTTCGCAGGGAACTTATGTACGATTTTCACTGTACTCCGCCCGCCTGTACCGCTATTTGGATTAAGGCGGTGGTAAGTGGACTCCAAAAGATGCACCCAATTTCCTCGCTTTCTTATTTGCATTTGCTACCCCATCTAAGTTGAAAATACGTATAGCAACATCTAGAACGACTTAGGTGCCGCACGACACAGTCGAAACAGAAAGATGGTCGTCAGCGTCAACAGATGAGGACACCCTCACCATCGGTCAGCACACATGCGAAGCACCTAAACGCCCTGCCCGATGGCACAAGACATTCAGCTCGACGGCTGTAGCAGGAGGCGTTACACGACGTTCAGGAGTGGGCCTAGTGAGTCGGCTATTCGCGTGTATGAGGCGCAGATGCCATCGAGGCACGGCAAAGAGGGGGCAGTTGCTCGCGGTTGGGGACGGCTGAGGCGGGGCGCAACCCCGCCGACGCGGATGCCATGCCGCATTGAATTTGCTCGAGCACGCGTGCGAGGCAATTGGCGCGGGGCCACGAATTGCGACGGGAGCACATTCGTTTTCGCAATTTGGGGTAGCCAAGACGAGAGGCATGTGGAGGAACGGCTGCGTGCCGACGAACCCATGAAAGTACAGCGGCATAGCCCGAACGGTATGGGTCGGCGGCGGGGTTGCGCCCCGGCGAAGCCGGACGGAGAGCACATTCTCTTCGGTGAACGTAGCGACGAGAACAGAGATGGCGCTCGCCCTAGCGAGCGAGGTGGGATAAGGGGAAAGCACATTTGCCCCCTGCCCGCATCACGCCGTACATCAATGCATTGGAAGCACAGACTACATGCCGCGCCTGTCCCCCTAGGGTCACGTTCCATTGGAGGCAGAGTTGCTATACGACGAAACGGACGAATCGCGCGGGAGGAACCGGCGGGGCGCCCTCCTTCGAATACAATTTGCGACGAAAGGCTTGATGAAACACCCATCCTTGAACACTAGCACCACTTCGAAAGAACACTTTCCCACACGCGCGGAATTGATGCTCACTGCAAAGCGCAGTCCTCCAAAGCACACTATTGCCCACCCGTACACTCAGGTGGTCACTTGCAGCGACACAGCGGTCAATGCGGTTGTAGATAGTGCTGCGCCAGCAAGCCATTCCAAACCGGAAATCGGCGGCACATCGCGCAGATGCCACAGCAAGACAAGGGGCGGTGCACCCTCGCCCAACACGAAGCCTTCCAAACCCTTGGGCATAGTCGAGCGAACAGCCATCGAGACCCTAAGGTGCTTCGAGCGCTTTCGTATTATTAGAACGTTGGATGTCGCGACAAACTGCTTCGCCGAGCGCCCATATACAGCGGCGCAGAAGGCGGCAAGGCGTTCCCTCATATTGCTTCTGAGACGTGGCGCGATTAAAAAATTCTTGAGTGAACATCATCAGACGTTCTATGCGTTGACTAGCGTGGGCGCTGCATATCTCAGGTCAACGGGACTTCAAGCAACGTCGTCCATTGGAAGGGCCTCGGCACTCACAAATCCGACCCATACCCTGTGGATTAATTTTGTGACACTCAGCTTCGAGGCGAGAGGAATCCAAGCATTCACCGAAAGCGAGATTATGCGAATGCTTAGTGCCGGAAAAGGAAGCGTGACTAAACATCAGAGTCGAGGTGTGCTTGAGGTCACGCCATCGCCGAAGCAAGGAAGTGACGCAGACCTAAAATTGAGGAGCAAAAAGGTCACCCTCTTGCCCGATGCGATAGCGACAGAAGATGATGGACTTACTTGGATTGAAGTCGACACAAGTGAGCGCGGTTCATCAAGAATGGCGCGGCTAGTGGGGCTTCTGCACAAAATGGGGAAGGTGCTCAGCACAATCGCGAGTGCGCATCGCATCCCACTGGAACAAGCCGGTTTGAAGCGCGTCTCGATTCATTTTTCCGACACGGGCTACCTAAAACGGATGCGTGCCAAACTGATGGATGTTGTCGATGCCACGAAGGACAACGTTCTAACGGAGAGCGCGAACAACATTAGACTAGTGCATGTTGGCGACGACATTTTTGAGGTGTATCGAGCTGGCGATACGCCCACCGGACAAGCTGATTTTTGCATGGGCTACGTCGTGCTTCAAATGTTGCCTATCGGCCTTCCGGCATTCAAATCGAACTTGCCAAATAAGTCATCTCATCGCCAATGGTTCGAGGGTAACAATCTACCTTATCGGCGCCCGTTGAATTTAGGGCCGTGGTCCGCACCACGGTCAAATCTGTGAATTAGGCGCTCTCCAAATTGTTGCTATACGTTTTAGGAGCGCAATTTTGCAGACTCCTCTTTCTAGAAAAAGGACAAAACAATGCAGGCATTTGCAAACGTAGCAACGGCACCAGAGCGCAAGGTGAGTAAGGTAAGTGGTAAGGGCTACTATGAGTTTAGGGCATGCGAGAGCCAGCGCGGCAAAGATGACTCGCCCTGTTTTTACACCGTGAGATTAATGAAAGATGAGGACCCAGGATTGGCCAAAGGCGAATTCGTCAAGGTCACCGGAAAGCTGAAGGCTGACTATTATTTGTCGCGTGAAGGCAAACCGACTGGTACATTGCTTATCATCGCATTCGAAGCTGCCAAGATTACGAAGCAGGCAGCCGCAGTCGAAGCTGAGGAATCGACACCAGCACAGTAATTCAGACCACCCCACATGGGGTGGTTTTTCATGTGCTCTCAGTGCTGCATTTCATGAAATCGGGGTGAGGTTGCGGGCTTGGATGAACACGCGATTCCTTCCTTTGTTGACGCGAGAAAGAAATCTATTCACCATCATCCGGAGGAGCGGGTGTGATTGAAGCCGAGGTCGAAAGCGCCGCCCATTTTGTGCCTTTCACATGCCATGGCAACGCAGGCTGACGTCGAACTTTTACATGGCGGCCATTCTTGATGTAGTGGCTTTGCAGATAGTCGAAGTGCCGTCTGCGGCCGTGAAACGAATACGTCACTAGAATGGCAATGAGGGGCTTATTGACTCCTTTCCAAGTCTCGAGAATCTTCGCGAGATTTTCGGCATGATGCTCTGACTTGCTGTACCCGATGAAGATAGATACGTCCGCTTGTTCACTCGCGTCAGCCAATTTCTGAATTTCGTTCACCGTTTCTTGCTTGGGCTGCTGCCATTCCCACTCGACTTTCACCCATACAGTTCGGCTTGCATCCTGAATCACGGCATCGGTTCTGCCTCCGCTCTCGAAGCACGTAAACAGTCCCATGAGGTCACTACATTTTTTTACTGCGGACGCAATGTGCGTCGTCCAAACTGCGCGCTTTCCCAAGTCCTCATGTCCTGGGATGACGGGGAAATCTTGGTACCAAAGTGCGTTAAACAATGCGATGAAATCACGCTCTCTCCGTTTCACACACGCTCCCCTCTTGATGGCATCAGCAACTCGCGGACAAAAAAAAGAAACCGCCTTCGCAGGCGGTCAAACGCTACTTGATTATTCAGGAACAGTGGCCAAAACGGAGGTGAAATCTACACCTCGCTCCTTCCACTTCGCCGTCGCCTCAGCAACGAGCTCTGGATTAATTGGTGTCATGGCATCCAGCTGGCCATCGACTGCCTTCAGTGCGTTTTCCAAGTTCTGCTCGGCCTTGAAATCGCCTCCAGAATGGAGTTTTTGTACTAAGGCTTCGCTCACCGCTGCTTGGATTTTTACATATTGGGCAACACGAACATCCTGACCAGAAAGAAGGTTGCCTGCAATGTCTTTGTTCAGGCTGTGAATTATGCGTACTGCGGAAACGACGAGTTTGTTGCTCAAGATGACCTCGATGATTTGTGGGGAGAAATATTGTACCAAGCAAAGTTTACCACATGGAAACTATCCGCTGCCGCAATCGCACGTTACGTAGTAGATTTGTCGGTCGATAATTTGGATGAGGTGTAAAGAACTATTGGGACGTTAGGAGCATGAACCCAGGAGTACCGCAGCAGCATAGAAAGTTGTCGTTCAAATGGCCAAAACTTCAGACGGTGAAACGACCAGGGTTGTGGCGATGGCCTCGATTGGGTCGATACCAGGACACGGGTCCCCTCGCTCAACTCGACCTACATACAGAATATTTAGTCCTGCTACCTCGTACAGCGTCCCTGTGAGTGCCGTAACTGGCGAGCGGCGGCAATTCGGAGCCCCACCTCCGCAATCAGCGCCTGAGATTGTGGAAAAGTGACAACAACCACCCGGCGATTTTTCTCGAACGTCTTTAACGACATGTTATTCAATCCTGCCTCAACCCTCGCGTACAAGGACCGTTTTAGCCCGTCTTATTGGCCACATCTGTATGGCTAAATACTCATATAAATACGGGCCATTCTCAGGTTTGCTGCACACGCCTTTCTCCATATATACTTTTTTTCTATTCCGTCATACGCGTGAAATTGCAAAATTAAATCCACATCCGCCAGATACTTTTAAAATCAATTTTTAAGGGCCAATACGTTTTACAACACGCTTTTTAGGATTAAAATCGGCGCTCATCTAGACTGAATAAAAGTCCTCCTTTAGAGCGACTGGCGGAACAGTGACCGTCAATTCAGTCGATATTAACGAGTACCAACTGGAGAATCCCTATGCTGCACGCAGATGTTGCCTATCAAGCTGATAACAAAGGAAATATCAGCATTACTTTGGAAGCCGCCCCAGGCGGTCTGGCTGCGACGCTGCACATGCAGGAAGCGTCGGACTACAGGTTCTTGACCGGCCATCTGCCGTGGTCGCAATCCGGGTTCGCGATGGTTGCAGCCGCGTTCGCTGAGTTCGCTTCAGAACTGAGCGCTGAAGTGGGGAAGCTCACGGAGTTAGAAATTCGGATTGCTTCAACGTCACGCGTGAGCAGGGACAAAAGCCCGCTCAGTGTCGTTACCCTATCCGGACCTAACGAAACATACAAGCTCATCGTTACCGGACCAGTGCTAGGCATGGTACTACCGATGAACGAGAATGTATGGCCGGAAAACCTATATGCCACCATCCAACGCGCTTTATTGCATTGCGACCCATCGATAGGTAGGGGGCAGACGCCCTCTCCGGCAATTACCGTCTACTCCGGCGGCGCGGAAGGACCTTTCATATTCGTTGACGACGTGCCAGATGATGTGTGGCCATGGTTTGTCGCGCAAACGCGATTAACTAATCCCGCCGCATTAATGCGTAATGGCCAGACTGCGCCAGCATCCGTATATGAGGCATTCCGCTCCGGCAGGTTGTCATGACCATCGATAGCAATCCGACTGAAGTGCCCGACGACTTCCCGCGCGACGCAAGCTTAGCATCGGTTGCAGGTCTACAACCCAAGTTGGCAGTCGTTCGAGATTCGCAGTCCGGTAAGTACGCCGAGAAGAGGGACACTGTCGAGACGGCTATTCGTTTTAGCGTTTGCGAGGACCTGGCGGAACAGCTCGCAGGCAAATGCACACGAAACCGCAGCAGTAAATATTCGCACCTGTCGGAGCAAGAAATTCTTGAGCAATTCCTCAACCGTCTACTCAAATCTGGTTGGGGCACATCGGCAGAAATGGAATGGACGATTCGCCGAACTGCCGAGAAGCTCGGCTGGGCTTGGGCTGGGAAAAAGGAGCAAGTGTGAATCGGGTTATAGACGTGGTTAGGGGATATCTCCTTATCTGCCGTATGTATGGTCGCCCGCTTCTAATCAGCCCGATAAGGCTGTCGGAAATTTTGGATATGGTGTGGCGCGGCGACGAATCATTCGGATTGTATCTAGAATCCATCGGCCTGGAATTCCTGCCGGAAGACCCCCACAGGCTAGTCGCACGCCCTTCGCGCTTCAGCGAGCTAGAAGGCTTCGCTAGAGAGCACTCCGCGCTACCAGAACCGACATCTCGAGTGCTAAGAAAAATCAACCGTAAGGCGAAATAAAATGACCACATTCGATATTGCCAACATGAAGAATACGGTTACGGGAGGTGCGTCGATTGCTGACCGGCGGCCTCTAGTGTTTCTTGACATTGATGACGTGCTTTGCGTGCATCGCACGCTGAACACAACGGATGTATTAGCAGTGTTGGCGAATGATGGAACCGTCGATGCAGACGAGGTATGGCAGCAGATTTTTCATCGACATGCTGTAGAAAATCTGCGCCAACTGGATGATGAATTTCATCCTCGGTATGTAATCAGTTCATCGTGGACGCTGCACCTAGACAAGGAGCAGCTATGTGCCACGTTTGCAGCCACTGGCCTGAGCTTCGTGGCAGACAACTTGCACGAAGTCTGGTGTACGCCCCGAGACGAGGATACATACAGGCTTGTTGAGATTGAAGCGTGGCTCGATGCGCACAAGTGGCGCGGTACGCGTCTACTTGCTCCAGCGCCGTATGCAATCATCGATGACGTGCTCAGTGGGCAGTCGCTCGTTGGTTCGCATCTTGAAAAGCAAACCGTATTTTGCGATGCATCGGGAGGATTTCTGTATCCGCAATTCCAAGCGGCTCGAAAAATTCTTGGCGCAAGCCTAGAAAGGAATAATGGAATTTGAGCTTACGCGCGTACCTCCCTCGCGACTGACGGGAGCCCTTTAATGTGATGACTGGAGTTGTATGAAAATTTTGGGTAACTTCAAATGCCCTCAATGCGGGTGGGTTCATAGCGGTATTTCTGAGGCGGAAGCCATCGCGTCGGTTGCCGAATTCAACAAGTACTTTGAAACACTGAGCCTTGAGGTGCAGGCTGAATTTGGAGGAAAGCCCTCATCACTTGACATGTATAAACATTGCTTCAAATGTGGAGTATCAAATGCACTCTTTCTGCCAGCTGCCCATGGCGACGCGCCTTTCGGATGTACGTTGCAAGTAGTGATTGCGCCAAACCTATCGCACAAGGCCCGCTTGAAAAATTAGACGACGAAAGCGGACGTTCGCTGGGTGCTGTAAGCGCTGCCTTTTCAAAACTCGAGCCGCAATCCAGCGTGTTGCTCAGCGATAGGTCGACGTCTCAGTCATTGGCTGGTCCACGCGGACCCGCCGAAATAGGCTGACCATGGCTGCATTATTTGCCCAAGTGTTTTCGAACGTCTGCTGCCATCACGCCCGCAGTCTTCACAGCACGTTCAAGCTCTTCCTTGCTGACTCCCAGCTCTTGCGTCCAGTACCGGACTTCGTGGTCTTCATGAACATTGATACGTGAGCGGTCCTGGACACCACGGTTTTTGAGGTCATCCGACATAGCAAGCTCCTCCTATCGAAAGTCATAGAGTAGCAGCTGCTGTATCTTTGCTCAGTTAGCTCTCCCACCAAGCCACATCCCTCGACTGCGAGTGCTCAGCCGTTTGAGGAAAATGACATCTAATTGCGATGGCGTTACCAGATGTCACGCTTTAACGACACCATCCAATGGCCCCTCAGAGAAGCCATAGTGACCGCGACCTTCCCGCTTATTCTTCCTTTAGAACATAGGGTATTAGCGCTTCGACAAAGCTGCGCAAACTTGGCGAAGCAGGGTTCTCAAAGTCAATGTACGGAGCAATTTTTTCTGCCCAACTGTATTTGTCGGTGCCCGTTACGTCATTTTTGTTAACCCCGATACAATCTGCTAAAACTTCCCAGGCGCCCACAACAGCATCCGGCCTGACTTGGCGAGCTTTTTGGAGCTTTGCCTTGGGGTATGCGCGTTCTACAGCACGTGGGTCGGCCAAGAACCAGCTTTCGGTTTCCTCTACTGCCAAATGAAAAACTACGTTCTTCGGCTTTCGAGGCAGCCTCGCTAAAAAGACGTTCAGCTCTTCTCGGAACTCATCACAAGGACTATCGTCAGCATCAAGGAGAACGACTACACACGCCTCGTCTCCGAGGTATGAAAGCCCCCTTAGTTTTGCTGGCAATTGGTCAAGCAGTGCTTGATGTTTGGGGTCAGGTTTCCCCAAGATATCTCTTGGCAGCTTGCCGCGACCTTTATGGGGATGAATGCGAAAGTCAACATCTTCTTCAAGCTCGAACTTTCGCGTCAACAGTTCGCGAACTGTAGGAACGTCTGAGCCCCCCTCCACTAAGACCTCCAGGCGATAGGTCATGGATTTCCCACACCGAAGTGATTGCTGTACCAGAGGCTTCCAAGAGGAATTCCTTCATCGAACATCTCTTTCACTCCTGCGATTTCGCCTGCGCAGAACAACTTACTAAACCCGTCTGTATCTTTGTCGAGAATCCAAACTTCGTTTGGAGTTAGCGCATCAACAAAATTTGGGGCATGAGTAGTTATCAGTACCTGAGGGCCTTTTGCCTTCCTAGCAAATTCCTTAAATTCCCTCGCCAAGTCAGCTAGAAGTTGATGGTGCAATCCATTCTCCGGCTCCTCAATGCCAACCAGTGGCGCAGGGTCCGGGTCCTCCATGAGGAGAAGGTATGCCAGCATCTTCAGGGTTCCATCAGACATGTCCTGCTGATAAAAGGGCTCTGCGTATCCTTGACTATGAAATGCCAGTAGCAGCCGCTTGTCCGGCGCTTGTATTGCTTTGATATCGGACAACCCTGGAATTTTCTTTGCAATCCTATCGAGCATCTGCTGAAAGCTTGTAGGATGCTCTCGAGAAATAAATTGCAAATATTTCGCGAGATTTTCGCCCGTTCGATTTAAATGGGAATCTGCGCCTGACATTGGCTGCGAGCGGGCCAGTTGGGGGACAAAATAGGACAGATACCACCCCGACAGGAAGGACCGAAAGGCACTTATCCTTGGGTGGTCAGCCAATGTCCCCAACGTCGCAATGCCTAGCACCTGCCTGTCACCCATCTTTACAGATTCGTGCCGTGTTCCTTCGGCCTGTTCGGAGGACTCGCCCGCCCAAGCTGTACCTATGCCATTTTCAATCGTCAGGAATGAGTGGGGCTGCCCTGAACTCTGCCCTTTCCTCCGCTGTCGCAATCGCTCGTAGGCGACGACCGCTCGGCCGTGCTTGTCGGTATCGATATGAAGGGAATAGCTTATAGGACGCGCATCCGAATTCTGCCGATAGCGGATTTCAAATTTTATTGGCTCAGAGCTGCCTTGCGTCTTCAGGCGCTCTACGCCACCGCGATGTGGTTTATCACATGCGGCCTGAACCCCCTCCTGCAAACAGTCGCCGATGAATCCGAGCGCATCCATCAGGCTGGATTTCCCTGCCCCGTTCGCGCCAATTACCGCCATCAGACGAGGTAAGGCACGGGCCTGGTTGTCAAACGTCTTCCCCAAGGTCACATTTCGCAGACTGCGAAAATTTTGAATTTGGATACCTTCTAAAATTGCCATGTTTTCTCCGGAGTCAGCTTGCGCAGCTCGAGCATGAAATGAATCGTTCCATTCTATCAAGTACACTACTAACTATGAAATTTATGTGGCTCTGGACAATATTCTCGCGCAAGGTTAGTCTGTGGGGGCTCAACCGATTTACCTGCTTTGGCAATTTTCAGCATGGTCGACGGAGGTTTCCTAGGTGGTCTGGCCGTCTTCATCTCCATCGTAAAAATGGCGAAATTCAAACTCAAAATTAAGCTTAACCGCGCGAAAAGGAGCAAGAAATGAAGATTAAAGTCAACCTGAAGTGCAAGTGCAATGGCGTCAAGTCTCTGGGGGTAAAGACGGCAGACCACTGGAGGAAGCTCGTTCTCTTTGTTGAAATTGCTTAGGTAAAAGCAGACTTCCCCCGCCAACAACAAGCGCCCCAGATTGCTGGGGCGCTTCCACATGGGTCTCCTGAGACCGGTGCCGGTTATACAATCTTTCTTCCACAGTCGCGGGTGCAGTTCTAGATGGCTCGGACGCAGACGATTTAGACGGTGGTCGCTGTCTCTAACGAAGACAGTTTGATTCATCCTCAACATAGTAGGAAAAGCATTCGATTCAGGATGCCATTCCAGCAACAATATCCACCTTGCATGACCTATAGCTGGGCGACTGTACCGTGCACGAGCAAGCAAAAGTAAGAGCGCCGTACAGACAGCGTTAGAACACGGGTGGGATTCTTCGCTCCTCGCGGACCTTCTCGTTCGCACGAGTCCCCATCTAGACCACGGAATTATCAAAGCACAAACAAATCATCCTTGTGCAAATTGCGCTTCGGGCCATATACTGTTTATACATACAGTATTTTCCTCGATTATTACAAATAAATTATGATTTCCCCGCCGTTTGAACAGTCCGCCGTCGCACAGCAAGCAGCTGAGGCCGCGCTACGCCATGTGTGGCGCGCGAGCGAGCTAAGTCGCAGTCGTACTCTGTCCTCGCCCTCAGGGCACGTTAAATTGGATTTGGAGCTACCTGAAGGGGGATGGCCGCAGTCAACAATGGTAGAGCTGCTGTTGCAGCAATCTGGCATCGGAGAAATGCACCTTCTCCAACCTGCGTTAGCCGCGCTTTCGAGAACAAGGCGGGTTGCGCTAATCCAGCCTCCCTACTTGCCTAACTCAGCGGCGTGCAAATTCTTAGACCTGACATGCCCGAACCTGCTATGGGTCAGAGCGCCTGTAACCGCTGATGCACTGTGGTCCACAGAGCAAATTTTACGGAATGGCAGTTGCGGCGCTGTGATGCTGTGGCAGAAAAATATCCGTAACGAGTCGCTACGGCGTCTTAATCTTGCGGCGCAGGCCACCGATACAACATTCTGGCTTTTACGTCCTCTAAGTGCAGCTGCGGACGCATCACCTGCCTCGCTTAGGTTAACCCTACGCCCTGCCGCTGGCGGGATTTCAGTGGAAATTATCAAACGTCGTGGCCCTCACCACGACGAGCCTTTATTTGTTCAACTGGCCCACATGCCAGCGCGTCAACGATTCTTGGATGACCAAAATGCGGTTCTGGTTCAGCGTACACCTTCCACTATTACCGCTCGAGTGCGTCAGGCCGCGCTGGTGTGAACCTGCGCCATATGCTGTCGTTGAGAAGGGCAAGGTAATTTCTGTATCGCGCGAGGCTTTTGCATCGGGGGTACGGGTGGGTATGCGTCCAGGTGGCGTATCTACGGTGGCGCCGTCCACAACCATTCTTGAGCGAGACCTACACCGAGAAGAAATCGCACTGAATGCTGTCGCGCTGGCCCTGCTTCAATTCACACCAGAGGTTACTCACGAAGCGGACTTCAGCCTCCTGCTCGATGTGACCGCTAGTTTGCGCCTCTTCCGAGGCCGCTCGGCCATCAGCCGACAGATTCGAGCGAGTACTCAGGCTTTAGGCCTAACAGTGCGTCTAGGTACAGCGCCTACTGCGATGGGGGCTTGGTTGCTTGCTCGTCTGCGCCTGGCCAAGCGGCAGTTGACCTTACGCCGCACTGTAAAGATGAGTTCTTTGGAGCGCCAGTTAGACCGCATTCCCTGCGAATACCTGCCCGCAGCAGTCGAACACCTTGAATGGTTAGAGGGCATCGGGGCAACGAATTTGGCGGCACTGCGGCGCCTGCCGCGACAGGGTATTCAGCGTCGCATGAGCAAGCGAGTTCTGGACGAATTGGACCGAGCCTATGGCCTGGCGCCTGAGATGTTTCGGTGGGTAGTGGTACCTGAGACCTTCGTGGCGCGCATTGAGACGTTCGACCGTGTCGAACATGCAGACGCCCTCCTAGACGGTGCCACGGGCCTCCTACAGCAGTTTGTAGGATGGTTGGCAGCGAAGCAGCACGCCGTTAGCGCTTTCGCCTTGATGCTTGAGCACGAGAGGGGACGCGAAGCGATACCCCCCACAGAGGTGGAAATCCGACTGGGCGAACCTACTTGGCGAATCGACCATATGATGCGCCTGCTAAAAGAGCGACTTGGTCGGGTCGAGCTCGTCGCTCCAGTTATCGCCGTGCGACTTGAGGTTCGGCTACTTGCCGAAATGGTGCCGCCCACGGAAGACCTGTTCCCCGAGCCTAGCGGAAGCCCGGCCGACTTCAAGCGATTGCTTGAGCTTCTCAGCGCACGTCTCGGCCCTGAAAATGTTCTCGTACCAGCAGAGACCCACGACCATCGTCCTGAGGCATCAAATACTTGGGTGCCTGCCACGGAGAAGACCGTGAAACCTAACGAAATCGACGAATTATTTGAACGGCCATTCTGGTTGCTCGACAAACCGATTGAGCTCTTGGTTCGTGGCGACCGCCCGTTTTATAACTCGCCGTTAAAAATTTTGAAAGGGCCGGAACGAATCGAAGCGGGATGGTGGAACGACCAGTTGGCAGCTCGCGACTATTACATCGCGCAGGCGTCAGACTCGTCCTGCTATTGGATTTATTTGGAGCGCGTCCCTAACGGGCGCTGGCACCTGCACGGAATGTTCTGAAGATGAACGACAAAAAACCACAGAGCACTTTGCCGGAATACGCGGAACTTCAGTGCGTCACGCACTTTTCTTTTCTACGTGGCGCCTCGCCGCCTGAACTTTTGGTTCAACGTGCTGCGCAGCTGGGCTACACGGCTCTAGCCATCACCGATGAATGTTCTCTGGCCGGTGTGGTAAAAGCGCATGTGGAAGCGAAAGAGCACAACCTGCATCTGATAATTGGCAGCCGGATGTTGGTGACGCCCGAGGATGGCTCACCTGCATTCACGGTGCTGTTCTTGGCGATGAACAGAAACGGATATGGGAATCTGAGCGAGCTAATCACCGTCGCACGCACACGCGCGACCAAAGGCAATTACCTTGTCCGGCCAAGGGACATTGCTAGCCCTGAAGTCGCGCTCGCACACCTGAAAGGTCTCCCAGACTGCCACCTTATTTTGTGCCCGAAATACAAAGCACCGTATGAAGAAGTCGAGCGCCAAGCTGAATGGCTAGTCCGCAGTGCGCCTGGTCGGGCACGTATAGCGCTGACCCTCCACTATCGCGCAGAAGATGATAGACACCGGACAATGACTGAGGCTATATCTTCCGAGTTCAGTCTTCCTATTGTCGCGACTGGCGATGTGATGATGCATGTCAGGTCGATGAAGGTAGTGCAGGACACGATGACAGCCATACGTCACAACACGCCAATCTCTCAGTGTGGATATCGCCTTGCATCAAATGCCGAAGCACATCTCAGGTCCCGGCTGCGCTTGGGGAATTTGTACCCGCGTCAAGCGTTGGATGAAACGATACGTGTTGCTCAGTCGTGCACGTTCTCTTTGGACGAACTCAAATACGAGTACCCTGGCGAGATTGTGCCGGAAGGCAGGACCGCTACCGACTACCTACGAGAGCAGGCATATATCGGGGCGCACTGGCGTTACCCCAAGGCGATTCCGCACAACGTTCATGCGCAGCTGGAGTATGAACTTGAGCTTATCGCGGAAATGAAATACGAGCCCTACTTCTTGACCGTGTTCGACATCGTTCGATTCGCTCGTTCGCAAAAAATTCTATGCCAAGGGCGAGGCTCTGCGGCAAACAGTGCGGTGTGCTACTGCCTGGGAATTACCGAGGTCGACCCGTCGCGCGGAACGCTCCTGTTCGAGCGGTTCATCTCACGAGAACGAGATGAACCGCCGGACATTGACGTGGATTTCGAACATCAGAGACGGGAAGAGGTCATTCAATACATCTATCGGAAATACGGGCGGACTCGTGCAGCATTGACAGCCGTCGTCATCTCATATCGGCCTCGCAGTGTAGTTCGAGATGTCGGCCGTGTGCTGGGTGTCGACCTATCCGTAGTCGACAAAGTGGCTAAGTCTTCTCACGGCTGGGGCGGGCAATCTGACCTCCAGCAACGTCTGCTCACTTGCGGGTTCGACCCAAACTCGCCAGTCGCTGAAAAATGGGGATACATCGCTGAACGAATGATGCGGTTTCCGCGCCATCTTTCGCAGCACCCAGGTGGCTTTATAATTTCTCGTGGGCCCTTATCCAGATTGGTTCCGATTGAAAACGCCGCGATGGCGGAGCGCACTGTAATCCAGTGGGACAAGGACGACATCGACGCCATCGGCTTGCTGAAGATAGACATTCTCGCGCTGGGAATGCTATCTTGCTTGTCGCGTACCCTAGAACTGATTTCCCAGCAACGCGGGGAACGTTTCGAGCTAGGCGACATCCCTCATGAAGACCCAGCAACCTACGCCATGATTTCCAAGGCCGATACGGTGGGCGTGTTCCAGATTGAATCCCGCGCGCAGATGTCGATGCTGCCACGCATGCAGCCGCGTGAGTTCTACGACTTGGTCATTGAGGTAGCCATCATCCGACCTGGACCTATTCAGGGGGGGATGATTCATCCATATCTCCGGCGCCGTCGCGGTGAGGAACCGGTGGCTTACCCGAGCCCCCAAATCGAGGCGGTACTAAAGCGAACGCTGGGTGTTCCAATATTCCAAGAGCAAGTGATGTCTATCGCCATGGTTGGCGCAGGGTTTACGCCAGGTGAAGCGGACCGTCTACGCCGGGCGATGGCGGCCTGGAAGCGAAAAGGCGGCCTTGAGCAGTTCGAAGAGCAATTGATGAGCGGCATGGCCGCGCGTGGATACACCACAGAGTTTGCCACATCCATAGTCGGCCAAATTCGAGGGTTCGCAGAATATGGTTTCCCCGAATCACATGCCCATTCGTTCGCCCTACTCGCCTACGCCAGCAGCTGGCTCAAGTGCCACCACCCCGCCGAATTCCTAACCGCATTGCTCAATAGCCAGCCCATGGGGTTCTATAGCCCCTCATCGCTCGTACAGGACGCGCGGCGACACCGAGTGGAGGTCAGGCCGGTCGATGTATCTTCAAGCGCCTGGGAGGCCACTCTAGAGCATTCCGATACAGCGTTACCTGCTGTCCGATTGGGGCTAAATAATATCAAGGGCATGGAGCGCGAAGCCGCTTGGCGTATTGAGGAAGCCCGAGCCGCGCGACGCTTCGAAAACGCGAGAGACTTGGCAATGCGCGCAGACCTTACAGCTGCGCATATGAAAGCACTCGCTTCTGCAAACGCGTTAGCCTCACTCACCGGCAATCGCCGCACGGCGATGTGGAATGCGGCAGCCAGCGTTCCAGACAGGGGGCTTTTAAAAGAAGCAGGAATTGCTGAGCCGATGCTTGAATTGGCGGCGCCGACAGAAGGCGAGGATATCGTAGCCGACTATCGGCACATTGGTTTAACGCTCGGACGTCACCCTCTTGCACTGCTTCGCGAAAAGCTCTACAAGATGAGGTTCACTCCCTCTGATGTACTGAACACTTTCCAAGACGGCCAGCTCGCACGTGGATGTGGAATCGTCACAGTCCGCCAGCGCCCGGAAACGGCCAACGGCGTGATTTTCTTGACACTTGAAGACGAATTCGGAACCATCAACACCATTGTTTGGCCGACTCTCATCGAAAACCAACGGCGTGAGTTGATGACCTCCCAGCTGCTAGGCGTGTACGGTGTGTGGCAGTCGAAACAAGGCGTCCGCAACTTAATTGCTAAGCGCCTTGTCGATTGCTCTCACCTTCTCGGTGAACTAGAAACGCGTTCAAGGAATTTCCACTGACAGACAGTCAGGTGCACTGCGAAATAGTCCTTTTCGTTAGTTACTTAGCTAGGAGAGTCACATGTGCGTCAACTACATAACGGTTAGCCGCCAGATGGCCTTCGATTGGTTCCGCACTCCCATCGAGGTCAACGACGACTGGCGTGACGAAATCTATCGAGACAACAAGGCGCCGTTTATCATTCATGATGACCAAGGGCGACGAAAGGGAATGGTAGGCACCTACGCCTTCGTCCCGCAAGACCATCGCCCCTTCAAGAAGCTCACTGATGAAGACCAAGCAAAGTACGCTCGGGCAGTTGAGAAAGCAAAGGCCCAAGGAAAAGAACCTCCCGGCCCACCACGCATTCCGATGGAGACAATGAATGCCCGGTTCGAAGAAGTCACCGGTAAGGTGAACTACAAACGCTTTTGGCTTCAACAACAGCTTTGCATCGTTCCCGCGTTGACAGTGTTTGAGCCGAACTGGGAGACAGGCAAGCATGAAAGATGGGCCATCGAACTGGCTAGTGGTGAGCCGTTCGCATTGCCTGGTATGTGGCGGACTTGGGAAGAGAAGGACGGCACTGTCAAAAACACCTTCACTCACTTTACCCTTAACGCAAACGACCATCCTCTGTTGAAGCGGTTCCACTCAGATAAGGAAAAGCGTGGTGTCGCCATCCTTCGTCCCGAGGACTACGACGACTGGTTGAGCTCCGAAAATCCGGAATTTGCGCGAGCACTCGTCCAGCTCTATCCCGCTGAACTTCTGCAAGCGCGACCAGCACCGAAGGCTGCGAAAGAAGAGAGGATGCCAGACACTACAACCAAAACATCAGACCACTTAGGACAAGTCGACCTATTTTGAACCGCTCATAAAGTCTCATGACTCCCCATGTTCCGAGGTTTCGGAAATTTCAACCGAGACCGCAAGCAGAACTTGAAAGTATTTTACGTCAGGTCAGACTGGCGCAAGCTACAGTGCAACTTTTTTCTAGACTTTTCTATAATTTTATCGCAGTATGCGTATTCCTATCTATCGAATTCTTTAGCATCACTTACACTCGTCTCCTTTAAAGTTACTCACACTAACCCTAATAAAAAATTCAAACATGATTTGCATTGAATGCGTGACACCATCGCCCTTAAAAGTTTTTATCCAAGCGCACGGAACCAATAACGAGTGCGGCTATTGTAAAAGCGCGCAGCCTTCGGTGGAAAATCGCGTTTTGTTCGAGCACATCTTAAAGCTTGTAGACGAAAACGTGGCAATGGAAGACGACCTTACTTCATTTGAGTCAGGTATGCTCTACCATTGTGGCTCCGACATGATAGATATTGAGGCTATCGATAGAGTTCTGGGTGATTGGATGGAACTATACGAGGAGAAGTATTTTGATGACCTAATCGCATTTGTCCCGCCACGTTACATCAAGAATGACAGCGGAGAAGACCGACATTTCTATTATGATGACGGTACACTTGAAAAAAATCTTTACGAGGCGCGCTGGGAATCGTATGTCGATGATATTCGTCATTCCTACCGTTTCTTTAACCCCCGCGCCGGTGATTTTTTAGAAAAAATATTCGGATTCCTATCCAACTCCGATAACACGTTGAAAGAAGAATGCGTTCGGACTGTTAACAAAGGTGAATACTTGTACCGAGCGCGCCTTGCGCCCAATAGCGATAGTGGTAATAGGATGATGGAAAGGCCCATTGCCGAATTTGGCCTAGCCCCAAAGGAGCGGGTCGGCAGCCAGCGAATGACGCCCCACGGTATTCCAGCACTGTACTGCGCATTCGAACGGGATACCTGCCTGAGCGAAATCCGGTCAATCACTGGTGATATAGTCGCGAGTGCGGCGTTTACTCCCACCCGAACGCTGCGGCTTCTTGACCTGACGAAGTTGGAAAAGATTGAGGGACCTAAGCTATCGTTGTTAGAGTCGGGTTATCGCGACAGCATTAATCTACAAACCTTTATACGTTCGCTGGTCCGAAAGATGTCGAGGCCAAAGGGTCGTAGTGATGAACTACTTTACTTATCAACTCAGGTTGCTTTCGAATTTTTACGACTTAAGTTTTCTGCGGTTGTGCATGGTCTTGTTTTCCCATCTGTGCAAACGGGTGAGCAAGGAACGAATCTAGTCTTGTTTCCAGAATTCTGCAAAATCAGTGACAAAGAATTTGAGCTAAATGGTTTCGAGGAGGCAATGACTTTCGACGAAAAATTTGGGAAAAATGCTTATCTCGCCTTTGTCTGTTCTTCTATCGAGTTTCACAAAATCAAAGCAATACACACTGTCGCCGAATCATTTGACCACCCTATGGAGGCCTACCTAAGTGATACGGAAAGGGGACGGCTTCCACACTGAACTTTTCTCGCCCCACACCTCCTTCATCGTGTGTCATGGATAACAGACTAAGTGATAATGAAAAGCTTACCAATCCCATTTGAATCAAACGCCTCTTTTTGCTACCGCTTCGCCCGTTACCATGTCTTGCCCGAACTGGCTCAAGAACCCGAAGCACTTACCGGAGAACCGTTCAAACTCAACCTTGTTATCAATCGAGTTCTTAATCGTTACCTAGCCGATGAACAAATGGGAATGCTTTATCCAGCGCGCGACACAGAGGGAAAAATGCATCAAGTGGGCACTGCTCTTCGCTTCTTCACATCGTTGAGGGCCAAGCGTGGACCAGAATCCCCTTTTGTATGGCTCGGCAAGTCCGGCATGTACCGTCTCAAATCGGATTCAGAGATTACGTTAGAGGCGGTAGAAGATGAAGATGATGCAGTGGAGGAGCAGCCCGACATTGAGTTCGATGGGTGGATATATGCTTTCACTTTCCCCGCCATCAAAAAACTCAATAGCGCCTTCCCCATAAAGATTGGACTCACCACCGCGTCCAATGTTGAGACTCGAGTGTTCGGTCAATGTAAAGGGGCTGGATTTTTCGAGATGCCTGAGATATTGGCACGCTGGCAGGTAAAACGAGTTTCTCAAGTTGAAGATGCAATTCATGCCGTGCTAAAGGCCAGAGGGCGATGGAAGGAAGATGCTCCTGGTCACGAATGGTTCATTACCACGGCAGACGAAATTTCCTCAATCATGAACTTTATTAACTCTTGATAGGATATGCACTTTTCACCATTATGCAGATAATGGTGAAAACCAAGCCGACGGCTCAGACAGTAACACGACAGTGAAGAGCACCCAATTCCGCACCTCCAGACAACGGAGCGATTCCCAGCTGATTCTATTGATAACGGGAACGAAGAAAACGATTTATATTGGTTCTTCCCCCCCCAGTCAAACTGCTCCCCCAAACACGGCCCGCTCCAGCACTTCATGCTGTAGCCCCCAGTCTGGCATGTGCCGCGCCACCAAGGCCCAGAACGCCTTCGTGTGATTCTTCTCCACGGTATGGCAGAGTTCGTGCAGTATCACGTAGTCCTGAACGCTCGTGGGTAACTCCATCACACGTGGGTGAAACTCCAATACGTTCTGTGCATTGCAACTAGCCCAGCGGCTCTGGAAGTGGCGGACACGAGCAGCCCGCGCCTTCAGTTCAGTCTGCCGTTCCCAATGGCGTACCCGCACCAGCAGCTTTTCATGTGCGCGGTCGCGGTAGAAAGATTCCAGCACGGGCTCTAGGGCAGCAGGCTGAATACTAATGCCGCACGGGTTCTCGACAATGAAGCGAGACGCAGTAAAGGTCAGGCGTGGCTTGATAAGGCCCGACACGTGGCGCACCTCGGTGAAGTAGGTGCGACCACAATAGCGCAGACGGCTCCCCGTCACTATGTCTTCATTGGCCTGCGTCAGGTTCACCGTGGCCAGTTTGTCCCGAATCCAGCGTGCGCGACGACGCACGAGGGCTTCCTGTTCCAGCTCTCCCACCACTGGCCCACGTAACAGCACCGGACGTCCTCGCTCCACGGTCACATAGTGCCGTTTCAAATTGGCCTCCGGCTGGAATCGCCAGTCGATGGTGGTTAGACCGTACTGCAAGCGAGGCATAGTCAGTTCTTAAGGAGAATGTCCAAGATTCGGGCGGCGTGGTCTCTGGCAACCGAGCGCTCCCAGCCCGCCAACGGCATCAGCAACTTCCGTAGCAGGTCGCGAATTTCCGGGTGCAGGTCATGCATCTGTTTCCAATTACCCGCTGCCATCGCGCTACTCAGGCTGATATTTTCGAAGAGTTTAGTCGTTGCCACTCTGGCGGTTTCCTCCGACAGCAATGCGGCCAAGTAGTGATACACCGCCGAGTGTGCCGGGTGGTCGAAGCCTGTGTTGTCCTTGTCCTTGATACGCTGACCGAACAGGTCGAGTTGTTCCAAAAATTGGGCCTGACTGATACGGCCAGCAGCTTCTTCCGCCAGCAGCTTCTCCAGTTCCTCAGCCAGCTTGTCAAAGAAGGCAGGGTCTTTGTCTCTACCAGTGACAATAGTGTGCTTCAACTGGTTCTTCATGACCAGCGCCTGGCTGCCGAGACTGGCCAGTTTCTTCAACCGGGCCATGTCGCTGGCATCCAAAATAGACACTTCTTTGCCCAGTAGACTTTTGGCAGGGCTGGCGGCGATGTACTCGTCCAGTAACTGCTGCAACAGCACCGATTCCAGCTTGGTGATGCGCTCCAGGTAGGTGTTGCCGGGCAGCTTATCACGCAGCATCAGACGGATTTCTGCAAACAGTGTGAAGTAGGGCTTGAAGGGCACGCCGCGCACATCGGGAAGGATGATGTCTATGCTGCGGTTGAACTGCTTGGCCAATTCCAAGAAGTCCTCCACCGCATCCAGCCTGCTGGTAGGGTCAAGGAAGCGCTCGGCGTCGTCCTTGTAATCCTCACGTTGCCTGACCGGGTCGTGCTTCTTCGGCAGCAGCTTGAGGATGCGGTCGAGTGTTGCTTGCAGCTTTGGCAGTTCACTTTCGACGCCTTCCCAGATTTGCGCTGCTTGCACCTCGCCTCCGTAAATCTTAAGGGCGTGGTCGAGGTGCTCCACCACGCCGTGGTAATCGACAATGTAGCCAGCATTCTTACCAGCCATAGTGCGATTGACCCGCGCAATCGCCTGCAACAGCGTGTGTTCCTTCAACGGCTTGTCAAGGTACATGGTGCCGACAATCGGCGCGTCCCAGCCCGTCAACAACATATCGGACACGATGATGAGGCCGACGTTGTTTGCATGCGGCTGACCATCCCGCCCCTTTCCTTCTTCACCATACGGTAGCGGGAACAGCTTGCTGACGAAGTTCGCAACCTGCTCTGCTGGTAGTGCGACCGGCTGTTTGCCAGCCTTAAGTTCGCTCTTGATGCGTTCTTCGATGGTCTGAATCTGCTCAGGGCCAAGATTGTATTCGGCAGCCTCCTCCTGCACCGATAAGCCTGTGCGCGATGCGGTCACGCTGGCGAGCGAGATGACTACCCGGCTCTCGAAGGTTGGCAGTCCGCTGGCCTTGCGCTCCTTCATCAAGTCATCGAGCAAGTCCTTGTAGCGCACAGCCATATCACGACCATCGCACACCAGCATGGCCTTCAGACCTTTGGCCTGCACGTTGGCGACGAAGTGCTCTACCAGGTGCGTCGCCACCTGTTCCATACGGTCGCCTGCCTGCCGCCATCTGGCCAGTAGTTCCTTCTTCAGTGCCTGTTGTCTGGCTTCACTCTCTTCGGAGAACTGGTCTTTGAAGGCCTGGTCGAGCTTGGCGTTGGGAGCCAGCGCCACCCAAGCGTCTTGGTATTTGATGGGGAGAGTCGCACCGTCAGCAACCGCTTCATGCAGCCGGTACTCGTCGATGTAAGCGTCGCCGCCAAATTCCGCCAATGTGTGCTTGTCGTCGTTCAGCAGCGGTGTCCCGGTGAAGGCGATGAATTTGGCGTGAGGCAGGCTGGCACGCATGAAGGCGGCAAGGAAGTCATATTGACTGCGGTGCGCCTCATCGACCAACACGTAGAAGTTGGGTTTGGCGCTCAGTACCCGGAAGTTGACCTTCTCCCGGCTGACTTCTTCCCACTTTGCATCGAGTATCACGCCATCGGCATCACACTGGCTAAAGTGAAGATTGCGCTCTGCCACCATGAAGAAGTCCTTCCCCTCACGTACCCGCCTATGCCGAGTCGCCTGCAAAGTGTCGTCTTCTTCATCTGCTGTGGGAGGGAGAGCATCACCTGGTTGTTCGCTCTCTTGGAACTTCTGGACGGTGCTGGTGAATACACTACCATAATCGTTACCAAGCAATTTGACCAGTCCATCGACCGACACCGCCTGAATGGCGTTTATACCCACTGCGTGGAAGGTGTCAAAGATTTGTTTATCGAGGTCTTTACGGTCGGTGAGCACCAGCACGGTTGGGTTATTCAGACCAGTGCTGTCAGCCCTCAGCATTCGTGCCAGCAGCGCCATGGTCAGCGACTTGCCGCTGCCTTGCGTGTGCCACACCACACCACCCATGGGCTTGGGTGCCGTAAGTCGAGAGATGGTCTTACGCACTGCTCGCCACTGCTGATAACGAGGCAGCTTCTTCACCGTCTTACCGTCTCGGGTTTCAAACAGCACGAAGTGAGTAATCAGTTCGAGAAAGCGTGTCGGCTCGAACAGTGCCCACAGCAACTGGTCTTGCTCGCGTGGGTCGGAACCCAGCACGCTGACCATCGCCTCCAGTTCAGCTTCCTGCAACCTGTATCTCGCATAGAAGGCGGGCTTAGTGAGGATGGCACCATACAGGCCCTGCCGTCGGTTGAGGCCCACACAGACTTGGTTGAATACGAACTGCGCTGGGAAGCTGGCTTGGTAACCGTCCAGTTGTGCAAGTGCCTCATCCAGCCGGTGATGGCTAGCCTTACATTCGATGATGGCCAGCGGCAGACCGTTGATGAATAACAGCAGGTCGGGGCGGAACACATCGCCGTCGGCGTTCTTGCCAACGTACTGGTCAACCACATGAAAGTCATTGTTGGTTACCGACGTCGAGTCGAAGAAACGCACGCTGCGCAGCTTGCCGTCGGCATCCTTCACTTGGATGTCGGAGCGGTGCACAGCCTGCGCCCAGAACCTTCTGTTCGCGGGAAGAAGGTCGTCGTTCACCCTTCTGCGTAGCTCAAGGAGAGCAGCATTGACGCCGCCGGGAGCAGCTCGCAGCCATGGGTTCAGAGCCAGAAGTCTAGGTCGGAGAACGGTTTCGAGTACCGGTGCGAGATGTCGTTGTTCAACCTCAACCTTGGTGCCCGGCAGATTTGTGTAGCCCAATCTAACCAGCGATTCAATCGCCGGAAGTTCGACCCCTGCTTTTTCTGCAACCCCCATGAATTCGTCCTCTCTGCACGTTCTCTTGATTTTATTAGTCAAGCAGCAATGGCAATATCGTGGTGCGAATCCAGTGCCACTCGCCACTCACCAGTCAGTAGTTTCTGCATCAGGCCACGCTTGAGTTTCTGGTAGTGTGCTTGCTGGTTAAGCAAGTTCCTTACCTTGGAAGTGACCTCAGACAAAATCTCGGCAATATGCTCTTGCTCGCCCAATGGAATCAATGGCATCGGAATACGAAGGAATGCTGGCTTTGCGATATTTTTCATACTTCCACTAGTTCCCGTGGCAGCCCTGCTGATTTCCTCGCGGACGAATGGACTTTGAAGGTAGAATCCTAGCCACTTGACGGAATGCGGCTTATCGGACGGCTCGGATTGCCAGAGCTTATCGGGAAGGAACAGCTCAGGGTGAGCAGTCTCGACAAACGCCGATTCCCCTACCAATGCTGGAGTGTTAGCACGACTAATAATGATGCGCCCGCCAAGAACAGGTTCTGCTACCCGGCTCACTTCTTTGGGCGGAACAGCTTTGTGATTACGAGGGATGAAATTCCCCCGCGATACAGCGCTAACTTTTAAAACCCCAATTTCATCTGCGTTACACTCTCTGTCTTCCGCGTTGACACTAACTCCAGACCGCAGCGCAGAAATATAATCGGCAACATTGCCGACCTTCCACCCCATAGGAATTGTTCCCAGTTCGCTTTCCTTGAACTCGGTGTGCTGCACCCAGCGACCAGCAGCGTCTTGCGTGCCAACGCCCCGCCTGAATAGAGTTTGCATCAGGCTCCGCTTCAGGGCTTGAGTAGCTTCAATTTGGCGGGCAATTACGCTCAGTTTGTCGTTCACTGTCGTGATGATGGCAGCGATTCTCTTTTGCTCCAAGAGTGGCGGGACCGGTACCTTGATTTGAGAGAATTGCGACCATCGAAGGCTCCCGCGTCTATCAACGGAACCATTCATTGCAGCAACATACTGTCGTCGATACACTTCGGTTTTTAGCAGGAGATAAATGTAAGTCGGGTCAACCTTATCGTTGAGGGAAAAGACTGTGTAGATGGGGCTAACAATCCCGGCGTCACAAATAGACTGAAGGCCGATTGAGCCTTCCTCGATATGGTTAGACGGATAGGCAATCCAGTTACGCTTCACTACTTTGTAATTGCTTGTGTCCTCACTGAATACTTTCTTTTTAAAGTAGTCAAGTGAGCGAACAAATCCAACGTGCTTGGAACAAAGAATTACAGGAAGAGATGAATTTTCGCCATTACGCAAGATTGACTCTTGAGCAATTTCACTCATAGATAAGAAACTCCATTCGGATGGTATCCACCCAATCGTCGTTTCCTTGTAACCCTTCTTGCTCACAACGCTCATACCTCTGCCTCCAGCAGCCCTAACTCCACCAGATAGCTGTTAAGTCGCGCGTCAATTTGTGCTTCTTCCTCGGCCAGCGCCGCCAGTTGCGTCAAGGTACCATTCACATCGACAATTTCTTCCATCTCGCCATTGTCGATGTAGCGTGCAATGTTGAGGTTGCCGTCTTTACTGCGGATTTCGCCCAACGAAACCACACGGCAGTAGTTGTCCACCTCGGTCTGCCTCTCGTACGCCGCCTTGTGCGTGCTGACAATGTGAGTAATGTCTTCGGTGCGCAGGCTGTTTTGCACCTTGCCTTCAAGGTATTCGCGGCTGGCGTCAATGATGATTACCTTACCCTTGAGGGCTGTCGGCTTCTGTTTATTCAGAATTAGTACGCAGGCTGGAATGCCCGTGTTATAGAACAGCGCCGACGGCAGCCCGACGATGGCTTCAATTAGGTCGCCAGGCTGGTTGCCACAGGAGGCGTCGGTACCGAACAGCAGTCCCTCACGAATTTTCCCTTCTTCACCACTACGAAACAACACCCCATGCGGCAGGATGATGCCCATGCGTCCGTCAGCCTTTAAGCTAGCTAGCATGTGCTGGGCGAAGGCGAGGTCGGCATACCCACGTGGTGGGATGCCATAGAGAAAGCGACCATATGGGTCGTTGACCTGCTTGTAGTTGGGGGCCTTGGCCTTCTTGTCGCCTTCTTGCTCCGCTTCGTTGGCTAGTTCCAACGGTGACCACCATGACTTGGCGGAGAACGGCGGATTGGCAATCACTCGGTCAAAGGTCTTCAGGTAATCGCCATCAAGGTGCTTGGGTTCGACCAGCGTGTCGCCCCGTTCAATTTCGGCCCGCATGTTGTGCAGGTAGAGATTCAGTTTGGCGATGGCCCAAGTGCCGAGGTTCTTTTCCTGACCAAACAGCAGTACATTCGGCTTACCCATGATAGTGCCGTCCGGCAGGTTTGCGATGTGGTGCGCACTCTCCACCAGCATGCCCCCGCTGCCACAGGTCGGGTCATACACGGCATGCCCCGGTCGCGGGTCAATTAGTTCCACGACCAGTTGCACGACCGCCTTGGGCGTGTAGAACTCGCCGCCCTTCTTGCCAGCGTCGTCGGCGAACTGCTTGATGAGGTACTCGTAAGCGTCACCCAGCATGTCGGCTTTGTACAGGTCGGCATTACCCAGCCTGTACTGGTTAAAGTGTCGCAGCAGGCGCTGCAAGGTGGCGTCCGACAGCACGCGCTTATCGCCGTACTGGGTGGCGGTGAGCACATGTTGCAGTTCAGGGTTGTTTGCCTCGATGGTGGCGAAGGCTTTGTCCAGCGCCTCACCGATGTTCTCTGTACGGGCAATCAGGTCAGGCCAGCGGGCGCTCAGTGGGAAGTGCCCCCACTTGTCTACGACCTCTTCCTCTGCTTCCTTGCCGCTCAGGCCGTCGTGCTGCATCAACTGGGTGACCCGCTCGTCGAATACGTCGTTGAAGCGCTTCAGGAACAACAGGCCGAAGATGTAGTTCTTGAAATCCGATGAGTCGATGGAACCGCGCAGGATATTTGCGGATTCCCACAGCCATGATTCGAGCGCTTCGAGAGTAAGTTTAGTTGCCATTTCCACAATCTCTAAAAGACGGTTGGCGGTACCAGTTTATCGGTTTCGCCTAGAATGAAAAAAGCCGGAATACCGGCCTTGAAGTTGGGTCTAATTGTACACTAGCAACAGCGGTGAGAACGAAGGCCATCGCCTTTGTTGGCATGCGTTAGAGCCCTGCCTCCAAGTCATGAGTGCAGCGGTGTTGGTGTCACCAGATACAACCTTGGGTCGTGGTTTCCACAGCTTGACGACGCGATGCAGTGCACTCGACGACGACAATATGGCTAATACTCCTCCCCAGCGAAAGGACACGTTCTATCTCAGAAACGGATACGACAGCGTTTAAGTGGGAATGGATTTTCACCATCATGAGAATAATGGTGAATTTTCAATTCTGGCCAAAAAACCCTTACTTCGCGACGCAAGTCGGGACTTTGCGCCCCTCTCCGACATCGACACAGCAGCTGTGGCCCACGCCGGTGGATTCCACACTGGAAAATGCTTTCCTTACCCCTTGACAATAGAATTTCCATACGGCATTATTCAGGAATCAGCTACACGCTGACCACATCACATAGCCAGGCTTGCCCTGAGCACCTACTTTTAAAAACAGCAGCCAAGTTGCGCCCGCTGTATTCGATTCCCAATTTGCTTTTTCGCTCTTTAACAATTTGATGCTTTACCGACGGCGTAGCGCCAAAACAGGCGCTTAACTATCGCAATCTGGCGGCGTGCCCGCCAGGAAAAAACACGCCCTGCGAACGAGCGCGGGCACAACAAATTACTACATTCATCTAAGGAATCAATATGCCAACAATCACCCCTTACACCCCAAAACTGCGTGCCCTGACTCCACTGGTCCGAGGCATGGGTTTCGACGAAACGAAGAAAAAATTCATCAAATTCAAAGGCGAATATCAGCACTGGGAGGTGCTCGACGCGCTGAGCGCAGCCGCCGAGGCAGGTTGCATTGATAGCGACACATGGGTCAAAACTGTGTTCTCCTCCAAAAAAGCATTCCACGAATTCTTGGAAAATCTTGAGACGAGCGACATGGAACGATTCCACGACCGATGGGCTCTGGCCCTGGGGGAGATTACAGGATGCATGGATGACGGGTACTGCGTCACTGGCGCAGAGGCAGCGTCAACGTTCCTGGACCACGCCCAGGAAACAGGCCAAGCTTAAATTCAGCGAAGGAACGATTGCGATTTCAGCGCTGAAATGTCGCCGTTCCCACTCGAAGCGTCCACTCTGTGACAGCAGCTGAGTTGCAATGCGTGCACCTCTTCGTCGAAAAATTAGCTGTATCATGCGACGCTACGTATCGCTCCAAATGAACAAAGAGCTCCCCTTTGCAGAACCACCTACTTCAAGCGCCGTACAATTTCAGCGCTGAAATCCCCAACTAGAACCAACGCGTGACCGCCTTACGCTGGTCCTCACCTTGACCAGACCGCGTAGACGGTGCTCACTTGCCGTGCTCGTCAGCGCATCCAGTACGGGCCAGCACCATTACCCCACGCATTTTAATTCCTCTGCATCCGCTGTTCTAGCCGATGCAATTGGCCCCCCACTTAACTAAAAATTTAGAACAAACAAAGGAACAATATGAACGTGAATCACATCAAACTGAGTATGTCCCGCAACTCCTCTCGCGCTCTTGTAGCGAGCCTGTACAACGACGACGAAGAGATATTCGCCACCTCTAGCGGTTACCAATTGGGCTGCGCGTTGCATGCTTTGGAGGTTTCTCCAATCCTGTCTCAAGGACACTCGTTCAACCTAGGGCTAGATGAACAGGGAACGTTTCTCGGGCACAGTGTCGGATATGCACCAGACGAGCGAGTATTCCTCGGCGGCGTCGGCAGCGCACTGGTCTTATTAGGACACTTTGAAGACGGCGAAAACGACCCGCAGTTCCATTTCGTCCGCAGCCTGTTGCCCCCTGTACTGCTCTCGCCATCGAAAACCTCTTCACCTGCGTGCTCATACGAGGCAGCGAAGCACTTTGCAAAGACCATCTACTTCCCTGCTATTTGATTGAAACAGCATGGTGTGAGGGTCGCAAACAGCGGCTGCGTTTCTCGCTTACTGCGGGTGCTCGCACTGCAAGTCATAGACGGTCTGAGATAGAGCTGCGGCTAGGAGAGAACACCATCAAAGCTAAGCACAATTTCAGCGCTGAAATTGCCTCCGTCCTAAAAGCAAACTCAGAGCAAAGCGCAAATGTAGCAGTCGATGCCATGAAAAATAGCGCACATGGCGAGCGGCTGGCACTGTCGACCTTAATGACTCGAGCTTTGCGGCAGCGATTTTCAGCCCCGGCGATTCATCAGCCAAGAACACCTTCAACCGCTCTTTACTCGGGATTGAGTCCCACCTCACTCGACTTAGTCGACCAGACACTGGGACACAAAACCCAGGACATTTCAGCGCTGAAATCCGAGCATGCAGTTCACTTCCTCGCTTACAACGGAAATGGATGCGTCCGCTGTTCCAGGATTGCACCAGTAGACACCACGTCACACCGACACACGTACACCGCCAGATATGCCCGGAGCCCGCGTTTGCGTGCTCCGTACGATTTCAGCGCTGAAATGACGATTGTAAATTGGCCTTAGCTTGGGATGACGGTGCTGCAATGTGCCTCAGAACGTCTTACTCAACTCCACCCGGGCAACTCAACTGGGGGGGGGAATTTCAGCGCTGAAATCGAACAAACCGTTTGGAATTTCAGCCTGTGCCCTCCCACCCGAACGAGTGACCATTACTGATAACGCTCTAACCATTCAACATGCACACTCGAAGGAATTCAATGAAATTAGAGTACGAAATTTTATGGCACCTAGTGTTTGGCCATGACTACGGCGACCGCCTCCAATGCCTCACGCTCGAGGCTCCATTCCTATCTGAGGAGACTTTCTCCATAGAGGTTTGGCGAGAAGTCAATGAAAGCCTCGCCGACAGGCAAGAAAGGGCGGCTGCATATAGCGCGCTCTCGGACTACGAAACGCTCACAAGCCTATACAAACACTACGTGCAAACCAGACCACAACTTAATGGAGCTTGCATTGCAGTCGGTGCCGCTGGTCCAATCTGGGCCTTCCACCCGATAGAACCTCAAGAAGAAAATTATTGGTTTGGTTGGCCCGACCGCATGAAGGACGGCAGCTTCGAGAGAGTAGAAATTTTGCCTTGCACCGATAGGGTTCTAGACGAAGTACTTCGCAGGGGCCCCGGCGCCGACAGCTCTATCATCCGCGTGAAGGAATCCCCGTTTGACCGCTTCTACCATGCGGACGAACTAAGGCCGACTCACAGCTATCAAAGATTTCAGCGCTGAAATCGTCTGCGGCTTTCAGGTCACGCTACGTGCCTCGACACACCGTCGCGACCCTATGAATTTCAGCGCTGAACTCTAGCGCTAACAAACTAGCCCTCGGGCTATCTCACATTCATCCACGTTCAGAAAGGAACCCCAATGCGAACCAAACCTACAATCCACTTCAGCGAACAACATGACCCAAAACATCACGCCGTTTAAACCATTGAGCAAACAGGACGTCGCAGAAGCCATCGGCTGCTCCGTTCGACAAGTCGAAATTTTCGTTAGCTTAGGTGAGTTGCCAAGGCCGGTAAGTATCGGCCGACGAGTACTGTGGCACCCAGAAATCTTTTACAAGTGGCTTGACGCCACCCTCCGCGCGGCGTCGCCCGAGGACGCGGAGCTAGCACTGAAAAAAACTTCTCTTCCTGAGACGGCTTTCGGCGCGAACCCAGGTCGACGCACGACGAACTCGACAGGCGCCTCACTCGTACGCATGCGAGCCAAAGCAGCTGCGCTAGCGCGCATCTAGTCCCTAGTGACATATAGGCAGTCTCCGCCTCTGGCACGTTTACCGAGCCATGTGGTTGCGGACCGGCGCTAGCGTAACTCCCCCATTTCCAAAGGCTACTCTGCCGTTTAAGTGGCCTAGCTACACTCATTTCAACATCAGAGTTCATTTCAGAACTCGACCTCAAATTTAAAGGAAAACACATGATTAAAACTGACATTGCGCTCGGCTGGAAGGCCTCCAAGGACTACATGCTTCAATCGTTCGATGGAGACGAGCGGCTGCCACATCTGGTCGTGGAGCTCTTCGACGAGAAAGCGTCAAGACAGGGCTCGACCGCAGAACTCAGCATGCACACTTCAACCGCACGTGTAGATATTGAGGAACTCAATCTCTACGACGAAGAGGTTGACCTCTGCGATAAGCTGCTCGGCTGGCTAGACGAGGCCTATGAAGAGGCAGGCAAGCGCTGGGTAAATGGCGACGTGTAGCAACTCGCAGAGGTCAGCAAGATAGACCATCGCGCGCACTGAACATGCATAGACGAGCCGCCCCAATGGGGCGGCTTTTTCGTTTGTAATCCGTCTTCGCCTTCGTTAAAATGAATACCAATGCATACCAAAGAGCCCTTGGTTGCGGCTTCGCGCAATTATGCGCAAGAAAGCGAAGCGGTCATCAAGTCATTGTTTTTACAAAGCTTTGGTAGGTACAGGAATCACGATTTGCAGTCGGGGTGTGGCTCAGCCTGGTAGAGCGCTACGTTCGGGACGCAGAGGCCGGAGGTTCGAATCCTCTCACCCCGACCAATCCCATTCCCGCGAAAACGGAGCCGCTTATGCGCTGGCGGCACCCCGTAAATAGCGTTGCAGCTCGGCGGCGCCAGCCGACATTTGCGCGCCGCCGCGCGAGGTGATGCCGATCGGCCGGCCCAGGTCGTGCTCCAGCGCGGCGACCGAGCGGGCCACCGCCGACGACGCGCGGAACAGCAGCTCGGCCGAGCGCCGCACCCCTCCGCTGGCCGCGACGGAAGCAAACACATGCAAGTGATGCAGACTGACGGGGGGCGCGTCGGCGGCGCTCTCCATGGGTCATCCCTGTGATAGGTCGATAAGAATATTAGAACAGCATCCACAGTACATAGCAACCCGCCCCCGGACGCTTGTGGCGATACTGGCAGCACCGACACCAGCCAAGGACTTGTTCATGACCTCCCTTTCCGACCAGCGCGCGATACCCTGCATGCTGATGCGCGGCGGCACCTCGCGCGGCCCGTTTTTCCTCGAATCGGACCTGCCGGGCGACCTCGCGGCGCGCGACCAGATATTGCTGGCGGCGCTGGGTTCCCCCGACCGGCGCCAGATCGACGGCCTGGGCGGCGCCCACCCGTTGACCAGCAAGGCCGGCATCGTGCGGCCCAGCACCACGCCCGGCGTCGACCTCGACTTCCTGTTCGCCCAGCTGCAACCGGAGTCCGACGGCGTCGACACCACGCCCAACTGCGGCAACATGCTGGCGGCGGTGTTGCCGTTCGCGCTGGAGCGCGGATTGTTGCGGCCGCAGGGCGACAGCACCACCGCCCGCATCCTGACCCTGAACACCGGCATGCAGTGCGACGTCACCTTGCCGACCCCGGGCGGCAAGCTGCGATACGGCGGCGATTGCCGCATCGACGGTGTGCCGGGCTCGGCAGCGCCGGTGCGCATCAATTTCCTCGACACCGCGGGTTCGGTCTGCCCCGCGCTGCTGCCCACCGGCAACGTGCTCGACAGGATCGACGTCGCCCCCGACGGCGCCCCGCCCTTTACCATCGACGCCACGCTGATCGACAACGGCATGCCGATGGTGCTGGTGCGGGCCGCCGACCTGGGCCGCACCGGCGCCGAAAGCGTGGCCGAACTGAACGCCGACGGCGCGCTGAAGGCGGCACTCGAAGCGCTGCGGCTGGCGGTCGGACCGATGATGGGCCTGGGCGACGTGCGCGCCAAGAATTATCCAAAGATGTGCCTGCTCTCGCCGGCACGCGATGGTGGCGGCATCGCCACCCGCTGCTTCATCCCCCATGTCTGCCATGAATCGATCGGCGTGCTGGCCGCGGTCACGGTCGCCACCGCCTGCGTGCTCGACGGCAGCGTCGCCGGCGCCATGGCCACCCCGCTGCGCGGCGACGTCAAGACCGTGTCCGTGGAACACCCGTCTGGCGAATTCAGCGTAGAACTGGGACTCGATCCCGCCAACCCGCAACGCGTCACCCGCGCCGCCCTGCTGCGCACCGCGCGCCTGATCATGCGCGGCGAAGTGATGCTTCCCGCCAGCAAGGAATAAACATGCCCACACCACAACGCGATCCGCTCAACAATCCCCTGATCATCGATTGCCATGGACACTACACGACGGCGCCCAAGGCGCTGGAGGACTGGCGCAAGCGCCAGATCGACAACCTCAACACGCCGCACCTGGGACCGAAGGCCTCCGAGCTGAAAATCAGCGACGACGAACTGCGCGAATCGATCGAATCGAACCAGCTGCGGCTGATGCGACAGCGCGGTTCCGACCTCACCATCTTCTCGCCGCGCGCCAGCTTCATGGCGCACCACATCGGCAACGCCGAGACCAGCGCCACCTGGGCCGCCATCTGCAACGAGCTATGCGCGCGCGTGGCGGCGCTGTTCCCCGAACACTTCATCGGCGCGGCCATGCTGCCGCAATCGCCGGGCGCCGATCCGCGCGGCTGCGTCGCCGAGCTGGAAAAATGCGTCAACGATTACGGCTTCGTCGGCATCAACCTCAATCCCGATCCGTCCGGCGGGCATTGGACCTCGCCGCCACTGTCGGACCGCGCCTGGTACCCGATCTACGAGAAAATGGTCGAGTACGATATCCCCGCGATGATCCACGTCAGCACCAGCTGCAACGCCTGCTTCCACACCACCGGCGCCCACTACCTCAACGCCGACACCACCGCCTTCATGCAGTGCCTGACGAGCGATCTGTTCGCCGATTTCCCGACGCTGAAATTCCTGATCCCGCATGGCGGCGGCGCCGTGCCCTACCACTGGGGACGCTTCCGGGGCCTGGCGCAGGAAATGAAAAAACCGCTGCTGCGCGACCATCTGCTCAACAACATCTTCTTCGACACCTGCGTCTACCACCAGCCCGGCATCGACCTGCTGACCAAGGTGATCCCGGTCGAGAACATCCTGTTCGCGTCCGAAATGATCGGCGCGGTGCGCGGCATCGACCCGGAAACCGGCCACTACTATGACGACACCAAACGCTATATCGAGGCCTCCGACCAGCTCGGCCTTGAACAGCGCTACCAGATCTACGAGGGCAACGCGCGCCGCGTGTTCCCCCGCCTCGATGCCGCCCTCGCGCGGCAAAACAAATAAAAGGACACCACATGGACAACACCGGTTCAAACCACGCCCCCCTGAACCAGCTGGGCATCGTCAAACGCAACATCGTGCGGGCCGATCCGGCCGCCGTGGCCGACCTGTCGAAGTTCGGCGTGGCCACCATCCACGAGGCCATGGGCCGGGTAGGCCTGCTGGCGCCGTACATGCGGCCGATCTATCCGGGCGCCGCGCTGTGCGGGCCGGCGGTGACGGTGCTGCTGCAACCGGGCGACAACTGGATGATGCATGTCGCCGCCGAGCAGTTGCAGCCGGGCGACGTCGTGCTGGCGGCCGTCACCGCCGACAACAGCGATGGCTTTTTCGGCGATTTGCTGGCCACCTCGTTCCGCGCCCGGGGCGCGCTGGGCCTGGTCATCGACGGCGGCGTGCGCGACGTCAAGGACCTGGCCGCGATGCGCTTTCCCGTGTTTTCCAAGGTCGTCAGCGCCAAGGGCACCATCAAGGCGACCTTGGGCTCGGTCAACATTCCCGTGGTCTGCGCCGGCGCGCTGGTTAATCCAGGCGACGTCATCGTCGCCGACGACGACGGCGTGGTGGTGGTGCCGGCGGTGCTGGCGCGGCAGGTGGCCGACGCCGCCGCCGCGCGCGAAGCCAACGAGACCGGCAAGCGCGCGCGCCTGGCCTCCGGCGTGCTCGGACTGGACATGTACAACATGCGCCAACCGCTGGCCGACGCCGGCTTGCGCTACCTCGATTGAGCCGGCGGCACCGCCGGCCCCGCCCAACCGCTATTCAAAACCGTACAAACGGGCGGGATTGTCGACCAGGATCTGGCGTTGCAAGGCCGGATCGCCGGTGAACTCATGGAACAGGTCGACCAGCTCGCCGCCTGTTCGATAGCACGGCGTTGTGGTTCGGCGGTGAAATACCCATGTATTTAGCAAAGGACAACTGATTCTGGCACAGCCACGAAACTAAACAATAGCAATAACACGCTAGCTGTTATGTGATTTTTAAATGGTGTTCAGCTTCAGCTCGACGTCGATGTTGCCGCGCGTCGCTTTCGAGTACGGGCAGGTCTGATGCGCGGCGTCGACCACCGCCTGCGCGATCCCGCGCTCCACGCCGGGCATGTTGATGTTCAACCGCGCCCGCAAAAAGTAACCGCCCTCCCCGTGGCACAGGTCGATCCCGGCGTCGACCGACAATTCAGGCGGCAACCGCACCTCCAGCTTGCCGGCGGCCAGCCCCATCGCGCCGATGAAGCAGGCGGACCAGCCCGCCGCCAGCAATTGCTCCGGATTGGTGCCCGTCCCGGCCGATCCGGGCGAAGACAGTTTGATGTCCAGGCGTCCGTCCGCGCTGCGGGCGGCGCCGTCGCGGCCGCCGGAGGTGGTGTGGGTGCTGCCGGTGTACAGCGTTTTTTCAGTGTGGTTCATGATCGTTTCCTTTGTATGTGAATAAATGTGTGTGCGGCTCAGTTCAACTTCGCCACATCGAGAATGGCCCGGGCGAAGGCCTGTGGCGCTTCCTGCGGCAGGTTGTGGCCGATGCCGCCGGTCAGCAACCTGTGTTCATACTTGCCCTTGAATTTCTTCGCGTAGTTCTTCGGATCGGGATGCGGTGCGCCGTTGGCGTCGCCTTCCATCGTGATGGTCGGCACGCCGATGTCGGGGAAGCGCGCCAACTGCCGTTCCAGATCGTCATAGCGCGCTTCGCTTGGCGCCAGGCCCAGCCGCCAGCGGTAGTTGCCGATCGAGATGGCGACGTGGTCCGGATTGTCGAGCGACGCGGCCGAGCGGACGAACGTGGCGTCGTCGAATTTCCATTGCGGCGAGGCCAGTTCCCAGATCAGCCGAGCGAACGCGTGGGTGTTGGCGCGGTAGCCCAGCTCGCCTCGCTCGGTGGCGAAGTAATACTGGTACCACCACTGCAGCTCGGCCTTGGGCGACAGCGGCGCCCGGTTCGCTTCCTGGCTGCCGATCAGATACCCGCTGACCGCCACCAGCGCCGTGAAGCGTTGCGGCCACAACGCCGCCAGTGTGCCGGCGATCCTGGCGCCCCAGTCGAAGCCGGCGACGATGGCCTTATCGATCTTCAGCGCGTCCATGAAGGCGACCGCATCGGCGGTAAAGGCCGCCTGCTGGCCGTTGCGCGGCGTGTGCGGCGATAGAAACCGCGTGCTGCCATAACCGCGCAGGTGAGGAATGATCACGCGGTATCCCGCCGCGACCAGGACAGGCGCCACGTCGACGAAGGCATGGATGTCGTAGGGCCAGCCGTGCAACAGCAATATCGGCGTGCCGTCGGATGGCCCCATGTCGACGTACCCGACGTCGAGCAGGCCGGCGTTAATCTGCCGGATCGCGGGGAAGGCGTTCGCCGGCGACAAGGTGGCGGCAAAAGCGACACCCGCATGCCCGATCTGGCTCGCGGCCAGTCCCAGCGCGGCCGTATTCAAAAAGCCGCGGCGCTTCATGTTGGTAGGTTCAGTCATGACGATTCCTTTCGATGTATGAATACGGATTACTTGGACGCGAGCGCCGGCTCGGCCAGCAAGGTGCGGATCTTGGCCTCGGTCGCCGCGTACGCGCCTTCGCCGAAGTGCTGGTAAACCACCTTCCCCTGCTTGTCGATCAGGTACACGGCGGGCCAGTACTGGTTGTTGTAGGCGCTCCAGGTGGCGTACTGGTTGTCCTGGGCGACCGGATAGGTGATGCCGAAGCGCTTGATCGCGGTCTTCACGTTGTCGGTGGAGCGCTCGAACGGATATTCCGGGGTGTGTACGCCCACCACCACCAGGCCCTGGTCCTTGTACTTCTCGTGCCAGCTCTTCACATAGGGCAGCGTGCGGATGCAGTTGATGCAGGTGTAGGTCCAAAAGTCGACCAGCACGACCCTGCCGCGCAACTGGCCCATGGCCAGCGGCTCGCTATTGAGCCATTGCTGGATGCCGGTGAATTGCGGCGCCACAGTCGGAGCGACCGGTGCCGCCGTTGCCGCTGCGGTGAAGACGGCGGACGACAAGGCGATGGCGGCCAGGGTGGTTTGGAAAACGGATTTCATGTTCAATATCCTTTCAGGGTGGGGAAAAAGTCGGCGAGGGCCGCGTAGATCACAACGTCGTACTGGAAGTAGATGGCGAAGCCGGTCAGCAGGATCAGCACACCGAATACCTGGATCAGGCGATGGGAATGGCGCGCCAGCACCCGCACCCGCGTCGCCATGAACTGGCCGCCGTAGGCGATCACCAGCATCGGTATGCCGGCGCCGAGGGCGTACATCACCAGCAGCGTGGCCGACCAGCCGATGTCCTGCGCCTTGGCGACCAGCACCAGGATCGACGCCAGCACCGGACCGGCGCACGGCGTCCACACGGCGCCGAGGGACATGCCGAGCACGAAGCCGCCGGCGTTGCCGCTGCTGCCGTCCGCCGACGGGCCGGCGCGGTGCAGGAAACCGCCCATGCGGGCCATCAGCCATTCGTAGGGCTGGCGCCACAACATCAGCAAGCCGGTCAGCATCAGCATGGCGATGCCGGCCAGGCGCAGCGTCTCGTGGGCGACGACCACGTGCTGCGAGGCGCTGGCCAGCAGCATGCCCAGCGCGGCGAAGGTCAGCACGAAGCCGGCCACGATGAACAGCGGGCGGCTGCGGTTTGTGCGCTGGTTCGTACCCTGCAACGTGCTGCCCAATACGATCGGCAGGATAGGCAGCACGCAGGGAGAGGCGATGGTCAGCACGCCGGCGAGCGTCGCCAGCGGCAGTTCGATAAGGTTGTTCATGGCTTGTCCTCCTGTTTTGGAAGACTCCATTTAATCGGTGCGGTGTGTATCGGCTGTGTCCAAAAACCCGGCTTTTGCAATGTTGTGTGTACAGGGTCGATCCGGATACACTGGGATACAAAGCGGGCGATAGGACCCTCTTTCACAGGTTAAGATGCGTCCATGGAAAATACAGACCACATCCTCATCGTCGACGACGACCGCGAAATCCGCGAACTGCTGGCCGCTTATCTGGAAAAGAACGGCATGCGCGCCACCGTGGCGGCGAACGGCCGCCAGATGCGCGCGCTGCTGGAACAACAGAACTTCGATCTGCTGGTGCTGGACCTGATGCTGCCCGGCGAGGACGGCCTGACCCTGTGCCGTGAACTGCGCGCCAGCAAATGGCGCGCGCTGCCGGTGCTGATGCTGACCGCGCGCGCCGAGGAGACCGACCGCATCGTCGGGCTGGAGATGGGCGCCGACGATTACCTGACCAAGCCTTTCGCCGTGCGGGAACTGTTCGCCCGCATCCGCTCGGTGCTGCGCCGCGCGCGCATGCTGCCACCCAATATGCAGGTCGACGAGCCGGGGCAGTTCATCACCTTCGGCGACTGGAGGCTGGACACCGTCGGCCGCCACCTGCTGGACCGCGCCGGCACGGTGGTCTCGCTGAGCGGCGCCGAATACCGCTTGCTGCGCGTGTTCCTCGACCATCCGCGCCGGGTGCTGACGCGCGACCAGCTGCTCAACCTCACGCAAGGGCGCGACGCCGACAGCTTCGACCGCTCGATCGATCTGCTGGTGAGCCGCCTGCGCCAGCGACTGCTGGACGACGCGCGCGAGCCCCGTTACATTAAAACCTTGCGCAGCGAAGGCTATGTGTTCTCCTGCGAGGTCGATCCCGGAGGCGCGGCATGACCCGGCTGCATTGGCCACGCACGCTGTTCACGCGTCTGACGCTGATCCTGTTCATCGGCCTGGCGGCGGCCCACGCGATGTCGTACTGGCTGATCGTCAGCGAGCGGCGCGAAGCGACCACCGGTTTGATGCTCGGCTATCTGGAGCAGGACGTCGCCAGCTCGGTGGCGTTGCTGGACCATCTGCCGGCCGACGAACGCGGGGCATGGTTGCCACGGCTGGAACGCCGCAGCTATCGATTTTCGCTGGGGCCGGGCGACACGGGCCATGCGCCCGACAGCGAGTTGTCGAAGCGGGCCGCCGCATCGTTCGTCAAGTCCATCGGCAAACAGTATCCGGTCACCGCCAGCGCGGTACCGGGCCATCCTAACCGCGTCCAGGCGCACGTGACGCTCAGCGACGGCGCCACGCTGGTCATCGACATGCGGCCTACCGGCCTGCCGATTCCGGCGTGGCTGCCGGCGGTGCTGCTGTCGCAGCTCGCGTTGCTGGCGGTGGTCACGTGGTACGGCGTGCGGCTGGCCACCCGCCCGCTGGCGCAACTGGCCGACGCCGCCGACCGGCTCGGGCCGGACCTGGCATCCGATCCCGTGCCCGAAAGCGGGCCGCTGGAGGTGGCACGCGCAGCGCGCGCGTTCAACGCCATGCGACAACGCATCGCGGCCCACCTGGGCGAACGCACCCAGATCCTGGCGGCGATTTCCCATGATTTGCAAACGCCTATCACGCGCATGCGCATGCGTGCCGACATGATGGACGACGACGTCCAACGCGAAAAAATGAACCGCGATCTGATCGAGATGGAAATGCTGGTGCGCGACGGCGTGGCCTATGCGCGCACCTTGCACGGCACGTCGGAGGAGGCGTGCCGCGTCGATCTGGACTCGCTGCTGGGGAGCCTGGTCGGGGATTATCTGGATGGCGGGCATGCGATCAAGCTGGACGGCCAAGCCGGCGCGCCCGTGGTCACGCGCCCGCACACGCTGCGCAGGGTGCTGGGGAATCTGATCGACAACGCCATCAAGTATGCCGGCTCGGCGGAGCTGCACGTCGGCGCTGCCGACGGCCGGGTGACGATCCGCGTGCGGGATCACGGACCGGGGATTCCCGATGCGGAGTTGGACAACGTGATGCAACCGTTCTATCGCCTTGAAGCCTCGCGCAACCGCGACACCGGCGGCACCGGACTGGGGTTGGCGATCGCGGGGCAACTGGCGCAGGCCATCGATGCCACGCTCAGCCTGCGCAACCATCCCGACGGCGGGCTGGAGGCCAGCCTGACCTTGCCGTCGTAGGGCGGATTAGGCGGAACGCCGTAATCCGCCATGAGCCGCCGACGGAGCTTGGCCGATTACGCTGCGCTAATCCGCCCTACGTGATGTAGATGAACGCTTAACTTAGCGGCATTAGGACCTGACCCCGAAGGTTTGACACCGGGGCTTACTCGGCCAGCTTGACCATCTCGCGGTACAGGTCGGCCTTGCCTTCGAAGCCGATGCCGGGCAGTTCCGGCAACATGATGTGGCCGTTCTCGACCTTGACGCCGTCGGGGAAGCCGCCGTACGGCTGGAACAGGTCCGGGTACGATTCGTTGCCGCCCAGGCCCAGGCCGGCGGCGATGTTCAGCGACATCTGGTGGCCGCCGTGCGGGATGCAGCGCTTGGCCGACCAGCCGTGCTCGCGCAGCATGTCGAGCGTGCGCAGGTATTCGACCAGGCCGTAGCTGAGCGCGCAGTCGAACTGCAGCCAGTCGCGGTCGGCGCGCATGCCGCCGTAGCGGATCAGGTTGCGCGCGTCCTGCATCGAGAACAGGTCTTCGCCCGTCGCCATCGGATTCGTGTAGTAGTTGCGCAAGGTCGCCTGCAGTTCGAAATCCAGCGGGTCGCCCGGCTCCTCGTACCAGAACAGGTCGTACTGCGACAGCGCCTTGGCGTACCGGATCGCGGTGTCGAGGTCGAAGCGGCCGTTGGCGTCGACCGCCAGTTTCTGGCCGTCCTGCAGCACGCTCAGCACCGAGTCGATACGGCGCAGGTCCTCGTCCAGCGAGGCGCCGCCGATCTTCTTCTTGACCACGGTGTAGCCACGGTCGATGTAGCTGCGCATCTCGTCCTTGAGCTTGTTGTGGTCCTGGCCCGGGTAGTAGTAGCCGCCGGCGGCGTAGACGAAGATGTTGCGGTCGGCCTTGCCGTCGCCGTAGCGATCGGCAAGCAGTTGGAACAGCGGCTTGCCTTCGATCTTGGCGACCGCGTCCCACACCGCCATGTCGATGGTGCCGATCGCCACCGAACGCTCGCCGTGCCCGCCCGGCTTTTCGTTGGTGAACATGCAGTTCCAGATCTTGTGCGGGTCCAGATTGTTGCCGCTGTCGTCGACCAGGCTTTGCGGATCGGCCTCGAGGATGCGCGGGATGAAGCGCTCGCGCATCAGCTTGCCCTGACCGTAGCGGCCGTTCGAGTTGAAGCCGTAGCCGATCACCGGCTTGCCGTCGCGGATGACGTCGGTCACCACCGCCACCAGGCTCAAGGTCATCTTGCTGAAGTCGATGTAGGCATTGCGGATCGGGGAGCTGATCGGGACGGTTTTTTCGCGGATTTCAACAATTTTCATGGTAAGTCTCCTGGGTGTGGGGCGCTGTGCTCAGCCAATGACGCCAGCTTACTCTTGAATTTGACTGTTAAAATTAACCTAAATTAAAACCTTTATTCACTTTAAATGAAAATTGAAACCGCACCCGACCTGGCGTTTTTCGTACTGCTGGCGAAATTGGGTAGCATGTCGGCCACCGCCCGCGAGCTGGGCGTCACGCCGCCGGCCATCACCAAGCGTTTGAGCCTGATGGAGCAAAAGCTCGGCGTGCGGCTGGTCAACCGCACCACGCGGCGCATCAGCCTGACCCAGGAGGGGGAAACCTACCTGGCGCAATCGACGCATATCCTGCACCAGATACGCGAGATGGAGGAATCGATTTCCAGCGGCCGCGCCGCGCCCAAGGGACTGCTGCGCGTGAACGCCACGCCCGGCTTCGGCCGCACGCGGATCGCGCCTATCGTCTCGCGCTTCGCGCACGCGTACCCCGAGGTGGAGGTGGAACTGCATTTGACCGACCGCCCTATCAGCCTGGTGGAGGAGGCCTACGATCTGGCGATCCGCTTCGGCGAACTGCCCGATACGCGCCTGACCGCGCGCAAGCTGATGTCGAACAAGCGATTTTTGTGCGCGTCACCGGCGTACCTAAAAAAAGCCGGCGAGCCGCAAAACCCCGCCGAACTGCACCGGCACCGCTGCATCCTGCACCGCCAGAACGACGACGTGTACGGCACCTGGCGGCTACAAAAAGGCAAAGCGGTGGAACTGGTGAAAGTGCGCGGCGCGGTCTCGAGCAACGACGGCGATATCGTCATGAACTGGGCGCTGGACGGCCACGGAATCGTCCAGCGCTCGGAATGGGATGTCGCGAAATACCTGGAAAGCGGCCGCTTGAAGGAGATCATGAAGGACTACAGGCTGCCGGACGCGGACCTGTATCTGTATTACCTTAGCCGCAGCAACCTGCCGGCGAAGGTCCGCGCGTTCATCGACTTCCTCGTCGAGGAGTTCAGCTGACGCTTTGTTCGCCCTACTTTCCGTAGACTCCGCTGATAACGATGTAGTCGCCGGTGCGCTCCAGGTACGTCGAGCGCGGCTCCATCTTCTGTGCCACCGGATTGTTCCACTCGAAATTCACCCAGCCGCTGCCCTTGGTCTTGGCCAGTTCGACCTGCTCGCGCACGAAGGCTTTGCCGTGGACGTCCTTGATCTCAATGAGCGACCTGCCGAGCAACTTCGGATTGACGCCATGCGCCAGCACCGTCCCGTTCATATCCATCACCACGACATACACCTCGCGGTCGACGAACTGTCCTTTCGGGTTGTTGAACTCGGCGAGGGCCTTTTCCTTGCCGTTCTGTTTGAGGTAGTCGATCGCCTTTTTCACCATAGCGACCGCCTCCTCCCTGCTGGCCCGCTGCTCGGCGGCCGATACGCCCAACGACAACGCCACGGCGAAAAACGCGAAAACAATCTTGAGTATCTGTGCACGCATGTTAACTCTCCTTGGATATGGACAAAAGACGATCAGAACGTATGACGAACCCCGACGGACACGCCGGACTGGCTCATACCCTGCCCCACCGTGCCGCCGGCGTCGAGCGAGATCGCGGCCAGGCCGGCGTTCTTCATGCGGCCGAGCGAGCTGTAAACCGCCGTGCGCTTCGACAGGAAGTACGTCAAACGTAGCGCCGTCAGCGTTGAATCGTTGCCGCTGTGCTTAACATCGTGACGGGCGACCTGCGCGTCCAGCGTCAGCATCGGCATCAGCGGATAACTCGCGCCCAGGTAGTACAAATTCGACTCAAGATCGTTGACGCGCGTGGCGGCCACCTTCTTGCGCGCCATGACGCCGGTGCCGATGCGCCATTCGCCCGCCATCACGTAACCGTTCAAGGTGGTGCGGCGGTCGCTGCTCTCGCTGGTGGTCAGCCCCGCCGCCGCGCCGGTGTTGCCGTACATGATGTCGTAGGTCGCGGTCACTCCCAGCCGCTTGTTGTCATACCCCAGCAAACCGGTTACCTGGCGGCACGCCTTGGAATTGCCGGCCACCTCCCCGCCGCAACCGGTGGCTGGCGGTCCGCCCGCCGAAGAAGCGTCGCGCCCGAAGCTGTAGGTGGCACCCACCGTGAAATCGGAGAAATTCCCAAGGTAGCCGATCGCGTTGTCGCTGCGCGCGTTCGGGATGTACGAATCGATGCTGGACATGCTGAACAGGTTCGGACCGAGCACGTCCGACTTGAGCGACGCCAGGAAGGTCATGTTGATCTGCCGGCCCAAGGTCAAGGTGCCGAACGCGCCTTTCAGTCCGACGGACGCCTGGCGGCCGAACAGCCGGTTCCCCTGCCCCATCGTCCCGGTGTCGACATTGACGCCGCTCTCCAGCGTGAACACGGCCTGCAAGCCGCCGCCCAGATCCTCGACGCCCCTGAAGCCGATGCGCGACGGCAGGCTGCCCGTCAAACCGGGCACCTTGACGACCGAGTTGCCGGCCGCGTTGGCGTTGGTGGTGTACACCACGCCGCTATCGAGCAGCCCGTAGATACTGACACTGCTTTGCGCCATGGCGCCGTGGGTGGCGAGGCTGCCGAGGCAGGCGATGGCGCAGGCATATGCTGTCTTCTTCATTACATGTTCTCCGTTATAGTTTTTAGTTGGTGCTACGGGTACTTCTGCTGCTTTTCTACTGCTTGGGTACTATTTATTCGCTGTCCGGCTGACGCCCGGGGTGCGCCTGCTCGAACGCGGGCAATTCCAGGCATGCCGCCTCGATGGCCAGCAGGGTGGGGAAAGGCGCCACGTCCATGCCGAAACGACGCGCCGCGAACAGCTGCGGAACCAGACAGCAATCGGCCATCGTCGGCGAATCCCCGACGCAGTAGCGGCCCCGCTGCGCAACGCGCGCCAGCTCCGCCTCGAGCGCCGTCAGGCCGATGCCGTGCCAGTGGCTGATCCAAGCATTCTTCGCGCCTTCATCCACGCCCATAGGGCCGGTCAGATACTTCAGCACGCGCAGGTTGTTCAACGGGTGGATATCGCACGCCATGGCCAGCGACAGCTGGCGCACCCGCGCACGCCCTTGCGCGGTCGCCGGCATCAGCGGTGTGGCGGGATGGGTCTCGTCCAGATATTCGATGATGGCCAGCGACTGGCCGACATCGAACCCGCCGTCGCTCAGCACCGGCACCAGTTGCTGCGGATTGCGTCCGCTGAAGGCAGGCTGGAACTGTTCGCCGCCATCGCGGTTCAAATGCACCGATACGTAGTCGAAAGGCAGCCCCTTGAGACCCAGCGCGATGCGCACGCGATAAGCCGACGAACTGCGGAAATAGTTATGCAATACCAGCTGCGGGTTGGACGCTTCCATCATGAGACTCCCATATATTGCTGAACGACGGCGGGGTCGGCGCGCAGCGCGTCCGAGCTTCCCTGCCAGACCACTTTGCCTTTTTCCAGCACGAAGTGCCGGTCGGCGAACTTGAGCAAGGCGCCCACGTTCTTGTCGATGACGATTTGCGACAGTCCTTCCGCCTTCAACGCCGCCAGGGCGGCCCAGATCTCCGCGCGGATGATGGGCGCCAGGCCCTCCGTGGCCTCGTCCAGCACCAGCAGCAGCGGATTGGTCATCAGCGCGCGGCCGATCGCCAGCATCTGCTGCTCGCCGCCGGATAGCTGCCAGCCATGGTTGCCGCGCCGCTCCTTCAGGCGCGGGAAGAAACGGTAGACGCGATCCAGCGTCCAGGGCTGCAATTGCGGTTGCCGGTGGCGCGGCGCGCGCGCCGTCGCCACCAGGTTTTCCTCCACCGACAGATTGGGGAACACTTGCCTCCCTTCCGGCACCAGTCCCAGCCCAAGCCGCGCGATGTGGTGCGAAGCCATGCCGGCCAGCGGCCGCCCGCCGAATGCGATGGCGCCGGACTTCGGCGGCAGCATGCCGAACAAGCATTTGATCGTGGTGGAGCGTCCCATGCCGTTACGTCCCAGCAGGGTCACCACTTCGCCGGCGCGCACGTCGAAACTGACGCCGAACAGCGCCTGCGCGTGGCCGTACGACGCGTGCACGTCGCGTACTTCCAATAATGTCGTCATGCCACGACCTCCTCTTCGCCCAGGTACACGGCGCGTACCTCGGGATGGTTGCGGATCTCGTCCGGCGTGCCGCAGAACAGAACCTTGCCGTACACCAGAACGGTGATGCGGTCGGCCAGCGCGAACACCGCGTCCATGTCGTGCTCGATCAGCAGGATGGAGTAACGCCCCTTGAGCCCTGCCAGCATGGACACCACGGCGGCCGACTCCTGCACGCTCATGCCGGCCATCGGTTCATCCAGCAGCAGGAACTTGGGCCGGGCGGCCAGCGCCATCGCCAGTTCGAGCTGGCGGCGTTCGCCGTAGCCCAGGTCCGCCGCCGGCACGCTTGCGCGCGCGGACAGGCCGCAGTCGCGCAGCGCCTCGTCGGCCGCGTCCACCTGCGCGCCGCGCGACATCATCGGCTGCCAGAAGCGCCAGCCATGTTCGCGCGCGCCGATGGCCGCCAGCACGGCATTCTCGCGCACCGTGAAGTCCTCGAAGATGGACGTGATCTGGTAGGAACGCAGCAACCCGCGCCGCGCCCGCGCATGGATCGGCAGGCCGGTGACGTCCTCGCCGTCGTACCAGACCTTGCCCTCGTTCGAGGCCAGTTCGCCGGACAGCTGGTTGATCAGCGTGGTCTTGCCGGCGCCATTGGGACCGATGATGGCGTGCAGTTCGCCGGGACGGATATCGATCGACACCGAATCGGTGACGAGAATGCCGCCATAGCGCTTGACCAACGCTTCGGTTCTCAGGATGCTCATGCGTGTTCTCCCAGGACGCGGTCGGCCGGTGCGGCGGGTGTGGTTACAGGTGCCGGCCGCGGTCCGCGCGCGCCCAGTTTTTCGAGCAGGCCGGCCAGGCCGGCCGTGCGCAGCATCGCCACCATGAAGATCGCCAGGCCGAAGATCGCCGGCCAGTACTCGGTGACCATTTTCAGCACCTCCTCGGCGCCCAGGAAAGCGACGGCGCCCAGCAAGGGCCCGAACACCGTGCCCAAACCACCCAGCACGATCATGACGATCAAGTCGCCGGAGATGATCCAGCTCAGCGTGGCCGGCGAGGCGAACGCCGTCAGGTTAGCCAGCAACATGCCGGCGATCCCGCACAGGACGGCCGACATCACGTACGCCACCAGTTGATAACGCCTGGCCTGAAAACCCACGGCGTTGACGCGGCGCGGATTCTGGCGCGCACCGCGCAGCACCATGCCGAACGGCGAGACCCGCAAGCGCGCGGTCCACCACAGCACCAGGCAAAGCAGCACGAACGCCACGCCGTAGACGAGCAGCGGCTGGCCCAGGTCCTGGCCGAAGAAGCGGCTGGTGCCGGTGATGGGCGTGCCGTCATCGCCGCCGTAATGTTTCAGGCTGACGAACACGAAGTAACCCATTTGCGCGAACGCCAGCGTGATCATGATGAAGCCGATGCCGGTGGTGCGCAGGCTGATGGCGCCGGTGAACAGCCCCACCAAGCCGCAGGACGCGATACACACGGCCAGATGCACCCAGCCACTGTCGATGCCGTGGTAGGCCGGGATCGCGACGCTATAGGCGCCCATACCGAGGAACAGCGCGTGGCCCAAACTCACCAGGCCACCGAAACCCAGCGCCACATTCAACGCGCTGGCGGCGATCGCATAAATGATGATGCGGGCGAAGAACGCCACGTAGAATGGCTGGTCGGCCAATCCGGCCGCCAGCGGCACAAGCGCCAGCAAGAGCAGCAGCAACAGCGGCACCAGCGTGGCCGGCTTGCGCAGGTTGTCGAAGAATGTCATCACGTCCTCCCGGCGGGAAACAGGCCTTGCGGGCGCAGCGCCAGCACCAGCGCCATGAGCAGATAGACCAGCATGGACGCCAGCGCCGGTCCGGCGGCGTTGGCCGTGTCGCGGCTGGCCAGTTCGCGCAGCAGCGTTGGCAGGAAGGCGCGGCCCAGCGTGTCGGCGATGCCGACGATGAGCGCCGCGTAAAAGGCGCCGCTGACCGAGCCAATGCCGCCGATGACGATCACCACCAGCGCGGTGATCAGTACCGGCTCGCCCATGCCGGTCTGGATCGAGTTGATCGGACCGGCCATCACGCCCGCCAGTCCCGCCAGCGCGGCGCCCAGCGAGAACAGCACCGCGTTGAGCAGCTTGATGTCCACGCCCAGCGCCGACACCATCGCCGGATTGACGGCGCCGGCGCGTATCAACATGCCCAGGCGCGTCTTGTGCATCAGCAGGTGCGCGCCGACCGCCACCGCCAGGCCGACCACGATGATGGCGAAGCGGTAGCTTGGATAGGTGATGCCGAGCAGGTCAACGGTGCTTTCCAGGAAAGCGGGCAGCGGCAGGAAGTACGGCTGTGGGCCCCAGATGATGCGCGCGATCTCGTTAAAGAACAGCACCAGGCCGAAGGTGGCCAGCACATGGTCAAGGTGATCGCGCCCGTACAGCCGCGAGATCGCCACCCTTTCCAGCGCGAAGCCGAGCACCACGCAGCCGGCGACGGCGGCCAGCAGCGCCAGTCCGAAGGAGCCGGTGTGCTGGTAGGCCGTGGCGGCGAAGTAGGCGCCCAGCATGTACAGCGAGCCGTGCGCCAGGTTAACGAAGCTCATGATGCCGAACACCAGCGTCAGCCCGGCCGCCAGCAGGAACAGCAGCACGCCGAACTGCAAGCCGTTGAGCAGCTGCGTGAGCAGGAGGTTGAGGGTCATGCCGTTCTACCTTAGCGCAGCGCGCACTTGGACTGGTAGCTGTCGGCATGCGCCGTCAACGGGGTGGCAAGCACCTTCACGGTAGGCACTCCGCCCACATTGGCCACCTGGAAGGCGTAGTAGTTCTGCACCGGCATATTGTTTTTGTTGAACTGGAACGGACCGCGCACAGACTTGAACTCCGAGCCGGCCGCCTTCACGGCGGCGGCCAGCGCGCGCTTGTCGCCCGCCTGCGCGCCCGCCTTGCGCAGCGCCACGTCGAGCAGGCGCCCGGCGTCGTATGCGGCCGCGGCGTACTCGCTCGGCACGCGCTTGTACTTCGCGCTGAAGGCCGAAACGAAGGCGCGGTTTTCCGGCGTGTCCAGCGCGGCATCCCACATGGCGCCGAAGGTGGTGCCGACGGCTGCGCCCTGCAGCGCCGGCATGGTGGTGCCGTCGACCGTGAAGACCGAGAAATTCGGCAGCTTGGCCAGCATCCCGGCCTGGCTCAGTTGACGGATGTAGTTGACGCCCATGCCGCCGGGGTAGAAGGCGAACACCGCGTCCGGCTTGGCCGACTGCAGCTGCGCGATCTCCGCCGAGTAGTCGGACTGGCCGACCTGGGTGTAGACCTCGTCGACCACCTCGCCCTTGAAGTAGCGCTTGAAGCCCAGCAGCATGTCCTTGCCGGCCTGGTAGTTCGGCGCCATCAGGTAGACGCGTTTGTAGCCCTTCTCCTGCATGAACTTGCCCATGCTTTCGGCCGCGCCGTCGTTCTGCCAGGCGACCGAGAACACGTTGGCCGCGCACAGAGCGCCGGCCACCGGCGACGGGCCGGCGTTGGTGGAGATGGCGACGGTGCCGGAATCGACGATCACCTTGTGGCTGGCCATCATCACGTTGGAGAAGCCCAGGCCGACGATGGCGTGCACGCGTTCCTTGTCGATGAATTTGCGGGCGATCTGGTTGCCCACTTCCGGCTTGAGCTGATCGTCCTCCTTCAGCACCGTCACGGCCTGCCCACCGAGCTTGCCGCCGCCCTGCTCCACCGCCAGCATGAAGCCGTCGTACTGGTCCTGCCCCACCACGGCCACCGGACCGGACAAGGGTGCCGAGAAACCGATCTTGATCTGTGCCTGGACCGGCATTTGTGCCGCCAGCAGCAATGCGCATCCGGCGATGATGGTTTTTTTGTTCATTTTGTCTCCTTGTTATAGTTGTTGGATCAGCCCAGGTCCACGTAGACCCGGCCGTTTTCTATCTTAACGGGATAAATGCGCACCGCCTCGGTCGCCGGCTCGCAGGTGGCGTGGCCGTTGCGAATGTCGAACTTCCCCTGGTGCAGCGGGCATTCGATCTCGTGCCCGTCCAGGAAACCGTCGCACAAACGCGCGTTACCGTGGGTGCACAGGCTGGCGGTGGCGAACACCTCGCCGGCCACGCCGTACAGCGCCAGCTCCACGCCGCCGGCGGCCACCGACGTCACATCGTCGTCCGGCACGTCGGCTTCGGCGGCCGCGTCGATCCAGTTGTTTGCCATGGGTGCCTCCTCAGATTGGATAGATCAGCGAATTGGCGATCATCTCGGTGTCGTAAATGCAGTGGCGCTGCTCGAAGCGCAGCCCCTCGGGGGTGACGCGGATGCGGTCCAGATAACGTCCCACGTTGAACACCGAGCTTTCCTGCGACAGCTTGGTGCGGAACACGGCGTAATTCGCCTGGGCCACGATCACGCCATCGGCCACGCTTTCCACCAGCGGCGCTCCGGTCACATGGCGCTGGTAATAGGGATCGTGGAACAAGGTCTCCTTGATGCCGTAGGCGCGGTCGCGCAGCATGCCCTTGCTGAGCAGCGCCAGCGTGGACAGCGGGAAGCCGCGTTCATGATTTTCGCGCGGCTGGATGCGGTAGTCGCAATCCTCCACGAACAGGTCTATCCATTTATCCCAGTCGGCGCTGTCCACGGCCGCTGCGTATTCGGCATAGAGGCGGTTGAGGGCGAGCCAGGTATCGAAGTCCAGTGCGCTCATACGTCCATCACCTTTCTCCAGTACTCGTACATGCCGCGTATCAGCGTCTCGGTCACCATATGGTCGGTGTTCTCGGCGCCGTAGCCGCCCAGTTCCGCGACGGTGCGGTGGTAGGGCTTTTGCTCGAAGCCGTTCTGCGACAGCTCGATCACCTCGCCGTCGTCGGCCGAGACGAAACCGGCGGGGCCGAACAGATTGGCCTGGATCAGACGCCGCCCGGTCATCTCCGGCGTGTCGTCCTCGAAGCCGAAGTGGGTCCAGACGAAATCGAAGGAGCCCTTGCCGTTCGGCTGGATGTGGCGGGTCGACACGCTGTTGACCTGCTGCTGGAAGATCACGCTCGGGAACACCGTCATCATCACGGCGGTCGGTCCCTTCCACCATTCCTCGGGCACGATGTCGAGCAGGCGCTTGTCGTTGATCTCCATGCCGGCCTTGAAGCTGGTCACGCCGGCCGTCACCTCGCTGCTGGCGGCCTGCTGGCCACGGGTGGAGATCATGGCCGCGTGGCGGTGGTGCGCGTCCATCTTCAGTTCCGACTTGTTATCCGCGCGCCACAGGCCGTACGTGACGAACCACGTATGCAGCAGGCCCGGATGGTACGGGTCCTTGATATTCTCCTGCATCAGCTTCCAGTTGCCGGGAATGCGCTGGCGGTTGTAGCCCAGGATGGTCAGCTTGCGGCCGTCGAACAGCCGGTCGAAGTAGCGACACATGTCGGGGCCGAGGAAGTCCTCCAGCGACTCCACGTCATGGTCGAACGATGCGAACACCACGCCGCCGCGCACCGCGACCTTGAGCTTGTTGAGGCCATGGTCGGCGGTGTCGAATTCCTTCGGCATGCCGCCATTGACCTTGCCGTCCTGTTTCACGCCGCGCCGGAAAGGCACGCCTTGCAGGTCGCCCTTCAGCGTGTAGCTCCATTGATGGTACGGACAGACGAATTCCTTCTTGTTGCCGTGACGCTCGCGGCAGAACTGCATGCCGCGGTGCGCGCAGACGTTTTCCACCACGTTGACGCTGCCGTCGGCGGCGCGCGTGAGGATCACGGAACGTTCGCCGATGACGGAGCGCTTGTAGTCGCCGGGATTCGGAATCTCCGCCTCCAGGCCGACATAGCACCAGTGCCCCTGATAGAACATGCGTTCCAGCTCGCGCTTGTAGAGCGACTCGTCGGTGTATGCCCAGAACGGAATGCGGCTCGATCCCGGCTGGTCCCATACGGGTTTGATCGGAAACACGGCGGCCATGGTTACGCTCCCCGGACCCGTACGGTGATCGGCGACAGCCCGGCCACTTCGCCGACCATCACGTCGCCGGCCACCACGGCGTTCACGCCTTCGGGGGTGCCGGTCATGATCACATCGCCCGGCTCCAGCGCCTCGTACTCCGACAGGTAGGCGATCGATTCGGCCACCGACCAGATCAACTTGGAGATGTCGGAATCCTGGCGCGGCGCGCCGTTGACGCTGACGGCGATGCGGCCTTCGGACAGGTGGCCGACGTCCGCCACGGTGGAGATCGGGCCGATCGGCGCGGACTTGGCGAAGGATTTGCCGAACTCCCATGGACGGCCCTTGTCGCGGGCTTCGAGCTGGATGTCTCGGCGGGTCATGTCCAGGCCGACGGCGTAGCCGAAGACGTGTTCCAGCGCCCGGGAGACCGGGATGTCGGCGCCGCCCTTGCCGATGACGGCCACCAGTTCGATCTCGTGGTGGAAGTTGGCGGTTTTGGGCGGGTATGGGATGGTGGTTTCGCCGACGCCCGCTGGCACGGTGGCGTTGGCGGGTTTCATGAAGAAGAACGGCTTTTCGCGGTCCGGGTCGCGGCCCATTTCACGCGCGTGGGCGGCGTAGTTGCGGCCGACGCAGAAGATGCGGTTGACGGGAAAGCGTTGGTCGCTGCCGGCGATGGCGAGGCTGTAGACGGGGGCGGGATCGACTGCGTATTTCATGGTTGTCTCCAAAATATTGTGCCGCGGACGGCGCTTGCATGGCGGATTACGCTTCGCCAATCCGCCCTACGTGGCTCGGATGGTTTTTTATTTAGTGGTCGTGGCGGCGGACGCCATTTTTTCTTCGCGCCATAGGCCAAGTACCTGTTGCATGGGTCGGTCGGAGAAACTGAACAGGATGGTGTCGGGGCCGGCCTTCAACCGCAGCACCTGCCAGGACGGCACGACGAAGACATCGTTGAGCGCGAAGTCGAAACGCAAGCCGCCGATGTCGGCACTGCCGGCGCCTTCCAGGCACACGTAGATGGTGCTGTCGGTGCTGCGGTATGGCAGCGTCTCGAAGCCGGCCGGCAAGCGCTGTGCGAAGGCGCCGATGGTCGGCATCGGCGAGGCGCCGGTGGCAGGGTTCACGTAACGCAGCTTGTGGCCGAAGTGCGCGTCGATGGCGCCGCCCGATATGCCCAGCAAGGACTCACGCGTCCTGGCGAACGGGTAGACGAACACCTTGGTCGGCTGCGCCGCCGTCTGCGCGAAATCGACCGGCAGCATATTGTTGCCGTAGCGGGCCTGCGCGTCGCCCTCGGGCCGCGTGGCCTCCTGCGTGGCTTGCGCGCCATGCTCGGCGAACCCGGCGTCGAAGAAGCGCACCGTGGGAATATCCAGGCCGTCGAGCCATACCACCGGCTGGTCGCCCAGGTTGCCGTGGTCGTGCCAGGTCCACGACGGCGTGATGATGAAGTCCCCGCGCCGCATCGTGGTGCGCTCGCCGTCGACCGCCGTATAGGCGCCCTCGCCGTCGAGCACCAGCCGCAGCGCCGACTGCGCGTGGCGGTGCGCCGGCGCCACCTCGCCCGGCATGATCAACTGCAGGCCGGCGTACAGCGACTGCGTGATCGAGGAATTACCGCGCAGAGCCGGGTTTTCCATGATCAGCACACGGCGCTCGGCCTCGGCGGCGGTGATCAGGCGGCCCGCCTCCATCACGTGTTCGCGCACGTCGGCGTAGCGCCACAGCGCCGCCTGCAGCGGGCTGGCCGGCTGCTTGGGCACCAGCGCGCCGAGCACTTCCCACAATGGGGTCATGTGGTGCTGGTCGATACGCCGGTAGAATTCCTGCCGCTCGCCGTTGTCCTTGTTCATATAGGGTCTCCTCGGTTGATTATTTTTAGATCGCGCTGGCGTAGAAGGCGTCGGCGTACACGTGCTCGGGCGGCACGCCGCGCCGCTTGACCAGCATCGCGGCCGCCTCCACCATCGGCGGCGCCCCGCACAGGTAGGCCCGCCAGCCGGCCAGGCTTGGCCAGTCGGCGCTGACGGCGGCGGTGACCACGCCGGCGCGTCGGCGCGGATCGTCGTTGCCGGTGCTGACAACCACGTGCAGGTGCAGGTTCGCGTGCCGCTCGCGCAGCTGCTCCAGCCACGCCAGGCCATAGATATCCTGCGGTGTGCGCACGCCGAAATACAGGTGGGCAGGTTGTGCCATACCGTCCGCCAGCGCGGCGCGCACGATCGACAGCACGGGCGCCAGGCCGGTGCCGCCGGCCACGCACAGCATCGGCCCCTCGTGCTTGCGGCGCAGGTAGGCGGTGCCCATCGGACCGCTCACGCGCACCGCGTCGCCCACGGCGAGCACGCGGTCGATATGGCCGGTGACGCGGCCGTCCGGCACCAGCCGCACGTGGAATTCCAGCTCATCGTCGCCCGGAACGTTGGCCATCGAATAGGGGCGCACCAGTTCCGGTCCGAATTGCAGGGTGGCGTATTGGCCGGGGGAGAAGTCCAGCGGCTTGGCGGGTTTCAGGCGCAGGCGGCGGATGTCGTGCGTCATCGGCTCGATCGCCAGCACGGTGGCCTTGATGATGCGCGCCGGGTGGACCACCACCTCGTCCGGCTCGGGCACCTCGACCACGCAGTTGCCGGTCACGCTGCTCATACAGGCCAGCACGTAGCCCTCGTCATTGGGGGCCGTGATCTTCGCTTCGCGGCCCATCTCGTGCACGTCGCCTTGCAGCACCTTGCAGCGGCAGGTGCCGCAGCGGCCGGCGGTACAGCTATAGGAAATGGGAACCTGGTGCTCGCGCAGCGCGGCCAGCAAATTAGCGCCGGCCTCCACCTGCAGGATGCGTCCCAACGGTTGCACGACTAATTCCATGACTGCTGCCCCATCTGTCGAAGTGATGGGCAAAGTATAGAAACGCGAGTAATATAAATATATAGCATTCCGCGAATGCAACACATCACTGACCGCAATACTACTCACGCCATGGAACTGAAAGATATCGACCTCAACCTGCTGCTCGTGTTCAACCAGCTACTCGCCGAGCGGCGCGTTTCAAAGGTGGCGGAGGTCTTGGGCATGACGCAGCCGGGCGTCAGCAACGCGCTCAAGCGCATGCGCGTGCTGCTGGGGGATGAATTGTTCGTCCGCACGGCGCGCGGCATGGAGCCGACGCCGTATGCGCTGCGGCTGTCCGAACCGATCGGCTACGCGCTGTCGACCATTTACGATACGCTCAACGAGGTGGCGCATTTCGATCCGGCGACGAGCACCCGCAAATTCACGCTGGGGATGACGGACATCGGCGAGGTGTACTTCCTGCCCAAGCTGATGAAGGTGCTGCGCCGGCACGCGCCCGGCATCACGGTCAGCACGGTGCGCAACACGGCGGTCAATCTGCAGGACGAACTGGAGGCCGGCCACGTGGACCTGGCCATCGGCCTGCTGCCGCAGCTGAAGACCGGCTACTTCCAGCGCCGCCTGTTCCGGCAGCGCTATGTGTGCATGTTCCGAAAGGGGCATCCGCTCGACAAGGAATCGATGACGGTCGACGAGTTCCGCGACGCCGACCACGTGACGGTGGTATCGAGCGGCACCGGCCACGCCATCGCGGACATCGCCATCGAGCGCCAGGGCATCAAGCGCAATATCGGCTTGACGGTGCCCCACTTCGTCGCGGTGGGACACATCCTGTCGAACAGCACGATGATCGCCACCGTGCCGGAACGTTATGCGATGGCCTGCGTCGAGCCGTTCGGCCTGCGCTACATCACACACCCGCTGGAGCTACCGGAGATTAACATCAACGTCTTCTGGCACGCGAAGTTCAACAAGGATCCGGTCAGCCAATGGCTGCGCAGCCTGATCTTCGATCACTTCGCGGATGGACGGGCGGATCTTCAGTCCGACGACGCCGGATAGTCCGTGTAGCCTTTCGCACCCGGCGTGTAGAACGTGGCCGGATCGGGCGCGCTCAATGGTTTATCGGCGCGCATGCGCTCGACCAGGTCCGGGTTGGCGATGAACGGACGGCCGAACGCGATCAAGTCGGCAAGGCCATCGGTCAGCGCCTGCCGCGCGCCGGCCTTGTCGAAGCCGCCGGCGAGGATGAACGGTCCCTTGAACGCGGCGCGCAGATCGGCCTTGAGCGCGGCCGGCACCGGCGGCGTGCCCATTGCCGAATGATCCAGCACGTGCACATACATCAGGCCCAGGTCCGACAGCTCCTTGACCAGCGCCAGGTACTGCCCGTCCACGCCGTCGAAGGCGCCGGCGGCATTGACCACGCCATGCGGCGACAAGCGGATGCCCACGCGTTCGGCGCCGATCTCCTTCGCGGCGGCGCGCGCCACCTCCAGCACCAAGCGGTTGCGTCCCTCGGCGGTGCCGCCGTAGCCGTCGGTGCGCTTGTTGATGTTCGCGTTCAGGAATTGCTCGAGCAGGTAGCCGTTGGCCGCGTGCAGTTCGACGCCGTCGAAGCCGGCGTCGATGGCCAGGCGGGCGGCGGTGGCGTATTCGGCGACGGTGGCGGCGATGTCCTCCTCCGTCATCGCGCGCGGCGGCGTATGCGGCACGTCGCCCTTGTCGTCGACGTGCATCACGCCGGGGCACGGTTCGGGCGACGGTCCCATGACCACGGCGCCGGGCGGCAGGTTGTCCTGATGCGTCACGCGGCCGGTGTGCATCAGCTGCACGACGATCTTGCCGCCCTTGGCGTGGACGGCGTCGGTGACCAGCCGCCAGCCGGCGACGTGGCCGGCGTTGAACAGCCCCGGAATGCGCGGGTAGCCCAAGCCGTTCGGCGATGGAGAGGTGCCTTCGGTGATGATCAAGCCGGCGCCGGCGCGTTGCGCGTAGTACGTGGCCATCAAGGTGTTCGGCGTGTTGTTGTCGACCGCGCGGCTACGGGTCAGCGGCGACATCACCACGCGGTTGGCGAGTTTGACGTCACGCAACGGGAAAGTATCAAATAACATGTTCGGGTATCCTTTTTTTTGGGGGGATTGAATCGATCAACGCTTTTGCAGATGCGGTGCGACCTTGCCGGTTTGCGCGGCGGTGAACAGCGCCACACGGGCGGCCTCGTAGCGTTGGAACAAGGCCGTGTCGGCGACCGATGGCAAGGTCAGGCCCTCGCCCAGATCGAGTCCCGCCAGCGCCGCGTCCACCATGTTCTCCGCCGTCATGACGGTCTCCGGCGCCAGCGCCGCCAGCGGCACGCCGGACGGGTCCCACAGCTCGGTGGCGGTGGCCGCCGGCAGCACCGCCTGGACCTTCACGCGGGTGCCTTCCAGCTCCTGCTCCAGACCGCGCGTGAACGCCACAACGAAAGCCTTGGTGCCGCTGTAGACGGAACTGATAGGCAGCGTGTGCAGCCCCAATACCGATGCGATGTTGATGATCGTGCCCTCGTTGCGCTGCTTGAAGCCTGGCAGCACGGCGCGCGTCAACTTGGTCAGCGCGAGGATATTGAGCGTCAGCTGCGACGACAGATCCTGCCTGCTGCTGTCGGCCACCGGCGCCAGGCGCGCGAGGCCGGCGTTATTGACCAGTACCGCGATCGCCTGATTGGTCGACAGCAGCGTGGCGACGCTCTCCTGCCCCGCTTCAGTGGCCAGGTCGGCGACCAGCGGCTCGACGTTGACGCCATGCGCGGCCGCGAGGCTGCCGGCCAGGGATTGCAGGCGGTCCGCTCGGCGGGCCACCAGCACCAGGTCGTAGCCACGTTGGGCCAGACGGTCCGCGTAGACGGCGCCGATGCCAGAGGATGCGCCGGTGACGACAGCGATTTTACGAGCATTGGTAGACATGATTTTTCCTTTTTTTGGATATGACGATCATCATATTTTTACTTAAAAAAGCCGCCGCGTTGCTTGTAAGAGGCTTGCGGCGAATGGGGTTGCCTTACTGAACATGACGATCATCATATACTATTTTTCCCACGCCTGCACGCGACCGCCACGCATACGTGGCGGCCGGTCGCGCGCCAGCTAGTTTTTGGTGAACGAGAAATCATCGACATTGATCCAGTTGCCGGCGTTGGCCACCTGGTACATGCCGATGGTGGCCTTGCCGTTGGTGACCTGGATGTTGGGTATCGTGACCTGCGTCCAGTTCGGGATCGCCGTGTTGATGCTCGAGACGAGCTCCGAGCCGCCAAAGTTCTTCACATAGATGCGGGCTATGCTTTGCCCGCCGCTGCTTTTCACCCAGGCCGTCAGCGTGTAGGTGCCATTCGGCAGACCCGTCAAATCCTGGTAGCGGCTGGCCGAGTAAGCGGCGGTGTGATACTGCTCCGCGTTCCAACGCCCCGTATGCCCGCGCAACAAATTGTTATTCGGATTGGCGTCGGTCAGATTGGTCCACGTCGACCAACCGGCCAGCGCGTTCTGCCGCACCCGGTCCGCCTCGAAGCTTGGATTGATCGCATAGTTGTTGCCCGCGCCAACGGTCCAGGTCCCCGTCGCCGCGTCCAGGTTGAACTGGCTCAGCGAATTGAAGCGCGGCGTGGTGCCGTTGAACGACAGCGGCACCCACTGGTTGTAGCCGATGCCGTTGCCGGCGAAATCGCTCCAGCGGTCGCCCGCGTACAGCACCGTGCTGGCCGCGCTGCCGTTGACCTGGATGAAGAAGCCGTTCTGCGACACATGCGAGAAGTCCCCCTGCGAGCCGTCCAGCACGAACTCGGCCGTGTACGGGCCGTTGATGGCGTTGGCCGAGCGGCAGTAGGTTTGCGACGCGTTCCATCCGTGCAGCTCCGACGAGCAGAAGTAGTACACGCCGTTATGCTTGAACAAGGCGTTGCCCTCGCGGCCCGCGCTGTTCAGCGCGATGTTGACGGCCGGCTCGATGTTGAGCGAATCGGACGCGCGGATTTGCGCCACGTAGGAGCGCGCGCGGCCGTTGGCGTTGCTGAAGATCAGATACGACGAGCCATCGTCATCGGTATAAATCGTCTGGTCGCCGGTGGCCGGCGTGACCACGTTGGTGATCTGCGGCTGGATGTGGTCGAACACGAAGGGGCCGACCGGCGTGCTGCTGGTGGCGAACAGCACGCCGCTGCCCAGGGTCGGCGACCAGATCTGGGAAATCAGCACGTATTTATTCGTGTTCTTGTTGTAGACCACGCCCAGGCGGCCGATCCAGTTGCCCGATTCCCACGGCCCGCCGACCGGCCCGGTGGACGCCGCGTTGCCTTCGAACTTCCAGGTGGCGAGATCGGTCGACGAATACACGGTGATCGCGTTGAAGCCGGTGTTGCTGTTGGAGGACACCGGATTGGCCGCGTACGTCACCGCCCCGTCGTATTTGACGCCGTACCAATAATAGGTCGCGCCGACCTTGAGGATGCCGCCTCCCTGCGAATAGATCGGGTTATTGTTGGTGTCTCTCCAGAACGTGTCGTTCTTGATCAACTTGGGCGCCGCCTGCGCCGGTGCGCCGAGGATACCTGCCGCCACACCGGCGACCGCGATGCAACGGGCCATCAAAGCCAGAAAAGTAGTCATTGTCGTTCTCCAGGAAATAAGACAGTTCGAAATGCACGACCCGACTACGCGGGCTTTGAACGCTCATCGTTCAGTGCATTGACCGACTGTAATAGTTCGACAAACTGTTCCTGATCAATCTTCTGATTTTTTCTATATTGTCGCCTGCCTAACGCCGCGCCGATGTGGCTGAAAACGCGGCGGAAAACGCCTGCGCGGCGCCGGCCACGCGCGCCGCACCCACGTCGAACGTGCAATGGCGGAGTGCGGGAGGCGGCGCCAAGTCCGCCGTGGCCAGCGCCAGTTCGGCGCGCAAGGCGCTCAGCATGCCGTCCAACATCACCGCCGGCATGTCGAGCGCGGCGTTGTCGGTGTGGCCGGCGTCGAGCACGCTGGGCGCGAAGGCCATCGAACGGGCGCCGTGGCGGATCGCTTCGCGCATGGCGACGCGGGTGGCCTGGCGCAGCCGTTCCGCATCGAGCGTGGCCGGATCGCCCAACCCGATCACCAGCACCGCGCGCGGGATCATGGCGGGCGGGGGCGACGCGATCAGCATGGTTTCCATCGGCTGCGCACGGAAGGCGCCGGCGGCGCGCATGCGGGTCAAATGGCCGCCCAGCGCCTGGTCCAGTCCCAGCAATCCTCCGGCGATGGGCGCGCCACCGACTTCGTGCTCGAACATGCAGGCGACGCTGAAGTCGACATCGGCATAAGCCGGCCCCCAGGCGACCACGTCGAAGACGACGCCATCGGCGGTGCCGATCGGCAGGCGTACGGGAGCGGAAGCTGCGGCGTGGTCGGTGGCGGTCATGTCTCGGTCTCGATATCGGCGAAGGTCCGATCTTACCGCCGCGACGCGCCGCACCGAACCCTCCAAAAGACAGGGACGGGAAAAACCGGACGTGCTGCTTGGTGCGTAACCGATCCGCTTGAATAGCTCGGCGGCTCTATGCCCCGCTCAAGCCGCAGGTAAATGCAAAATCTGCCTGGTCGTCCGCAGCGCGGACTCGAACGGGGTGGTCTCCCGCACGATCTTCACCATCACGCTGGCGCCCAGCCACAGCTGGTACAGGCTGTGCGCCGTTTCCTCGACATCGCCGTCGATGGACAGCGAGCCGTCGGCCACGCCGTCCTCGATCGCGCCGGCCAGCCTGCCGACGATGCCGGCCGTGCCGCGTTTCAGCGACAAGCGCATCGCCTCGGACAAGTCCGCCACCTCGGCGCCCAGCTTGACGGCCAGGCACTTGCCCTGGCAATCGTGGAACGACTGCGAGTTCTGCCACGTCTGCCAGTAATTCGTCAGGCGCTGCGCCATCGTCAAACCGGACTGGCCGAGCGTGGCGTCCATGTCGGCCAGATAGTCCTCGAAGTACGCTTCGAGCATCGCTTCGCCGAACGCGTCCTTCGAACCGAAATAATGGTAGAAGGATCCCTTGGGCACCCCGGCCGTGGCCAGGATCTCGTTCAGGCCGACGGCCGAAAAGCCCTTGCCCGCCATGATGCGCTGGCCGGTGGCAAGGATGTTCCCGCGAACATCGACGTTGTCGGAGGTGGTTGTTGTGCCCATGGTCGCCACTATAGCACAACTAGACCAGTCGTCTATGATTTTCCGGATCGACTCGTGGCCAACAATGGTGCCATAATCTGGCACCATGGCGCTCTACACTGGATCTCTTTCCACTACACAAGAGATTCCACCATGAGCACGATGAAACGACTCCAGTATCACCAGTACGGCGGCCCTGAACTGATGCGGCTTGAAAATTTCGACCTGGGCACGCCGGGCAAGGGCGAGGTCGCGATACGGGTCCACTTCGCCGCGATCAATCCGATCGACTGGAAACTACGCCAAGGCGTGATGAAGATGATGACAGGACAAAAATTTCCACGCGCCATGGGCTTCGATTTCTCGGGCACGGTCATCGCAGTCGGCCCGGACGTGACGCGCCTCCAGCCCGGCGACGCCGTCTTCGGCCTGTCGCGCTTCAAGGAAAGCGGCGCGCTGGGCCAGGCGCTGATCACCAAGGAAATATTCGTGGCCAAAAAACCCGACGGCGTGTCCTTCGAGGACGCCGCCTGCCTCGGCACGCCGGGCATGACGGCCTGGGGCAGCTTGATGGACAAGGCCAAGCTGGCCGCCGGCCAGCGCGTGTTCATCAACGGCTGCGCCGGCGCCGTGGGCGAAGCGGCCGTGCAGGTGGCGCGCATGCATGGCGCCACCGTGGCCGGCAGTTGCGGCGCGGCGGATATCGAGCGCATGCGCGCGCTCGGCGTGCAAACCGTGTACGACTACCGCGCCATCGACCTGTCGGCGATCGGGGAGCGCTACGATGTCGTCATCGACACCGCCGAAAAATTGACCGTCGAGCAAGCCATGGGTCTGCTCAACAAGACAGGCGCCTTCCTGGACCTGCATCCGACGCCGAGCAAGTTCATCCGCGCGCTGTTCAACCGCCGCCTCAAGCCCATCGTCGGCGCGCCAAGGTTCGACACGCTCGACAAGCTGGCGAGCGCCGCGACGGAAGGAAAATTGCGCCTGCCGATCGGCCGCGTGGTGCCGCTGGAGGCGGCCGCCGCGCTGATCGCGGAGCTGGAGGCCGGGCTGAAAACCGGCGGCAAATGCCTCGTCAAAATGGAGTGACCGTGTCACGAAGCAAAAGACTATTCGACCTCATGCAGGTTCTCCGCCGCCACCGTGGCACGGTGGCCGGCGCCGTGCTGGCGCGCGAGGTCGGCATATCGATCCGCACCCTGCGGCGCGACATCGTCACCTTGCAAAGCATGGGGGCCGATATCGACGGCGAACCCGGCGTCGGCTACATCCTGCGGCCGGGATTTTTGCTGCCGCCGCTGTCGTTCACGGCCGAGGAGATCCAGGCGCTGGTGGCCGGCGCACAGTGGGTCAGCCGCCAGACCGACGACGGCCTGGCGCACGCGGTGCAAAACGCGTTGGCCAAGATCGACGCGGTGCTGCCGCCGGACATGCGGCGCGCCCTCAACGACAATACGCTGTATATCAGCCGGCAGCCGGACAATCCCGCCGGCCTCGACCTGGCGCGCGTGCGCGAGGCGATCCGCGAGCAGCGCAAAATGCGCGTCCTCTACACCGGCGAGGACGGCAACGCGGCCGAACGCGTCATCTGGCCCATCATCCTCGGCTTCATCGACGCGCAACGCTTCATCGCCGCCTGGTGCGAGTCGCTGGGCGACTTCCACATGTTCCACGCCGCACGCGTCGTGAAGGCGGAATTCCTGGACGAGCGCTACGAGGCCAGCCGCCGGCAGCTGGTCAAGGAATGGCACACGCGGGCCAAGCTGCATTGCCACCGGTCCGATTGCGCGTGACGGCGCCGGCCGCGCTACTTATTCATAGCGCGCCGCCATGGTCGCGCAGCGCCCGCACGTCGCGCATCGGCGACAGCCCGAACACGCGGCTGTATTCCCGGTTGAACTGGCTGGCGCTTTCATAGCCGACCTCGAAAGCGGCGCTGGCCGCGTCCAGGCCGTCGGTCAGCATGCGGCGGCGCGCCTCCTGCAAGCGCAACTGCTTTTGATATTGCAGCGGACTCATCGACGTGAGCCGGCGGAAATGGTGATGCAGGGTCGACACCCCCATGCCGGCCACCGCCGCCAGATTTTCCACCCGCAAAGCCTGGGTGAAGTTGGCCCGGACCCAGGCCACCGCCTTGGCGGTCCGGTGGCTGTGGTCGCCACTGGTGGCGATCGCGCGCAGCCGGCTTCCCGCCTCGCTTTGCAACACCCGGTAAATGATTTCACGCTGCAGCAGTTCACCGAGGAAACGCGCGTCGCGGGGCGTATGCAGCGCGTCGACCAGCCGGCCGAAGGCGCCGATGATGTCGGCCGTCGCCTCGCCTGTTTCCATGCCGAACGAATCGCTCCCCGTGCCTGCAACGCCGGGTTCGGTGCCGGCGATCACATCGGCCACCAGCCGCATGTCCAGCCCCAGCCGCAGACACATATACGGCACCGCCTCGCTCGCCTCCATCACCTTGGCTGGTCACCGGCAGCTCGATCGAAGTCAGCAAGAACCGCGAGCGGTCGTAGACGAAGGTGTTGGTCCCCAGATGCACATGCTTGCTCCCCTGCACCACCAGCGCGATGCTGGGCGTGTAGGTGATCGGCAGCGGCTGCGTGGCGGCCGTGTGGCGGTACAACGTCAGCTGGGGAATGACGGTGGGATTTTCCTTCGCCAACGCGAACGGCGCGCATTTGCGCGCCAGCTCGTCGCACAGCGTGTCGACCGATTTCTCCACTGATGAGCCAGATGACAAAGTGATCCTCCCTGTTTTCGTTTCGATGATACCGAGTGCGGGTGGCAACTGGCTAGCGGAACATGCGGGGGCAGAGTATCAGGCAATCAATCTAGAGGAACGGGATACCGTTCAGCCCGGTGAGCCGTCACACTGGTCTGCGCGATCAGGCAATCACGCCCGAACGCGTTTCCGCCACCGGCCACCGGAGTTCGCCAATGAAAAACCTTATCGGCCCCGACGTAACACGACGCACTTTCCTGGTCTCCAGTTCCACGGCCGTGGCCGCGACCATGGTGCCGGGCGCCGCGCACGGCGCCACCGCCACCACCGCCAGCGCCCCGTCGATGACCACAACCTCGATTGAAGTGAACGGCAAAACGCGCCAACTGGAACTCGACACGCGCGTCACCCTGCTCGACGCCCTGCGCGAGCATTTGCATCTGACCGGCACCAAGAAGGGGTGCGACCACGGCCAGTGCGGCGCCTGCACGGTGATGGTCAACGGCCGCCGCGTCAATTCCTGCCTGACCCTGGCCGTGATGCACGATGGCGACCGGATCACCACCATCGAGGGCCTGGGGACGCCGGCGAAACTGCATCCAATGCAGGCGGCCTTCGTCAAGCACGACGGCTTCCAGTGCGGCTACTGTACGCCGGGACAGATCTGCTCGGCCGTGGGCGCCCTGGATGAAATCAAACGCGGCGTGCCCAGCCATGTCAGCGCGAGCCTGACCACCATCCCCGTGGTCACGGCGGACGAACTGCGCGAGCGCATGAGCGGCAATATCTGCCGCTGCGGCGCCTACTCCAACATCATCGAGGCGATCACCGAAGTGGCGGAGGGCAAGGCATGAGAGCGTTCACCTATCAGCGCGTGCGCAATCCCGCCGAGGCGGCCGAGGCGGCGGCGCGCAACCCGGGCGCCCGCTTCATCGCCGGCGGCACCAACCTGCTCGACCTGATGAAGCTGGAAATCGAAACGCCGGCCCACCTGATCGACGTCAACGGCATCGGCCTGGACCGGATCGAACCGACGCCCGAGGGCGGCCTGCGCGTCGGCGCGCTGGTGCGCAACACCGACCTGGCCGCCGACGCGACCGTGCGGCGCGACTACGCGGTACTGTCGCGCGCGCTGCTGGCCGGGGCCTCGGCGCAACAAGGCCACCACGGCCGGCAACCTGCTGCAGCGCACCCGCTGCCCCTACTTCTACGACACCAACCAGGCGTGCAACAAGCGCCAGCCGGGCAGCGGCTGCTCCGCCATCGGCGGCTATAGCCGGCAGCTCGCCGTGGTCGGCGCCAGCGACGCCTGCATCGCCACCCACCCCAGCGACATGGCGGTCGGCATGCGCGCCCTCGACGCCGTCGTCGAGACGGTGCGGGCCGACGGCGCCGGCCGCCGGATTCCCATCGCCGACTTTTACCGGCCGCCGGACGCCACACCCCACCTGGAGAACACACTGCAACCGGGCGAACTGATTACGGCGGTGGTGCTGCCGGCACCTGTCGGCGGACGCCACCACTATCAAAAGGTGCGCGACCGCGCCTCCTACGCGTTCGCGCTGGTGTCGGTGGCGGCGATCGCCCAACCCGACGGTAACGGCCGCGTGGCGCTGGGCGGCGTGGCGCACCAGCCCTGGCGCAGCGCGGCGGGAGACGCCGCCCTGCCCCAAGGCGCCCGCGCCGTCATCGCGAGCCTGCTCGGGAAGGCCGCCCCCACCAAAGAGAACGCGTTCAAGGTCGCCCTGGCCGAACGCACGCTGCAATCGATCATCGCCGATGGCGGAAAGGCCAAGTCATGAAATTCGATAAACCCGCCACCACCAATCCCATCGACCAGTTGCGCGTGGTCGGCAAACCGGTCGACCGTGTCGAAGGCCTGCTCAAGGTCACCGGCACCGCGACCTATGCCTACGAGCAGCACGCGGCGGCGCCCGGCGCGGCCTACGGCTATGTGCTGGGCGCGGCCATCGCCAAAGGCCGCATCGACGGCATCGACATCGCCCGCGCCAAGGCCGCGCCGGGCGTGCTGGCGGTGGTCACCGCCGAGAACGCCGGCAAGCTCGACAAGGGTGAGTTCTATGCCGACCGCGCGCTGGCCGGTCCCGCCGTCGACCACTATCACCAGGCGGTCGCGCTGGTGGTGGCCGAGACCTTCGAGCAGGCGCGGGCGGCGGCCAGCTTGATCAACGTGCGCTACACGCGCAGCGCCGGCGCCTTCGACCTGGAGGCGGCGCGGGACGGGGCGCAGCCGCCGAAACCGGGCAAGTTCAGGCCGCCCGCGCAAACGGGCATCGGCGATTTCGCCGGCGCCTACGCCGGCGCGGCGGTCAAGCTCGACGCCACCTACACCACACCGGACCAGGCCCACGCGATGATGGAGCCGCACGCCACCGTCGCCGCCTGGAACGGCGACCAGCTGACGCTGTGGACGGCGATCCAGCAAGTCAACTGGGGCCGGCGCGACCTGGCCAAAACGCTGGGCATCGCGGTTGAAGACATACGCCTGGTGTCGCCGTACATCGGCGGCGGCTTCGGCGGCAAGGGCACGATCTTGTGCGACGCCGTGCTGGCGTCGCTGGGCGCCCGCGCCGCGAAGCGTCCGGTCAAGGTGGCGCTGCAGCGTCCCCTCATGTTCAACAACGCCACCCACCGGCCGGCGACGATACAGCGCATCCGCATCGGCGCCACGGCGGCGGGCGACATCGTCGCCATCGGCCACGAGAGCTGGTCGGGCAATATCGCCGGCGGACGCCCGGAGGCGGCCACCGCCCCCACCCGATTGCTGTACGCCGGCGCCAACCGCATGACGCAACTGAAACTGGCGCAGCTGGACCTGGCCGAAGGCAGCGCGATGCGCGCGCCGGGCGAGGCGCCGGGCATGATGGCGCTGGAAATCGCCATGGACGAACTGGCCGAAAAGCTGAAGATCGACCCGATCGAATTCAGGGTCCGCAACGATACGCAGGTCGATCCGGAGGACCCTAAGCGTCCGTTCTCTCAGCGCCAGCTGATCGCCTGCCTGAACACCGGCGCCGAACGTTTCGGCTGGAGCCGGCGTCCCGAACGTCCCGCCAGCCGGCGCGACGGGCGCTGGCTGATCGGCTACGGCGTCGCCGCCGCCATCCGTGGCGCGCCCGTCATGGCCTCGGGCGCGCGCGTGCGGCTGGACAAGCGCGGCGTGGTGACGGTGGAAACCGACATGACCGATATCGGCACTGGCAGCTACACCATCATCGCGCAGACCGCCGCCGAGATGATGGGCGTGGCGCTGGACCAGGTGGTGGTGCGCCTGGGCGACTCGCGCTTTCCGGAGTCGGCCGGTTCCGGCGGCCAGTGGGGCGCGGCCTCGTCGACCGCCGGCGTCTACGCCGCCTGCGTCCAGTTGCGGGAGGCGGTGGCGAAACAGTTGGGCTTCAACGTGGCCGACGCCACCTTCGTCCAAGGCCAGGTCAAATGGGGCGGACGCAGCGTGGCCTTGCAGTCCGCCGCGCGCCAACGCGAGCTGGTTGGGGAGGACAAGATGGAGTACGGCGACCTGGCCCAGCGCTTCGCGCAGCAGACCTTCGGCGCACACTTTGCCGAAGTGGCGGTGGACGCCTACACCGGCGAGATCCGCATCCGGCGCATGCTGGCAGTGTGCGCGGCCGGGCGCATCATCAATCCCAAGACGGCGCGCAGCCAGATCATCGGCGGCATGACGATGGGCGCCGGCGCCGCGCTGATGGAGGACATGGTGATCGACAAGCGTGTCGGCTACTTCGTCAACCATGACCTGGCGGGCTACGAGGTGCCGGTGCACGCCGACATTCCGCACCTGGACGCCATCTTCCTCGACGAAGCCGACGCCACCGCCGGACCTTTGAAGGCGAAGGGCGTGGGCGAACTGGGGATCAGCGGCGTGGCGGCGGCCATCGCCAACGCGGTGTACAACGCCACCGGAATACGGGTGCGGGAGTATCCGATCACACTGGATAAGTTGATCGGCAAGTTACCGAAGGTGGCGTAAAGCGCAACGGCCACCAGGGTTACGCTCCCTCGGTGGCCCGGCCGCGCATCACCATGATGTCGCGCTTGGGCGACAAGCCGTACAGGCGGCTGTACTCGCGGCTGAATTGCGACGGGCTTTCGTAGCCCACCTTGTAGGCCGCGCTGGCGGCGTCCAGATCCTCGTTGAGCATCAAGCGCTTCGCCTCGTTCAACCTGAGCCACTTCTGGTACTGCAAAGGACTCATGGCGGTCAGCTGCCGAAAATGCTGGTGGAACGTCGTCGCGCTCATCTGCACCCGCGCCGCCAGGTCCTCGACGCGCAACGACTGCGCGAAATTTGATTTCAGCCATTCGATGGCCTTCGTGATCCGATGCCCCTGGCTGTCCACGGCCGTGATCCGCCGCAGGCGCGCCGCCTGGTCGCCCCGCAGCAGCCGATAATAAATCTCCCGCTGGATCAATGGCGCGATGACGGGAATCGCCTGCGGGTCGTCCAGCAGCGCCAGCAGCCGTTCGAGGGGCGCGAGGATATCGGCCGTCGCCGCGCCGATGCCGATGCCGGCGCCGGCCGTCGCCCCGTCCGGCGCCGGCAAGCCGCCCTGGGCGATGAGCTCGGCGAGCACGCGCATATCAAGCTTCAACGCCAGCCCCATGCATGGTTGCTGCGCGCTGGCCGCCAGCACCTCCGAACCGCCGGGCAGGTCCAGCGACGTCACCAGCAGCCGCGAGCTGTCATACGTATATCCCTCGCCACCGACCCACAGGCGCTTCGCCCCCTGGGCGACGAACACGATGCTCGACTCGACCATGCAAATCGTCGGCGGCGCAACCTCGTCGCGCCGGAAAAAGCGCAGATTCGGAATCGCCGTCTCGTAGTCGCCGGTGCCGCTCACCCGACTTTCAATGATGCGGGTCAGCGCCGGGTGATGGGCGCCGCGCGGCGCCGCCGTGTTGTCTGTCGCTGTCATTTCCACTCACTTCCTCCTTGCACGAATTCTAGCTTCCCGGGCGGGCCGCTGACTACCAAAAGACCGGGCGGCTGCGGGATCAGGCAAGAAATCCGGCGAAACGGGCTACCGATCGAACGCCCGGATCCGGAAAATGACCATCTGTTCAAACGCACCAAGGAGTCTTCCCATGCAAGTACAAGCCTACGGCGCCCACGCCGCCGACAAGCCGCTCGAATCGCTGGCCATCACCCGCCGCGCGCCCGGCGCCCACGACGTCCTGATCGACATCGCCTTTTGCGGCATCTGCCACTCGGACCTGCACCAGGTGCGCGCCGAATGGGCCGGCACGCAGTATCCATGCGTGCCTGGCCACGAAATCGTCGGCCGGGTGTCGGCGGTCGGCGCCCACGTCACCAGCCACAAGGTCGGCGACCTGGTCGGCGTCGGCTGCCTGGTCGACAGCTGCCAGCATTGCGCCGAGTGCGACGACGGCCTGGAAAACTATTGCGACAACATGGTCGGCACCTACAACTTCCCGACGCCGGACGCGCCGGGTTGGACCCTGGGCGGCTACTCGGAAAAGATCGTCGTGCACGAGCGCTACGTGCTCAAGGTGCGCCATCCGGAGGAACAACTGGCCGCCGTCGCGCCGCTGCTGTGCGCCGGCATCACCACCTACTCGCCGCTGCGCCACTGGAACGCCGGTCCCGGCAAGAAAATCGGCGTGGTTGGCATTGGCGGCCTGGGCCACATGGGCATCAAGCTGGCCCACGCGATGGGCGCCCACGTGGTGGCCTTCACCACTTCGGACGCCAAGCGCGAGGCGGCGATCCAGCTGGGCGCCGACGAGGTGGTCGTCTCGAAAAACGCAGACGACATGGCGGCCCACGCCAAGAGCTTCGACTTCATCCTCAACACGGTGGCGGCGCCGCACGACCTCGACGCCTTGCTGGTGCTGCTCAAGCGCGACGGTACCATGGCCCTGGTGGGCGCGCCGGCGACGCCGCATCCGTCGCCCAACGTCTTCAACCTGATCATGAAGCGGCGCGCGATCGCCGGCTCGATGATCGGCGGCATCCCGGAAACCCAGGAGATGCTGGACTTCTGCGCCGAGCACGGCATCGTCGCCGACATCGAACTGGTGCGGGCGGACCAGATCAACGAGTCCTACGAGCGCATGCTCAAGGGCGACGTCCGCTACCGCTTCGTGATCGATACCGCCACGCTGGCGGCCTGAGGTCCTAGCGCGCGCTGTCGATGATCATGCCGCCGTCGGGCGTGAGGCTGTAGCCGGTGATGAACTGCGCGTCGCGGCTGGCGAGGAACAGCACCACCGGCGCGATGTCCTCCTCCGGCGATCCGTAGCGGCCCAGCGCGTTGGCCGGCGGCGGGACGTTGTTCGCCGCCGCGCCCCACGTGTCGGCGACCGGCAGCACGTTGTTCACGGTGATCTGGTCGGCGCCCCACTCGCGGGCGGCCGAGCGGGTCAGCGCCCGCACGGCTTCCTTGGCCATGTTGTACGGGCCATAACCGACCAGGCCGACCACGCCGGCCATCGAACCGAAGTTGATCACACGCCCTTCCCCGCTCGCCTTCAGGTACGGGTGGCACGCCTGCATGGTGCGCAGATAAGAGATCGGTCCCATCTCGAAATTCCGCTGCAGTTTTTCAACCGATAAATCCAGTATCGAGGACGTGACGGCCGAAGGATCGAACGCGTTGTTCACCAGGATATCGATGCCGCCATACGTGGCGGCGGCCTTGTCCACCGACGCCTTGAGCTGGACAGGGTCGGCGATATCGCAGACCAGCGCCAGCGCCGTGCCGCCGGCCGCTTCGATGTCGGCGACCACGCGCTCGACGTTTTCGGCGGTGCGTGACAGCACGGCCACTTTCGCGCCTTCGGCCGCCAGCAGCCTGGCCGTGGCGCGGCCGATGCCGCGTCCCGCGCCGGTGACGATGGCTACTTTTCCTTTGAGTCGGTCCATGTAAAACTCCTTTAGTTAGGGTTGAATTGATGCGCCGGCATGGGCGGCGCATAAGGGGAAGGCATATCGCGGGCGGCGTTCTGCGTGGCGAACGACAGCACCAGCAGCACCAGGCCCACCGCCGCCGGCACCGCGCCGGCGGGCTTGCGCACGCCGATGTGCGCCAGCGCCGACAGCAACAGGTGATAGAACATGCCGGCGTAGGCCAGATCGCTGAGCGCGACGCTGAAGCGCGGCAATATCGCCAGTACCGCGAGCAACTTCACCACGACGAGGACCGGCAGCAGATAGCCCGGATAGCCGAAGCCGGTGATCGCCTCGCGCACCCAAGCGCGCTTGGTGACGTGGGTGATGGCGGAGGCGAGATACAGCAGCGATAGCAAGGCCGTGCTGATCCAATACAGATAAATTTCGGTCATGATTTTTCCCTGAAAAAAGTGCGTCCGGTATCGACTGGCGCAAGGATGTCGCCTAAGATGAAAGTCCGCAAGTAGGATGAAAAACCGAGGCTTAGTATGGAAAAGCAGACTATTGGAGGCGTCGAAATCAACATGCACGAGGAGATGCGGCGCGCTTTCGCGCTGTTGTCGGGCAAGTGGAAACTGGAGATCATGTGGCTGCTGAACCAGCGCGTCTACCGCTTCGGCGAACTGCGCAAGGCAATCCCGGGCATCACGCAACACATGTTGACGGCGCAACTGCGCGAGCTCGAGGCGGACGGCCTGGTGACGCGCACCGTGTTCGCCGAGGTGCCGCCGCGCGTGGAATATGAGATGACGGACAAGGCGCGCGGCCTGGGACCGACGATGCAGGCGCTGATGGCCTGGTGGAGCGAATACGGCAACAGCGTGCCGGCCAAGCCGGCGCGCGGCAGGCAGGCGAAAGAGGTTTAGCATGGGCTGACAGGCGCATCGGAATTTCCCTACACCGCGCGCGCCCGCTTGTCCAGCTAATATTTCGATCTTTCAAGCAATCTCCTCCGAACGGGAATATGATGGCGTTGTTTTTCCCCTAAACGATGAGGAGTCCCCGAATGAGCACCGAGAATCACGCAGCCAAATGTCCGTTCAGCCAGGCCACCGGCGCCGGCACCGCCAACGCCGACTGGTGGCCCGACCAGTTGCGGCTGGACCTGCTGCTGCAGCACTCGACCAAGTCCGACCCGATGGGCGCGAACTTCGATTACGCCAAGGAATTCAACAGTCTCGACCTGGCAGCCGTCAAGCAAGACCTGGCCGCGCTGATGACCGATTCGCAGGACTGGTGGCCGGCCGATTTCGGCCACTACGGCGGCCTGTTCGTCCGCATGGCCTGGCACAGCGCCGGCACCTACCGCACCGGCGACGGCCGTGGCGGCGCGCGCCGGGGCCAGCAACGTTTCGCTCCGCTCAACAGCTGGCCGGACAACGTCAGCCTGGACAAGGCGCGCCGCCTGATCTGGCCGGTCAAGCAAAAATACGGCCGCAAGATCTCGTGGGCCGACCTGATGATTTTGACCGGCAACGTCGCGCTCGAAACAATGGGCTTCAAGACGCTCGGTTTCGGCGGCGGCCGGGTCGACACGTGGGAACCGGACCAGGACGTCTACTGGGGCCGCGAGACCACCTGGCTCGGTGGCGACGTGCGCTACGCCCACGGCAGCGAAGGCGTCGCCAAGGCCGGCGGCGTGCTGGTGACCGACGACGACGCCGACGGCGACGTCCACAGCCGCAACCTGGAGAACCCGCTGGGCGCGGTGCAGATGGGCCTGATCTACGTGAATCCGGAAGGCCCGGACGGCAATCCCGATCCGGTGCTGGCGGCGCGCGACATCCGCGACACCTTCGCCCGCATGGCGATGAACGACGAGGAAACCGTGGCCCTGATCGCCGGCGGCCACAGCTTCGGCAAAACCCACGGCGCGGCCCCGGCCGACAACGTCGGCGCCGAACCGGAAGGCGCCGACATCGCCGCCCAGGGCTTCGGCTGGCACAACAAGTTCGGCACCGGCAACGCCGGCGACACCATCACCAGCGGCCTGGAAGTGACCTGGACCAAGACGCCGGCGCAGTGGAGCAACGACTTCTTCGAGCATCTGTTCGGCTTTGAATGGGAACTGACCAAGAGCCCGGCCGGCGCCCACCAGTGGGTCGCCAAAGGCGCCGAGGCGACCATCCCGCACGCGCACGACCCGTCGAAAAAACTGCTGCCGACGATGCTGACGACCGACCTGTCGCTGCGCTTCGACCCGGCCTACGAAAAGATCTCGCGCCGCTTCCTGGCCAACCCGGCCGAATTCGCCGACGCCTTCGCGCGCGCCTGGTTCAAGCTGACCCACCGCGACATGGGACCGAAGGCGCGCTACCTCGGCCCGGAGGTGCCGGCCGAAGACTTCATCTGGCAAGACCCGGTGCCGGCGGTCGACCATCCGCTGGTCGACGCGCAGGACATCGCCGCGCTCAAGGCGCAGATCCTGGCCTCGGGCCTGACGGTGTCGGAGCTGGTGTCGACGGCATGGGCGTCCGCCTCGACCTATCGCGGCTCGGACCTGCGCGGCGGCTCGAACGGCGCGCGCGTGCGCCTGGCGCCGCAAAAGGATTGGCCGGTCAACCAGCCGGAGCAACTGGGCAAGGTGCTGGCCAAGCTGGAAGGCATCCAGGGCGCGTTCAACGCCGGCGGCAAGCGCGTATCGCTGGCCGATCTGATCGTGCTGGCCGGCGCGGCCGGTATCGAGCAAGCGGCCAAGCAGGCCGGCGCCTCGGTGTCGGTGCCGTTCACGCCGGGCCGCACCGACGCGACGCAGGAGCAGACCGACGCCGAATCGTTCGAACCGATGGAGCCGTTCGCCGATGGTTTCCGTAGCTTCCAGAAGGAGCGCTATGCCGTGCCGGCGGAGGCGATGCTGGTCGACCGTGCGCAGTTGCTGACCTTGACGGTGCCGGAGCTGACCGCCCTGGTGGGCGGCCTGCGCGTGCTGGGCGCGAACGTGGCGTCTTCCAAGCAGGGTGAGTTCACCACGCGCATCGGCACTTTGAGCAACGACTTCTTCGTCAACCTGCTCGACATGTCTACGGTGTGGGCGCCGACCTCGCGCGCGGCGGACGCTTTCGAAGGCCGCGACCGTAAAACCGGCGCCGTCAAATGGACCGCCAGCCGCGCCGACCTGGTGTTCGGCTCGAACGCGCAGTTGCGCGCCGTCGCCGAGGTGTATGGCAGCGCCGATGGCCAGCAGCAGTTCATCGGCGACTTCGTGGCAGCATGGACGAAGGTGATGAACCTGGGCACCGGGTTGGTCTAAAAGCGGCCCACCCCGGATGCGCGTCCGGGGTGGGCGCTTCCGGCGGGGTCAGTGTGTGATCACGACCTTGCCGAACACGCTGCGCGTCAGCAGACGCGCGTAGGCGCTTTTGGCGTCGTCGAAATCCCAGCTGCTATCGATCGCCGGACGTATTCCGTGACGCACGACGAAGCGCGCGAGATCGTCCAGGTCCTCGCGGCTGCCGATGGCGACCGGCTGGTAGCGCGCCTGGCTCATGAACATGGACATGAAGTCCACGCCTCCCTGCATGCCGGCCAGGATGCCGACCATCGACACCTGCCCGCCCGCCGCGATCGCCTTCACCGACTGGGCGAACGTGCCCGGGCCACCCACTTCGATGACGCGGTTGGCGCCCCTGCCGCCGGTCAGATCGCGCACCCGTTGCGCCCAATCCTGCTCGGTTTTGTAGTTGATGGTGTCGTCAGCGCCCATCGCCTTGAGTTGCACGGCCTTGTCGTCGCTGGAGGTGGTGGCGATCACGCGCGCGCCCATCGCCTTAGCCAGCTGCAGCGCGTACAGCGATACGCCGCCGGTGCCCTGCGTGACCACGGTCTCGCCGGGACGCACGCCCTTCAATGCCGTCCACGCGGTCACGCCGGCGCAAGGCAAGGTCGCCGCTTCTTCAAAGCCCAGGCTATCCGGGAAACGGGTCAACGTTTCGGCCGGCACCACGCGATAGTCGCTCAGCCAACCTTCCAGCTCGGCCGAGTAACCGGCGTAGTGACCGACGAACGGTCCCTCCAACCACTCGGGGAAGAAGGCGTTGGTGACGCGGTCGCCGACATTGAGCTTCGTGACGCCCGCGCCGACGGCGGCGATCTCGCCCGCCGCATCGGACACCGGAATGCGCCCCAGCGGCACCGGCACGATGTAGTTGCCGTCCAGGATGGCGAGGTCGCGGAAGTTCAGCGACGTGGCGCGCACGCGCACCAGCACTTCGCCCGGGCCGACGGTGGGGACAGGCGCGATGCCGGCCACCAGGCCGTCGACGCCGACGCGGATTTTCTCGATACGGTAGACGCGCGAATCGTTGCTTGCTGAAGTCATGATGGTTCCTTGATCGGTGTGGAAAATCGTAGTCTCACCGATCCGGCCGGCGCAAACAATCCGGTCTCAAGCGATCAAGCTGTGTAGAACAGCTAAACAATCACCCGATCCAATGTTGACATCCGGCCGTTACGCCAGCATGCTGCACAGATGAACTACACAATTGGACGTAACGATCTGGACGGGGTGGTGGTGTTTCTGGCGGTCGCGGAGGAAGGTGGTTTCCGTGCCGCCGCGCGGCGCCTGGGCGTCACGCCATCGGCCGTCAGCCAGGCGATCCGGGTTTTCGAGGACCGGATAGGCGTGGCGCTGCTGGTGCGCACGACCCGCAGCGTCGCCTTGACCGAGGCCGGCGAGCGGCTGCTGATGCAGGTGCGGCCGGCCGCACAGCAGCTGCTGCAAGGGATAGAATCGGCGCGCAGCCTGGGAAGCTCGGTCACCGGCGTGCTGCGCATCAGCGTTCCCAGGCCGAGCGTGCCGATGCTGACCGAGCGTTACGTGGCCGGCTTTTTGGCAGCCCATCCCGGGCTGCGGCTGGAGTTGATCGGCGACGACCGGCTGGTCGACATCGTCGCCGAGGGTTGTGACGCCGGCGTGCGTCCGCGCTCGTTCGTGCAGGCGGACATGGTCGCCGTGCCGCTCAACGGCGAGGAACCGAATGTGGTGGTCGGCGCGCCGTCGCTGCTGGCGCGCTACGGCCGTCCTTCACTGCCGCACGACATCGGCCACATGCCGTGCATCGTCTTCCGCCAGGCCGACATGCTGCTGGACGAATGGGCGTTCAACGTCGCCGGCGAGCGCCGCGTGGTCTCCATACGCGGCCCCCTGATACTGGACGACGTCGTCGCCTGCATCCACGCCGCCGAGCAGGGAGTTGGCCTATTCAGGCTGCCACGCTCCCTTGTCGCGCGCAATATCCATGCGGGCACGCTGGAGGTGGTGCTGGCGGATTTCGCGGTGGCGTTTCCCGGCCTGGCGCTGTATTACCCCAACCGCCGCACCGTCACGCCCAAGCTGCGCGCGTTCATCGATTACATCCGCGCCCACGGGTCCGAGGCCGGATGACGTGGGGATTTACACCGGTGGCAGGCCTGGAAGAAGCTTGTCCAGCGTGACCGGATAATTCCTTACCCGCACGCCGGTGGCGTTGTAGACGGCGTTGGCGATCGCCGCGCCGACGCCGCACAAACCCAGCTCCCCGACGCCCTTGGCCTTCATCGGCGACGACAGCGGGTCGGTCTCGTCGAGGAAGATGACCTCCTGCTTCGGGATGTCGGCATGCACCGGCACCTCGTAGCCGGCCAGGTCGTGGTTGACGAAGAAGCCGGCGCGCTTGTCGACCACCAGCTCCTCCATCAGGGCCGAACCCACGCCCATCGTCATCGCGCCGATCACCTGGCTGCGCGCGGTCTTGGGATTAAGGATGCGGCCCGCCGCGCACACGGCCAGCATGCGCCGCACGCGGACCTCGCCGGTGGCGGCGTCGACGCCCACCTCGACGAAATGCGCGCCGAACGTCGATTGCTGGAATTTCTTATCCAGGTCGCCGAACTCCATGCTGTCCTCGGCGACGATCTCGCCACTTTCCGCCGCCCGGCCCAACGGCGCGGAGCGCGCGCCGACGTGCACCTGGCCGTCGGCGAACAGCGCCTCGCCGGCGCCCAGGCCCAGGCGCTGGACCACCGCCTCGCGCAGCTTGACGCAGGCCGCGTAGACGCCGGAGGTCGAGCAGTTGGCGCCGAACTGGCCGCCGGAACCCGACGACACCGGGAACGCCGAGTCGCCCAGGCGCACGCTCACCTTGTCCATGCCCACGCCCAGCATCTCCGCCGCCGTCTGGGCGATGATGGTGTAGCTGCCGGTGCCGATATCGGTCATGTCGGTTTCCACCGTCACGCGGCCGGCGCGGTCGAGCCGCACGCGCGCGCCGGACTTCAGCAACAGATTGTTGCGGAAGGCGGCCGCCACGCCCATGCCGACCAGCCAGCGGCCGTCGCGCGTTTTGCCCGGCCGCGCCTGGCGGTTCTTCCAGCCGAAACGCTCGGCGCCGGTGCGCAGGCATTCGATCAGGCTACGCTGCGAAAAGTGCCGGTCCTTCTTTTCCGGATCGACCTTGGTGTCGTTGATGATGCGGAAGCGCACCGGATCGATCTTCAGCTTCTCGGCCATTTCGTCCATCGCGATCTCCAGCGCCATCAGGCCGGGCGCCTCGCCCGGCGCACGCATGGCGTTGGCTTCGGGCAGATCGAGCAGCGCCATACGTGTCGCCATCAAGCGGTTGGCGCCGGCGTACAGCAGGCGGGTTTGCTGCACCGCGTCCTCCGGGCTGCCGCCGGGCAGGTTGCCGGTCCACGTCTCGTGGGCGATCGCGGTGATGGCGCCGTCGCGCGTGGCGCCGATGCGGATGCGCTGGATCGTCGAGGCCCGGTGCGTGGTGTTGTTGGCGATGAACGGGCGGCTCAACGCCACCTTGACCGGCCGCTTGGCGGCCCGCGCCCCCAGCGCGGCCAGCACGGCGTCCGAACGCAGGAACAACTTGCCGCCGAAGCCTCCGCCGATGAACGGCGACACCAGGCGCACCTTCTCCTTGGGTATGCCCAAGGTGGTGGCCAGGTCGGTGCGGGTCCAGTCGATCATCTGGTTCGAGGTCCACACGGTGAGCTGGTCGCCCTTCCACGCCGCGATCGACGCGTACGGCTCCATCATCGCGTGCGTGTTGCCGGGCGTGGTGTACTCGGCGTCCAGCCGCACCGGCGCGTCGGCGTAAACGCCGGCGAAATCGCCGATGGCCGGCGGGGCATCCTTGGTCAAGGTGGCGGAACCCCTGACGGCGGCCAGGTCGTACTTCCCCTTTTGTTCGGTGTACTTGACTTTGACCAGTTGCGCGGCCGAGCGGGCCTGCTCGAAGCTCTCGGCCACCACCAGCCCGATGGCCTGGTGATAGTGCTCGATGTCCGGCCCACCCAGCAGCTTGGCGGTGTTGAAATTGCCCTTGCCTAACTTGCCCGCCGATTCGGCGGTGACGATGGCGATCACGCCGGGTGCGCGGCGCGCCTCGGCCAGGTCCATCGACTCGATGCGGCCCTTGGCAATGGCCGCGCCGATGACGCAGCCATAGGCTGCGTTGGGCGCGGCCTTGTGCTGCTCATACGCGTAGGTGGCCGCGCCGGTGGTCTTAAGCGCGCCGTCGATGCGGTTGTGCGGGCGGCCGACGACCTTGAGCTGGTCGATCGGGTTGGTGGTGGCGGCTTTATCGAATTTCATGGCATTACCCTTTCTTCGCGTCGGCCAGCATGGCGGCGAGCGTGCGTTGCACCAGCGGGATCTTGAAGGCGTTTTCCTCGGTCGTGCGCGCGCCTTGCAGCAGGCGCTCGGCGACCGCGCCGGCGCCGCGCGGCAGCAGGCGGTCGGCCTCCTCCACCCGCCACGGCTTGTGGGCGACGCCGCCGACCGCCACCCGTCCGCTGCCGTCGCGCTGGACCACCAGCGCCACCGACACCAGCGCGAACGCGTACGAGGCGCGGTCGCGCACCTTGTGGTACAGGTGCTGGCCGCCGAGCGGCTTGGGCAAGGTGACGGCGGTGATCAATTCACCCGGCAGCAGCGCCGTTTCGATGTGCGGCGTGGCGCCGGGCAGGCGATGGAAGTCGGCGATCGGAATCGTGCGCACGGCGCCGTCGGGCCGCACCGTCTCGACCTGTGCGTCGAGCAGGCGCATGGCGATGGCCATGTCGCTCGGATGGGTGGCGATGCAGGCGTCGCTGGCGCCGATGACGGCGTGCGAGCGGCTAAAACCGCCGATGGCGGAACAGCCGCTGCCCGGCCTGCGCTTGTTGCATGCCTGGTTGGTGTCGTAAAAATAAGGGCAGCGGGTGCGCTGCAGCAGGTTGCCGGCGGTGGTGGCCTTGTTGCGCAGCTGCGCCGAGGCGCCCGCCAGCAAGGCGCGCGACAGCACGCCGTAGTCGCGCCGCACCGTCGCATCGGCCGCCAGTTCGGTGTTGCGCACCAGCGCGCCGATGCGCAGGCCGCCGTCGGCGGTCGGCTCGATCTTGTCCAGACCCAGGCCATTGACATCGACCAGATGCGCCGGCGTTTCGATCTCGAGCTTCATCAGATCCAGCAGATTGGTGCCGCCGGCGATGAAGCGGGCGCCTGGAACCGTGGCCGCGGCGACGGCCGCCTCCACCGGCGTTCCGGCGCGCTGATAGGTGAAGACCTTCATGCCGCACCTCCCACTTCGACGATGGCGTCGAGAATGTTGGCGTAGGCGCCGCAGCGGCAGATATTGCCGCTCATGCGCTCGCGGATTTCGTCGGCGCTGAGCAACGGACGCACTGTCAGCGACGGGCTGACATGGCTCGGGATGCCCTGCTTGATTTCATCGAGCACCGCGATGGCCGAACAGATTTGTCCTGGCGTGCAGTAGCCGCATTGATAGCCGTCGTGCTTGATGAACGCCGCCTGCATCGGATGCAGCTTGTCCTCTTGGCCCACGCCTTCGATGGTGGTGACCTGCGCGCCCTCGTGCATCACCGCCAGGGTGAGGCAGGAGTTGATGCGGCGGCCATCGACCATCACCGTGCAGGCGCCGCACTGACCGTGGTCGCAGCCCTTCTTGGTGCCGGTCAGGTGCAGGTGTTCGCGCAGGGCGTCGAGCAAGGTGGTGCGCGTATCCAGGTGCAGCGTGTGCGGCTTGTCGTTGACGCGCAACGATACCTTGGTGATGAAGGGGGCGTTGCTGAAATCGGTGGCCACGCGCTCCTGGGAATGCGCCAGGGGCACTGCCACCGCCGTCGCCGACACCGCGCCGGCGATCAGCAGCTCGCGCCGGGTTATCTTGATCTCGCTGGAATTGTCCATGGGGTTCCGATCTGTGTTCAGGTGAAAAAACGTGGAAATACGGGGCGGCGCTATTCGGCCAGCTCGATCTTTACTTTGATGTCGCCTGCGCGCTTGAACACGGCCAGGCCGGTGTCGATGCGCCCCAGCGGGATCAGTCCCGGCGAGTAGGCGAAATCCTTGTAGTAGAAGGCCAGGTTGCCCCACGGCGCGTAGTAGGCGATGGTTCCCACCGTCGGCGTGGCGCCGGCGGGCGCGCCGGCGGTGGAGAGCTTGCGATCGAGGTAGACGATTTTCTCGGTGCCGGCATAATCGCCGAGCGTCAGCGTGAGCGGCAACCTGGAGATGAAGTCGCGCGTGGTCGGGTTGTCCGCCAAGGTCGCGGCGACGACCTGCCCGTCCACGGTCATACGGATTTGTTGGGCGTGCACGGGAGCGGCCGCCATAAGTGCCATCGTCATAGTCATCAATGAAAAAAATAGTGTATGCGGTCGCATCTGGGTCCTTGGATGGATTCTAGTGCCGAGGTGGCCCGCCGCCTATTAAAAGGACCGGCCGGCGCAGGATCGGGCAATAAAAGCGGCGGAACGAGCTATGTAGGCCGGCGCATCAGGCGGTCCCGCGTGGTTTGAGCCGGTCGCCGCCGCCGACGATGATCGAAGACATCCCGAGCATGAGCGCGCCGCCGATCAAGGTGGCCGTGATCGACAGGTGGTCCAGCAGCACGCCGCCAAGCGCGGCGCCGAGCATGATGGCCAGCTGGATCGCCGCCACCAGCAGGCCGCCTCCGCTCTCCGGCTCGTCGGCGATGCCTTTGCTCAGCCACGTCGACCACGCCACCGGAATCGCCGCGTTCAGCGCGCCCCAGGCGACGAGCGCGAGCGCCACCGCCCAGAACACATGGCCGACGGCCAGCAACGCCAGGGTGACGGCGCCCAGCGCCAGCGGCAGCCAGCGCAACAAGCCATACAAATGGCTGCCCAGCATGACCGTCGCGGCGTAGGTGCCGAGAAAACCGGCCGCCCCCAGGCCCAGCAGCAGCATCGACAACCGCGGCACCGTCACCCCGGTGTAGGTCTCCAGGAAGGGCCGCAGGTAGGTGAACGTGGCGAACGCGCCGGCGAACGAGAGCATCACCCCGGCCATGCCGAACGCCACATTCGGGCGCTTCAGCAACCCGAGGACTTTGCCGACCGGATTGGCCGCCTGCGGCGGCATGGACGGCAAGCTGATCCACTGCCACACCAGGTTGGCGACGACGAACGGCGCCAACGCCCAGAACGTACCGCGCCAGCCGATGATGGCGCCGAAGTAGCTGCCGATGGGCGCGGCGAACGCCGCCGCCACCGCATTACCCGTGTACATCAAGCCGAGTGCCTTGGGAATTGACTCGGCTGGAACCAGGCGCATCACCGTCGCCGTGGCCAGGGCCCAGAATCCGCCCACGGTGATGCCCAACAGGGAGCGCGCCACCATCAATACGGCGAAATTGGGCGCGCAGGCGATCAGCACCAGCGACGCGAGCATCACGCCGGTCAGCGCCATGAGTACGTGGCGGCGGTCGAAGTGGCTGGCGATGGCCGGAATCAGCAGGCTGGTGACCACCGCGAACAGGCCCGAGATGGAGATCGCCTGCCCCGCCATGCCTTGCGTGGCGCCCAGGTCGCTGGCGATGGGCGTCAGCAGGCTGACGGGCATGAACTCGGAGGCGATCAGCAGCGCCACGCACATGGCCATCGCGCCGACGGCGCTCCAGGCGGGTTGGCCGGTGAAGGACTGCTTGGGCAGGGAGTTGCTGGCGATATCCATTGTTCTTGTCTTTCCAATCCAATCGGGCATGGTAGCGGCATTGACGGGCCCGCACGCCATGCGGTTTTGCTAGGGTTTATGCAGGAAAATCATCAATCGCAGCCATCCGGGCGACGCGGTCCAACTGCTAGAATGCAAGATCACCCCACCCGGAAGCGACCCCATGGCCCGCGAAAACATCAACGACATTCTTGTGTTCCTCGAGGTGGCGCGCGAGCGCAGTTTCACGCGCGCGGCCGCCAAACTGGGCATGTCGCAGTCGGGGCTGAGCCACATCGTGCGCGGGCTGGAGGCGCGCATGGGCGTGCAACTGCTGGCCCGCACGACCCGCAGCGTCGCCCCGACCGAGGCCGGCGAGCGGCTGATGGAGACCGTGGCGCCGCGTTTCGCCGAGATCGAGGCGGAGATCGCCGCCATCAGCGACCTTGGCGGCAGTCCAGCGGGTTTGATCCGCATCACCGCCATCGATCACATCATCGACAGCGTGCTGTGGCCGCGCGTGGCCCACCTGCTGCCGCAATACCCCGACCTGCGCATCGAGATCAACTCCGACTACCGGATGCACGACATCGTGGCCGAGCGCTTCGACATCGGGGTACGCTGGGGCGACCAGGTCGAGCAGGACATGATCGCCGTGCGCCTGACGGCCGACGCGCCGATGGCGATCGTGGGATCGCCGGATTACTTCAAGCGGCGCGCCATCCCGACCTCGCCACAGGAGCTGCTACAGCACAACTGCGTCACCTTGCGCCTGTCGTCCAACGGCGGCGTGTATGCATGGGAGCTGTGCGACGGCGACCGGCCCATCGAAGTGAAGGTCAGCGGCCAGGCCGTTTTCAACAGCGCCTATCAAATGCTCAACGCGGCGGTAAGCGGTGTCGGTCTGGCGTTTGTGACGGCGGAATTCGCCGAGCCATACGTCCGGGACGGGCGGCTGGTCAGCGTGATGAAGGAGTGGTGCCGGCCGTTCCCCGGTTTGCACGCCTACTATCTGTCGAGGCGCCATCCATCGCGCGCCTTCACCTTGGTCATCGACGCGCTGCGCTACCAAGGTTGATACGCCGAGCCGCAGCGTCCCTATTTCAAATGCAGCGTAAAGAAGTTGGCCAGCTTATTGAATGGAATAAGCCTGGTCCTGTCATACAGGTCAACGTGTCCCGCCCCCGGAATCATGACGATCTCCTTAGGCTCGGCCGCCAGCTTGTATGCCTCCTCGCTGAACTCGCGCGAGTGCGCTTGGTCGCCGGTGATGAACAACATCGGACGCGGCGAGATCGTCTCGATGTCGTTAAACGGATAGAAGTTCATGAACTTGACGTTGCTGCTCAACGTCGGATGCGTCGTCAACAGCGGCGACGAACCTTTCGGCGTGAACTCGCCACGCTTGGTGCGGTAAAAGTCATAGAACTCGCGCTGGATCGGATGCGTCTCGCTGTTCAGCACATGGGTGGTGCCGCCGGTGTAGCGCGTCTCGCCGCCCTTGAATTCCACATAGCGCTGTTGCGCCGCCTCGGCGATGATCTGCTTCCTTTGCTCGACGCTCTGCGCGTGCCGCAGGCCGTTGCGGTTGACCGCGCCCATGTCATACATGCTGACGGTGGCAATCGCTTTCATGCGCGGATCGATCTTGGCCGCGCTGATGACGAAACTGCCGCTACCGCACACACCCAGCACGCCGATCCGGTTGTTGTCGATGAACGGCTGCGTGCCGAGGAAATCGACGGCGGCGCTGAACGCCTCCGCGTACATCTCCGGCGACACCATGTTGCGCGGCTTGCCTTCGCTGTCGCCCCAGAAGGGCAAATCGATGGACAGCGTCACGAAGCCCAGCTCCGCCATCTTGGTCGCATACAGATTAGCGCTTTGCTCCTTGACCGCGCCCATGGGATGGCCAACGACGATGGCCGCGCTTTTGGCGTTGCGATGCAGGGTGCGCGGGATGAACAGATTGCCGCCGACCTTCATCTGATACTGGTCCCTGAAGGCGACCTTCTGCACGGTCACCTTGTCGCTGGTGTAGAAGTTATCGGCGCCGTTGGACATGTCCTGCGCCAGCGCCGCGCCGCCGATCACCGACGTCATCGCCAGCGCGGCCGCGCCGGCGCCGGTCAGCTTCACCATGTTGCGGCGGCTCAGATCGAGGCCTTCGTTTTCTTCGGTGCCGTGGTCGATCGGGGTGTCGATATCGTTCATGCCGTGCTCCTGTTTGAGTAATCGTCGATGACACGACTGTAATCTCAACCAGGACCGGAATATAGACCGCGAACCCGAATGCCTTTATGCACGGCGCGCATGAATCGACCGGAGACTAATGCAGCGGCAGGTCCGCTTCGGGATAGAGATTCGGGAAAAGTATGCCGAGCGCGTCCAACGGCAGACCGAAACGCACAGGCCCGTACGGAGAGTCGCTGACGACCAATCCATCCTCGAGTAGCTTCGAGAGCAGCGTTCGGGCGTTGCGCTCACCCATGCCGGTCATCTGGGAGAATTCGCCCCTGGAGACCGGTCCCAGCGCAAAAATATGGCAGAGCGGGAGTATCGCTTCGCGTCTGATGCTCTTATCCTGCGCGGATCGAAGCGTAACAAGCGCTTCGATCCTCTGTTTTATTCCGTCCAGCGCGAGCATTTTGGACATGAACGAAACCTGATCCTCACAAATCGCAAGAAAGTACTGAACCCACTCCAGCAGACCCAATGCGCTGAGATTGCCGCGACCATCCAAAGCGCCCATTCGTGGAGAATCCGCGTTATGCAGCGCGGCGTAGTAAGCTCTGGTGGACCTGGCGAAACCGCGACTCGGCGACCACAGACCTGCGGATAGCCCCCACAGGGCGCAGTGCGTTTGCAACCGCGCCGCACGTCCATTACCGTCCAAAAAAGGATGGACCCACGCCACGCGATGATGGGAACATGCCGCGTTGATCAGGACACGCTCCCAACCTCGCGACGATCCGTACACGTCATCCAGCCTCTTCAAAAATGCGGGCAGCGACGCCGCCGTTGGTGCGACGTGCCTGCCCACCTTCACCTCGCGATCCCGGACCTGTCCAGGGATGATTACTTCCCCTTCGTCGGAACGCCGGTCTTCCGCTTTCAGCCGCTTATATATCGCACGATGGGCATCGATCAAAAATGCTGATGTCAACGCCGGAGTCTGCCCGGCCCATTCTTCCAGTTCTTTCTCCGCATCAATGTGGGCGATGGCGATGCGCTGCAAGCGCGCCTCCTCCGGCGTATTTAAAAAATCGTTGCGCAGGGCTTTTTCGATATTGCCGGGATGGGTGCTCTGGCCCTCAATGCGATTGCTGTAAAACGAATTCATTTGCCTGACAAGCTCGCGCAATGACGCCCTTGTCGTTTCATGCGCCACCGAGGTCAGCTTGACGGAAGCCATCACCACACGCTCGCCTGCAGGAGCGACTTCCTCCAGTTGGCGAGCGCTGAGCAACAAAGGCTCAAACTGATGTGGCGAATCATACATTTTTTGCCGCTTTTTTTGCCGGTTTGACTGCACCGCAAGCCTTTGATTATAGGCGTATTTTCCGGCATTTCCACTATTTCACGCCGCTTTTTTTGCCGCTTTTCTTGCCGCTTTTTTTGTTACGCCCAGCGGATCGCCACCGGCCGTCGTCGCTTATCTCAAGCGCGCCATGGGTCACGGCCACTTCGAGTTAAATCACTTCCCGGTCGCGAACAAGTTCTTGTACGCCGAAGGCTGCGAACGCCAATACTGTTTGGGCGCTTTGACCTGCGCGCCCAACGTGGCGGCGGCGTGCCAAGGCCAGCGCGGGTCGTACAGGATGCCGCGCGCCAGCGCCACCAGATCGGCGCTGCCGTCGCGGATCGCCGTCTCGGCCTGTTCCGGCGTGGTGATCATGCCGACGCCGATGACCGGCACCTCGACCTGGCGCTTGATCTCCTGCGCGAACGGCAACTGGTAGCCCGGCCCCACGTCGATCTTCTGCTGTGCCGACAAGCCGCCGCTCGACACGTGCACATAGGCGCTGCCGCGCGCGGCGAGCGCCTTGGAGAACGCCACGCTTTGGGCCAGGTCCCAGCCGCCCTCGACCCAGTCGGTGGCGGAGATGCGCACGCCGACCGGCTTGTCCGCCGGGAAGGCGGCGCGCACCGCGTCGAACACCTCCAGCGGGAAGCGCATGCGGTTCTCCAGCGAGCCGCCGTATTGGTCGGTGCGCTGATTGGACAGCGGCGACAGGAACTGGTGCAGCAGATAACCGTGTGCGCCGTGCACCTCGACCATGTCCAGCCCCAGCCGGGCGGCGCGCCGCGCGGTGTGCGCGAACGCCTCGCGCACGCGCGCCAGGCCGGTGGCGTCGAGCGCCACGGGTGGACGGTCCGTATCCGCGTACGGCACTGCGGACGGCGCCTCGGTGGTCCAGCCGCCCGCGTCCGGCGCCACTTGCGCCCCGCCGTCCCATGGCGCGGCGCAGGAAGCCTTGCGTCCGGCGTGGCCCAACTGGATGCCGACCGGCATGTCCGAATGCTTGCGGACCGCCTCGAGCACACGGGCCAGCGCCTGCTCGTTTTCATCGGAGTACAAGCCCAGGTCGGCGGGAGAAATGCGCGCCTCGGGCGCGACGGCGGTGGCTTCGAGAATCAGCAGACCGGCGCCGGACAGCGCAAGATTTCCCAAGTGAATCAGATGCCAGTCGGTGGCACTGCCCTGCTCCGCCGAATACTGGCACATCGGTGCGATGACGATGCGGTTGGGCAGCTCCAGCGGCCCGATCTTAAAGGAGGAAAAGAGTTTGCTCACGCCGTGCCCTTCGGTAGTAGAGGATCCAGCGATTATGTCATGACTGAAAATTTCATCTGTCACGGATGACGCGCAGCGACGCGCCTGAACGATGTTTGTAGAATCGTGCAATCGGAAAGCGGGGCCCCACTCTCCGATTCAATCAACTAAACTTCGGCGCTTAGGTCGCTTTCGCCGACGAGGCCGCGCGCGACTTGCGGCGCTTCATCCAGCCCACCATGCCCAAGCCGCCAAGCATCATGGCGTAGGTCGATGGCTCCGGCACGGCGCTGACCGAGATATTGTCGACCGCGACGTCGAAGTCCGCGAAGCCGTACATATAGCCGGGAACGTAGGTGGTGAACACCAGCTCGTCGACGCTGGACAGCACGTCGGCGAAGCTGCGGCCTGGTGGCAGGCCGGGGCCGGCGGCGTCATCGGACGAGCCGTAACCGCCCCAGCCGGTCGGCAGAGCGGTCGAGGTCGTATCACCGATAGTTACAGAAAGGTGCTGCCAGCCCTTGGTGTAGTCGATGGTGCCCAGATCGTACCAAACGCTGGTGTACGGCATGCCCTGCGGGGTGTTGCCATAGTCGCGCAGTTCGACCACCATGTTGCGCGATACTTCCTGGCCGAAGAAGCGGATCGAGTTGGCGATGACATCCAAGCCGATGGTGACACTACCGAGTTTGCCGTAGTCCCCCAGGTAGGATTGGTTGGTGCTGTTGCTGAAGCCGATACCGAAGTTCTCCATCACGGTATGCAAGGCCGGCGCCCCGTTGCCCAGGTTGGGGTTGATGCCGGAACCGCCCACGCCATTCAGCGGCTGCATGCCTTCCCACCCTTGCGCGCCGTTGGAAAAATCGACGAACGAGGAGCTTGGCGCGGCCATCGCCAAGCCGCCGGCCAGCGATAACGTCAATGCCATCATTGCTTTATTCAAAGTCATGAGTCTTCCTTTTTATCAGACAGTTAGAGAGATAGCGCTAACACCACACCCGCTTTTCCGACGTCTGGCGGTTGGCCGGACGCCGGGTTCGGAGCACATCAGAATTAATGTTTTCTTAAGTGGGTGTGAGGCCGATTCTGTGTCTGGCGACCTGGACTGTCAAAGCTTGCATGAAACTATTTTGTAAGGAAAATGTAACCAAGTTTCTGTGGAAATATGTGACATTCCGACAAGAAACTGTAACAAAAAGTTTCAGAAGACGATTAAAAGTAGCAAATTCCCTATGAGGAAGTATTGACCCTGAAGAGCAAATTTGTCCGTTTGGAAAAACTAAAAACCGCGTGTGTAGTCGCCGCTGGCCTGTCGTTGGGAATGTTTCTATTTCGCTACAAGCGTGTGCGAGGCCGCCGCGCGGCTGTTTTGGAGGATCAGGCAAGGTAGACGGACGATCCGATATTTTCGCGGCACGTCTATTTCCGCATACTTGCTCCATCGTACTTCAACCACAAGGAGCAGAAAATGAACAACGCAATCCACAACGCATCGAAAAAAATCGTCCTCATCACCGGCGCCAGCAGCGGCATCGGCGAAGCCACCGCCAAGCATCTGGCGGCCCAGGGCATGCACGTGGTGCTGGGCGCGCGCCGCACCGAGCGTCTGGAAGCGCTGGCCGTCGAGATTGGCGCGGCGGGCGGCTCGGCCAGCGTCTACACGCTCGACGTCACCAGCCAGGAAAGCATGCAGCGCTTCGTCGACGCCGCCGTCGACCGTCACGGCCGTGTCGATGTGATCATCAACAACGCGGGCGTGATGCCGCTGTCGAAACTGGAGGCGCTCAAGATCGACGAGTGGAACCGGATGATCGACGTGAATATTCGCGGCGTGTTGCACGGCATCGCGGCAACCTTGCCGCTGATGCAGAAACAGCGCAGCGGCCAGATCATCAATCTGGCGTCGATCGGCGCCTACACGGTGAGCCCGACGGCGGCCGTCTACTGCGCCACCAAGTTCGCCGTGGCGGCGATTTCCGAGGGATTGCGGCAGGAGGTGGGCGGCGACATCCGCGTAACGGTGGTGTCGCCGGGCGTGGTGGAATCCGAACTGGCCGATTCGATTTCCGACGCCAGCGGCCGCGAGGAAATGCGCGCCTTCCGCCAGATCTCGATCAAGCCGGAGGCGATCGCCCGCGCGATCCAGTTCGCCATCGACCAGCCGGCCGACGTCGACGTGAGCGAGATCATCGTGCGCCCGACGGCCAGCATGTTCTAACGGCGGCTGCTACAGCTTCAGCTGGTTGACGAACCATCGGCCGGCGGGACCGGGCGGGAATTCCTTCATGTGCAGCGCGTGCATGGAGAAGCCCGACCCGATGGCGGGCTGGCCCTCCAGGCGGATCTCGACCAGCTTGCCGTCGCGCAGTTCCTCCTCCACCATGTGCAGCGGCATATAGCCCCAGCCAAGTCCCGCCCGCAGGAAGGCGTGCTTGGCGCCCAGGTCGCCAAGGCGCCAGGTCTTGGACGACATGACTCCGAAGTTGCGGCCCGCCGTCAGACTGGAGCGGTCCGTCAGCACCAGCTGCACATGTTCGGCGGCGGCCGCGCGCGGTATCGGCGTTGGCAACGCCGCCAGCGGATGACTGGGGGCGACCACGCCCACCGCCGCCACGCTGAGCAAAAATTCCGATGCGCAGCCGTCCGGGATATCCGGCAAGCTGCCGATGACCGCCACCTTGCAGTTGCCGTCCAGCAGAGGCTGCAGCACGGCACCCAAAGCTTCCACGTACAAGCGCAACGGCGTGCCGGGAAAGGCTTGGTGAAACGCCTGCACGGCGGCCGTCAGCGTCGCTATCGGAAACATCACATCCACCGCCACCACCAGTTCCGGTTCCAGCCCCTCGGCCAGGGTGCGCGCCCGGGCCTTGAAGGCATCCATGCTGTCGACCGCCTGCCGCGCCTGCGACAGCAGCGCCCTGCCCGCCTCCGTCAATTGCGGATAGCGCCCGGGGCGCTCGAACAGCGGGAAGCCGATCTGCTGCTCCAGATTGGCCAATGTGGTGCTCACCACCGACTGCGCGCGGCGCAGCTTGCGGCCGGCGGCCGAAAAACTCCCCTCCTCCGCTGCGGCGATAAAGGTGCGCAACTGGTCCAGCGACATCGCATCAAGCATATATCTATTCCTTGGATACTATACATCTAATTATATAGGCTTCTCAGATGGATCGACGCTATCTATGATTCATCCCATGCACTGACAAACATGTGCCGCAAACAAAACAAGGAGTCGTACATGAACCAGCCAACTCAACGCAATCTGACGCACCGCACTGCCGGTCACAGCCGTGGCGGCATCACCCGCCTGGTCAGCCCTGGCGATGTCGGCCAGCTGATCAAGCCTTTCGTCTTCCTCGATCTGTTCCATATGGAGGCCACGAACGGCCACATGATGGGGATGCATCCGCACTCGGGCATCGCCACCGTCACCGTCGTCATGGATGGTGCCATCCGGTACCGCGAAACCACCGGCAGCGAAGGCCAACTGGGGGCGGGCGGTGTCGAATGGATGAACGCCGGCGGCGGCGTCTGGCACGACGGTGGCCCGGTCGCCGGCGGCAGCGTGACCGGTTTCCAGCTGTGGCTCGCGCTGCCGGCCGAAGATGAAAACGGCCCGGCGCACAGCCGGTACCTAGCGCCTGAGCAAGTGCAAAGCGTCGGTCCGGCGCGCGTGATCATCGGCAGTTACGGCGGCGCCGTCAGCGCCATCCGGCCACGCGCCTCGATCAATTATCTGCATGTGAAATTGAGCGACGGCGAGCGCTGGACCTACACGCCGCCCGTCGGCCATGACGTGGCCTGGGTGTCGGTCGCCAGCGGCGCGCTGCGCACCGGCCGCACCACGATCGGCAGGGAGGTGGCGGTGTTCGCCGAAGGGAACGAGGCGATCGATTTCGTCGCCGAAGGCGCCACCGAATTCGTCCTCGGTTCGGCCGTGAAGCACCCGCACGACCTGGTGACCGGCCGCTACTCGGTGCACACCAGCGAGGCCGCGCTGGCCAAAGGCGAAAGCGAAATCCAACGTATCGGCGCGCAGCTGCGCTCCGCGAAATTGATGTAAGCAGCGCTGTAAAAACTAACTCATTTAAATTGAACCTGGAAAGGAAATACCATGAACACCATCAATCCGAATACCTCGGTCATCCCTGTCATCGGCCGCGTACTGCTGGCGGCGATCTTCATCCTCAGCGGCATCGGCAAGCTGGCCGCGCCCGCCGCGACGATGGGTTACATCGCCTCGACCGGTTTGCCTTTCGCGCCACTGGCACTGGCGATAGCCATCGGCGTTGAACTGGGCGGCGGCCTGCTGCTGGTCCTGGGTGTCAAGACGCGCCTTGTGGCGGCGGGGCTGGCGGTGTTCTCGATCGTCACCGGCCTGGCCTTCCACAACGCGGTGGGCGACCAGAATCAAATGATCCATCTGTTGAAGAACTTCGCGATGGCCGGTGGTTTGCTGCAAGTGGTGGCCTTCGGCGCCGGCGCGTACAGCTTCGATAACCGGGCGAAAGCGGTGTAATTCGCGATACGCCAGCGGCGGCTCACAGATGGCGGATTACGGCGTTCCGCCTAATCCGCCCTACGTGTCGCCAAGGTGACTCACACTCCGCATCACGCGGATACACGTAGGGCGGATTAGCGAAGCGTAATCCGCCATGCATGCGTGACGGCGGCTCATACCCCGCCGGTCCCGAATCACGATTTGACAAACAACGCCTGCAACTCACCGTACGGCATCGCCTTGTCCATCAACGGACCGGCGCTGCCGGTGGCCAGAAAACCCTTCGCCATATCGGCGGCAACGGCCCACAATGCCTGCGGTATGCCGGAACCGGCGCTCAAGCGACGCACGCCCAGCTTATGCAATTCGTCGGCGGACGGCACGCCCGGCCAGTCCATCACATTCACCGGCAAGCCGGCGCCTGCGACAACGGCCTTGATTTCATCGACCTTGCAAATACCCGGCACGAACAGCCCATCGGCGCCAGCGGCCTTGTAGAGCGCGGCGCGCTTCAACACCTCGGCCACCCGCTCCCCCTCAGGCGCCAAGCCCCTCAGATAAACGTCGGTACGGGTGTTGATGAAGAGTCCCTTGCCCGCTGCGGCAACCGCCTTCTTGATCGCGACGATCTTCGCGGCCAGCGCTTCCGGCGTGCCGCCGCCATCCTCTAGATTGATGCCCGCCACGCCGGCGTCGGCCAACTTCATCGCATTTTTCGCGACGACGTCGGCATCATCCGAGTAGCCGTTTTCCAGGTCGACCGACAACGGCACCGTCAGCACGCGCGCCATGTTGATGGCGACGGCGATGGCCACGTCGGCCGGCATGTTGTCGCCATCGGCGTAACCGGCGGCCCAGGCCACGCCGGCGCTGGTGGTGGCGATGGCCGGCGCGCCAAGGCTCTCGAACAAACGCGCGCTGCCCGCATCCCAGGCGTTGGGCAGGTGCAGCAGTTTGCTACCGTCGTGCAGCTTCTTGAAATCGTTCATGGTCGCTCCCTTTAAAAAAGACTGGCTTGTGAGGTGGTCAGGCTGAAAAAACTGTCCTTCATCGGCAGCAGGATCGAATCGGCGATCGGCTGCAATTGCTTGGTCAGATAATGATCGTAATCGATATTCGAGCGCAACGCCTCCAGCGGCTCCGGGCCGCCGGTGGTCATCACGTAGCTGATCCAGCCGCCGTTCTGGTACCGCAGCGGACGGCGGTGCGACTGGTTGTATTCATCGGCCAGGCGCGCCGCCCGCACCTGCGGCGGCACGTTGACCTTGTATTCGTCCAGCCGGTGGCGCAGCCTTTTGCGGTAGACCAGCAGCTCGTCGAAATCGCCCTCCACCGTCTTGCGCGCATAGTCGCGCACGAAGTCCTGGTACGGTTCGTCCTTGAAGATGCGCATGAACAGCCCCTTCTGGAACTGCTGCGCCAACGGCGTCCAGTCGCTGCGCGCCACTTCGAGGCCGCGATAGATCACCTCTTCCTCGCCCTTGGCATTGACCGTCAGGCCGGCGTAGCGCTTCTTGCTGCCCGTTTCCGTGCCGCGTATCGTCGGCATGAAAAACTTCTGGAAGTGGGTGTCGAATTCGATCTCGAGGTGGCATTCCAGGCCATGCTTGTCCTTCAACATGGCGTGCCACCACGCGTTGATCTTGTTGGCCAGCTGCTGGCCGATTTCCAGCGCGTCGGCGTTCTTGTACTCTTTTTTGAGCCAGATGAAGATCGAATCGGTGTCGCCGTAGATGACGTCGTAGCCCTCCACCTCGACCAGTTCGCGGGTCTGCTTCATCATCTGGTGTCCGCGCAGGGTGACCGAGGAGACCAGGCGCGGATTGAAGAACCGGCAGTCGGTCGCTCCCAGCACTCCGCAGAAGGAATTCATCAGCAGCTTGAGCGCCTGCGACAGCGGCTCGTTTTTGGCGCGCTTGGCGGCGTCGCGCTGCTTCCAGATTTGCGTGGTGATTTCGGGCAGGCAGTGTTTCTCGCGCGAGAACACGGTGCCGTTGACGCCTTCCACAATCGTCGCCGGATCTTCGGCGATCTCGCCCTCGATCAGGCCGACCGGATCGACCAGGAAGGTGCGGATGATCGACGGGTACAGGCTTTTATAGTCCAGCACCACCACGGAGTCGTACAGGCCGGGTTTGGAATCCATGACGAAGCCGCCCGGCGAGGCGCCGCCCGAGATGTCGCCCACGTTCGGCGCCACATAGCCTTCGCGGTGCATGCGCGGCAAATAGTGGTGGCCGAAGGCGGCGATCGATCCGCCCAGATGATCCGCCTGCAAACCCGTCACCGTCGCGCGTTCGATCATGAAGGCCAGCAGGTTGGCCTTGTCGAAAATGCGCGTGACCAGTTCGCAGTCCTTCAGGTTGTAGTGGGCCAGCGCCGGCTTGTCCTCCTGGAAGCGGCGCTCGATCTCCGCCATCTTGTCGTAGACGTCGCCGATGTCCTTGCCCTCGCCCAGCATCGCCTGCGAGACGTTCTCCAGGCTGAAGGACGGGAACATCCACGACGCCGCCTTGAGCGCGTCGATGCCATCGAGGACGACGCGGCCGACCACCGGCGCGAACATGTACCCCTGCTTGCCTGGATGCTCGCGCCATTCGATGGTCTTGCCATCGCGGCCGAGGGTCAGCGCGATCTTATGCTTGTCGGCGTTCTTCTGCAGCACGCGCAGGTCGAACTGCACCACGTTCCAGCCCACCAGCACATCGGGATCGTGGCGCGCCATCCAGGCGTTGAGTCTTTCGATCAACTGGCGCGGCGTGGCGCAGTATTCCAGGTCGAAGTCGATCCCGTCCGGCGCCTCGGCGGGCGGCGCGCCTAGCATGTACACCTGGCGCTGGCCGCAGCCTTCGAGCGCGATCGAATACAGGTCCTCGTAGGCGCTGGTTTCGATATCGAGCGACACCATCTTGAGCTTGGGACGGTACTCGGGAGCGGGCTTGAGTTTGCAGTCGCGGATGGTCGTGCCTTCGACGCGGCCGCCCTCCACCTGCACGCCGGCGGTGATGAAGCGCTCCATCAGATAGCGCTCGGGCGGGCGGATATCGGCCTCGTACATCTTGATGCCATGGTCGCGCAGCGTGCGCTCCAGCGCAGTCAGCTGCTTGTAGCGGGACGAGTAGACGCCGAGGACAGGCTCCTGATCGAAGGTCTTGAGCTTAAGCTCGCGCAGCTCGATGCCGTCCGTCTTGTCCAGCAGCGCCTCGATGGCCGAACGCTCCCGCGCCTCGGCGAAAGCCACCGAGGTCTGCATCGTCAGGCGGATTTTCCTGGGGCCGTCGTCGGTCGCCAGCCAAAACTCGATCTCCGTCCCATTGGGCGCGTCGCGCCAATGGCGGGTCAGGATAAATCCTTGCTGTGAAGGTGGATCTGCGGGAGTAGGCATACTTAATTATACTGTATGCTCATACAGCCCACGGCAAATCCCCACCGCAGCCCGGCGCGTGCAAGCGTGTGGCCTTTTTATGGCTAATCAGGCAAGATGGCGGGCATCGCCCCTCCGAGGAACGTCCCGTGTCCACACCCATCGCATTGCAGGCGTTCGTCGACGCCAACCTCCCTTACACCGCCAACCGTCCTGCCGATCCGGCCTTGATCGAGCGTTATGAAAATCTGCTTCCGGCGGCCTTGCTGGAACTGTGGCGTGTACATGGCCTGGGCTATTACGGCGAACGGGCACTGTGGCTGCTGAACCCCGACACCTGGCAGGCGACGTTCGACCTTTGGGTAAATCCCGGGCAGGACGAGGCAAGACGGATTCCGGTGCTGATGACGCCTTTCGGCACGCTGCTTTACTACCGCAAGCTGACCGATACCGACGAGGATATTTCTGCCCTCGACGTGTTCGAGCGGGACGCCACTGTCTTGAGCTGGGATTTCGTGGAATGCTTTAACGAGGACTTCACCAATGAAGAGTGGCTCGACGACCTGATACCCAACGAGCCGCTCCAGCACGCGGCGGAAACCGCCGGCACGCTGGAAACCGGCCAGGTGTATCAACTGGATCAGTCGCTGAGCGGCATACTCACGCGTTACACCCGGGCCGATGCGCAAGTAATGTATCGCGAACTATTCGAGTCGATGCAGGCGGAAGCGAGCTTCGACTATCCGTCGCCGGGCACGTTGGGGGAAGCCTTGCCCAAGGCGTTCAGCGACGAGATCCAGACGCTCGAACGTGCCATCGCGGGCGCCCGGCCTGGCGCGGTGACGGGCTTCTACTTCAACGCCTACCTTTGCAGCTATCAGGTGTTGGTCCTCGCGCCCGATAGCAAGTGCGCGTTGATTTGCTGGACCACACACCCGCGTGACCAGCAATCGACACCGCCACGGTTGTACAACGGTACCTACAGCAGGCAGTTGTCCGACGAGGGAGACCCGCTCATCGCCGTCGATATCGACAAGGACGACGACAGCCACCGGGACGTGGCCTCGGACCAGATGTTCTATCTCTGCGGAGGCGAATATCCGATGCTGATTCGCGTGGAAGACCTGACCGACGTCGCCGACTCCCTCGATTGGGACGGCAGGGTGGAAGGTTGCGCCTACCCGCTGCGCAAAGTGGGCATGGATTACTGGATACCCGAGGATGACGAAGACCGCCCCACCCCGGCCCGCGAAGACCTGCCGATGGCGCTGCGCGGCTTGCTGCGGAACGAGCCACTCAAGCTGGTCATCACCCACGTCGAAGAGCCGGACGAGGATGCGGGCGAAGTCATTGTGCGGGCACGCATCGAGGCCAACACCGGCCGGCCACCGAGCGGGAACATGCCGATGTGCTCACCGGCGGGCTCGGGCAAAGAGTTGCATGGCAATGTCTGGGACGAAGACGAGACGGGAGTGCGCCTTTGTATGAGTCTGCCGCTCGACGAGGACAGCGGCCGGCCGACGCCGGGCGACGTGCTGGTTTCGCGAAAACAAAGACCAGCCGACTGACTGTCGACCGGCGTCGTGGCATTGACGTCAGCGATAGGTAACCATGTTGGCCTGGCCCGGTTGCTCGAGGTGCGAATAATTGTTCAGGTAACTAAGTCCGAATTCGCCGGGGCGGTGCAGCAGACGGCTGACGGCGCAATTGGCCAGCTTCCAGGTCATCTCCATCACCTGAAAATCCTGGAACCCCAACACATGCTGCATCACCGTCGCGATCACGCCGCTGGAGGTGAAGACGATGGTGGTCCGCTTGCTGTCCGGCTGATCGAGCCGTTCCAGCGCGGACACCACACGCCGGCGGAAATCCGGCCAGGCTTCGGCGTATTGGTCGTCGTGCCAGCCCGTCATCCAGCGCTGCATGGCGCCCCTGAACAGTTGCTCCGCCGCGCGTTGCGGGTCGTCTGAGCGGGACAGCAACTGCTGGAAGGTGGCGGGATCGGCAAACTCAGGGCAGTGCCGCAACATCACCTCGTGATGATCGAATTCGGCAAAGCCCCCGTCGTTAAGACAGTCGGCGCCTTCCAGCTGCGACTTCGCGATCTGCGCCAGGCAGGCGTCGGCGGTCTGGTGGTGCCGCGCCATGCCGCCGGTGATCATCCGGTGGAACGGCTGCCCGCCTTGGGCGAACCACTTTCCCAGCAGGCGCGCCTGCTCGTAGCCCGTTTCCGACAGTTGATCGTAGTTGGCGCTGCCGAAGGACGCTTGTCCGCTACGTACCAGGTAGATTTGTCCCATATATTTTCAGATTCCTAGTTCAGGAGTGCTTTCAACAGCGCGCGTTGCCGCCGGCGGCCAGCGCGCGCACGGCCTTGGAGATATCTGCGCCGATGCGAACGACGGCACGGCGGTGGCCCGCCACCAGCGCGTCGTTGCCTGCGCCGACTTCCTCGTTGGCGACGCTGCGGCAGGTGAGCACCTTGGCGCCGCCCACCAGCCGCACGCTCCACACGGCGTCGATCAGCGCGTACTTGCCGGGCGCCGATTCGAAGCGCTGCACATTGGTGCTGATGCGGTAGACCGGTGTACCGTCCGGCGACGGCGTGCGGAACACGTCGATGGTACCCAGCTCGCCGGAAATCGCCAGCGACAGCGCCTGGCCGATCTCCGCGGCCGGCGGCGACGCCCAGCGGTCGTACTCCAGCAGATCGATGCTGCCGGCGCCGGTCGTGACCACCATCTGGTTGCGCGCGACCTGCTGCGGCACCGTCACCGCCGGCACTTCGATATAGTAGCCGGGGACCGGGGTGTCGGCCTTCTGCGCCACGCCCATGCCGTTACTGAGACTGTAGAAATGCTCGGGCGGCGTGCTGGCGCAGCCGGCCAACGCAAGCGCGAGCGCCGCCGTCGATATCGCCAGGGCCGACCGAGTCAGACGGGTGCGTCGATTGATCATCTGCGTCATTTCTTCTCTCCCAGTTTATCCTGCTTGCTGCCTTTGCCGCGCAATAGCGATTCCGGATGGCGTTCCAGATAGTCGGACAAGGCGTTCAGCGATTGCATCGTCTGCGTCAGCTGCTGCAAGGCCTCGCGCAAATCGGACTGCACCGGCGAATCCTTCTGCAATATCTGGTCGGCGGTGGCGAAGGTCTTGCGCGCCGCGCCCAGGGTGTCCTTCATCTCCGGCACCACCTGCGCATCGAGCTGCTTGAGCAGGACATTGGCGCTCTTCAGCGTATCGCGCAGATTCACGCCGATCTCGTCGAACGGCACCTTATCCAGCTTGCGCGCGATGCTGGCGAGCTGCGTTTGCAGTTCGTCCAGGCTGTTCGGAACCGTCGGCAGCTCCACCGTTTCCTTGCTCAGGTCCAGTTTGACCGGCGCCGCGTTCGGGAAGAAGTCCAGCGCCACATACAACTGGCCGGTCAGCAGATTGCCGGTGCGCAGCTGGCCGCGCAGGCCGCGCGCCACCATCCGCTCCAGCACCTGCGAGCCGGCGCTGTTGCGCTGATCCTCGTCGACGGTCTTCTGGAAGGCGCGGCCCAGGCGGGCCGGATACATGTCCACCGTCACCGGCATGCGGAACGACTTCTTGACCGGATCGAACTCCACGCCCACCGAGCGCACCTCGCCCAGCACGATGCCGCGGAAATCGACGGTGGCGCCCTGCGACAGCCCGCGCAGCGACTGGTCGAAGTACAGCACCGTGGTGATCGGCGCGCCATCGGGTTCGCGCAGCGCGCTGGCCTGGTCGGCCGCCAGCAGGAATTCGCTGCCGGTCGGCGCGGCAGTGGCGGGCTTCTGGCCGTTCATGCTTTCGAAGGCGATGCCGCCGACCAGCAGGGCCGCCAGCGACTGCGTGTTGACCTTGAAACCGTTGGAATCGAGCCGCACGTCGACACCGCTGGCATGCCACCAGCGCGTACCCTTGCCGACGTACTGGTCGTAGGGCGACTTGACGAACACCTTCATGTTGATGCCGCGCCCCTTCGTCTCCAGGTCGTAGGCGGCCACCTGCCCGACGGGGATGCGGCGATAGAAGATCGGCGAGCCGACGTCGATCGAACCGAGGGTTTCGCCGTGCAGCGTGAAATAACTGCCCTTCTCGTCGAACGCCACTTGCGGCGCCTGCTCAAGGCCGGTGAATTCGCTCTTGGTCTCCTCCGACTTGCCGGCGTCGACGCCGATGTAGGAGCCTGACAGCAGGGTATTGAGTCCGGAGACACCGCTGGCGCCGATGCGCGGGCGCACCACCCAGTAGCGGGTATCGATGGCGGTGAAGCGCGACGCCTCCTTGCTCATGTCGATGGTGACCAGCACCTTGGTCAGATCGCGCGCCAGCGAAATCGAGCGCACCAGGCCGATGTCCACGTCCTTGAACTTGACCTTGGTCTTGCCGGGTTCCAGGCCGTCGCCGCTGCGGAAACTCACTGTCACGGTGGGACCCCGGTCGATGAAGGACTTGACCACCAGGCCGGCGCCGATCAACGCCGCCAGCAGGGGAATCAGCCACACCAGCGAGGGCAGCCAGCGGCTGGCCTTCTCCACATGTGGCTCGTGCAGGGGCGGCTGGCCGCCTTCGTTTTCAGGCATGTTGTTCTCCATTTGAATCGGTTGCATCCCATATCAGGCGCGGGTCGAACTGCATCGACGCCAGCATCGTCAGCACCACCACCGCGCAAAAAGCCAGCGCGCCGGGTCCGGCGGTGATCACCGCCAGCGTCTGGAAGCGCACCAGCGCCACCGTCAGCGTGATGACAAAAATATCGAGCATCGACCAGCGGCCGACGAACTCCACGATCCGGTACAGCACCGTGCGTTGCTGCGGGCGCCAGCGCGAGCGGGTCTGCGCGGTCAGCGCCAGCAGCGACAGCGCGGCCAGTTTCAGCACCGGCACCACGATACTGGCGACGAAAATGATGATCGCCAGCGCCTGCGAGCCGCTGTTCCAGAACAGCATGACGCCACTGATGATCGTATCGTCCTCCTTGCCGAACAGCGAATCGGTGTACATCACCGGCAGCAGCATGGCCGGGATATACAGGATGGTGGCCGCCAGCAGAAAAGCCCAGGTGCGGCCGACGCTGTCGGGGCGGCGCCGGTGCAGCGCCGCGCCGCAACGCTCGCAGCGCTGATGGCGCGCGCTACGCGGCACCGACGCCACCAGGCCGCAGCTATGGCATGCCTCGAGATGGGCGCCACCGGGCACCGCCTTGTACTGGAATTGACGTTGCGACGGTCGCGGACCGCCGGGACCCGGCAGATGCTCGCCGATATTCCACAGGTGTTTGGGATCGAAGGAGACCACGATGGCCAGCATCAGGGTCAGCGCGCCGAAGGCGAACAAGCCGGGTTGCAGCAAAACCTGCGCGAGACTGGTCATCTTGACGATGGTGATCAGGATACCGATCATCAGCACCTCGGTCATGCCCCAGCGCCGCGCCGCGCCGATGGCGCGCAGCAGATGATCGAAGCCGGGAGGACGGCGGCCGGCGCGCAGCGCCATCGTCACATAAAACAGCGCCCCCAGCTCCACCGCCGGCAGCAGCATCGTAAACAGGAACACCACCGCCGCCACCAGCTGCATCTGCTCGTGCCAAAGCACGCGGATGGCGCCCAGCAAGGTCGCGCTGGTGCTATAGCCGCCGATTTGCAGCTCGACGATGGGGAAAAACTGCGCGATCAGGAAGGTGACGATGGCGCCGAGGGTGATGGCGGCCATGCGGTTTGGGTCCGAATGGATGCCGCGATAGAGAACGGAGGCACAGCGCACGCAGCGCGCCTTTTCGCGCGGCCGCACGGGGCGGTACTGGTGCAGCACCCCGCAATCATGGCAACTGATCAACTCGTATCGAAGCACAGGCTAGCCGTATGAACAATAATTTCCATATCATACGGCAATCTTGATTGCAGCAGCCGTGCGCTACGCCACGCCCCAACTCCGGGGTCAGGTCCACCATTTCTACACGGTCCCGGCTGTAGGGAGCCTTAGCGTCCAGCTCGTGTAGAAATGGTGGACCTGACCCCGTCTTTGTCGCTCTTTATTTGATGCTGGAATTGAGTTCCTGGAAGTCGTCCGTGCGGGCCAGTATCTGCCAGGTCGCCAGCAAGGCGGCCGGCGGCGCGATCAGCTTGCGGGCGTTCAGGTCGAGCCACCCGCCGGTGCTGGTGATGCGCGCCGCGAGCTTGCCGTCCGGGCGTATCACGTCGCTGCGCAACTGCCAGCGGCTGCCGTCCGGCGCCAGTCCGGCCACGCCCAGGGTCACCGTGATCTCGTCGAGCAGCATGACCTCCTTGAAGTAGGCGATTTCGTCCTTCATCACCACCGGGCCGATTTTAAGGCGCATCAGTTCACTCATCGGAAAGCCATGCTCCGACAAGAACAGCATACGGACATCGCCCGCCTTGTCCATGAACGCCGTATTGCGCATATGGCTGTTGAAGTCCATATCGCCCCAACCCGCCATCAACTTCTTTTCAAACATGACAAATCTCCCTTATCAACCCAGGAAGTCTAACAGGGTTGCGGCGACCACCTTGGTGGCCTTGCGCAGGTCCTCGAGGTTGAGGCGTTCGTCGGCCTTCTTGGCGTTCGATTCCGGCACGGTGCGCGGGCCGGCGCCGTACAACACCGCCGGGATACCGTGCTCGCCGTACAGACGCGCGTCCGCGTACAGCGGCGTGCCCTGCGCCGGAATCAGCTCGCCGATGTAGGTCTGGGCGTTTTGCTGCAGGCTGGCGACCAGTTTTTCCGTTCCCGGCTGCTCGCGCAGCGCGTGCGACAGCAGCAGGCGCTTGATCTCCAGGCTGATGCCGGGGATGCCGCGCACGGCGTTTTCGATCATCGCGCGCACCTGCGCCTCGACCTCCGCCGGCTCCTCTTCCGGAATCATGCGGCGGTCCATCTTCAGCACCACCTTGCCCGGAACGACGTTGGTGTTGGTGCCGCCGTCGATGCGGCCCACCAGCATGGTCGGCGAGTCGATGCCGGCGACCTTGGACTTGATCTTCTTCAGCTCCGGTAGCTGGTCGTAGATGGCGTTGAGGATTTTCGTCGCCGCCTGCAGCGCGTCGTGGCCCGTTTCCGGCATCGCGCCGTGGCCCGATTTGCCGTTGACGGTGATCTCCAGTTGCAGGCAGGCGTTGTGGGCGGTGACGATGTTGTAGCTGAAGCCCGCCGCGATGACGTAATCGGGCTTGGTCAGCTTTTGCTCCAGCAGCCATCCGGGGCCGAGCAGGCCGCCGAATTCCTCGTCATAGGTGAAATGCAGTTCCAGCCCGCCCTTTAGCGGCACGCCCAGCGCTTCCAGCGCGCGGGTGGCGAAGATGTAGGTGGCGAAGTCGCACTTGGAGACGGCGGCGGCGCGCCCGTAGATAAAGCCGTTTTCCACCACGCCGCCGTAGGGAGGATAGGTCCAGTTGTCGCCCGGCGGGACCACGTCGCCGTGGGCGTTCAGCGCCACCGTCGGTCCGCCGGCCTGGTACGGACGGCGCACGATCAGGTTGGTGATCGTCTCCATGCCGTAATCGCGCACCACCTGTTGCGGCACCGCGTGCTTCTCGGCGCTCCAGCCGTAGGCCTTGACCAGATCGGCCACCATCTCCGCGTGCGGCGCGTTGTTGCCGGGCGGGGTGTCGGTTGGCACGCGCAACAACTGCTGCAAAACGCCGACCTCCTCGTCAAAGTGGTCATCGATCCATTTGGCCAGTTGTTCCTTGGTGCCGCTCATAGTCGCTTCCTTTATTTTGCGCCGGCTTCGTACCAGGCGGCGATTTGCGCCCGTTCGGCATCGGTCATTTGAGTCAGGTTCGCCAACGGCATGGCTTTGAGCTGGACCGTCTGCTTGTAGATTTTCTCGGCATTTTGATGGATTTCGGCCTCGTTCTCAAGCATTACCCCCAAAGGCGCCGCCGCGAAGCCGGGTTGCGTCGGCCGTTCGGCGTGGCAGGACGCGCAGCGATGCTCGATGATGGCCTTCACTCTGGCGAATTCCGCCGCCGGATCGGCCGCCGGCGCCACCGCCACCGGGCGAGGCGGCGCGATGGCCACTGCCACTGCCGCCAGCAACGCGACGCCGATCGCCGGATAGCGCCACTCGACGCGTCCCTTGTGGCGCAGATTGAAGAAGTGGCGAATGAAGACGCCCGCCGCCATGATAAAGGCCAGCACCAGCCACGCGTGATCGTGACGATAAGTCATCGCGTAGTGGTTACTGATCATGATAAACAGCACCGGCAACGTGAAGTAGTTATTGTGGACGCTGCGCTGCTTGGCCTTCTGTCCGTGGACGGGGTCCGGCATGCGGCCGGCCGACATGGCCTCGACCATCTTGCGCTGACCCGGGATGATCAGCATCAGCACATTGCCGACCATGATGGTGCCTATCAGCGCGCCGACGTGGATATAGGCGGCGCGCCCGCTCAGCACATGCGTGAGGCCATAGGCCGCCGCCACGATCAGCACAAACACCACGATGCCGAACCACAGGTCATGCTTGCCCAGCGGGGAGCGGCACAGCAGGTCGTAGACCGTCCAGCCGACGACCAGGGTGCCGACGCCGATGCCGATCGCCTGCAGGCTGCTGATGTCGGCCACGGATTTGTCGATCATCATCGCCTGGGCGTTGAAGTAGTAGGCGATGGTCAGCAGCGCGATACCGGACAGCCAGGTGGAATAGGCTTCCCATTTAAACCAGTGCAGCTCCTTCGGCAGCTCCGCCGGGGCGACCAGGTATTTTTGCGGGTTATAGAAGCCGCCGCCGTGCACCGCCCACAGTTCGCCGGAGACGCCCTTCTTCGCCAGCTCCGAACCTGGCGCGGGCGGGCGGATCGAGTTATCCAGCCAGACGAAGTAGAACGAGGCGCCGATCCAGGCGATGCCGGTGATGACGTGCAGCCAGCGGACGATCAGGTTCAGCCACTCAAGGCCGTACGGGATCAGATAGGCGAATAATTCCATGGATTCTTTCCGGTCAAGGATGTGGCTAATTTACAGAAGATAAACGGATTTGATACCTGCCACATGAAGATTAGAGTATATTAAACATATCCATTTCCGTATAACCCTCAATTCAAGCGCGTATTCATGGCCGCCCTGCCGCAACATCTGGACCTCCACCTGATCCGTATCCTCTACCTGCTGCTGGTGGAGAAAAACGTCTCCCGCGTCGCGCTCAAACTGAATCAACCGCAGCCCTCGATTTCCGCCTCGCTGCGCAAGCTGCGCGAGCTGACCGGCGATCCGCTGCTGGTGCGGGGCGCGCGCGGCATGGTGCCCACCCAGCACGGCGAGAGCCTGCTGATCCCGGCCAAGCGCATCCTCGACGAGACCGAAAACCTGTTCCTCAAGAAGTCCCCCTTCGTCCCGCAGGAGGAGGCGCGCACCTTCCACGTCGCCGCGCCGGACTACCTGGACAGCCAGTTCCTGCCCAACCTGGTGGCGCTGCTGCGTCGGGGTTCGCCCAACAGCCGCGTCAAGATCCACAGCCTGGGACCGGGCGTCGACTACGTGCGCCTGCTGTCCGACGGCGACATGGATCTGGTCATCGCCAACTGGGACGAGCCGCCCGAGCACCTGCACATGTCCAAACTGTTCGAGGATCCGATCATCTGCGTGATGCGCGCCGACTGCCCGTACGCGCTGCGCACCGCCAGCGACGCCATGACGCTCAGCGAGTACCTGGCCCTGCCCCACGTGGCGCCGACCCAGATCCTGCCCGGCTACCACGGCGTCATCGACGACTATCTGGAGCGCCAGGACCTGCAGCGCAACGTCGTCGTCGAATCGGCCTATTTCGGCCTGATTCCCTATATGCTGACCCAGACGGACCTGGTGCTGACCACCGGCCGCCAGTTCGTCCGCTACTACGAAAAACAAATGCCGCTGAAAACCTATACGGTGCCGGTCAAATTCCCGGCGATGCGCTTCTACCAGCTGTGGCACGAACGCGTGCACCAGGCGCCCGAGCACAAATGGCTGCGCGAGCAGGTCGCCGCCGCCGCCAAGGCGCTGATCCAGAAGTAAGCCGCGCGAGGTACGCCGTACGATATACATCTTACGGCATACCGCGTATATCGCGCGAGCGCCGACGAGGTTATGATAAGGGTTCGATACCGGATTCCACGCCATGACCACACTCTCCGATTTAAACAGCTGCGACGCCGCCACCTTCGTCGAACATCTGCGCGGCATCTACGAGCACTCCCCCTGGATACCGCAGCGGGCGGCGGCGCAACGCCCGTTCGCCAACGCCACGGCGCTCAAGCTTGCGTTACAGGACGTGGTCAGCGCCGCCACCCTGGACGAGCAACTCGGTTTGATCCGCGAACACCCGGAGCTGGCCGGCAAAGCGGCCGTCGCCGGCCAGTTGACGGCCGAATCGACCAGCGAACAGGCAAAATCCGGGCTGCACCTGTGCAGCGCCGAGGAATTCGCCACGCTGCACCGGCTCAACGCCGACTACAACGCCAAATTCGGCTTCCCGTTCATCCTGGCGGTCAAAGGCCCGGACGGACAGGGGCTGACCCGGCGCCACGTCATCGCCACCTTCACGCGTCGCTTGAAGAACCAGCGCGCCGACGAAATCGCCGAGTGCCTGCGCCAGATTAAACGCATCGCGGAGATCCGCCTGAACGACCTGCTGGGAGTGACGCTGGACTTCGGCCCTGCCATCATGCAATGGTCGGAAGTCATCGGCGCCTGGAGCGACGCGGACAACAGCGGTGACGCCGACTTCGACCTGACCTGCGCCTACATGACGCCGGCCCACCGCCGCACCGCCGCGCAACTGGCGGAGTGGATGCGCGAAGCCGGCATGGAGGCGCATATCGACAACGTCGGCAATGTCGTCGGTGTCTACCGCTCGGACGTTCCGGGCGCGAAAACGCTGATGACCGGGTCGCACTACGACACGGTGCGCAATGGCGGTAAATACGACGGACGTCTCGGCATCCTGCTGCCCATCGCCATCGTGCGCCATCTGCACCAGCGCGGCGAGAAGCTGCCGTACCACTTCGAGATCGTCGGTTTCGCCGAGGAGGAAGGTGTGCGCTTCAAGAGTACCTTCCTGGGCAGTAACGCGGTGACGGGCCGCTTCGACCTGTCGCTGCTGGACCAGACCGACGCCGATGGCATCGCCATGCGCGACGCGCTGCTGGCGGCCGGCCATGACGTGTCGCGCATTCCCGCGATCGCACGCGACCCATCGCAGTTGCTTGGTTTTGTCGAGGTGCATATCGAGCAGGGGCCGGTGCTGCTGGAGCGCGACTTGGCGCTGGGTGTGGTGACGGCCATCGCCGGCAGCTCGCGCTATCTGGTCGAGTTGACCGGCCTCGCTAGCCACGCCGGTACCACGCCGATGACGATGCGTAAGGACGCTGCCGCTGCGGCGGCGGAGATCGTGCTGCTGGTGGAGCGGCGTTGCGGACAAGGTGTGGCGTTGGTTGGAACGGTCGGGCAGTTGCAGGTGCCGGGTGGTTCGGTCAACGTGGTGCCAGGTGCGTGCAAGCTGTCGCTGGACATCCGCGCGGCCGACGATGCGGTGCGGCAGGCGGCCGTCAAGGATGTGTTGGACGGTATCGCGGAGATCTGCGCGCGGCGTCAGGTGGAATTCAGCTTGCAGCGGATAGTCGACGCTGCGGCGGCGCCGTGCGCGCAGCGATTAATGGACCAGTTGGGGGCGGCGATCGAGCGCGCTGGTTTGCCGCGTTTCGATTTGCTGTCCGGCGCCGGGCACGATGCGATGGCGATGGCGGCGATCACCGATGTGGCGATGCTGTTCACGCGCTGCGGCAATGGTGGCATCAGCCATAATCCGCTGGAAACGATGACGGCCGACGATGCCGATATCGCGGCGCAGGTGTTGTTGGACTTCTTGCGCAGCTACCGTTCCACGTAGGGCGGATTAGGCGGAACGCCGTAATCGGCCATGGTGGGGTCGTCGGCGACGCGTGCATGGCCGATTACGCGCTTCGCGCTAATCCGCCCTACGTGTTTCAGAATGGAGCGTGCGCCGTAGTTCCAATGCCACTTCGGCGATCACGGTGGCCCAGCCGCCGCCTTGCGGCTGCCGGAACAACCGCATCGACGGATACCATGGCGTGTCGCTCCGTTCCGTCAGCCAGCGCCAGTCGCAGCGATGATCCGGCAGCAGTAGCCAGCACGGCTTGCCCAGTGCTCCCGCCAGATGCGCCACCGCCGTGTCGACACTGATCACCAGATCCAGATTGGCGATGACGCCGGCCGTATCGGCAAAATCCTGGAGACGCGGCGCGATCGCTTGCAGTGTCATGCCGGCTGGCGGCGTCAATGCTTCCGCCTCGCTCTCCCCCTTTTGCAGGCTGACGAAATACAGAGTTCCGTCGTGAGGGATATCCGCCAGCGGCGATAGCGTATGCAATGAAGGCAACGATCGTTCGCCATCGTTCTCGAATTGCGGATTGCCTTTCCACGCCAGTCCAACCCGCATTCCTTTTTGAGGCAGCATGCCATCCCAGTACCGCACCAATTCAGGATCGGGATCGATATACGGCGTAGACGGAATATTGGATAGATCGGTGCCGAACAACGCCGGCAGGCGCATTGGATGCGTCCAGAAATCCCAACCGCTGCCGGGCACCGCGCCCTGCTGGACGTAGACTTCATCGACACCCTCCAGCCCCGCCATCAGGCGACGCAGCGCCGGAGGGCATGCTACCGCGACGCGCGCGGCCCCCGCATTCTTCAACCTGGCGGCATAGCGGCTGAAATGGATCATGTCCCCCTGCCCCGCCTCGGACACGATCACCACCGCCTTGCCTGACAGCGGCTCCCCCTCCCACGGCGGGCAATTGAACGGCTGCGCGAGACTGTCGAAGTGCCAGCGCGACTCCAGCAACGGCCAACCCTCGGCGAACCGGCCTTGCCGCAGCAGGATGTAGGCGAGATTGAACTGCGCCTTCGGATAGTCCTCGTCCAGCTCAAGCGCGCGCCGGTAACATGCCTCGGCCTCCTGTTCGCGCTTCACGCACGCGAGCAGCACGCCCAATTGGCTCCATGCGGAGGGCGACTCCGGCGCGATATCGAGCGCCATGCGCGACGCCACCTCCGACTCGTCGAAGCGTTTGGCCTTCTGTAGCAGTATGCCGAGATTTTGATAGAGCTGGGCGTTATCGGGCAGCAGCGCGATGGCATGCAGATAGTGGAACTCGGCCTCCAGCAAGTCCCCGCGCAGCTCCTTCAGATAACCGAGATTGGCGCGCGCGCCCGCGTGCTCCGGCTGCAGCGCTATCGCCTGCCAAAAGCACTCTTCGGCACCGAGCGCGTCGCCGACGGCCATGCGCCGGTTGCCATCGAGGTAGGCTTGCTGTGGGTCTGTGTACATCGGGGAGGAAGCCTGTGCAAAAACAAAAGCATACCATCCCCGTGTTCGCGACCGCCTAGACGATCCGGGCGCGTTCCAGCATGGCGTGCAGCAGCACGTTGCAGCCGGCTTCCAGATGCTCGGACTTGGCGTCCTCGATCTCGTTGTGGCTGATGCCGTCCTTGCACGGCACGAAGATCATGCCCGACGGCGCCAGGCGCGCCGCGTAGATCGCATCGTGGCCGGCGCCCGAGACCACGTCCATCGTCGAATATCCCAGCTTGGCGGTGGCGTTGCGCACCGCGTCCACACAGTCCGGATGGAACGGGCATGGCGGGTAGTAGGACACGCGCTCGATCGAAATCGCCAAGCCGCTTTCGGCGCGGGTCTTGTCGATAAAGGCCAGCATCTCCTCGTGCATGGTGTTGAGCAGTTCGTCGTTCACGTTGCGCAGGTCGATGCTGAATTTGACTTCGCCCGGAATCACGTTGCGGCTGTTCGGGAACACCTGCACCATGCCGACGGTGCCGCGACCGTACGGCGGATAGCGGTTGGCGATGGCCACCACTTCCTGCATGATGCGGGTCGATACCTGGAGCGCGTCCTTGCGCAACCCCATCGGCGTCGGGCCCGCGTGCGCCTCCATGCCGCTGACCACGCAGTCGTACCACGAAAGACCCATCACCGCAGGCACAACGCCGATCACCTTGTCGGCATCCTCCAGCACCGGGCCTTGTTCGATATGGGTCTCGAAGTAGGCGCCGATCGGATGCTGGCCCGGCACCTGCTCGCCCTTGTAACCGATGCGCGCCAGTTCCTCGCCCACCGTCTTGCCCTCGGTGTCCTTGGCCGCGTAGGCCGTCTCCAGGCTGAAGGCGCCGCAGAACACGCCGGAACCCATCATCACCGGGACGAAGCGCGAGCCTTCCTCGTTGGTCCAGAAGGCGACTTCGATCGGCGCCTCGGTCTTGATCTTCAAATCGTTCAGCGTGCGCACCACCTCGAGGCCGGCCAGCACGCCGTAATTGCCGTCGAACTTACCGCCGGTGGGCTGGGTATCGATATGGCTGCCGGTCATAATCGGCGGCAGCGCGTTGTTGGTGCCGTCGCGGCGCATGAAGACGTTGCCGATCTGGTCGATCGTGATCGACATGCCGGCATCCTTTGCCCAGCCGACCACCAGGTCGCGTCCCTGCTTGTCCAGGTCCGTCAACGCCAGGCGTTTGACGCCACCTTTCGGCGTGGCGCCGATCTGGGCCAGTTCCATCAGCGCCGCCCACAGACGGTCGCCATTGATGCGCATTTCACTCATAACCCTGCTCCTGTGTTGATTAACGCGCCGACGTGGCTTTGAACGCGGGACGATCGATGTGGCGGCCGGCGCCTTCCACCGCCATCAGCACGCCACGATGGAACACGACGTTACCGGCGGCCAGCGTGGTGCTGGGGATGCCGCGCACGGTACGGCCCTCGAAGACATTGAAGCCGCCCTTGGCGAACTGGGTCAGCGACGAAATCGTACGGGTGGCTTCCGGGTCCCAGACGACAATATCGGCATCGGAACCGACCGCGATCAGCCCTTTGCGCGGGTACATATTGAAAATCTGCGCGGCGTTGGTCGACGTGACCTTGACGAATTCCGATGGCGTCAGCATGCCGCTGTTAACGCCAGCGTCCCAGATCACCGACATGCGGTCCTCGACGCCACCGCAGCCGTTCGGAATCTTGGTGAAGTCGTCCTTGCCGGCAGCCTTTTGCGCGGCGCAGAAGGTGCAGTGGTCGGTCGCCGTGGTGTGCAGGTTGCCGCCTTGCAGACCATGCCACAACGCGGCCTGGTGCTGCTTGCTGCGGAACGGTGGGCTCATGACGTGGGCCGCCGCGTATTCCAGATCGTCGCTTTGATAGACGCTGTCGTCGATGATCAGATGGCCGGCCAGCGCCTCGCCATACACCCGCTGGCCGTTGGCGCGGGCGCGCGTGATGGCCTCCAGCGATTCGGAGCACGACACGTGCACGATGTAGACCGGCGTGTTGAGCACATTGGCGATGGCGATGGCGCGGTTGGCCGCTTCCGCCTCCACCGCCGGAGGGCGCGACAGCGGATGCGAACTCGGTCCGGTCAAGCCCTTCTTCAGCAAATCCTGCTGTAACTGGTAAACCAGTTCGCCGTTTTCCGCGTGCACGGTCGGAATGGCGCCGAGCTCCAGCGAGCGGCGGAAGCTCTTCACCAGCGTTTCGTCGTCGGCCATGATGGCGTTCTTGTACGCCATGAAGTGCTTGAAGCTGTTGACGCCATGGTCGCGCACCAGGATTTCCATATCGCGGTGCACGGTCTCGTCCCACCACGTGATCGCCACGTGGAAGGTATAGTCGCCGGCGGACTTCCGCGCCCACTCGCGCCACTGGTGATAGGCCTCGATCAGGTTCTGACCGGGAGCCGGAATCACGAAGTCGATGATGGTGGTGGTGCCGCCGGCCAGGCCGGCGGCCGTACCGGTATAAAAGTCATCCTGGGTGACGGTGCCCATGAAGGGCAGGTTCATATGGGTGTGCGGGTCTATCCCGCCGGGCATCACATACTGGCCGGTGGCGTCGATCACGCGCGCCGATGCCGGAGCTTCCAGATTTTCGCCTACGGCGACGATCTTGTCGCCATAGCAGAGCACATCGGCACGAAAGGCGCGGTCGGCGTTGACGACGGTACCGCCGCGGATGATAGTAGTCATTTACATCTCCTGAATCCTGTGAATCTTAGGGGTGGGCGGGCGCCCTCACCGCGGGTATCGTCTTCCCCTTCATCATAACCCCATACACGATTGCGGAGATCACGATTCCGACGAACCATGCGTAGGTATAAATCGTTTTGAAACCCTCCCCCACGTCGGGGAACGAGGCCGGGAACGCGGCGTTGAGGAAGCCGGGGATGTTCGGCGCCACGCCCACCGCGAAGGCCACCAGCGCGGCCATGTTCCAGCCGTTGCCATACGAGTAGACGCCGTCCTCCCGATACAGCTCGGCCACATGCAGTTCGGTCTTGCGCACCATGTAGTAATCGATGATCAGGATGCCGGCGATGGGGCCCAGCAGCGCCGAATAGCCGATCAACCAGGTGAAGACGTAACCCTGCGTCGATTCGAGTATTTTCCACGGCATCATGAGGATGGCGATACCGGCGGTGATGTAGCCGCCGGTCTTGTAGGAAATCTTTTTTGGCGAGAGCGCAGAGAAATCATACGCCGGCCCGACCAGATTGGCCGCCAAATTGACGGAGACGGTGTCGATCAGCAGGATCAGCAACGCCACCAGCACCGCGATGCCGGTCATGCGGCTCGCCAGATCGACCGGGTCCCAGATCGCTTTGCCATACAGGACGACGGTGGCCGAGGTCACGATCACCGCCATCGCCGCCAACAGCCCCATAGGCACCGGCAAGCCGACCGACTGGCCGATGACCTGATCGCGTTGCGATTTGGCGAAGCGGGTGAAGTCGGGGATGTTCAGCGCCAAGGTGGCCCAGAAGCCGACCATCGCCGTCAGCGAAGGCCAGAACACGGACCAGAACTGACCTTCCTTCTTGCCGCCAGCGACAAATTGCGATGGCGCCGACAGCAGGTCGCCGAAGCCGCCGGCCTTGTTGTGCACCCATGCCAGCAGCACGAAGCAGATTGCGATCTTCAGCGGCGCGGTGTAGGTCTCGAGCTTGCGGATCGCGTCCATGCCGTGCACGATGTACCAGAACTGGATGGCCCAGAAAGCCAGGAAGCAAAGCAGCTGCGCGCCATTGATGCCGAGGAAGCCGAGTTTGGCGCCGCCGATTTCGCCACCCATCATCACGCCGAGCAGCGTGTAGATCATCGAGCCGCCGAACCAGGTCTGGATGCCGTACCAGCCGCAGGCGACGATGGCACGCATCAGCGCCGGCAGACGTGCGCCGGAGGTGCCGAAGGAGGCTCGCGCCAGCACGGCGTACGGGATGCCGTACTTGGTGCCGGCGTGGCCGATCAACAGCATCGGTAGTAAAACGATGGCGTTGGCGATGAACACCGTCAGCACGGCCTGGTAACCCGACATGCCTCCTTCGATCAAACTCGCCGACAGCGTGTACGCCGGAATGCACATCACCATGCCGACCCACAGCGCCGCGAAGTGATACCAGCGCCAGGTGCGCTGCGCTTCGGTGGTCGGCGCCAGGTCTTCGTTCCAGAGTTGCGTGCTGCCAGAGAGTTCTTTGCTCACGGGGCGTTCTCCAAGGGTTGATCAAACAATCGTGCATCTTCCGTTGCAAGATCCGTTCCTATACAGTCTCCGGCACCTTCACGTTTTCCGCGCGCGGGTTGCGCGGGTCCTGCGTCCAGTTCATGTACGGCTTGCCGGTCTCCTGCGGCACCATCGTGATGCAGCCCTGCACCGGGCAGGTGATCTCGCACAGGTTGCAGCCGACGCATTCCTCCTTGATCACCTCATAGGTGCGCACGCCGGCGGCATCGATCAGCTGCGCGATCGACTGGTGCGACGTATCCTCGCACGCCACGTAGCAGCGGCCGCACTTGATGCAGTCGTCCTGGTTGATCTGCGCGATGACCTGATAGTTCATGTTCAGGTATTTCCAGTCGGTGGTGTTGGGCACAGCCTTGCCGACGAATTGGCTGACGCTCGTGTAGCCCTTCTCGTCCATCCAGCGCGACAGGCCGTCCTTCATCTCCTCGACGATGCGGAAGCCGTGCAGCATGGCGGCCGTGCAGACTTGCACGCAACCGGAACCGAGCGCCATGAATTCCGCCGCGTCGCGCCAGTTGCCGATGCCGCCGATGCCGGAGATCGGCAAGCCCTTGGTGGCGGGATCGCGCGCGATCTCGGCCACCATGTTCAGCGCGATCGGTTTGACGGCCGAGCCGCAGTAGCCGCCGTGCGTGCTGGCGCCGCCGACGATGGGGAACGCCACCATCTGGTCCAGATCGAGGTGCGTGATCGAGTTGATGGTGTTGATCAGCGAGACGGCGTCGGCGCCACCCGCCTTGGCGGCGCGTGCCGGTGCGCGCACGTCGGTGATGTTGGGCGTCAGCTTGACGATCACCGGCAGCTTGCTGTGCGTCTTGCACCAGCGCGTGACCATCTCGACATATTCGGGAACCTGGCCCACCGCCGCGCCCATGCCACGCTCCGGCATGCCGTGCGGGCAGCCGAAATTCAGTTCGATGCCGTCGGCGCCGGTGGCCTCGACCAAGGGCAGGATATCGGCCCACAGCTTCTCCTCGCACGGCAGCATCAGCGAGACGATGATCACGCGGTCGGGCCAATCCTTTTTCACCTGCGTGATCTCGCGCAGGTTGATCTCCAGCGAACGGTCGGTGATCAACTCGATGTTGTTGAAGCCGAGGACCTCGCGGTTCTTTCCGTAGTGTGCCGAGTAGCGCGACGAGACGTTGACGGCGGCAGGGTCCTCACCCAGCGTCTTCCACACCACGCCGCCCCATCCCGCCTCGAAGGCGCGCACCACGTTGTAGGCTTTGTCGGTCGGCGGCGCGGAGGCCAGCCAGAATGGATTGATCGACTTGATGCCGCAGAATTCTATGCTCAGGTCAGCCATTATGCAGCCTCCACTTTCGATGCTTCGGTCATTGATTTGAGATCTTCGTGAATCGCGTGCGCCGCCAGCTTGCCATGCTGGACCGCCTGAACGGTCAGATCCTGGCCCGGCGCCACACAGTCGCCACCGGCGTAGATACCCGGCAGCACGGTGCGGAACTGATCGTCGACATGGATTTTGTCACCGTCGCGTTTCAGCGTCTTCGCCAGTGGATCGCTGATGCTCGTTTCGTCCATGCTCTGGCCGATGGCCTTGAAGATCGCGTCGGCCGCGATCTCGAAGGTCTCACCGGTGCCGCCGAAGCGGCCGTCGACCATGGCGGTTTTCTCGAAGCGCATGCCGCGCACGCGGCCCGCCTCGTCCAGCAGAACCTGCTGCGGTTGCGCCCAGGTGCGCATGCGCACCTGGTTTTCCTTGGCGATGTGCTGTTCGTGTTCGGTGGCGCTCATCGCCTCGAAGCCGCGCCGGTACACCAGCGTGACCTCCTCCGCGCCGAGGCGCTGGATTTGCACCGCCATGTCGATGGCCGTATTGCCGGCGCCGATGACGATGGCGCGCGATGGCAACGGCAGCTGGCTCAAATCGTCCGCCTGGCGCAGCGCGGCGATGTAGTCGACGGCCGCGAGCAGGCCGGGGGCATCCTCGCCGGTCAATCCAAGCTGCTTGCTGGCGCCAAGGCCAAGGCCGAGGAACACCGCGTCGTACTGCGCGTGCAGATCCTTCAACTGCACGTTGGCTCCCAGGGTCTGTCCGTGCCGGATTTCGATGCCGCCTATCGCCAGCAGGAAGTCCACTTCCTTCTGCGCGAAGTTATCGGTCAGCTTGTACTTGGCGATGCCGTATTCATTGAGGCCGCCCGATTTCTCGCGGGCCTCGTAGATCACCACGTCGTTGCCCAGCATCGCCAGCCGGTGCGCGCACGACAGGCCCGCCGGACCGGCGCCGACCACGGCGATCTTCTTGCCGGTCGACGGAAAGCGTTTGAACGGATGCTCGTCGAGCGACATGTTGTCGATGGCGTAGCGCTGCAGCAGGCCGATTTTCACCGGCTGGCCCTCGGCATCGTGATTGCGCACGCAGGCGTCCTCGCACAGGATCTCGGTCGGACAAACGCGCGCGCAACTGCCGCCCAAAATGTTCTGCTTGAGGATACCTACCGCCGCGCCGTTGACATTACCGTCGTGGATATTGCGGATGAAACTTGCGACGTCGATGTCCGATGGGCAGATGCGCGTGCATGGCGCGTCGTAACAGTAAAGGCAGCGCGAACTTTCAATCGCGGCCTTGCGCGCGTTGAGCGCCGGCGCGAGATCGGTAAAGTGTTCCGCCAACGCCGCATTGGCTTCCTTCGGATGCGGCATGTATTTCAGGGATTCGATCATCATTCATTTTCCTGGCTAATGGCTCGGTAGTATCAAACACCCCGGACGACGAATTCGTCCGACTACTTCATCTGAGGGAATGCAAATTCCGCGCCAGCGCTGGCGGTGTTCGGCCAGCGCTGCATGACCGCTTTATGGCGCGTGTAAAAGCGCACGCCTTCGGGACCATAGGCGTGATGATCGCCGAACAGGCTGCGCTTCCAGCCGCCGAAACTGTTGAACGCCATCGGCACCGGCAGCGGCACGTTCACGCCCACCATTCCGACCTGGATCTGGCGCACGAACTCGCGCGCCACGCCGCCGTCGCGCGTGTAGATCGCCACGCCGTTGCCGTACTCGTTGCGGTTGATCAGCTCCACGGCGCTGCCCACATCGGGAGAGCGCAGCATGCACAGCACGGGGCCGAAAATCTCCTCCTTGTAGATCGTCATATCGGGCGTGACGTGGTCGAACAAAGTACCGCCGATGAAGAAGCCGTTCTCGCGCCCCGGCACGATGTGGTTGCGTCCATCGACCACGAGTTTGGCGCCCTGCTCCACGCCCTCGCCGATCAAGCGCTCTATGCGCTGCTTGGCCGCGCTTGAAACGACAGGCCCCATTTCGGCGTCGTGCTCCATACCGTCGCGCACTTTCAGTGCGGCCGTGCGCTTTGCCAGTGCGTCGATGATTTTATCGCCCGCGTCGCCGACGGCGACGACCACCGAAATCGCCATGCAACGCTCGCCGGCCGAACCGTATGCGGCGCCCATCAATGCATCAACGGTCATCTCCATATCGGCATCCGGCATCACCACCATATGGTTCTTGGCGCCGCCCAAAGCCTGCACACGCTTGCCCGCCGCGCAGCCGCGTGCGTAGATGTATTCGGCGATCGGCGTGGAGCCGACAAAGCTCAGCGCCTGCACCACCGGATGATCGAGCAGCGCATCGACCGTCACCTTGTCGCCCTGAACGACGTTGAACACACCGTCCGGCAGGCCCGCCTCTTTCAGCAGCTTGGCGTGCAGCAGCGACGGCGAAGGATCGCGCTCGGAAGGCTTGAGGATAAAGGTGTTACCGCAGGCGATGGCGACCGGGAACATCCACATCGGCACCATCACAGGGAAGTTGAACGGCGTGATGCCGGCCACCACACCCAGCGCCTGGCGCATCGACCAGGCGTCGATACCGCGCGAAATCTGATCGGTGAACTCGCCCTTCAGCATTTGCGGAATGCCGACCGCGAATTCCACCATCTCGATGCCGCGCGCGACCTCGCCCTGCGCGTCGGCGAAGGTCTTGCCGTGTTCACGCGTCAGCATCGCCGCGAACTCGTCGACGTGCTGCTGGCACAGCTGGAGATACTTGAACAAAACACGCGCGCGCGTCAGCGGTGGCGTCGCCGACCAGGCGGGGAAAGCCGCTTCCGCCGCGCGCACGGCGACGTCGACTTCTTCGACAGTGCCAAGCGCAACGCGCGCCACCGGTTCGCCCAGCGCCGGATTGAAGACGTCCGCATAGCGGCCGCTTTGGGTATCGACTTTGGCGCCGTTGATGAAGTGGGTGATGGTGTCAAGGTTGCTCATGGTGTTCTTCTTTCGTTATATCGTCATATGGTCAGCCCAGCAGGCCGTCCGCGTCTACATAGGGATAGCCCAGGGCGTGCGCCACCGCTGCATAGGTGACGTGGCCCTGGCATACGTTCAAGCCGTTCTTCAGATGGACATTGGCCTTCAGCGCCTTCTGCCAGCCTTTGTCGGCCAGCGCCAGCGCGTGGATGATGGTTGCGTTATTCAGTGCGAAGGTCGATGTGCGGGCCACCGCGCCGGGCATGTTGGCCACGCAGTAGTGCACCACGTCGTCGACCACGAAGGTCGGATCCTGGTGTGTGGTGGCGCGCGAGGTTTCGAAGCATCCGCCCTGGTCGATGGCGACATCCACCACCACCGCGCCGGGCTTCATGCGCGAGATCATATTGCGCGTGACCAGCTTGGGCGCGGCCGCGCCGGGCACCAGCACGCCGCCGATGACCAGGTCCGCGTCCAGCACCGCCTGTTCTATGGAATGGGCGCTGGAGAACATCGTCGAGATGCGGTTGCCGTACACCAGATCGAGCTGGCGCAGGCGGTCGATGTTCTTGTCGAGCACAGTCACGCGCGCGCCGATGCCGACCGCCATCTGCAAGGCGTTGGTGCCGACCACCCCGGCGCCGATGATGGCGATGTGGCCGGGCGCCACGCCTGGCACGCCGCCCAGCAACAGGCCCATGCCGCCCTTGGATTTTTCCAGGTGAGCGGCGCCGGCCTGGATCGACATGCGCCCCGCCACCTCGCTCATCGGCGCCAGCAGCGGCAGGCCGCCGTTGTCGCCGGTGATGGTTTCGTAGGCGATGCAGACCGCGCCCGATTCGACCAGCGCCTTGGTTTGTTCGGCGTCGGGGGCCAGGTGCAGATAGGTGTAGAGGATCTGGTCCTTGCGCAGCATCGCGCATTCGTTCGGCTGCGGCTCCTTGACTTTGACGATCATGCCGGCGCGCGCGAAGATGTCCGGCGCGTTGTCGACGATTTCGGCGCCGGCGCCTTCATACATCGCGTCGGTCAGTCCGATGGCGGCGCCCGCGTCCTTTTGTACAAGGACTTGGTGGCCGCGCAGTACGAGTTCCTTCACGCTGGCCGGGGTAAGGCCAACGCGGGACTCCTGGTTCTTGATTTCTTTTGGAACGCCTACCAGCATGATGGTCTCCTCGTTATGGATATGGACCGGCAAACACCGGAAAACACGTAGGGCGGATTAGGCGGAACGCCGTAATCCGCCATTGCGTGAGCCGTCGAAACGCACGCAATGGCGGATTACGCTGCGCTAATCCGCCCTACGTGTTTCACTCCAGATTTTTCAGCACCGTGGTCAGCTTCCCAAACAATTCATCGATGTGTTTTTTCTCCAGCACCAGCGGCGGCGACAAGGCGATGGTGTCGCCCGTCGTGCGGATCAGGATGCCGTCGGCGAAGGCCTGCTTGAACGCGGTGAACGCGCGCACCCCGGGCTTGCCGGGAATCGGCGCCAGCTCGATGCCGGCGATCAGGCCGATGGTGCGGATGTCGATCACGTGCGGCAGTCCCTTGAGCGAGTGCACGGCGTCGGCCCAATATTCGGCCATGCCGGCCGCGTGTTCCAGGATGTTCTGCTCCTTGAACACCTCCAGGGTCGCCAGCGAGGCGGCGCAAGCCACCGGGTGGCCCGAATAGGTGTAGCCGTGGAACAGCTCAATGCCCGCCGGCGCGTCCATGAAGGCGTCGTGGATATGCTGTTTGCTGAACACCGCGCCCATTGGAATGACGCCGTTGGTCAGGCCTTTGGCGGTGGTCATCATGTCCGGCTCGACGTCGAAGTAATCGGACGCGAACGGCGTCGTCAAACGTCCGAAGCCGGTGATCACCTCGTCGAAGATCAGCAGGATGCCGTGCTTGGTGCACAGCTCGCGCAGGCGCTTCAGGTAGCCCTTCGGCGGTATCAGCACGCCGGTCGATCCGGCGACCGGTTCGACGATGACGGCGGCCACGGTCGAGGCGTCGTGCAGCGCGACGATGCGCTCCAGTTCATCGGCCAGTTCGGTGCCGTATTCCGGCTCGCCGCGCGTGTAGGCGTTCTTCTCCAGGTTGTGCGTGTGCGGCAGGTGGTCCACGCCGGGCAGCATGACGGTGTACTGCTTGCGGTTGCCCGCGATGCCGCCCACCGAGATGCCGCCGAAGCCGACGCCATGGTAGCCGCGTTCGCGCCCGATCAGGCGCGTGCGCGAAGCCTCGCCGCGCGCCTTGTGGTACGCCAGCGCCATCTTCAGCGCGGTGTCGACCGCCTCGGAGCCGGAGTTGGTGTAGAAGACGTGGCCGAAGCGGTGGTTGGTGTAGTCCATCAGCTTTTCGGCCAGGTCGAAGGCGGCCGGGTGGCCCATCTGGAAGGTCGGCGCGAAATCGAGCTGGCCGACCATCTCGCGCACGGCGGCGACGATCTTCGGCTGCGCGTGGCCGCAGGGGACGCACCACAGGCCCGCCGTGCCATCGAGGATGCTGTTGCCGTCGACATCCTTGTAGTACATGCCCTCGGCCGATACCAGCAGGCGCGGATGGGCTTTGAAATCGCGGTTGTTCGTGAACGGCATCCAGAAGGACGCCATCGATTCTGGTCGTGATTCGTTCATGCATATCTCCTGTGACGCCAAGCGGATTTTTTGACGAACCGTAAAAAAATTTACCAGTTGGCAAAATGATGATGCAATAATAGACAGCGCTACAACTATGGCACAGATACACAAATATCAAAACGGTCCAACCGTACCGGTAGTAAAAACAGTACAGTTTTGCTTTATGCCGCCTTTGGAGTCAAGGATGGAACCAGCGTATCCTGCGATCGATCAATCCGCCACCGAGCCGCCCGGCGCGGCCGGCTGGCCCGTCATCGCCATAGAGCGGAGCGGCAAAGGCAGCCTCGTGGACCAGATCGTCTCAGCCATCAGCGCGATGGTGGGCGCGCGGGAGTTGCGCATCGGAACCAAAATGCCGTCCGTGCGGCAATTCGCCAAGTGTAATGGCGTCAGCACCTTTACAGTTGTGGAATCCTACGACCGCCTCGTCACCCTGGGGCTGCTGTCCTCGCGGCGCGGCTCCGGCTACTTCGTGGCGCGCCAGGACCTGCCGGCGGCGCTGCTGCCGCTGGCCGGCGAGGCCACGCCGACCGCCATCGACGCCCTCACCGCCCACCTGTACTCCGGCATGTCAGACGCGCTGGCCGTGGGCGCCGGCTGGCTGCCGCCAGAATGGTACGGCGAGGACACCATCCTCGACGCCGTGCGCCACGCCATGCGCATCCCGGCCAACCGGCTGCGCGGCTACGGCCATCCGCTCGGCTTCCCGACGCTGCGCCAGCACCTTGCCGCCAGCCTGACCGAGGACCTTTTCCCTGTCGAGCCGGAACAGGTCCTGCTCACGCACGGCGCCACCCACGCATTCGATCTGATCCTGCGCACGCTCACCCGGCCGGGCGACACCGTCTTCGTCGAGGACCCGGGCTACAGCAACCTGCTGTCGCTGATCCGCCACCACGGCTGCGTGGCGGTCGGCATCCCGCGCGGCGACCAGGGGCTGGACTTCGAGGCGCTGGCAAGGCAGGCGGCGCACACCCAGCCCAAACTCATGTTCGTCAACACGGTGCTGCAAAACCCGCTCGGCACCTCGCTCAGCGCGGCGCAGGCGCACCGCCTGCTGGGCCTCGCGGAACAATTCGACTTCTGGCTGGTGGAGGACGACATCTACCGCGAGCTGGCGCCGCGCGGCGAAGCCTCACTGGCGGCGATGGACGGCCTGCGGCGCGTGATCCGCGTCGGCAGCTTCTCCAAGACCTTGTCGCCGGTGCTGCGGGTCGGCTCGATCTGCGCCTCGGCCTCGCTGCTGCCGGAGCTGGTGCGGGTCAAGATGCTGGCCGGGTTGACCACCTCCGAAATCAACGAGCGCGCCGTCTACCACGCCATCAGCGCGCGGCCCTACAAGCGCATGGTCGACAAATTGATCGCCCAGCTGGAGGCGGCCCGCGAGCGCACCATCGACAGCCTGCGCGGCGCCGGCATGACGCCCTTGGCCAAGCCGCGCGGCGGCATGTTCGTCAGCGCCGGCTGGCAGCAGGCCCCGAGCGCAGACTGGAACGGCCAAGTCATCGCCGACCAGGCGCTCAAGGCCGGCATCCTGCTGTCGCCGTGCGATTTCTTCATGCTGCGCCAACCGGAGACGATCTGGTTCCGCTTCAACGTGGCCTATACCGACCACCCGCAATTACTGACCTTCCTGAGACACATATGTCGACAGCCAAACTGACCGCAGCGCCACCGCCGAAGATCAAACGGCGCGTCCTGAACCGCGACAAGCTCGAAGCTGAAATCGCCGCCGAGGCGGTGCGGGTGTTCGCCGAATGCGGCTACGAAGGCACGTCGATCGCCACGGTGGCGGAAAACGCCGGGCTGTCGAAGCAGAACCTGATGTACTACTTCCCCACCAAGCAGTCGCTGTACCAGCGGGTGCTCGACGAGGTGCTCGACGAATGGCTCGAACGCATGGAAAACCTGGCCGCCGAGGACCAGGAGCCGCGCGAAGTGCTGCGCACCTACGTGCAGGCCAAGCTGAAGTTCTCGCGCGAGCAGCCGTGGGCCTCGCGCGTGTACGCGATGGAGGTCATCAGCGGCGCGCAGCTGTACGGCGCGCAGATCCAGAGCCGCGTGGTGCCGCTGCTGCGCAAGGATATCGAGGTGTTTGAAAAATGGATCCGCGCCGGCAAGATCGCGCCGATCAACGCCACCCACCTGCTGTTCGCCATCTGGGCGATGACGCAGTCCTACGCCGACTTCTCGGCGCAAATGGCGCTGGTGTTGAACCGCAAGCAGCTCACAAAAAAAGACTTCGACGACGCCGAGACGGTCATCGTCGACATGGTGCTGGCGGCGATCCGCGTACCGGACACGCCCTGAGCGCGGCGCGGCCGCTTCGTTCATCGCCACATCGCTTCGCGCGGCCGGCCCGCCGCCCGTGACCGCGCCCTTATAGTTGGCACCTTAGCGCCTAGCCGTTCCGCCCGGCGCGCGCCAACAGGGTTTTCCATGCGACTGACTACATTATTCCACCGCGCCGACAACGCCGGCGAGACGCCGGACGCCGCCCCCACCCAGGCCCATAGCAAGAGCAGCAACACCAAGGGTGCCGGCGCGGACAGCCGGCTGCGCGGGCTGCGCCGGCTCGTCCGTCCCGCCGGCGTCAGCGTCACGGCGCTGCCGGGCTATGTGCGCACCAAGATCGCGCCGATGCCGGTCCAAGCCGAGCCGCCGGCGACGCCGAAACCGGGCTCCGGGTCCGGCCACAGGGCGGCCAGCGCCCCCCGCACCCTGCGCCGCATCGACGAGATGGCGGCCGGCCTGACCCAAAAGCTATACCCACGGGCGACACCGCCGGCCGCCGATGTCGCCTCCGTGCTCTGCGACGCGGGCGCGTTCGCCACCGCCGTCGATGCGCTATTCCCCGGAGCGGCCACCGCTGGCACGGCGCCAACCTCCGCCCTCTCCGGCGCGTTGCTAGACACGGCGCCCGGGGGCGAAGATGGCGCGCCGAAATCAAACCTCGCCGGCGCGTGGCACGTCGCGCTGGCCCTGGCCGGCACCGGCGCCAACGCCGCCGAGGCGCACGCCGCGCTCGAGCACCTGCGCCATGGCTACTCGCTGGACGACGGCGCCGGGCAGGCCGCTCCGGCCACGCCGGCGCAGCGCCATGCCTGGCACGCGGCCCGCCTGCTGAGCCACACACCGACCGGTTTCGACGCGCTGCTGCACCTGCTCGGCGATGCGGGAGCCCCGGCCGCGCCGGACGATCGCCAACTGTGGCAGGAAAGCTTGCGCACCTTTCTGCAGGCCGCGCACCAACTGGCCGCCGGCGCGGAGGGGCAGGCCCGGACGGCGACGCCCTCGGCACAATTGCTGCACGCGCGCGGGCGCCTGACGACCGCCCGCCTGCGAACAGGGCCTGGGCCGGTGCGCAGCGGCGACGCGCTGGCAACCGGCGCGCTGCTGTGCGCGGCCAAGCTGCGGGCCACGCCCCACGCCACGGCGGCGGACATCGGCGACCCCGCCCAGGTGGCCGACTATGTGGCCTGGCGCAGCGGTTTTCGCCACGACGGCGAAGGCACGCCGCTGGCGCACACGCGGGAGCGTCTGGCCAAATTCGGCACCTGGGCCAAGCGCGCCGGCCAGCGCGCCGCCCATCCGGGCCAGGCCTGGCATCCGGCCCGCCTGTTCGGGTTGCGCAAATCGCCGTTGACGGCCATGACGCAAGGCGACGGCGGCGCCACGCTGCCGCTGCTGACGCAGCAGGCCACGCTATGCCGTCAGGCGGTGCACGACACCATCGACAAGTTGCTGGTCCATCAGCGCGCCCTGCTCGGCCGCCCCGTCACGCAAGCCCAGCGCGCCACCTTGCGCTTGCGCGAACAGGCGCTACTCCACTGGAAAGGCAGCGCGTCCCAACAGGTGGACCGGATCGCGCTGGGCGACGCCGACCGGCTGTCCATCGGCGCGGCCGCCGCCATGGCCGCCTTGCACGACGCGCGGCAACCGGCGCTGAGGCCGGACCGGGGCGAGCTGGCCAAGCTCCAGGTGCTCAACCTCGGCACGCTCGAACGCTGGGCCGCCGAAGCGGCGCGCATGGGCGCGGCCGGCCCGGTGCTGGCCGACGTGCGCGAGCGGCGCCGGCGCGCCGTCATGCTGCGCCGCGCCGTCCGCGCCGCGCCACGGCATGACGGCGGCGCCATCGCGGGCCTGCACCAGCGCCTGCGCGACGTCATCGACCACACGCCGCTGGGGAACAACGTGCGCTACTTCGATGGCGGCATGTACGGCTTGAACGCCAACATGACGCTCAACGAGCACCCGTTCAACCCGAAAGGCGTGGAGGTCGGGCTGGCGCCCGGCTTCGGCGCCAAGGCCAAGCGCGGCCGCTACGCCTTCGTGGAAGTCGGCTCGTCTTCCTATGGGGGCGAGGTCTACATGGGTACCGACACGCGCCACTCGACCGGGGCGGCGCTGGGCCTGTTCGCCGGCGCGGCGGTCGGCGTGCATGGCACCCACCTGGCCGCCGGCGCCGGCGTCGGCGCCGCGTATTCGCACGACCGCAGCGAGTCGCGCGGCGTCATCGTCCGCTCCGAGCTGCAGCGCGACGCCGCCGGCGTGCCCACCGACAGCTGGCGGCGCCAGGCGGCGGCCGTCACCGACTTCCTGTTCGAGCGCGCGGCCGCACCCGGCGACGGCGGGGCCGTAGCGCATTGGCAGCATTTCAGCACCCGGTTTTTCCGCGACGCCGACATCTCGGTCGACTGGCGCGACCAGCGGCGCGGCAGCCACACGCTGTCGGCCAACGCCACGCTGACCGCGCGCCTGTCGGTCGCCAGCCTGCACCTCGGTCCGGCCCTGACGGCCAGCCATGACCGCCTGGTGGCGGGCAAGAACGAGCGTGTCGACGCCAACGGCTGGCTGCGTGGCGTCGAACGTTCGCGCGCGCGCTCGTCGGGCACCACGCTCAGCGCGGCCCTGGTCGGCGGCACCGCCGGCATGGGCCATTTTTCCAGCCACGTCGGCCATCCGGAATCGCTCAGCTTGCCGGGCGTGCCGCTGGTGGGGGCGGCGGCGACGCTGGCGCCGGCCGGCGGCAGCGTCACGCTGCGCATGGTCGAGGACCGCGACGGCTTCAATCCCAAATTCATCCGGCGCCTGGTCGAATTTGTCGATCCGGCCTCCTTCGCCGCCTACGCCGAGAGCAAGCGCGCCGATATCAAAACCGGGCCGCTGGGCAAGGCCCGCCTGGACGCGTATCTCGACCAGATCGGGGGCGGCGCCACGCGCGGCAACCAATCCTTTGGCGCCAGCAGCAAGCTGCGTCCCGAGATCGCGGAAGTGATCACCGCGCACCACGGCGAGTTGACGATGCGGCGGCTGGCGGGCCTCGGCGACGGCGCGGACAACGACGGCCGCTGCGCGCAGCTGGAAGGCGAGATCACGCGCCTGCTGCAACAACAGGACAGCTGGAAGGCGTCGGCCTTTTACAGCTATGAGATCAACACCAACGGCTACAACGCGGGACCCTCGATGCTGCTGGAAGCGAGCGCCGGCACCTGGGCCGTGGGCGAGCGCATGCTGACCGAGCTGGCGTTCGCCGAAGTGGAGGCGCTGGACGATCCGGAGCGGGCCGCCGGCGCCGTCTTCGGCGGCGACCATTGAGCGCGGCCCAAAAAAAAGCCACCCCGTGGATGGCTTGCGCGGCGAACCGGCCGGCGCTTACCCCCGCGCCGCCTTGCGGCGACGGGCGATAACGCCGACCAGCCCCAGGCCGGCCAGCATCATCGCGTAGGTTTCCGCCTCCGGCACGGCGCTCGCCAGGCCCGGAATGTCGGTCGCCACGAAATAGTGGTTGGCATTGATCTGCACGCCCGAGTTCCAGTTGTTGACGACCACGTTGCCGTTGATGACGCCGCTGCCGTTGGTCACGCTGGCGTTGGGCGCCAGCACGTTGGCGGTGAAGCCGGTGGCGATGTTGAGCGTGGTGGCGTCGGCAAAGTTGAACAGCACGTTGTAGCCGTCGAACGCCTGGTAGCCGCCCGAGAAGGTCGCGCTGCTGCCGCTGAAGTTGACGATCAGGGTGGCGCCGGCCTTCATGTTGCTGAGGTTGTAGTAGCTGCTCGAATTGAGCCAGCTGGCGTCGAGGTCGATCACTTCCACCGCGCTGTTGGTGCCCGAGATGTACACCCCGCCCCACTTCTGCTGAGCGCTGCCGGTCGTGGCGACCTGCGTCAGCGCTTGCGAGGTCCTGGTCAGGCTGGCCGCCAGCGCCGTCATGTTCACCGGCGCGGCGCCGCCCTTGACCGGCGTGGCCAGGGTGCCGCTCTGGTTGAGCGTGCTGGTGCCGCCGACGTAGGTGTCGCCGTTCGTGACGGCGCCGCTGGTGAACGTGAAGTTGCGGCCGACGATCAGCGCATAGCCGCCATACGCGTCAACGTTCTTGTCGTTGACCGAATAATTGCTCAAACTGACATCGCGGCCGGCCATGATGGCGCCCTCGACGTCGGCCTGCGGCGCCTTGAAATCGTTGAACGCGAACACATTGGCGTTGCCCAGGGTCAGGTCGAGCACTGCGGCGTGCGCGCCACCCATCGATGCCACAGCGATCATCACGGCGGCAGCGGCGGTTTTTAAGACAGAGGTCATGTGGATTTCCCCAAAAGTAATTTATATTACCTCAAGGATATCATTAAATTGCCACTTGGAAAATTTAACTTGTCTTCCTGGAAACGTAATCCATAGAGTTCCACTTCTAATTGAGACGAAAAAAAATCAACGATATCCCGAAGACATCGTTGATTTTTAGAAAAGGGGCCGTATGGCCCCGGCGCCCGGATTAAGCCTGTTTGCGGCGGCGCGCCATGAAGCCCAGCAGGCCCAGGCCGGCCATCATCATGGCGTAGGTTTCCGGTTCCGGCACGGCGCCGGCGAAGTTGTTGATGTGGATCTCTGCGCGCGAATCGAGGTTGTTGACATAGACGCCGCCTTCGATGTTGGCGTTGTTGATCAGGTTGGACTTGACAGCCAGGATCGAGCCGCCGAACTCGGCGTTGATGGTCAGGTCGGTGGCGTCGTAGAAGTTCCAGATGATCTTCTGGCCGGCTTCGCGCGCGCTGCCGCCCAGGAAGTTATCGTTGATCACGGCCGAGGTGATGCCGCTGTTCATGTAGACCGAGGTGGCGCCGTTGAAATTGAAGCTGAACTCGTGCACCAGGTTCTGGTTGAACAGCGTGCCTTCGATGCTGGTCAGGTCGAACACCGCCACGCCCTGGCTGTTGACCTGGGCGTTGAAGGTGGCCTTGCCCGAATCGATGACGACGCTGCTGCCGGTCGACTTGTAGGTTTTCATTTGCTGGGACACAGCGGTCAGCACCTTGCCCATGTCGGTCGACGTCGCGGCGGTCGAGTTGGTCTCCTGCAGGCTGCCCGCCGGTACCGAATTGAGCTTGGTCACGTTGACGTTGCCGCCGTTGGTGCTGCCCTGGACGTAGACGCTGCCGTTGCCGTTGTAGCTGGTGTTGATCGAGTTGCCGTAGATCGCGCTGCTGCCGTTGTTGACGATGGAATTGTCGATATTGCCGTAGACGACGGCGCCCTTGTCGGTCACCTGGGTGCCGCTCATGGCCGCCTGGCCAGCCGCGACGCCCACGCCCTTGACGGTCACCGCCGCGTAGTTGGACGCGCGCATATCACCCGGGTGCATGCCCAGCACGGCGCCATTGCCCTGCATCGAGCCGGTCACATAGGTGCGGCCGTCGACGTGCGAGCTGGACTTCATGTTGCCCAAGGTAACGACGTTGAATTGGTCAAAGATCTCTTGCTGGTTCAGCGAACCGGCCTGTGCCGGAGCGGCGAAGATGGCGGCGATGGCCAGCGTGCTCAGTGCGAAATAACGGGACATTAAATTTCCTTAGATTAAGAATAATGCCGCTATGGCGGCACGCAGATTACCGATTAACAACTCAATTGCACACAGTATATCACGAAGTATTGCCATTAACACATATGTTTTTGATTTTATACAACAACAAAGAGTTGTTGCGCGATCCACGCTTGATCTCCCGCAGCAACAGCGGCGCGCAAGCGTGCGTGCCGCCCGCCGGGCCACAGCTTATCGCCGGGTGGCGCCGGTCAACCCGCCCAAACTGCAATTGATCGCAATCCCCACCGGCGCCCCCGCGCTTTTGCTACAGTGATCACATCGCAACACACCACTGGAGACACGGCATGCGCACCCCGACCACCCACTCCCTGTCGAGCCTGCTCGACGAGATCTTTGCCACCTGCATGCACATGCTGCGCCGCGCGGCCCGCCTGATCGGCGCCATGCCGCCGTCCGCGCTGCTCGGCGTGGCGCTGGCGCTGGCGCTGATCCTGGCCATCCTGCCGATGGCGATCGTGCTGTTCGCCGCCTTCATGCTGGTCAAGCTCGCGGTGCTCGGCTGCGTCATGGCCAAGCGCCGCCATCGCCTCCGCAAGGAGCGCCTGCAATGAAAAAATCGCGGCTGGCCAAGGCCGGCTACGACAACGCCAAAAGCCTGCTCGACATCGTGCGCGAAATCGGCGAAACGGCCGCCAGCCTGTGGTGGCGCTTCTTCGACTGGCTGGCGCAGGTCGAATGGCGCAAGCTGATCATCATCTGGCTGCTGCTGTTGATCCTCGGCCTGACGCCGTTCGGCCTGCCCAAGCAGACGGTCGGCTTCATCCTGCTGTCGCTGGGCCTGAAGGTGCTGGCCGGCGGCAAGCGCAAGGCCGAGCTGGAGGCGCGCGACGCCACCAGCCACGCCGACGAGGAAGGCCTGGAGCGGCGGCTGGTGGAGGCGCGCATGGCCGCGCTGCAGGCGCAGGTCGAGCCGCACTTTTTGTTCAACACGCTGGCGCTGATCGGCCAGCTGATCGAGACCGATCCGCCGCAGGCGGCGCGCATCCACCAGAACCTGATCGACTACCTGCGCGCCACCCTGCCCCAGATGCGCGCCAGGGGCGCCGGCACGCTGGGACGGCAGATCGAGATGTCGCGCGCCTACCTGGCCATCATGCAGGCGCGCATGCGCGCGCGGCTGGCCGTCTCGGTCGACGTGCCGGACCACATGCTCAGCGCCACCTTCCCGGTGATGATGCTGCAGATCCTGATCGAGAACGCCATCAAGCACGGCCTCGAGCCGAAGATCGACGGCGGCCGCATCGACATCCGCGCCAACGTCGACGGCCAGATGCTGCAGGTCGACGTCATCGATGACGGCATCGGCTTCAACGTCCACGCCGGCGACGGCCTGGGGCTGGCGAACGTGCGCGAGCGCCTGCGCATCCTGTACGGCCAGCGCGCGCAGCTGGTGATCGAGGCGCCGCTGACGGGCGGCACGCGCGCCAGCATCCGCGTGCCGTACGCGCCCGATATTTTTTCCGACGGAGCCAAATGAACCTGCCAATGAATCCGCACACGAATTGTTCAACGAATGCGCCGCCGCGCCGCGCCACCGCGCTGATCGCCGACGACGAGGAACCGATGCGCGAACAGCTGCGCGCCCGCCTGCGCGAAGCGTGGCCGGGGCTGGACATCGTGGCCGAAGCGGCCAACGGCATCGAGGCCGTGGCGCTGGCCGGCCAGCACCAGCCCGACATCGTCTTCCTCGACATCCGCATGCCCGGCCTGTCCGGCATCGAGGCGGCGCGCATGCTGTTCAACCGCTGCCACCTGGTGTTCGTGACGGCCTACGACCAATATGCGATCGAGGCCTTCGAACAGGGCGCGCTCGACTACCTGCTCAAGCCGGCCGGCGGCGAACGGCTCAAGACCACCTGCGCGCGGCTGCAAACGCTGATCGGCCGGCAGCCTTCCAACATCGAGCGTCAACTGGGCGCGCTGCTGGCGGCCCAGGCCGGGTCGGGCCGGCCCGACCCGGCCAGGCCCCAATACCTGCGCTGGATACAGGCGGTGGTGGGCGCCAACCTGCGCATGATCAGCACGCGCGAGGTGCTGTTCTTCCGCGCCGACGAAAAATACACGCGCGTCCAGACCGAGCAGTCGGAGGTGTTGATACGCAAGACACTCAAGGAGCTGGCCGACGAGCTGGACCCGGACGAATTCTGGCGCATCCACCGCTCGACCCTGGTGCGGGTGGACGCCATCGAGGGCGTCACGCGCGACCTGCGCGGCCGGCAAATGGTCAAGATGAGGAACTTCTCCGAGCAGCTGGAAGTCAGCCGGGGCAACACACACCTGTTCCAGCAAATGTGAGGAATTGTGATTTCCCCCTGAGCGCTATCAATATATACTTTCTTTTCCGGGTCTGTTCGCATCAGCACGGCGAACGGACCGCGCGGAAAACCGATCGAATCTGTTCCATCGACAGAACAGGGAGCAAACAATGTCCAGCATACCCAAGCAAACCCTCTGCACCGTGGTACCCTGCATGCGCTACCGGGATGCGCCCGCCGCCATCGAGTGGCTGTGCGACACCTTCGGCTTCGAACCTCAACTTGTCGTCCCCAACGACGACGGCACCATCGCCCATGCCCAGCTCGCGTTCGGCAACAGCATGATCATGCTCGGTTCCGTGTTCGACACCGAATTCGGCAGGCTGATGAAGCAGCCCGCCGAAATCGGCCACTTCGTCACGCAAAGCACCTACCTGGTGGTCAACAACGCCGACCTGGTGTACGGGCGCGCGCTGGAAGCCGGCGCCAAGATCCTGCTGGATATCAAAGATGAGGATTACGGCGGCCGGGGCTTCACCTGCCGCGACCCCGAAGGCCACGTGTGGAGCATCGGCACCTACGACCCGCAGGGTTGAGCGCCGGCTCTCAGCCCCGCGTCAAGGCGTCGATCAACGCCTGGTCGGCGACTTGTGTGGGACGGATGCGGATGATATCGCTGTACAACGGCGGCATCGCCGCGCAGATGGCGTCCAGCTCCGCCTGCGCGATGGACGGCACGACATACTGGAACTGCCTTGGATTATTCGGCGGCAGCGGCCCCTCCATCGTCGAGCCGTAAGCACCGAGATTCATGAAGCTGATCGCGCCGGCGTCCGGCCCCCTGGCGAAAACCAGGGTACCATCCTTCGGGTGGCCCAGATAGCGGCGCACCGCCTCCTGCCGTTCCGGCGTGGCGCCGGCCATCAGTTTGTAGCGTAGTTGCGCGTAGGCGCGCGTGGCCTCCATAAAGGCGCTGCGGATGCCAGATCGCGCCATCCTGCCCGGCATGCAAAGCAGCAGATTGCCGAACGAATCGAGCAGCGCGACGGCGTCGCCTTCACCACCGTTTTCGCGGTCGCGCGCCATTGCCTGTAGCAGGAACGGCGCCAGGCCGGCGTCGGGCATGAGCGGCGCGCAGCGGTAGGCCAGCGCATCCGGATAGACCTGCCTCAGGGCCCGCGCGATGGCGTGATCGGGCGCCAGGGTGGCGGGATCGAGCAGCTGTTCCCCTGGCAGATCGGTCTGGAACAAGCCCATCACCTCGTCGGACGTCGCCTCGAACACCAGCGCGCACAAGGCCTGCGTCGGTTCGGAGATGGTCTTGCCGATGAAGAAGGACTTGGGCGTGGCGCCGGAGGCCGCCCGCGCGTACAGCGAGGAACCCAAAATCGCCGGATAGCTGAAGGTCGATGCGGCTTGCGCGCGCAGCGCCTCCGGCAGCGCGCCGAAGCCGGCGCTGACGTCGTGGTCGATGCCGGCTTCGCGGTCCGGCGCGGCCACCACCACATTGAAGCCGCCGGCCAGTATCGCGCCGCTGCACATGCAGCACGGGTCGAGCGAGGTGACGATGGTGATGTCCTGCGGCGGCGGCAGGTCGCGGCCCTTGGCGCGTTCGGCGTAGTACCAGTCTATCAACTGGCGCTCGCCGTGGGCGGTGGGATCGAAAATCAAACCCTGCTTGATGACGTTGTTGTGCAGCGACTGCAGCACGTTGCCATGCTGGTCCAGCATCAGGCCACCGACGCCGAAGGTGCCTTGCGTCTTGGCGGCGATGGCCTCGGCCGCCGCGATCGCGACGGCCGCCTGCACATCGATCGTCTTCTTGAAAACCAAAGCGCTTACTTCTTCAGATCGGCGCGGCCGAAGCCGTTCGGCAGCTGGGCGGCGGCCGTGGTCTCGAAGATGTCGCCCTTCAGATTGGTCAGCAGCACCGGCAGCTCGTCGCCGCCCAGTTCCAGGATCACCTGGCGGCAGGCGCCGCACGGGGCGATCGGGCCGTCGGTCTCGCCGATGACGACCAGCTGGTCGAATTCGCCCGGCTTGTAGCCGTGCGCGAAGGCGCTGAAGAACGCGGTGCGCTCGGCGCAGTTGCACAAACCGTAGGCGGCGTTCTCCACGTTACAGCCGTGGAAAACCTTGCCGTCGTTGGTCAGCAGCGCGGCGCCGACCTTGAAGTTGGAGTACGGCGTGTAAGCCTTCAGCCGCGCGGCGGCGGCTTCGGCGATCAGTTCTTTTTTGTTCATTGTGTCTCCGCTTATGGACGAATCGTGCGATAGACGACAGGGTTGGCCGTTGGAGCGGCGTCGCCGATCCGATAGGCCGCCTGGATCTCGCGCACCGCCTGCTCCGCCGCTTCCCGGGTGCGCGCGTGCACCATCGCCAGCGGCTGCCCGGCTTCGATCTTGTCGCCCAGGCCGGCCAATTCGGTCAGGCCGACGGCGAAGTCGATCGGATCCGCCGCGCGGCGACGTCCGCCGCCCAGGCTCACCACCGCCAGGCCGATGCCGCGGCAATCGGTGGTCGACGCGTAGCCGGATGTCAGCGACGGCGCCGGGATGACGATCGGCGCCTTCTCCAGATGCTTGTCCGGATTTTCCATCAAGTCGGCCGGACCGCCCAGCGCCACCACCATGCGCGCGAAGCGCTCGGCGGCCGAACCGTTGTCCAGGCAAGCCTGCAGCTTGGCGCGCGCTTCCGTTTCGTTGGCGGCCAGTTTGCCCAGCACCAGCATCTCGGCGCACAGCGCCATCGTCACTTCGTGCAGGCGCGCCGGGCGCGACACGCCCGTCAGGTAATCCATCGCGCCGCGTACTTCCAGCGCGTTGCCGGCGTATGGCGCCAGCGATTCGTTCATGTCGGTCAGGATGGCCGAGGTCATCATGCCCGCGCCGTTGCCGACCTTGACGATGCTGTCGGCCAGTTCGACCGACTTGTCGTAGGTCGGCATGAAGGCGCCGCTACCGGCCTTGACGTCCATGACCAGCGCGTCCAGGCCGGCCGACAGCTTCTTCGACAGGATGGAGCCGGTGATCATCGCCACCGATTCCACGGTTGCGGTGACATCGCGCACGCCGTAGAAGATCTTGTCCGACGGCGCCAGCGACGACGTCTGGCCGATGATGGCGACGCCGACTTCCTTGACGACCTTGCGGAACAGGGTGTTGTCCGGCACCGTGGTGTAGCCTGGGATCGAATCGAACTTGTCGAGCGTGCCGCCGGTGTGGCCCAGGCCACGCCCGGAGATCATCGGCACGAAGCCGCCGCACGCGGCGATCATGGGGCCGAGCAGCAGCGAGACGACGTCGCCGACGCCACCGGTGGAATGCTTGTCGACCACGGGGCCAGGCAGGTCCAGCGAGCGCCAGTCCAGCACTTCGCCGGAGTCGCGCATGGCCAGGGTGAAGGCCACGCGTTCGTCCATGGTCATATCGTTGAAGAACACGGCCATGGCCAGCGCCGCGATCTGGCCTTCGGTCACGCGATTGCTCGTGATGCCACCGACGAAGAACTGGATCTCTTCGGCGCTCAGGACGCCGCCGTCACGCTTTTTGCGTATGATCTCTTGAGGTAAAAACATGCGATTCTCCGCGTTGATTATTGGGTATTAAGAAGGACGTCGGCGGCTCGCAAATGGCGGATTACGGCGTTCCGCCTAATCCGCCCTACGTGTATGCGCGTTTTAATCAACCGCCGGTGGCCTGGCCACGGATCCACGTAGGGCGGATTAGCGAAGCGTAATCCGCCATGCATGCACCGCCGCCGGCCCGATTAGACGCCGTAAGGTATCCAAACATTCTTGACTTGCGAGGCGTGCGCCAGTACCGCGCGACCGCCGCTTTGGGCCGTACTATACCAGTCGCGCCCCTTGGCGCCGCCCACCCAGGTGCGCTTCAGCGAACCGGCAGACAGGCGCTCGACCTCGGCGCAACCCTCGGCCGAACCGTCGTGACGCCACACCGCGTCGATATCCGAATGCGTCGCCAAGGTGCGCGCCAACTCGTCTGCCGAACCGGTGACGATATTGATCACGCCATCCGGCAGATCCGACGTATCGAGCACTTGATACAAATCGGTGGCCGACAGCGGATGCGCTTCCGACGGCACCACAACCACGCGGTTACCCAGCGCGATGGCAGGCGCCACCAGCGAGATGAAGCCCAACAAAGGCGCCTCGTTCGGGCACACGATGCCGATCACGCCAACCGGCTCGTTCAACGCCACGGTCACGCCGTGCATCGGCGGCTGGTGTGCCAAGCCGTCGTACTTGTCGGCCCATGCCGCGTAGTAGAACAGCCGCTCGATGGACGCCTGCACTTCCTTCTCGGCGTTCTTGGTGCCGGTCATCGCGGCGATACGCGCGGCGAACTCCTCGCCGCGCGCGGCCAGGTTCTCTGCGATGTAGTACAACACCTGCGCGCGGTTGTGCGAGGTCGCCTTTGCCCAGCCCCCGGCCTTGTGCGCCGCTTCCACCGCGTTGCGGATGTCCTTGCGGCTGCCCTCGCCCACTTCGGCGATGAAGGCGCCGTCGGCGCCATGCACCGGACGGCTGTAGGCGCCGTCAGGGCGCGCCTGCTTGCCGCCGATGTACATCTTGGCGGTGCGATCGATGGCGAATGTGCCGGCGGCCGGCGCTGCGGCCTTGGCCTTCTGCTTCTCTTCGACCAGCGGCGCGGCCGGACGCGCATCCTCCGACAGCGCGGTCATGTACTCGTACATGCCTTCGCGGCCGCCCTCGCGGCCGAAGCCCGATTCGCGGTAGCCGCCGAAGCCACAAGCGGCGTCGAACTGGTTGGCGGTGTTAATCCACACCACACCGGCCTTGATTTGCGGCGCGACATCCAGCGCCAGCGAGATGTTCTCGGTCCACACGCAAGCGGCCAGGCCGTAGACGGTGTTGTTCGCCAGTTGCACCGCTTCCGGCGGAGTGCGGAAGCTCATCGCCACCAGCACCGGGCCGAAGATCTCGGCCTGCGCCACGGCGGCGGAGGTCGACGCGCCGGTGATCAGGGTCGGCGGATACCACGAACCGTTGGCCGGAATCTCGCATGCGGGCTGGTACACGTCGCAACCTTCGGCGCGGGCTGATTCCACCAGGCCGGCGATACGTTGCTGCTGCACCGGATCGACCAGCGCGCCGATGTCGATCGACTTGTCCAGCGGCGAACCGAGGGTCAGCTTGTCCATACGGGCACGCAGCTTGCCGAGGAATTTATCCTGGACCGATTCCTGTACCAGCAGGCGCGAACCCGCGCAGCAAACCTGCCCCTGGTTGAACCAGATCGAATCGACCAGGCCTTCGACGGCGGCGTCCAGATCGGCGTCGTCGAAGACGATGAACGGTGATTTGCCGCCCAATTCCAGCGACAGCTTCTTGCCGCTGCCGGCGGTGGCGACGCGGATCAGGCGACCCACTTCGGTCGAACCGGTGAAGGCGATTTTGTCGATGCCCGCATGGTTGACGATCGCCTCGCCCACGCGGCCATCGCCGGTGACGATGTTGACCACGCCGGCAGGCACGCCGGCCTGCACGCAAATCTCGGCGAACAGCATCGCCGTCAGCGACGTGAACTCGGCCGGTTTGAAGACGATGGTGTTACCGGCGGCCATGGCCGGGGCGATTTTCCACGACAGCATCAGCAGCGGGAAATTCCACGGCACGATCTGGCCGACCACGCCGACGGCGCGGTAGTCGGCGAATTCCTCGGCCTGCAACTGCGCCCAGCCGGCGTGATAGTAGAAGTGGCGCGCGGCCAGCGGCAGGTCGACATCGCGCGTTTCGCGGATGGTCTTGCCGTTGTCCAGCGTCTCCAGCACCGCGAACAGGCGCGCGTGCTTTTGCAGCAGACGGGCCAGCGAGTACATCACCTTGGCGCGGCCGTGGCCACCCAAGGCCTGCCAGCCCGGCTGCGCGCGGCGCGCCGCTTCGACGGCGCGGTCGACGTCGGCGCCGGTGGCTTGCGTCAGGTCGGCCAGCTTGCCGGCGTCCGCCGGATTGGTCGAAGCGAACAATTCACCCGGCTCGCTCCACGCGTTGTCGATGAACAGACCGAAGGTGCGGCCGTGCTGCTCCAGCCACGCTTGCGCTTCTTTTTGGCTTTCGGGTGCTGGGCCGTATTCCATGGTATTGAGGATCTCTTTAATAGATGGCATGACGTGGTCCGTATTAGGGTTGTGCGTGGCGGTGAGCGGCCGAGTAATTCCCGGTCACGTAATGCTCAAGCTGACGCTCGATGTCGGTCAGCAGGCTGGATGCGCCGATGCGGAACAGGTGCGGCTCCAGCCACTCGTTGCCCAGCTCCTCCTTCATCAACGTCAGATACTGCAGCGCGGCCTTGGCCGTGCCGACGCCGCCAGCGGGCTTGTAGCCGATCTTGAAGCCGGTCTGCTCGTAATAGTCGCGGATCGCGCGCACCATCGTCAGCGAGACGGGAATCGTCGCGTTGACCGGCTCCTTGCCGGTCGAGGTCTTGATGAAGTCCGCGCCGGCCATCATGCAGACCCACGACGCCTTGGCGACGTTTTCCAGCGTGACCAGTTCACCGGTCGCCAGGATCGCCTTGACGTGCGCCTCGCCGCAAGCCTGGCGGTAAGCCACCATCTCGTCGTACAGCGCCTGCCAGTTACCCGTCAACACATGCTGGCGGGTGATGACGATATCGATCTCGCTGGCGCCTGCGGCGACCGACAATTCGATCTCGCGCACCTTGGTTTCCATGCTGGTCAGCCCGGCCGGGAAGCCGGTCGACACGGCGGCGATCGGCAAGCGGCCTTGCAGCACCTGCACCGCCGGTTTGATCATCTCGTGGTACACGCAGACGGCACCGGTGGCCAGCTTGACGTCCTGCAGGCCAAGGGCCTCGACCAGGTCCGCGCGCAGCGGCCGCATGGCCTTCATGCACAAGCGCTCGACGCGGCCCGGGGTATCGTCGCCGGACAAGGTGGTCAGGTCGATCAGGCCGATGGCCTTGACCAGCCACGCGGCCTGGTACTCCTTCTTGACGGTGCGGCGGTTGGCCAGGCTGGCGGCGCGGCGGTCGGCCGCGCTCTTGTTGACGTGGATATGGTTGATCCAGCCCAAGTCCAGCGGGACCGCTTCATTACGCTTGAAATCAGTAATTACGCTCATAACAGATTGCTTCCGTGGGAAAGTGGTTTCACGCCGAGGTGGTGGGCCAGGGTTTGGCCGATGTCGGAGAAGGTTTCGGAAATCGGTAGCTGCCGCGCCTTCACGCCCGGACCGAAGAAAATCATCGGAATGTGCTCGCGGGTGTGGTCGGAGCCCGGCCAGGTCGGGTCGCAGCCATGATCGGCGGTGATGACCACCAGGTCGCCCTCCTTCAGCTGGGCGATGAACTCCGGCAGGCGGGCGTCCATCTCGTGCAGCGCGTTCGAGTAGCCGGTGACGTCGCGGCGGTGGCCGAAGGCCTGGTCGAAGTCGACGAAGTTCACGAACGTCAGCGACTTGTCGCCTGCTTCCTTTTCCACCTTCATCAGCGCGTCGAACAGCGCCATGTTGTCCTTGCCCTTGACCAGGCGCGATACGCCCTGGGTGGCGAAGATGTCGCTGATCTTGCCGAGGGCGATGACTTCGCCGCCATCGTTCTTCACGTGATCCAGCAGGGTCGGCGCCGGCGGCGCGACGGCGTAGTCGTGGCGGTTGGTGGTGCGGGTGTAGTTGCCGTTGGCGCCCGTGAACGGGCGCGCGATCACGCGGCCGATGTTGTACGGCTCGACCAGTTTGAAGGCGATCTCGCACACTTCGTACAGGCGCTCCAGGCCGAACGACTCCTCGTGCGCGGCGATCTGCAGCACCGAGTCGGCCGAGGTGTAGATAATCGGCTTGCCGGTGGCGACATGTTCATCGCCATGCTTGTTGATGATCTCCGTGCCGGAGGCATGACAGTCGCCCAGGAAGCCCGGCACGCCGGTCAGCTCCTGCAGTTTTTTGGTCAGCTCGGCCGGGAACGATGGCACCGTCTTCGGGAAGTAGCCCCAGTCGAATTCCACCGGCACGCCGGCGATTTCCCAGTGGCCGGACTGCGTGTCCTTGCCGGTCGAGCGCTCGCGCGCGGCTCCGTAGGCGGCGGTGAAACCGTCGCGCTGCGCGAAGCCCTCGGCCCATTCGCCGCTGGCGGCATGGGCGGCGGCGGCCAGGCCCAGTTTTTCCATCGTCGGCAGCGACATCGGCTTGCCGCTCTTGGCGGCCCAGGCGGCGATGTGGCCGAAGGTGTTGGCGCCGACGTCGTTGTATTTGGCTGCGTCGGGCGTGGCGCCCAGACCGAAGGAGTCCAGCAGCAGGATAAATGCGCGTTTCATAGTGTGCTCCAAAAAGCAAAAAAGGGCGGACTAGCCGCCCTTTCGGGTTCTTACGCCTGCGGTGTTTTGGCCACGTTGGCCAGGAAGCCGAGGATGACTTCAATCAGCGACGTCGCGGCGATGGCCGCGTACTTCAGGGTCTGCTCGTGCGACAGCGGGAACGGCGACAGGCCTTCGGCCAGGTTGGTGATGGCGGACACGCCCACCACTTTCAGGCCGCAGTGACGGGCCGAGACCACCTCCGGCACCACCGACATGCCGACGACATCGGCGCCCAACGTCTTGAAGGCGCGGATTTCGGCCGGGGTTTCGAAGTTCGGGCCGGCGTAGGCGATGTACACCCCTTCGTGCAAGGTGACCTTCTTCTCTTCGGCCGAAGCCTTCAGCAGCGCGCGCAGGTCGGCGTCGTAGGCGTTGGCCATGCTGAAGAAGCGCGGACCGAAACGCTCGTCGTTGGGACCCATCATCGGCGTGCCGGGCATGAAGTTGATATGGTCGGTCAGCGCGACCAGCGCGCCGGCGTCGACTTCGGTGCGCAGCGAACCGGCGGCGTTGGTCACGAACAGCATCTCGCAGCCCAGCAGCTTCATGGTGCGCACGGCGCTGGTCATCACGCCCAGGCCATAGCCCTCGTAGACGTGGCCGCGGCCCTTCATGCACACCACCGCCACGCCGGACAAGGTGCCGATCACCAGTTCACCGGCGTGACCGTGCACGGTGCTGATCGGGAAGCCAGGCAGTTCGTTGAAGCTGATGGTGACCGCGTCGGTCATCTGCTCGGCCAGCACGCCCAGGCCGGAACCCAGGATCATGGCGACGCGCGACTTGAAGTTCGCAGGAATGCGCGCGCGGATGATTTCGGCGGCCTGGAATGGGGAATTATTAGACATGGTTATCCTCTGTTTTTATAGATGACGCGCTGCGGGCCGAAGGCTGGCCGATTGAAGTTTTACTGCGGATACTGACACTATGCATCATTCTCTATATGTATGGCAAATACCATTTTTCTTCCACATTTATACATAAACCCTATAAATCGGCGGTATTATTCATGCGGATGAACTGAGCCGGCCAGGCCTGCCACAGGCTTGTTGACCGCCAACAAACAAATGTCTATTATATCGGACAAATGTTTTAAGGCCGACCGTGAACGATATTTCAAAAAAAGAACAGCTCTACGAGCTGATCCGCGCCAACCCCTTCATCTCCCAGCAGGACCTGGCGGTCGGCCTGCGTCTGTCGCGCTCGGCCGTGGCCGGGCACATCGCCAGCCTGATCCGCGAGCGCCGCCTGCTGGGCCGCGCCTATGTGCTGCCCGACAAGCGCCCCGTGCTGTGCATCGGCGCGGCCAACCTGGACCGCAAGCTGCGCAGCATCGCCGCCATGCAGCTGGGGACCTCCAACCCGGCCACCGCCGAGGAAGTCTACGGCGGTGTGGCCCGCAACATCGCCGAGAACCTGGCGCGCCTGAATTTGCCGACCGCGCTGCTGACCGCCCTGGGCGACGACGGCGCCGGCCGCGCGCTGCGCGACCACGCGGAAAACGCCGGCATCGACATGCGCGGCTCGCTGAACCTGGCCGACACCTCCACCGGCACCTACACCGCCATCCTCGACGAGCGCGGCGAACTGGTGGTGGCGCTGGCCGACATGGCGCTGTACGACCGCATGACGCCAGAATTCCTGGGCAGCCGGCTGCCGCAGCGCGCCGCCGCGTCGATGACGGTGGCGGACCTGAACCTGCCGGCCGCCAGCGTCAGCGCGCTGCTCGAGAGCGCGCGCGCCGACAACGTGCCCCTGATCCTGGTGGCCGTGTCGCAGCCGAAGATGGCGCGCCTGCCGGCCGACCTGACCGGCCTGCGCCTGCTGATACTTAATCGCGGCGAACTCGAAACGCTGGCCGACCGCGCGCTGCCGACCGAGGCCGACGTGCGCCTGGCCTGCCGCGCCGTGCTGGCGCGCGGCGCCCGGGATATCATCGTCACCTGCGGCGGAGAGGGCGTGTTCCACACCCGCGACGGCGAGCTGGCATGGCTGGCCGCGCACGAGGTGGACGTGGTCGACGTCACCGGCGCCGGCGACGCCTTCTCGGCCGCCGTCTGCTGGTCGCTGTACCAGGGCAGCCAGGATCTGACGCTGGCCTGCCGCCGAGGCCTGAAGGTCGCCGCGATGACGCTGGAAAGCCACGACACCGTCTCGCCCATGCTGGCCGCCGACGTCCTCGACGAAATCCAGGATTTTTATCCGACGCCGATTCCCCCTGGCCACGCCGGGTATTTCGCCGCGCATGTTCCCGACTTCGAGCCTCCCCTCTTCCCCCATAAGGACTGACCCATGCACCAATTCCTCCTGTTCTCGCCCGAAGTGGCCGCCGCCCGCGCCGCCGGCAAACCGATCGTCGCGCTGGAATCGACCATCATCTCGCACGGCATGCCGTATCCGCAAAACGTGCAGATGGCGCGCGAAGTCGAACAAATCATCCGCGACGGCGGCGCGGTGCCGGCCACCATCGCCGTCATGGGCGGCAAAATCTGCATCGGCCTGTCGGAGGAGCAGCTCGAATTGCTGGGCACCTCGCCCGACGCGATGAAGGTCAGCCGCCGCGACCTGGCGTACGTGCTGGCGCAATCGAAACTGGGCGCCACCACCGTCGCGGCGACGATGATCTGCGCCGCGCTGGCGGGCATCCAGGTGTTCGTCACCGGCGGCATCGGCGGCGTGCACCGGGGCGCGGAAACCAGCTTCGATATCTCGGCCGACCTGCAGGAACTGGCGCGCACCTCGGTGGCGGTGGTGTGCGCCGGCGTCAAATCGATCCTCGACATCGGCCTGACGCTGGAATACCTGGAGACGCATGGCGTGCCGGTGGTCAGCGTCGGCCAACGCGGCTTCCCCGCCTTCTTCACGCGCGAGAGCGGCTTCAACGCCGACTTCCAGCTGGACACACCTGCCGAACAGGCGGCCTTCATCCAGACCAAGTGGCAACTGGGCCTCGCCGGCGGCATCGTCGTCAGCAACCCGGTGCCGGAAGCGGAGGCGATGCCGAAGGCCGAGATCGACGCCATCACCATCCAGGCGCTGGGCGAGGCGGACGCGCAAGGCGTCGCCGGCAAGAACGTCACGCCGTTCCTGCTTGGCCGCATCAAGCAGCTGACCGAGGGCCGCAGCCTGGCCACCAACATCGCGCTGGTGAAGAACAACGCCCGCTGCGGCGCCGCGCTGGCCTGCGCCATGCAGCCGCACTAACCGAGACCACCGACACCAGGCCCGCCATGTCCATCGATCTGAAACAACTGAGGTACTTCCTGGCCGTCGCCGAGGAAAAGAGCTTTAGCCGCGCCGCCGAACGCCTGCACATCTCGCAGCCGCCACTGAGCCAGCAGATCATGAAACTGGAGAGCGAGCTGGGTGTCAAGCTGTTCGCCCGCACCACCCGCACCTTCGAACTGACGGTGGCCGGCAAGGCGCTCATGAGCGAAGCGTCCGAGCTGCTGGCGAAGATGCGCATGACGATCGACACCATCCGCCAGATCGACCGTGGCGAAGTGGGACGCCTGCGGGTGGGCATCGTCGGCTCGGCGATGTGGGGGCCGATCCCCAGTTTGCTGGAGGAGTTCCAGACCAAGTTCCCGCGCGTGACGTGGACCCTGCACGAACTGGGGCCGACCTTGCAGTACGAGGCGCTGCGCGCCAAACAGGTGGACGTCGGATTCTGGCGCGAGCCCAAGCTCGACGAGGACGATCTGAAGCAGGACAACCTGCGCCAGGAGCTGTGCTTCCGCGAGGACGTGTGCGTGGCCATCAACGAGCACCACCCGCTGGCCAAGCAGGAGTCGATCGAGTTGATGGACATCGCCGACGAACCGATGCTGACGCTGGCGCTGGACAAGTCGTCGTTCCCGCGCTATCTGATCCAGTGCTGTGTGAAGGCCGGCTTCCAGCCGACGATTTTCCAGGAGGCGTCCGAGCCGCAAACCTTGCTGGCGATGGTGGGCGCGGGCCTGGGCGTGGCGCTGCTGCCCGAGACCACCAGCCGCATAGGCTGGCCGGGAGTGGTGTTCCTGCCGATCCGCAGCAACCCGCCGTCGGCCAATCTGTACATCACCTACACCACCCTGGACGACGCGCCGGTGGTGCGCGCGTTCCTGAATATTCTTAACCCATCGAAGCCAAATTGATCGGGATTCACGTAGGGCGGATTAGGCGGAACGCCGTAATCGGCCATCGACGAGCCGTCGGCGGCGCCTGGCCGATTACGCGCTGCGCGCTAATCCGCCCTACGTGATTTAGAAGAAAGCCTAATGCGTCACGCCGCCCGCCTCGCGCACATCGACGGTGTGCGCGAGCGTGGTGCGGATGGCGATGCGCAGGCCCTCGACCATGTCGTCGAGTCGCATGCTGGCCGAGCCGGGATGGCGGGCCGCCTGCTGCGGCAGATAAGGAATGTGGATAAAGCCGGCGCGCATCGTCGTGCCCCACTCGCTGGCCTGGTGCATCAAGCCGTAGAACACGTGGTTGCAGACAAAGGTGCCGGCGCTTTGCGACACAGACGACGGCAGGCCGGCATCACGCAGCGCCTGCACGATCGCCTTGATCGGCAACGTGGAAAAGTAAGCGGCGGGACCGCCGGTGACGATGGGCTGGTCGACGATCTGGCGCATCTGGTTGTCCGCGATGGGCGCGTCGTCGATGTTGATGGCGATGCGCTCGATCGACAGGTCGACGCGGCCGCCGGCCTGGCCGACCGCGATCACGATGCTCGGCTGCAGTTCCTCCACCGCCTGGTGCATCGCCTTCTTCGCCTGTCCGAACACGCACGGCAGCTGGCGCGCATGCACGACAAAATCGCCTTCATGCCAGCCCTGCAGGGCACGTACCGCCTCCCACGAGGGGTTGATCGTCTCCTGGTTGAAGGGCTCGAAACCCGTCAACAATATGATCTTTTTCATCCGCTTAGACTCCACACTCAACTACCAGGCTGCTACTCTAACCCAAATGATTGTCGTTTACATGTTCAGCAGAAAATACAGCAATGCAATATTAGCAAGCAATAAGGGCAGCGCCGTCGCCACCTGGATTTTGACCACGGCGTTCTTGTCGGGCAGCTCCAGCAACGCCGCCGGAACGATGTTGAAGTTGGCCGCCATCGGCGTCATCAAGGTGCCGCAATAGGCGCTGAACATGCCGATGGCCGCCATTACCGCAGGGTTAGCGTGGTACACGCCGACCAGCACCGGGATGCCGACGCCGCCGGCGATCACCGGGAAGGCGGCGAAGCCGTTGCCCATGATGATGGTGAACAGCGCCATGCCGATGCAGTACACCGTCACCGCCACCAGCTTCACATCCATGTTGATGTACGACGTGACCACGTGCGCCACGGCCTTGCCCATGCCCGCCTCCGTGAACAACAGCCCGAGCACCGCCAGCATGTGCGGCAGCACCACCGCCCAGCCCAGATGATCGACCAGCCGGCGCGACTCGCGCATCGCCTGCAGCGGCGTGGCGCGCGTCAGCCAGCACGCGGTGGCGACCGCGAACAGCGAACCGCAACCGAGGCTGACCAGGGTCGTGTTCTTCGGATCGAGCAGGAACAGGCCGTCGAATTTTACGTCCTTCAGCAAGGTCGAACCGATCATCGTCGTGATTGGAATGATCAGCGCGGGAATCAGCAGCTTGTGGCCCAGCCGCTGCGCGCTGTCGCCGCGCTGCTCGGGCGAGCGCTCGCCGTAGCGTCCCAGCGTGACGCCGCCGAAACCGGCGATCAGCGCCATCACCACCATCAGCGCGCCCGCCGCCACCGGCGACAGCCAGTCGCCGGCCAGATACACCACCGCGTACAAAGCCCAGAACAGCGCGCTGGAATAGCGCTTGGGATTGTGGGCGTCGCGCAGCGCCATCACCGCGATCATCAACAGCATCGCGCCCAGCACCAGATAGAAGAAGTCGAGTTTGACCAGGGAGCCGGAAATCATGCCTGGCCGCCCTTCACGCTCGCCATCATTGCGCGGGCGATGTGGGCGTCGAGCCGGTGCAGCCGCCACGAGTGGATGATGAAGGCCGTCACCGCCGTCGGAATGCCCCACATCGCGATGTGCAGCGGATCGACCTCGATGCCCTCGCCGCGCAGGATGGTTTGCATCAGCACGATGGCGCCGAAGGCCACGAACACGTCCTCGCCGAAGAACAGGCCGACGTTGTCGGTGGCGGCGGACATGGCGCGGATGCGGTGGCGCAGCGCGTCGGTCAGCACCGGATAGCGGTTCTCGGCCGCGCCCTCGGCCATCGGCGCGATCAGCGGGCGCACCATGTTCGGATGGCCGCCGATGCTGGTCAGGCCGAAGGCGGCGCTGATTTCGCGGATCGCCAGATAGACGATCAACAGGCGCCCGGTGGTGGCCGACTTGATGCGCGCGATGGACGCCTGCGCATGCTCCTTCAAGCCGTAGCGCTCCAGCAGACCGATGGCCGCCAGCGGCAGCAGCAGGATCAGCGGCAGGTTGCGGGTCTTGATGAAGGCCGCGCCCAGCACCGCCAGCAAATGTTCGACGTCCATCGACGCGGCCAGGCCGGTGACGGCGCAGGCGGCGATCACCACCAGCACGGGATGCGCGCGCAGCGCGAAACCAAGAATGATAACGGCCACGCCGAGCAGCGGCCAAAGATTAACAGTGTGATTCATTTTTACTCCGGGGTCAGGTCCTGAGCCTTCCCCTCAAATATTGCTTGTAAACAGAGTGGGTACCTGTTAACTTTCAATCCTAAA